>NZ_JACBXD010000046.1 GCF_013870525.1 Amycolatopsis pittospori
GTGCCGCGGGAGTAGAGCAGCGTGCCGTCCGGGGTCACCAGCCGGATCTGCTGCTCGGCGTGCTTGTCGAGTTCCGGCGCGACCCCGCGCAGCGCGGTCGAGACGACGAGGAGCTTGCCGGCGCGGGCGCCGGTGAGCGGGAGCGCGGTGAGGACGAGCGGGGTGTCGCCGGGACGGGCGATCGGGCGGACCGTGAGGTTGGCGACGGCGACCTCACGGAGGTTCTCGACGGCCACCGGCTCGCCGTGTGTGGCCAGGACCTTCCGGGCGGCGGGATCGAAGACGACGACGCCGCGCCAATCCGGGTAGGTCTCGCCGAGCCGGTCGAGGAGGGCGGCGTCGTCGGCGTTGTCGAACAGTCCTGAACCGGTGCTGACCTGGAGGTCGCCGGCCGCGGTGGTGGCCGAGGTGGCCAGTGCCTGCGCGAGTGCGGCGGTCGCGCGCCGCTGGCCCTCGGTGACCTCGTCGGAGACGACGTCTCCGACGTTCCCGTCGATCGCCGAGAGCGGCCCTGTCGTGGACAGGTAGAGGGCGGTGAAGGCGGCGATCATCAGCAGCAGGACGAAGCCGGTCGCGGACGCCACCCCTACGCCACGCGGGAATCCCGCCTCGGGGATCTGGTCGCGAAGACGCGCCACCGGATCGAGCCGGTCCTTCTGCCTGTCCACCTGGCCCCCAGGCCTTTCGATTCTACGATCGGGGGAGATCGCGGCCTGGATCGGCCACTAGCGATACCCGCACCCGATCGGGTTACACGCAGATATCAAAATTGTGCACAGTGACGTTACAAGTCACCTCAAAGGATCCAAAACGCGGCCGAGGCTACCCATTCGGGTGAGTCGGTAGGGTTCGGGTGGTGATCAGCCGAAAGCGGATGCTGCTCAGCGTGACCAGTGTGGTCGTCGCGCTGGCCCTGGTGCTGACCATCGTGCTGGTCCTGGGGGACGACGAGGCATCCGCGCCCGCCCCGGCACCGGACGGGAGCCTGGGCTCCGTTGTCGCCGAGTTCACCGCGGCGTTGTCGGCCGAGCAGGACTACCGCTCGCCGAAAGCCGACGAACGTCGCAAGGCCGCCGACGGCTTCGCGGCGCTCGTGGACGCCGGCCGCACGGCGCCGGCCGATCTGGAAAAGCTCGGTTTCTCGGTGAAAGACGGGGTGGACGCGGACACCGGGCGGCCGTACACGATCGCCACGAACGAGTCCGGCACCGAGCGGGCCTGGGGGATGTACCTGATCGACCGATCCGCCCCGCCGTCACTGGTCATCGAGGTTCCGCACCCGGCGTCGGATCTGCGGACGGAATTGTTCGGACTCGACTACTTCCGGCAGGTCCCGGGCGCGGTCCTGTTGATCGCGGGTGCGCACCGGAAGGCGGACGACGGTCGCGCCGACGTCGCGCACGAGGTGGACTCGGTCTTCCACGTCGTCGCCTCGCTCCTCGCGGGGCGGGGGATGACGCAAGTGCAGCTGCACGGCTTCGACGACCAGAACATGCCCGACGACGACATCGTGCTGTCCGCCGGCGCTTCGGTGGCCGGGGATCCCGTGCGGCGTGCCGCCGACCGGCTCGCCGGCGGCGAGTTCGCCGTCTGCCGGGCGTGGACGTCGTCGTGCGGCGCCCTGGAAGGTATGAAGAACGTTCAGGGCAGGGCGGCGGCCGAAGAAGGCACGGCCTTCCTGCACGTGGAGATGAGCCGCACCGTCCGTGACTCCGCCCCCGCCCGCGCCGCCGTGGTCCGCGCCCTGATCGAAGCCGATCTCCGCAAAGCCTGAGCCGGGGGCGGTCGCCCGCAACCGCGTCAAACGCCGACTTCGAACACCGACTACCCTGGAAAGCCGCCGGTCCGTACCGGCTCGCCACAACGACCCAGCTGGAGCGTGCACACCCGTGTTCGACACCCTCTCCGATCGGCTCACGTCCGCCCTGCAGACCCTGTCGCGCAAGGGCAGGCTCTCCGACGCCGACATCGACGCCACCGCGCGCGAGATCCGCATCGCGTTGCTCGAAGCGGACGTCGCGCTCTCCGTGGTCAAGGACTTCATCGCCCGGATCAAGGAACGCGCCAAGGGTGCCGAGGTGCACGGCGCGCTGAACCCGGCGCAGCAGGTCATCAAGATCGTCAACGAGGAACTCGTCACCATCCTCGGCGGCGAGACCAGGCGGCTCACCTTCGCGAAGAACCCGCCGACGGTCATCATGCTCGCGGGTCTGCAGGGTGCCGGTAAGACCACCCTCGCGGGCAAGCTCGCGATGTGGCTGAAGAAGCAGGGCCACGCGCCGATGCTGGTCGCCTGTGACCTCCAGCGTCCCAACGCCGTCACGCAGCTGCAGGTCGTCGGTGAGCGGGCCGGGGTCGCGGTCTTCGCGCCCGAGCCGGGCAACGGCGTCGGCGACCCGGTCGACGTCGCCCGTCGCGCCATCGACGAGGCCAAGCGCGCCCAGCACGACATCGTCCTGGTCGACACCGCCGGTCGTCTCGGTGTCGACGAAGAGCTGATGAAGCAGGCCGCGGACATCCGCGACGCCGTTTCGCCGGACGAGACGCTGTTCGTCGTCGACGCGATGATCGGTCAGGACGCGGTCACCACGGCCGAGGCGTTCCGCGACGGCGTCGGCTTCAGCGGCGTCGTCCTCACCAAGCTCGACGGTGATGCCCGCGGTGGTGCCGCGCTGTCGGTCCGCCAGGTCACCGGCCAGCCGATCCTGTTCGCGTCCAACGGTGAGAAGCTCGAAGACTTCGACCTCTTCCACCCGGACCGGATGGCCAGCCGGATCCTCGGCATGGGTGACGTGCTCAGCCTCATCGAGCAGGCCGAGCAGCACTTCGACCAGGAGAAGGCGGAGCAGACGGCCGCCAAGCTCGGCAGCGGCCAGCTCACCCTGGAGGACTTCCTCGAGCAGATGCTCGCGGTCCGCAAGATGGGCCCGATCGGCAACCTGCTCGGCATGCTGCCCGGCGCCGGGCAGATGAAGGACCAGCTCGCGCAGGTCGACGACAAGCACCTCGACAAGCTGCAGGCGATCATCCGCGGTATGACCCCCGCCGAACGCGACGACCCGAAGATGATCAACGCTTCGCGCCGTCTGCGGATCGCGAAGGGTTCCGGTGTCGCCGTCCGCGACGTCAACGAACTGGTCAACCGGTTCTTCGAGGCGCGCAAGATGATGGCGCAGATGGCGGGCCGGTTCGGCTTCGGCGGCGGAGGCGGCGGCAGCAAGAACCGCAAGGGCAAGAAGGGGAAGAAGGGCAAGGGGCGCGGCCCCACGCAGCCCAAGGTCCGTGGCGGCTTCCCCGGCGGCATGCCGATGCTGCCCCCGGGCGGGATGCCCGGCGGACCCGCCGGCGGGATGCCGGATCTCTCCCAGCTCGGCGGCATGAACGACGTACCCGGGTTCGACCCGAAGAAGTTCAAGTTCCCGAAGGAAAAGTAGTCGTGGAGGCTCTGCACCTGGCGGGGGTCGTCCTGCCGGACGGCGAGCACCGCGAGCTGTGGATCACCGGCGGCCGGATCACCACCGAACCGGTCGCCGGGGCGGAAACCGTTGTCCGGGAAGGCTTTCTCGTACCCGGGCTGGTGGACGCCCATTGTCATCCCGGGATCGGGGTCGGCGGCCCGACCACGCTCGAAGAGGCCACCGAACAGGCGATCACCGATCGGGACGCCGGGACGCTGCTGATCCGCGACTGCGGGCTGCCGATCGACGTCCGGCCGCTGCAGGCACGCGCCGATCTGCCGCGCATCATCCGCGCCGGACGGCATCTCGCCCTGCGCAAGCGCTACATCCCCGGCCTCGGCATCGAACTCGAAGACCCTTCCGAACTGCCGAAGGCGGTCGCCGAACAGGCCCGCGACGGCGACGGCTGGGTCAAACTCGTCGGCGACTGGATCGACCGCGGCGTCGGGGATCTCGCGCCGCTGTGGCCCGACGACGTCCTCGCCGAGGCCATCGCGGTCGCGCACGCCGAGGGTGCCAAGGTGACGGCGCACGTCTTCGGCCAGGCCGCGTTGCCGGGGCTGATCGACGCCGGCATCGACTGCCTCGAACACGGCACGGAACTGTCGCACGCTCAACTGGGCGTCCTCGCCGAACGCGGGATCGCGCTCGTGCCGACCCTGATCAACATCGAGAACTTCCCCGGGATTGCCGACAAGGCGGGCAGATACCCGGTGTACGCCGACCACATGCGCGCACTGCACGCGGGCGTCGGGGAGATGGTCTCGACGGCGATCGAGGCGGGCGTCGCGGTCTACGCGGGAAGCGACGCGGGCGGCATGGTCGAACACGGCAGGCTCGTCGACGAGATCGAGGCCCTGCACAAGGCCGGGATGACGCCGGAGCAGGCACTGGCGTCGGCTTCGTGGGCGGCTCGCGAGTGGCTGGGCGTGCCGGGGATCGTCGACGGAGCTTCCGCCGACCTCTTGGTGTACCCGACGGATCCGCGGGAAGACCTCGCCGTCCTCCGGCATCCGAGCCATATCGTCCTGCGTGGCAAGATCTTCGCCTGACCCG
This sequence comes from Amycolatopsis pittospori, assembly GCF_013870525.1. Lineage (GTDB taxonomy): Bacteria > Actinomycetota > Actinomycetes > Mycobacteriales > Pseudonocardiaceae > Amycolatopsis > Amycolatopsis pittospori. The sequence goes on from NZ_JACBXD010000046.1 coordinate 4,515, forward strand.
CCTCCAACCGTGACCGAGACGGCACTTAGCGTGGAGGCGTGGTGGACGACGGGCAGGCCCGCGAGCGTCTCGTGCTCGGAGCGCACTGGGGATTCGTAGCGTTCTTCGCGGGCATAGCCGGGTACCACCTCGTCACGCTCGTCATGAGCTTCGCGATGTCAGGTCGCTTCGGCGGCTACGACCCGCTGGAACTCCGCGACGTCGGTCCGCTGCTGATCCTCGCGTTCCTGCCGACCTTGGTACTCGGCCTCGGTCCCGTCGTCGGCTCCCGGGTCTGGGGGCAGGGACTTCGCACGGACTTCGGACTCCGCCCCACCTGGCGAGACGTCCGGATCGGGCTGGCCTGCGGGGCGGCCGCGCTCGCCGCCGGCTATCTCCTGAACCTGCTGCTGCTCGCCGTCTACGGGACCGACAGCACCGACAGGTCCATCGACGACTTCTCGGCCGCACCGATCACCGAACTTTCGGGGACGGTCGAGGGCGACACCGTTTGGCTGGTGCTCGCGGCGGCCATCGTCGTCTTCGCCGCCCCGGTCACCGAAGAACTGCTGTTCCGGGGCTCGCTCTGGAACGCGATGGGCTTCCACCGGTTGCCCTCGTGGGTGATCCTGCTGGTCACGGCGCTGGTGTTCGCCCAGTTGCACGGCGAGGCCTCGCGCACGATCGCCCTGTTCGGTCAGGGAATCGCCATCGGTCTCGCGCGCTACCTTTCCGGCAGGGTCAGCGCGTCCGTGATCGCGCACGCGGCCAACAACCTCCCACCGGCGGTATTGCTCTTCGCGGCGAGGTGATCACGGTTAGAGTGTCTGTGGGTAACCGAACGATCACCGGAGGATCGGCGTGACCGTATCTCAGCCGAGGGAGCCGATCCCCGAGGCCGCGCCGCCGGAAGAACTCACTGCCGGAGGTGAGGTGGCCGCGCTCGGCACGCCACCGCCGCATCGCTGGGGATTCGGGGCCTTCCTGCTCGTGGAGGCCGTCCTCTTGTCGTCGGCGGCGTTCATCAGCGTCCTGCTCGGAGACGTCCAGCCCGGCCAGCCGCTGCCGATGCGGATGGTGCTGCTCGGCACGATGGTGCCGACCATGGTGGCGGCCGCGGTCGCGCTGCTGATCACCCGCCTCCGCGGCAACGGGCCGTTCACCGACCTGCGGATCGGCTGGAGCTGGGCCGACGTCAAGGTCGGCCTCAAACTCGGCGTCCTCGGGCTCGGGTTCACCTCGCTCGCCGCCTACATCTGGACACAGGTCGTCGGCGACGCGAACGCGACCTCCGCGATCAGCGCGCTCGTCGAAGACCGGCGGATGTCGGTTTCGGCGGCCGTGGTCATGTTCGTCTACCTGTGGCTGCTCGGGCCGATCTGCGAGGAGATCATCTACCGGGGCGTGCTGTGGGGTGCCGTCGAACGGCTGCAGTGGCGCACCGAACGCTGGGGGAGGATCGCGGCGTTCCTGGTCTCGACGGCCATCTTCGCGGCGAGTCACCTCGAACCGCTGCGCACGACCTTGCTCCTGGTGATCGCGGTACCGATCGGGCTCGCCAGGGTGTTCACCGGCAGGCTGCTCGGCAGCATCGTCGCCCATCAGGTGAACAACTTCCTCCCGGCCGTGACGATCCTGCTCGCCTCACTCGGGATAGCCGCGTTCTGATGGCCGCCGGGCGTCTGGCAGAATGTACGCTTGCCTGCTTTGGCCGGACCCTCTCACCGCGCCCGAGCTCCGGACCTTCGGGTGTGCGTAGCCGTGTCCCCACTCGGTTTTCGCGCGCCTTCCACCTGCATCAGAGAGAACTGAGGAGTACCCACACCCGTGGCCGTCAAGATCAAGCTGCAGCGTCTCGGCAAGATCCGTGCGCCGTACTACCGCATCATCGTCGCCGACGCGCGCACCCGCCGTGATGGCAAGGCCATCGAGACGATCGGCAAGTACCACCCGAAGGAAGAGCCCAGCTTCATCGAGGTCGACACCGAGCGTGCCCAGCACTGGCTGTCCGTCGGCGCCCAGCCGACCGAGCCGGTCCAGCGCATCCTCGAGATCACCGGTGACTGGCAGAAGTTCAAGGGCCTGCCGGGCGCCGAGGGCACCCTGAAGGTCGCCGAGCCGAAGCCGTCGAAGCAGGACCTGTTCAACGCCGCGCTCGCGGCCGCCGGCGAGGAGCCCTCCGCCGAGGCCACCACGCCGAAGAAGAAGTCCGCCCCGAAGAAGGCCGAAGCCGACAAGGCCGAGGCCGCCGAGGGTGACAAGGCCGAGGCGTGAGCTTCCTCGCCGATTCCCTCGAGCACCTGGTGCGCGGGATCGTCGACAACCCGGACGAGGTCCGGGTCGAGCTGCTGACCACACGTCGTGGCCGCACGCTCGAGGTGCATGTGCACCCCGACGATCTCGGCAAGGTGATCGGCCGGGGCGGTCGCACGGCGACCGCCCTGCGCACCGTCATGGGCGGCATCGGTGGCCGCGGCGTCCGGGTGGACGTCGTCGACACCGATCGCTGACCACGGACAGAGACAGAGCGGGATGGACGTCGTAGTCGGCCGTATCGCCAAGGCGCACGGAATCCGCGGGGAACTCGCGGTGGACGTGCGCACGGACTCGCCGGAACAGCGGTTCGCGGTCGGTTCGGCCGTCACGACGAAGCTGCGTGACGGCAGCAGCAGGAACCTCACCATCGCAGCCGCCCGCGAACACAGCGGGCGGCTGCTGGTGCGTTTCGAAGAGGTGCTGACCAGGGATGTCGCGGAGACCCTCCGCGGCGCCCTGCTGATCGCCGACACCTCGACGCTGCCGCCGACCGAGGACCCGGACGAGTTCTACGACCATGAACTCGAAGGCCTGCGGGCCGAACTTGCCGACGGCACGCTCGTCGGCAAGGTGCTCGAAATCGTGCATTCGCCGGCGGGGGAACTGCTGTCGATCGAGCACGACGGACGCGAGGTGCTGGTGCCCTTCGTGAAGGCGATCGTCCCGGCGGTAGACGTCGCGGGCGGCCGTGTGGTCCTCGACCCGCCGGAAGGCCTGCTGGACGCCTGATGCGCCTCGACGTAGTCACGATCTTCCCCGAATACCTCGACCCGCTCCGCGCCGCACTGCTCGGGCGCGCGATCGACCGCGGCCTCATCGAGGTCGGCGTGCACGACCTGCGCGACTGGACGCACGACGTCCACCGCGCGGTGGACGACGCCCCGTACGGCGGCGGGCCCGGCATGGTGATGAAACCGCAGATCTGGGGCCCCGCCCTGGACGACGTCTGCGGCGAGAACACCCGCCTCGTGGTCCCGACCCCCGCCGGACGGCCGTTCACCCAGGCCATGGCCCACCAGTACGCCGCCGAGGAACACCTGGTGTTCGCGTGCGGCCGCTACGAGGGCATCGACCAGCGGGTGATCGACGACGCCGCGAAGCGCATGCCCGTCGACGAGGTCTCGATCGGCGACTACGTACTGGTCGGCGGCGAGGCGGCGGTGCTGGTGATGGTCGAGGCCGTCGTCCGGCTGCTGCCCGGCGTACTCGGCAACGCCCGCTCGGCCGAGGAGGACTCCTTCTCCGACGGCCTCCTCGAAGGCCCCAGTTACACGCGGCCGGAGGTCTGGCGGGACCTGGCCGTACCGGACGTCCTGCGCTCGGGCAACCACGCGCTGATCGACCGCTGGCGCCGCGACCAGGCCCTCGAACGCACCGTGCGGCGCAGGCCGGAACTGATCGGCCTCCTGCCGGAAGGTAGTCTCGACAAGCACGATCTCGGGGTCCTCGAACGCTTGGACGAGGGCACCGGCCAGGCCGGGTCGAGCACCTGAGTCCCGGTCTGCAATACTTGACAGGTTGGCGTGAGCGGACGCGCGAACTTTTACTTCGGCCAGTGGCCGGGTGAAGGGCGCGAGGTCGGCCGGAACGCCATCAGCCCCCGGGTAGGTCGCAGTGCACCACTGCGCGCCCTGCTGTACGTAAGCCATACGAAGACGAGGACGGACCACCGATGAACACCCTGGACGCGCTGGACGCGCAGTCACTGCGTTCCGACATCCCGGACTTCCGACCGGGCGACACGCTCAAGGTTCACGTCCGCGTCATCGAGGGCAACCGCGAGCGTAACCAGATCTTCCAGGGCGTCGTGCTGCGTCGCCAGGGCGGCGGCATCCGCGAGACCTTCACGGTCCGCAAGGTGTCGTTCGGCGTCGGCGTGGAGCGCACCTTCCCGGTGCACTCGCCGAACATCGCCGAGGTCGAGGTCTTCAAGCGCGGCGACGTCCGCCGGGCGAAGCTGTACTACCTCCGCGAGCTTCGCGGCAAGGCCGCCAAGATCAAGGAACGCCGCGAAAACCGCGAGACGACCTCCGCCAAGTAGGTAGCCGCACGGTTACAGGTAACCTGGCGTCGTGGTCGAACCCGTGTCCCAGAACACCTCCGAAGACGAGCCCGATCGCCCCGACGAAGAGCGCCCCACTCGGGCCTCCCGCCGGGGCCGATCCGGATCTCAGAAGAAATTCGGCAAGGTCAACAAGAAGCGGTCGTTCTGGAAGGAACTGCCGATCCTGATCGTCGTCGCACTCGTGCTGACGATCTTGATCCAGCAGTTCCTCGCCAAGGTCTACATGATCCCCTCGGGGTCCATGGAGACCACCTTGCACGGCTGCGCCGGGTGCACGGGTGACCGGATTCTGGTCGACCGGATCACGTACGACTTCACCGATCCCGGTCCGGGCGACGTGGTGGTCTTCAAGGGACCGCCGGCGTGGGCGGGCGAGATCGAGACGCCGGAGTCCAGCAACATCTTCGTCACCGGTTTCCGCGCACTGGGTTCCCTGATCGGCTTCGCGCCGCCGGACGAGCGAGACTTCGTCAAGCGGATCATCGCGACCGGCGGTCAGACGGTGCAGTGCTGCGACAACAACCGTGTGGTCGTGGACGGCAAGGCACTCGACGAGCCGTACGTCCACTGGGAAGAGGGCATGGCCCCGACCGAGAAGACGTTCGAGCCGGTCAAGGTGCCCGCCGGATACGTCTGGGTGATGGGCGACAACCGCAACAACTCGAGCGACTCCCGGTTCCAGGGCGGTGGCGGCGTCAACGGCGCGGTCCCGGTCGACAACATCATCGGCAAGGCGCGCGTCATCGTGCTCCCGCCCGGCCGCTGGGGTGGCGTTTCGGACCACAACCCGCAGGCGAGTGCGCAGCCGGTGGCGCTGGGTGCCCCGGCCTGGCAGCAGGGGCTTCCCCTGGGTGTCGGCATCGCCGCGGCGTGGCCCGTGGTCTTCCTCGGCAGGCGGATGTCGTCCGGAGTGCGCAAGGCGGTCGACCGGAGGCGGTAAGGCCTTGAGAGTTCCTGTACCGCTCACACCGGCCGAACCTCTTCGGCCGCCGCGAGCAGTGGTGCGTGGCGACCTCTTCTGGGGGTTGCAGGGTGCGCTGGACCGGCGGGGCCTCGGGCCCGTCGCCGGAGTCGACGAGGCCGGGCGCGGCGCCTGCGCCGGCCCGCTCGTCGTGGCCGCGTGCGTCCTGCGCCCGGGAGACGCCGCCCGGCTGCCCGAACTCACCGATTCCAAGGTCCTCACGGCCAAGGCCCGCGATCGCGTCTACGACCGGGTCGTCCAGCGTGCTCTCGACTATTCGGTCATCGTCATCCCGGCGGCCGAGGTCGACCTGCTCGGCATCCACGTGATGAACCTCGAAGGCATGCGGCGTGCCGTCTCCGCCTTGCGGGGTACCCCGGGCTACGTCCTCACCGACGGGTTCCGGGTGTCCGGGTTGCCCGCCCCGAGCGTGCCCGTGATCAAGGGGGACAAGGCCGTCGCGTGTGTGGCGGCGGCGTCCGTACTGGCCAAGGTCACGCGGGACCGCATCATGGGCGACCTGCACGACGTCCACCCGCACTACGGTTTCGACGTGCACAAGGGCTACAGCACCGCCGAACACAGCGCGGCGCTGAAGACGCACGGCCCGAGCCCGGTGCACCGCTGGTCGTACGCGAATGTCGCCACCGCGGCCGCCGCGCACGGCGCGCGACCGCCTCATCCGGTGGTGCTGACCGTGGCCGCACTGGAAAACCCAAGCGTGCCGATACGTGCCCTCGGCCCGTACGTGGGTAACAATGAACGCTCCGCCGCTGGAGCAGCAGCAGAATCGCGAGGAGGGGCGCGGATTTCATGAGCGCAGAGGATCTCGAAAAGTACGAGACCGAGATGGAGCTCTCGCTTTACCGCGAGTATCGCGACATAGTCGGCCAGTTCTCGTACGTGGTGGAGACCGAGCGGCGGTTCTATCTGGCCAACGCCGTCGACGTGCAGGTGCGCGACGGTGGCGGTGAGGTGTACTTCGAGGTCCGCATGTCCGACGCGTGGGTCTGGGACATGTACCGCCCCGCCAGGTTCGTCAAGCACGTCCGCGTCATCACGTTCAAGGACGTCAACGTCGAAGAGCTCGACAAGCCGGATCTCCGCCTGCCGGAGGACGGTCCGTTCTCGGGCTGAACCGACTCCCGAATACGTGAAGGCCCCCTCCGACGTCTTGGAGGGGGCCTTCACGTATTTCTGGCGCGCGCCCCTAGCACCGGCCACCGACAGTTTTCGTCCGGCGGGCTCCGGCCGCACGCGATTCATCCACAGGACCCCGGTTGTCCACAGGCGGGCGATTCGAGTCTGGCCGGCGCCCTGGTGACCCTGGCAGCGTTGATCGCACACGCACTGTGACGATCGCTGAGGGGGATCGAGATGATGGGCACGGCCGAACAGCCGTTCACCGGGGCATCACGCATCGAGCTGGGGCGCTGGGGCGAGGATCTCGCGATCCGGCATCTGGAGAGCACGGGCTACGTCGTCCTGAGCCGCAACTGGCGTTGCCGCGACGGCGAACTGGATCTCGTCGCGACCGACCAGGAACGCCTGGTCTTCTGCGAGGTGAAGACCAGGAGCGGGCTCGGTTACGGCACCCCCGCCGAGGCGGTGACGCCGGCCAAGGCGGACCGCATCCGCCGTCTCGCGAACCTGTGGCAGCGCCGGTTCATGCTCCGCTGGTGCCCGGTCCGCTACGACATCGTCGCGATCGTCGCCCCGCCCGGCGAGCTGCCGTACGTGCGGCACATCAAGGCGGCGTTCTGAATGGCCCTGGCGAAGGCGTGGGCCGTGGCGCTGCTCGGCGTCGACGGCAAGATGATCGAGATCGAGGCCGACATCGGCGGCGGATCCCCCAGGGTGACCATGGTCGGGCTGCCCGACGCCGGGTTGAAGGAGGCCAAGGACAGGGTCCGCTCAGCGGTCCGCAACTCGCGGCAGACGTGGCCGGACGAGAAGGTGATCCTCGGCCTGTCACCCGCGAATCTCCCGAAGGTGGGTTCCGGCTACGACCTCGGCATCGCGGCGGCGGTCCTCGCCGCGACCGGGTCGGTCCCGGCCACGAAACTGCTCCAGACCGTGCTGCTCGGCGAACTGGCCCTCGACGGCCGGGTGCGGGCCGTCCGAGGGGTCCTGCCGGGGTTGCTCGCGGCGCGCAGGGCCGGGTACCGGAGGGCGGTCGTGCCCGCCGAATCGTTGTTCGAAGCCGCGCTCGTGGACGGTTTGGAGGTCGGCGGGGTAGCCCGGCTGAGCGATTTCGTCGACTGGCTCAAGGGCGAGGGGGAACTGACCCGGCCCGAGCCGTCCCTGGTCCAGGAGACGCCGGAGGTGCCCGACCTGGCGGACGTCGTCGGGCAGCCCGAAGCCCGGTGGGCACTGGAGGTGGCCGCGGCCGGCGGCCATCACCTGCTCATGACCGGACCGCCCGGGGTGGGCAAGACGATGCTCGCGAAACGTCTCCCCGGACTTCTGCCGCGTCTGACGACGGAGGAGTCGTTGGAGGTCACCGCGGTCCATTCGATAGACGGCTCGTTGTCGCGGTCCGCTCCGCTCGTGACCGTGCCGCCGTTCGTCGCTCCGCATCACTCGATCAGCGTGCCCGCGCTGATCGGCGGCGGTAGCGGTCTGGCCGTGCCCGGTGCCATCAGCCGGGCGCACCGCGGCATCCTGTTCCTCGACGAGGTCTGTGAGTTCGGGCCGGAACGGCTGGAGTCCCTGCGCACGGTGCTCGAAGAGGGCGAGGTGCGGATCGCGAGGGTCAAGGGCTCGGTGTGCTATCCGGCGCGCTTCCAGCTGGTGCTCGCGACGAACCCTTGTCCTTGCGCCCCCGCCAAGGACGCCGATTGCACCTGCTCCGCGTCCGCGCGAAGACGCTACTTGGGCAGGCTGTCGGGACCTTTACTCGATCGGGTGGATTTGCGGGTGCGGCTGCGGCCGCTTTCCGCGCTCAGCGCACACCTGAGCGAAGCGCCGGAACCTTCCGCTCCCGTCCGGGAACGGGTCTTGGAGGCCCGCGAGCGAGCCGGGAAACGGTGGGCCGATCACGGCTGGCCGACCAACGCGGAAGTGCCCGGACCGGCCTTGCGTCGCGAGTTCGCTCTTCCCGTGCAGGTCACGGCGTTGCTGGACCGTGCGCTGGAACGAGGAGCCCTCACCGCCCGCGGCGCGGACCGATGCCTTCGCATCGCCTGGACGCTCGCCGACTTGAAGGGCATCGAAAAGCCGGAAGCCGACGAGGTCGCGGCCGCGCTGAACTTCCGGGAGAGGTCATCCTGATGGGTGAATTCGAGGCTGAGCGGATCGCGCGGTCGTATCTCCTGCGGGTGGCCGAGCCACCGGCGCCCGCCTTGGTCGATTTCGTCGGGGAGCACGGCCCGATCGTCGCCGCGGAACGGGTGCGGCGCGCCGGCTGCCCGCCGAAGGTACGAGACGAGACGGCGGCCCGGCGAGCACACGACTACGCCGAGCGTGACCTGGAAAGAGCGGCCGCCGACGAGACCCGGCTCGTCATCCCGGAAGACGACGAATGGCCTGCTTGGCCACTGCTTTCGCTGTCCGTCGCCCGAGGACGGGGCGTCTCCGGCGTGGCACCTCCGCTGGCGTTGTGGGTGCGAGGTCCGGCCCGGCTCGACGAGGCGGTGGACCAGGCGATCGCGATCGTCGGCGCCCGCGCGGCCACCGAGTACGGCGAGCACAACGCGGCCGAACTGGGCTATCACCTGGCGGGCCGGGGGATCCCGGTGTTCTCGGGAGCGGCGTACGGCATCGACGGGGCGGCTCATCGCGGTGCCCTCGGTGCCTCCGGTACGACGGTCGCCCTGCTCGGCTGCGGGATCGACGCCGGTTACCCGGCCCAGCACACGACGTTGCTGCGCACCATCGGGCGGACCGGCGCGGTGGTCAGCGAGTACCCGCCCGGTACCCCTCCCGCCAGGCATCGGTTCCTCGTGCGGAACAGGCTCATCGCCGCCCTGACCGAGGGGACCGTCGTGGTCGAGGCGGGCAGGCGGAGCGGTGCCCGGAACACCGCCGGCACCGCCGGAGCCCTGGGAAAGGTCGTGATGGCGATGCCGGGACCGGTGACGTCCGGGATGTCCTCCGGCTGCCACGCCCTGATCCGTGAAGGGCAAGCGACGCTCGTGACCTCGGTAGACGAGGTCCTCGAGACCGCCGGACGCCTCGGCCAGCCGTTCACCGACCCGGCGAAACCTCGCCGTCGCACCGACGAACTCGGGCCGGAGGCGCTGCGAGTGCACGACGCGCTGTCCGGACGGGCGGCGAAACCGGAGGAGCGGGTCGCCGCCGAAGCCGGCATCCCGGTCGAACGCGTCCGGTCCCTGCTGCCCGAACTCGAACTGGACGGTTTCGCCGAAAGGGGTGACTCAGGGTGGCGAAGACGGACCGGCAAGACCTGACTGGCCTACACCCGAGACGCCATCCCGGCACGATCCGACCACGGACACCACAACAGGGTGCGGCGATACTTGACCATCCGCCGTACATCGCGCAGCGTGATCGCCATGCCGTCGACCGAAGGTCCCCACGGCACGGGAAAACGCGCCCGCAGGCCCGATCTGCGCGCCGCCCGTGCCGCGCTCCCGGAACCCGTCCGGAAGCTGATCGACGACTACGAGCGGCACCTTTCCCTGGAACGCGGGCTTTCCGCGCATACGGTGCGCGCCTACCTCGGCGATGTGGTGTCGCTGCTGGGCTTCGTGGACGGGAACGGCGGCCGGTTCGCCGATCTCGACATCGCGACGCTGCGCGGATGGCTCGCCCGGCAACGTGAGGAAGGCGCCAGCCGGACGACGCTGGCCAGGCGTGCGGCGGCGGCCCGCACCTTCACCGCCTGGGCGCATCGAGGCGGGGCGCTCGCGACCGATCCGGGCGGCCGGCTGGTGGCGCCGCGTGCGCACCGCAAGCTTCCCGGGGTCCTCCGGGCGGAGCAGGCCGGCGAGGTCATGCGCTCCTCAGCCGCCGGTGCCGAACAGCGGGACCCGGTGGCCTTGAGGGACAGTGCCATCGTGGAACTGCTCTACGCGACCGGAGTGCGGGTCTCCGAACTGTGCGGGCTGGACGTCGGCGACGTCGACTTCTCCCGCCGTGTCGTGCTCGTGATGGGCAAGGGCGGCAAGGAACGGGTCGTGCCGTTCGGCGTCCCGGCCGAGGCGGCCTTGCGGGCGTGGCTGGACGACGGCCGGGGGAAGCTCGCCGTGGAGTCGAAGGGCGTGGAGGCGGAAGGTCGCGTCGAGGCCGCGCTCTTCCTGGGGGCGCGAGGCGGCAGGCTCGATCCGAGGGCGGCCCGCCGGGTCGTCCACGACGCCGTCGGCTCGGTGCCGGGCGCGAGCGACATGGGTCCGCACGGCCTCAGGCATTCGGCGGCCACCCATCTGCTCGAAGGCGGTGCCGATCTTCGGAGCGTTCAGGAACTGCTTGGTCACGCTACGCTGGCTACAACGCAGCTCTACACTCATGTGACCGTCGATCGGCTGAAGGCGATCCACGACCGCGCGCACCCCCGGGCCCGATGATGCCGGGGAGAACTCGGCAGGGGACCCGACAGCCCGAATCGGCGGCGCACGCGCATCCGCACGAGCACGGAGACCACCCTGAGTCGCATGCTGAGAACGGCGGTCCGATGACCGCCGACCCACATGTCACCGAAGCCGCCGGGAAACACCGTCCCGGCGGGGACGGTCCTGCCGTCGCGCCCGAAGCGCGGACGAGCTACGAGGTGGACGCCGGGATCCAGGCGTTGTGGCGGCAGTTCGTCGAGTCGCCGGACCAGATCCTGCGCGACAGGCTCGTGCTGCACTACGCCCCGCTCGTCAAATACGTCGCCGGCCGCGTCGGCACCGGCCTGCCGACCCACGTCGACGTCGGCGACCTGATCCAGTCCGGGATCTTCGGCCTGGTCGACGCCATCGAGAAGTTCGAACCCGCCCGTGGCCTGCGGTTCGAGACCTACGCCATGCAGCGGATCCGGGGCGCGATCCTCGACGACCTCCGTTCCCAGGACTGGGTCCCGCGAGCGGTGCGAAGCAAGGCCCGCGAGGCCGAGCGTGCGCTGGAACGCCTCGGTGCCCGCCTGAACCGCACCCCGACCGACGCCGAACTGGCGGCCGAACTCGAAATCAGCGTCGACGACCTGCGCGAGTTCTACGGCCAGATGCAGCTGACCAGCGTCATCGCGCTGGAAGACCTCGTCGCCGCGGGCAAGGACAGCGGATCCCTCGTCGACACCCTGCCCGACGACGGCGCCGTCGACCCGGTGGCCGTCCTGGTCGACCAGGACAACCGCCGCCAGCTGGCGCAGGCCATCGCGCAGCTCACCGAACGGGACCGGATCGTCGTCGGGCTCTACTACTTCGAAAGCCTGACGCTCGCCGAGATCGGCAAGGTCCTCGGCGTCACCGAGTCGCGGGTCAGCCAGCTGCACACCCGCGCCGTCATGCGGCTGCGCGCGAAGCTGGTCGAGCAGGCCTAGAGGCCTTCCCAGGGCTTGAGGCGGATCTCCGACGGTTCGCCGATCAACGCCAGCGGATCGACGTACTCCTCGCCCCGCAGGACACCGAAGTGCAGGCACGCCTGTTCCGGGCAGCCCGGATGGCCCACCACGAGCGTCCCGAGCACTTGGCCCCGGTAGACCTGATCACCCGCGGTGACGGTGAGGGCGAGGGGTTGGTAAGTGGTGCGCAGGCCTCCTTCGTGATCGATCGAAACCACTCCGCGGCCAGCCACCTGGCCGGCGAACATCACCACCCCTTCGGCCGCCGCGAGCACGTTCGCGCCCGGCGCCGCGGCGAGGTCGACACCTCGGTGGCCGGGTCCGTACGGCGTCGCGGGCGGCTCGAAGTACCTGGTGACGCTGGGTGCCGGTGAGACCGGCCAAGAGAGGCGTCCTTGGGGTGAAGGAGCGCCTCTGGCCGTCCCCGGCATGGCCGAAGAGGCGAAGATCGCGAGCAGCGTCGCGAGGATCGCGAGGCGAGGAAGACGCCTCGGCCGTCCGGGACGGCGGTGCCGGCCGCCGGAGCGGTCGAGCGCGAAGGAATGCCTGGTGACAGGGCGGGAACAGGTCGTCATCGTCATGTGTTCCAGCTTGGGCGACCGGCGTGGCGGGCGGGGCGCGCCGGGGGAATCTGTGGATAACCGAGCCGGTTGTGGACAACCGCTCTCATCAGGGGCTGCCGGTGCGGTAGGCGGTGACGACAGGGAGTAGACTCTTTTGCGCGGTCCGCGGCAGCGGACTGACTTCGCGTGCACGTGCGCGCTCCCGACGGCCGATCTCCTCACGGAGGGTCAGGACAAGCGGGGGCACACGGCCCGGCGGTCCCTTGGGTCACTTCACTCCGGGGTCCGGGCCCGAGCATCTGCACCAGGGCGATCGGCCACCCGGCCGAGAGCGACGAACCGAGCAAGCGCGTTCCGGCGGAGCCGGGCGCGCACGACACAGAAGAGGTTGATTCCGGCAATGGCCGTCGTCACCATGAAGCAGCTGCTCGACAGCGGCGTGCACTTCGGGCACCAGACCCGTCGGTGGAACCCGAAGATGAAGCGCTACATCTTCACCGAGCGCAACGGCATCTACATCATCGACCTGCAGCAGACGCTGACGTACATCGACCGTGCGTTCGAGTTCATCAAGGAAACCGTCGCGCACGGCGGCACCATCATGTTCGTCGGTACCAAGAAGCAGGCGCAGGAAGCCATCGCGGCCGAAGCCTCCCGCGTGGGCATGCCCTACGTGAACCAGCGCTGGCTCGGCGGCATGCTGACCAACTTCCAGACCGTGCACAAGCGTCTTCTCCGCCTCAAGGAGCTCGAGTCGCAGGAGCAGACCGGCGGCTTCGCCGGCCTCACCAAGCGCGAGATCCTGACGCTGACCCGCGAGAAGGACAAGCTCGAGAAGACCCTCGGCGGTATCCGCGACATGGCCAAGGTGCCGAGCATCGTGTGGATCGTCGACACCAAGAAGGAGCACATCGCCGTCGGCGAGGCTCGCAAGCTGAACATCCCGGTCGTCGCGATCCTGGACACCAACTGCGACCCGGACGAGGTCGACTACCCGATCCCGGGTAACGACGACGCGATCCGTTCGGCCGCGCTGCTGACCAAGGTCGTGGCCGAGGCCGCCGCCGCCGGTCTGATGGCCCGCTCCAGCCGTAACGGTTCCTCCAACGCCGACGCCAAGCCCGAGGCCGGCGTCGCCACGGACGAGCCGCTGGCCGAGTGGGAGAAGGAGCTGCTCGCCGGCTCCGAGACCGCCGCTTCGGATGCCAAGGAAGCCGCGGCCGCGACGGAGGCGGCCACCGAGCCCGCCGCCGAGCAGGCCACCGCCTCCTCCTGATCCACCTCGCTCGTGGGGTCGCCGTCCGGCGGCCCCACGGGTACCTCTCCCAAAAGACTTTCTCGTACCTGAAAAGGACGGACAACGCACGATGGCGAATTACACCGCCGCAGATGTGAAGCGCCTCCGCGAACTGACCGGCGCCGGCATGATGAACTGCAAGAAGGCGCTGGAGGAGAACGACGGCGACTTCGACAAGGCCGTCGAGTTCCTGCGCATCAAGGGTGCCAAGGACGTCGGCAAGCGCGCCGAGCGCGCGACCGCCGAGGGCCTCGTCGCCGGTGACGGCGGCGTGCTGATCGAGCTCGACTCCGAGACCGACTTCGTCGCGAAGAACGAGGACTTCCAGACCCTCGCCGCGAAGATCGTCGAGGTCGCGAAGACCGAGAACACCAGCGATGTCGAGAAGCTGAAGGCCGCTTCGCTCGACGGCAAGACCGTCGCCGAGGTCGTCCAGGAGCTCGCCGCCCGTATCGGTGAGAAGCTCGAGCTGCGCCGCGTCGCCGCCTTCGAGGGCACCACCGCCACCTACCTGCACCGTCGCGGTGCGGACCTTCCGCCCGCCGTCGGCGTGCTCATCGAGTACACCGGTGAGGGCGAGGCCGCCGCCGAGGCCGCTCGTGGCGCCGCCATGCAGGTCGCCGCGCTCAAGGCCAAGTACCTCACGCGTGACGAGGTGCCCGCCGAGATCGTCGAGAACGAGCGCACGATCGCCGAGAAGACCGCCCGCGAAGAAGGCAAGCCGGAGCAGGCCCTGCCGAAGATCATCGAGGGCAAGGTCAACGCCTACTACAAGGACACCGTCCTTCTCGAGCAGCCTTCGGTCAAGGACAACAAGAAGACCGTCAAGACCCTGCTCGACGAGGCCGGCGTGACCGTGAACCGGTTCGCCCGGTTCGAGGTCGGCCAGGCCTGATCCAGGCACGGAACACAAGAGTCACCACTGTGCCCCGTCTCCGTCCATCGGGGACGGGGCACAGTCGGGTTCAGAGCATTAGGGAGGGCGACATGGGTGTCCGGGTCGAAGGCGGATACCGGCGGGTGCTGCTGAAGCTGGGCGGCGAGATGTTCGGCGGCGGTTCCATCGGGGTTGATCCGGATGTGGTGCACTCGGTCGCTCAGCAGATCGCCGACGTGGCGCGCACGGGCGTGCAGATCGCCGTCGTCATCGGCGGTGGCAACTACTTCCGCGGCGCGGAACTGTCGCAGCGCGGCATGGACCGCGACCGCGCCGACTACATGGCGATGCTCGGCACCGTCATGAACTGCCTGGCGCTGCAGGACTTCCTGGAGAAGGAGGGCCTGCCCACCCGCGTGCAGACCGCCATCACCATGGGGCAGGTCGCCGAGCCGTACATCCCGCGTCGCGCCGAGCGGCACCTGGAGAAGGGCCGCGTCGTCATCTTCGGCGCCGGGGTCGGCATGCCGTACTTCTCCACCGACACCGCCGCCGCGCAGCGCGCGCTCGAACTCGGCTGCGAGGCCGTCTTGATGGCGAAGGCCGTCGACGGTGTCTACACCGCGGACCCGAAGAGCGACCCGACCGCCGAGATGTTCCACGAGATCAGCCACCGCGAGGTGCTGGAACGGGACCTCAAGGTCGCCGACGCCACCGCGTTCAGCCTCTGCATGGACAACAACATGCCGATCATCGTGTTCAATCTGCTCACCGAGGGGAACATCGCTCGTGCGGTCAGTGGTGAAAGGATCGGCACCCTGGTCGACACCCCCGCCGACGGGGTGCCCGCGTAGTCCTGCTCTGATCTTCGCAACCGGTACGAATACACAACAACGGGAGTTGCCGTGATCGACGAGACCCTCCTCGACGCCGAGGAGAAGATGGAAAAAGCGGTGTCCGTCGCCAAGGAGGACCTGTCGTCGGTGCGCACCGGCCGGGCCCACCCCGGGATGTTCTCGCGCGTTGTCGTCGACTACTACGGCGCGCCGACCCCGCTGAACCAGCTGGCGGGCGTCAACATCCCCGAAGCCCGGATGGCGTTGATCAAGCCTTACGACCAGACGTCGCTCAACGCCATCGAGAAGGCGATCCGCGAGTCGGACCTCGGCGTCAACCCGAGCAACGACGGCAACGTGATCCGCATCGTCATCCCGCAGCTCACCGAAGAGCGCCGCAAGGAGATGGTGAAGGTCGCCAAGTCCAAGGGTGAGGACGCCCGCGTCTCGATCCGCAGCGTCCGCCGCAAGGCCAAGGAAGAGCTCGACCGGATCAAGAAGGACGGCGAGGCGGGCGAGGACGAGGTCGTCCACGCGGAGAAGGAACTCCAGAACCTCACCGACACCTACACGCACAAGGTCGACGAGCTGGTGAAACACAAGGAAGCCGAGCTGCTCGAGGTCTGATGAGCCAGGTGAGCGAGGAACGCGAGGACCGGGTGGACGCCCCGGAACCGGTTCCGGCCGCAGGGCCGGATCCTGAAACAGTGCCGGAACCGGCACCGAAGGCTTCCCGCGCCGGCCGTAACCTGCCCGCCGCGATCGGGGTCGGGTTGCTGCTGGGGGCGGCGATCGTGACGTCCCTGCTCACCGTGCGCTATCTGTTCATCGGCATCATCGCGATCGCCATCGCGGTCGGCACGATCGAGCTCGCCGGTGCCCTCAAACGCGCCGCGGACATCCGGATCGCGCTGGTCCCGGTGCTCGTCGGCGGCCAGGCGATGATCTGGCTGGCCTGGCCGTTCGGCCGCGAGGGCGCGCTGACGGCGTTCGTGCTGACGGTCCTGGTCTGCCTGTTGTGGCGGTTGCCCGGTGGAGCGAAGGGCTATCTGCGCGATATCAGCGCCTCGGTCTTCGCCGTCGCGTACATCCCGCTTTTCGGTGCCTTCGCCGCGATGCTCGTCCCGCCCGCGGACGGTGTCGGCCGGGTGCTGGCGTTCATGATCGGTGTCGTCGCCTCGGACACCGGCGGCTACATCGCCGGTGTGCTGGGCGGCAAGCACCCGATGGCGCCGAGCATCAGCCCGAAGAAGACCTGGGAAGGCTTCGCCGGTTCGCTGGTGGCCGGTGTGGTCGCCGGGGCGCTGACGCTGAGCCTGCTGCTCGACGGCCACGCCTGGCAGGGTGTGCTGTTCGGCGCGGCGATCGTCTGCACCGCGACGCTGGGCGACCTCGTCGAGTCGCTGATCAAACGCGACCTCGGCGTCAAGGACATGGGGAACATGCTGCCGGGCCACGGCGGTCTGATGGACCGGCTCGACTCGTTGCTCCCCTCGGCCGTCGTCTCCTGGTTGCTGCTCTCGGCGTTCGTTCCCGTCTAGGTGAAACCCGTGTGACAAGCCCGGAGCGCTGGGCCAAGGTCGAAGTATGCGAACTCAAGGAATGAGTAAGCGACTACTGACCGTGGCGCTGAGTGTCTTGACGCTCGGCGCCCTGACGACCGCCGTGGCGGACGCGGGCGAAAGCCCCGTCGTCCGCACGGATTCCGGCCCCGTTCGCGGGGTGATCACCAGCGAACTCCGGAGTTTCCAAGGGATTCCGTTCGCCGCGCCGCCGGTCGGCGACCTCCGCTGGCGCCCGCCGCAGAAACCCGTTTCGTGGACCGGGGTGCGGGACGCGAGCAAACCCGGGCCTCGCTGCGCCCAGGGCGAAGGACTCGGTTCGGCTCCGAGTGAGGACGAGGACTGCCTCTATCTCAACGTGATCGGTCCGGCCAAGCCCACGCACGAACCCCGTCCGGTGATGGTGTGGGTCCACGGTGGCGGGTTCACCGGCGGAGCCGGCAGCGATTACGACTTCAAACGCCTCGCCCTCGGCGGGGACGTCGTCGTGGTGAGCGTGAACTACCGCTTGGGGGCGTTCGGCTTCTTCGGCCATCCCGAACTCGGCCGCGACTCCGGCGCCTTCGGCCTCGAAGACCAGCAGGCCGCGCTTCGCTGGGTGCAGCGCAACGCGCGTGCGTTCGGCGGGGATCCGCGCGACGTCACGTTGTTCGGTGAGTCGGCGGGCGGGATGAGCACCTGTGGTCATCTGACCTCGCCGTCTTCCGCCGGGCTGTTCGGCCGCGCGATCATCCAGAGCGGTCCGTGCACCCTGAACTGGCCCGATGGCGGATTCGCCCCCGGTGTTCCCGCGGGAACACCGTTCCGTGCGCGTGCCGACGTCGAGAAGGACGGAGCGGCCGTGGCCGCGAAGCTGGGCTGCGCCGATGTCGCCTGCCTTCGGCGGCTCTCGGTCAAGGACGTGCTGAACGTGCCGCTCGCGACGCCCGCGTTCGACTCCGCGGTGCTTCCGGAGCATCCGGCGACCGCGTTCCGGGCGGGGCGGTTCGCCCGGATCCCGGTGCTGACCGGGACGACCAGGGACGAGGCGAGGCTCTTCGTCGCGCTGTATCCCGGGCATCCGTTCACGGAGGAGCACTATCAGGAACTGCTGCGGACGGCCTTCGGTGACAAGGCGCCGATCGTCGCCGCGAAATACCCGTCGGTGAAGCACGGCGGTCCGGCGATGGCGTTCGCGGACGCCATGACCGATCGGGTCTGGTCCTGCCCGGAGGCCGACGCCCGGCGATCGCTGAGCGCGCGCACGCGGACATTCGCCTACGAGTTCGCCGACCGGGACGCCCCCGCGCTCTTTCCGGCGCCGCCCGGAATGCGCATGGGCGCCTCCCATGGCGCTGAATTGTCATATTTGTCTGATTTGGTCGGCGTGCCGGTCGAATTGAAGCCCGCGCAGCAGAAGCTCGCGGCGCAAATGATTCAGTACTGGACGCGGTTCGCGCGCACCGGTGATCCGAATGGCGCGGAACTGCCCCGGTGGCGTCCCTCGCCGAAGGTGCAGTCGCTGGCTCCCGGCAAGATCGGCCCGGTCGACTTCGCCGCCGAGCACAACTGCGGATTCTGGGCGGGTCTCTGACGAAAGAGCCGGGGGCGGCGACGCCCCCGGCTCGATCGGCTCGGTCGCTCAGTCGTCGTAAGGATCGTCGACTTCGGCGGTGCCCCAGCCTTCGACGGCGCGGGAGTGGTCGATCACCGCGAACACCGAACCGTCCGGGTCGGCGAGGATCGCCATCCGGCCGTACGGGGTGTCGTAGGGCTGGACCACGACGGCGCCGCCGAGCATCAGCGCCTGCCCCGCCGCGGCGTCCGCGCCACGGGCCGGATCCAGTTCGATGTAGACCAGCCAGTGCGGCGGAGTGTCCGGCCGGTACTCCGTGCCCATCACGTACCGGTACAGCACGGGTTCGTGCTCGATGAGCCATTCGGCGTAGTCGAGCGAGGTGCCGTCACCGATCTGGTGGCTCGTGTAGTTGAAGAGACGGCAGTAGAAGTGATCCGCCGCCGCGCCGTCGTGGGTGTTGAGGTCGGCGCCGCTGAACGTGTTGGGCACGCCGGTCGCGAACTCCCAGGTTTCGGGCGGTTCCCAGAACACGACGTGCGTGCCGCTGGCGTCGATGGCGTGGATGATGTTGCCGCGATGGGGAATCGCCATCGGTCCGAGGGTGACCCGGCCACCGAGACTGTCGACCCACTCCGCCGCGGCGGCCGCCTGCGGAACCGAGATGTGGATGCTCCAGCCGGACGGCCCGTTCGTGCCCGAGCGGTACAGACCTCCGGTCGGGACGCCGTTCAGCGTCGCGATCGAGTACCGGCCGGTCGGGGTCGCGGGGTCACGCTGGACGACGTACTCCCAGTCGAAAAGCCCGCTGTAGAAGGCTTGTGCGGCCGCTTCGTCTCTGCAGGCGAGTTCGATCCAGCACGGGATTCCTGAAGGGATTACGGAAGTGTGAGCGGCCGAGCCAAGCGACATGCGGTTCTCCCTTACCGGTGGGAGTAAAGTCTAGTCGCTATCCGCATTGTTTCCGTTAAAGATTTCGACCGGACGACCTGGAACCCGGCTCGGCGTCCCGTCGTTGGAGTTCCCGTGCGCTGGTTTACCCGATCTGCCTCCTCCTTCCGCGACGCCGGCGAGGAAGTGCTGCCGAGCCCGAATATCTGGTACTACCAAAAGGCGTACGAGGTCGAGAACCGCGCGCAGGACGTCGACGACGAGATCTGGCGGGTACTCGGCGAGTGTCGCGACTGGTCCGGTGCGGACGTGCTCGACATCGGCTGTGGTGACGGATTCCACTTGCCGCGCTTCGCCTCGACGGCCCGGTCGGTGGTCGGGGTCGAGCCCCATGAACCACTGGTCCGTGACGCGCGACGACGAGTCGGGGAAACGCCGAACATCGAGGTGCGGCAAGGCCGGGCGCAACGGCTTCCGGTGCCGGACTCGTCCTTCGACGTCGTCCACGCGCGGACCGCGTACTTCTTCGGTCCCGGCTGCGAACCCGGCTTACGCGAGGCGGAGCGGGTGCTGCGGCCCGGCGGGACGATGATGATCGTCGACCTGGATGTCGCGAGTGAGCCGTACGGCCGGTGGATGCGTCGGGATCTGCCGCACTACGACCCGCCCGGCGTCGAGAAGTTCTTCGCCCGTCGGGGATTCGGCTGCCGCAAGGTGATGACGCGCTGGCTGTTCGAGGACGCCGCCGCGATGGAGGCGGTGCTGAAGATCGAGTTCAGCGCTCCGGTCGCGGCGAAGGCGATCGCGGAGGTCCGGCGTCTCAACGAGGTTTCGTCAAGCGCCGGGGAGAAGCGGGTGACGCTGCCGGTGGGCTATCGCGTGCATACGCGCACCAAGCCCACCGGCCTCGTCGTGCCAGATCACTCCGTGTCCTCGGCGGATGCCTCGTCCGGAGGGGTCTCGTCGTCGGCCTCGCCGAGGATGCCGTAGATCGTCCGGCGTGCCTCGTTGAGGACGTCGACGGTGCGAGCCTGTTGTGACTCGCTGCCGGCGTGCATGACCTGCGCGACCGCGGCGGCCAGGGTGGCACCCGCCTTGCGCAGGTTCACCTCGACCGGGTCGACGTCGTGGGCGATCTGCTCCCACGGCGGGACCGCTTCCTGCTGTTCGGCCGCGGCGCGACCGGACTCGGTGAGCTCGAACAGCTTCTTGCCGCTCTCGTCCTTGCTGATCACCAGGCCTTCGTCGGCCAGCATCTGCAGCGTCGGGTAGACCGAGCCCGGGCTCGGCTTCCAGAAGCCGCCGCTGCGTTCGCCGATCTCGCGGATGATCTCGTAACCGTGCCTCGGCTGCTCGGAAAGCAGCGCGAGGATCGCGGCGCGGACGTCACCGCGTTTGCCGCGTCGTCCGCCGGGTCCGCCGCGACGGCCGCCGCGGTGACGGTGGCCGGGGCCGCCCGGTCCGCCGGGGCCCCAGCCGGGAGGCGGTGGGGGGAATTCGCCGAAGCCGCCGCGAGCCCAGGGCCCGAAGGCGGGTCGGCCGTGTTCTGGAGGGAAAGGTCGTCGTCGCATGATGTGAATCCTCTCTACGTAATGTTTCGACACGTTCACGATATATCGGAAACGGTCGTACGGCAACCTCGCTTCGGTGACGTGGGTCTCAGCGCAGGTCGAGCGCGAGCAGGTCGACGCCGCGGGACCCGAACTCGCCGACCTTCCGCCAGCCCCAGCGGTCGTACAGCCGCCGGGCGGGCGACGTGACGCGGGACGCCAGTACGGCGAAGCGCTCGGGACGGTCTTTCAGCAGGTCAGCGAGCAGAGCGCGGCCCTGTCCGCGGCCGCGCAGTTCGGGAACGAGGGCCAGTTCGTACACGTAGAACAGCGGTTCGCCGTCCAGCTGATCCGGCGCGGAGGTCGTCGCGTGGGCCGGCCACCACCCGGCTTCCCGGCCGACTCCGTACGCGAAGCCGACCAGTGCGCCATCGGCGGAGACGGTCTTCATGGCGAACCCGGGGAGCGCCGAGTGTTCGGCGAACAGGACCCCGAACCGGGCGACCTCGACCTCGCCTTCGAGGTACGGCGGTTCCCGGTAGACGCGGCGATAGACGTCGGCGAGCTCAGAGTGCACGGTTCAGTTTGCCCAGCACCACGATCGCCACGCCACAACAACCGATCAGCACCAGCCACGGCAGTCCCGAGCCGTGCGACAGCAGCCAGGTGAACGTCGCCGGGGCGAGCACGCGGGCCGCGCTCCACACGAGTTCTTCGAGGCCCAGGTAGCGGCCTCTCAAAGGGGCCGGGGCGATCGCGACGGTCAGCGCGCTGCTGGTCGGCGCCTGGAGCAGTTCGGCGCCGGTGAAGACGATCATCGCGAGCGTGAGAAGCGGGAACGCGGTCGTCGGCTGCCCGGCGGGTACGAACGCGAACAGCAGGAACGACAGCGCCCACACGCCGGCCGCGACCTGGAGCGTGCGCGGCATGCCACGCCGTTCCACCCGGCTCGCGACCACGGTCTGCGCGAGCACGACCAGGACGGTGTTGATCGCGAACAGGACTCCGGGCTGCCATGCGGGGAGTTCCAGCCCGTCGAGGACGTACGCGCTGAGCAGGACGGTCAAGGCCAGGTCGCATAACGCGAAGACGAAGACCGTCACGAGGACGCCGCGGAAGATCCGGTCGGCGAACACCTTCCGGTAGCCGCCCGCCGGTGGGGCCTCGGCGGGGCGAGGTGTGCCCGCGGGCGCCCGCCACGACGCGACCAGCCCGGCCGCGACGACGAAGGTCGCCGCGTTGACCAGCACGATCACCGTGTAGCCGCCGGTTCCGCCCCAGGCGACGAGGAAGGCGCCGAGCAGTCCGCCGAGCCCGATGCCGACGTTGCGCAGCGCGCGTTCCATCGCGTACCAGCGGGCGCGCTGACCGTCGTCGGCCACCTGCGCGACCAGTGCGCCTGTCGACGGCCAGAACATGCCTTCGCCCCAGAACGTCACCGCGGCCAGGACGACCAGGTGCCACGCCTCGTCCGCGAAGACGTACCCGGTGAAGGTGACCGCCCGGAGGAGGTTGGCGGCGATCACCGTCCGGCTCGGCCCGAACCGGTCGATCGGCCGTCCGGCGAGCGGACCCGCGGGCAGCGCGATCAACGCCGCGATCGACAGTGCCGCGCCGACCACTGTCAGCGGAAGTCCTTTGGCGACATGGAAGTAGACGACGGCGAAGGGCAGGAACAGTCCGGTTCCCAGCGCGTCGACGCTCTGCGCCGCGATCAGCGGGAACCGGCCGCGGGTACTCGGCAGGCCGAGCAGTTCGGTGACGGCCATCAGGCGTGGGGGAGCGGGAAGACGTTGAGGTCCCGTTCGGCGAGCGCTTTGGCCCGCCAGCCGAGTCTCACCGCCGCCTCGGCGATCCTTCCGTTGCCCCACAAGGGCAATCCGGCGGGGAAGTTCGACACGAGGCCGGGTACCAGCGTATGCGCGGCGTGGAATCCGGCGGCCGCGACGTCGCAGGTGGTCAGGTCGACGCTGATCACCTCGAACCCCCGGGCCTCGACGCGGTCCTGGTAGGCCTTGAGCCGCCGTTCGCCGAGCGCGGGCAGGTCGTCCCAAGTGCGCTCCGGCAGGTCGCGCACCCAGGGCGCGACCCATCTGCCTGCTCGGGGATCGAGGTAGATCTGCTGCTGGCAGAGGAGATCCGCGACGTCGGTGAAGTCTTCGCGGTAGGAGTCGAGGTAGCGCCTGTCGGCCCGGTACGGCTTGAGGTTCCCGAGATGCGGCAGATCCCGGCGCAGGGCGGACAGTTCGTGCTCGTTGTCGAGGGCGCGGCAGGTGTGCTGCAGCGTGAACCCTTCGGCGAGCGCCTTCTTCGCGGCTTCGAGGGCGTCCGGCCGGGCGGCGAAGCCGATGGACAGCCAGCGCGTCACACGGTCGAGAACCGCCGCGGCCACCACCGGGACGTCGAATTCGTTGTCCAGGTGGATGAGCGTGACCTCGTAGCCGTCCACCGTGTCCGCGATGAGCGACCGGATCTCGTCCGGGATCGGGAGCCGGGCGAGGCGCGGGGTGTTCGCCCACCACAGCATGGTCGTGTCGCGTTCGAGAACCTCTTCGAGACCGGAGGTGACGGCGTGTTCCTCGGTGGTCCCGCCGGCGAGACCCGCGATCAGCGGATCGGCGAAGTGGGCTTCTCCCGCCTGCCGCTCGTTCGAGATCAGGAACGCCGGAACCCAGACGGATTCCTTGGTGGTGTGGGAAAAGCCTTCCACCCACGAGCATTCCGTGTCCGGCGTCAGCGGCGCGAACGGGAACCCGGGTGATCGGTACTGCTCGGCCGAGTAGAGGTTCAGGCGGCTTGGTTCGACCGCGGGAACGCCGTAGCGCGCCAGTTGCGCGTAGCTGCCGAAGCGCACTTCGCGTTCCGGAGCGAGCCAGCTTCCGCAGTAGCGCTCCACCGCTTCGCCGATGGCTGATTGCCGGGCGAGGTCGAAGTCGTGCCACGACGTGCCGAAGGCCTGCCGGTCGTTGGGCCAGTTCGTGACGCGGCGCATGTCCGCGACGTCGACCGCGCACACCTTCAGCCGGGCGGGCATCCCCGGCGACGGCGGGATCTCGCCGACGCCGGTCACGATCCCGGTCTGGTCGTCGACCAGCAGTTCCGGGTCGGTCACGGCGGGGACGGGCCGGGCGCGATCCGGAACCGGGAGGATCGGACGGCGGATCTCGGTCAGGTCCGCGGGATTGAGTTCGATCTCGCCGGTGGTGACGGCGGTCCGGCCGCCGGAGAGCCAGCGTTCGAGGTGGACGGCGAGGTTCGCCAGCGCCCAGCGAGTGTCGCCGGGTTTCGCCGATGTCCCGCTCGCGGGGGCCGAAAGAAAGGCATCGACGACGCGAGGATCCTGCGCGGCGGATCGCCGGCGCGCGACGACGTCAGCGAAGTCGATCCCCCCGTGCGTGATCGCGGGCCCGGCGATGAACCGGCCGCGTTCCCGGCGCAGCGGCAACCAGCGCACCGCGCTCCCGGCGCACAACGCGTCCAACGCGGTCAGTTCGGCGTAGGCGGGGTGGTCGAAGGCGGCGACCACGACCGTGTTCGCGGTGTCCACTTCGGACAGATCGTGGAAGAACGGGACGGTTTCGACGCTCGCGAATCCGCTGACGGCAAGGGTTTCCGCCAGGCGCTCGGTGAGGGCCGGAGAACCGGTGAGGAGGATCGTGGTCGTGGGGATCTGGTCCACCTCGTCGTCCTGTGCCAGACAGCCGTCGGCTTCGAGGATCTCCACCACCTCCGCGTAATCCGGGCTCATCCCCGCCAGCAGCTCGGCGCGGGTCCGCGTACCGTCGCAACGGCGCGCCCACGCGCGGAACTCCCTGGTGGGCGCGGTGATGGAGAACTGACCCCCGTTCGGGGTGACGAGAAAGCAGAGCTCCGGTTCGAGATCGGTGATCTCGACTCCGTCGAGCCGCAACCTGACATCTTCGGACCCCATGGCAACCCCATCGTTTCCAGGACTCCCGCCTCGGCGCGCCACGGTCCCGGGCGACGCGGGACCGTGGCGGCGCGGGCGGCTTGTCGGCCGGTTACTTGGCGGTGGAACGGTTGTGGACCACGGCGCGGTTGTGCACGACGGCCCGGTTGTGGACGACCGCGCGGTTGTGGACCACGGCGCGGTTGTGGACGACGACGGCGCTGGGACGCTCGAAGGTCGAGATCATGCTGCCTCCTGAGTTCACTCGGGACGTCACGCTCCGTGGCGCGACCTGACCAAGTCTCGGACCGGACATGACCTCGCGACGTCTCCTCGTATGCGATCCGCATGGTCCGACCGGGCACACGTCACGTGACCTGGGGAACAGCGACCCGGGGCGCCCCGGGCGCGTCGGAGGTGGACATGGGAGACTGGTTGGGCTATGACTGCCCTCCCTCTCGTCTTCGACGCGCCCAAGCGCGGCCTCCCGCCGCGCCACCTCGCCGACCTCACCGCCGCCGAGCGGGCCGAGGCCGTCGCCGAGCTGGGTGAGAAGCCGTTCCGCGCGAAGCAGCTGTCGAACCACTACTTCTCGCGGCTCACGGTGAACCCGGAGGAGATGACCGACATCCCGGCGGCGACACGGGAGAAGCTGGTCGGCGATCTGATGCCGACGCTGCTCACCGAGATCAAGGCCCTCGCCGCCGACGACGGCGCGACCCGCAAGACCCTGTGGCGCGCGCACGACGGGACGCTGCTGGAGAGCGTGCTGATGCGCTACCCGGACCGCGCGACCCTGTGCATTTCTAGCCAGGCCGGCTGCGGCATGGCCTGCCCGTTCTGCGCGACCGGCCAGGGCGGCCTCGACCGGAACCTGTCGACCGCGGAGATCGTCGACCAGGTCCGCTCGGCCGCCGCCGTGATGCGTGACGGCGCCATGCCCGGTGGCCCCGGTCGCCTGTCGAACATCGTCTTCATGGGGATGGGCGAGCCGCTGGCGAACTACAAGCGTGTCGTCGCGGCGGTCCGGCGGATCACGGATCCGTCGCCCGAGGGCCTGGGCATCGGCCAGCGTTCGGTGACGGTGTCGACGGTGGGCCTCGCGCCCGCGATCCGTAAGCTGGCGGACGAGAAGATGCAGGTTCGGCTCGCGGTTTCGTTGCACACCCCGGATGACGAGCTTCGCGACACGCTGGTGCCGGTGAACGAGCGCTGGTCGGTGGACGAGGTTCTGTCCGCCGCCCGGTACTACGCCGACACTTCCGGTCGTCGGGTGTCCATCGAGTACGCGTTGATCCGCGACATCAACGATCAGCCTTGGCGGGCCGAGCTGTTGGCGAAGCGGTTGCGTAAGCACCTCGGGCAGTTGGTGCATGTGAACGTGATCCCGCTGAACCCGACGCCGGGTTCGAAGTGGGACGCGTCGCCGAAGCCGGTCGAGCGTGAGTTCGTGCGGCTGGTGAACGCCGGTGGTGTGGCGTGCACGGTGCGGGACACGCGTGGCCAGGAGATCGCCGCGGCCTGCGGTCAGCTGGCCGCAGAGAACTGATTTTTCCTTTCAGTGATGGAGATTCTGTCGTGATGTATGCCCCCAGCCTGCTGGATCCGGCTGCGGAGGAGCTGAAGCTCGCCGACTGGACCGGTCACGGTGCGACCGGTGTCGCCCGTGAGGCTCGGACGTTGCTGGGTGAGCGGTTCAGCTCGGTGACGTTCATGTACGTGCTGATGCGGGCGTTCGAGGTGGAGTACAACGCCGCGCGGGACGCTTCGCGGTGGCACGAGTTCCACGGCGGGCCGTACGCCTTGTCGGACGCGGACCTGGAGAAGCTGCTCGCTCCCTGGCTCGGCCGCTAACCCACGCGTTTCCCGATTCCGTCGAGCAGGCATTCGAGTCCGCTCCGGAAGGTCTCGTCGGCGTCCAGGTGGGCGGCGTCGCGCACCACGGTTTCCAGCGCCGGGTACTTGCCGGTGGCGAAGGCCCGTTCCAGGTAGGGCCCGAGTGAGACCTGCCAGCCCCTCTCGTCCATCCCTGTGGCGCGTTCGGCGCGCAGCTCGGAGATCTCCCGGCGCACCGCGCCGATCACGTACGCGTTGACAGCGGCGGCCATCGGCATGACGGCGTCCAGGTCGACGGCCTTCAGCGCGGCCGCCACGGCTTCCCCGCTGGCCAGTGCGTTCGGCCCGAGTTGGGGCCGTCGGCCGATCAGGTCGGCGAACCATTCGTGGCGGTGAGCGGCCCGCCGGACGGATTCGGCGTGGGAGCGCAGCGTTTCCCGCCAATCGTCCCCGGCCGCCCGGACCTCGGCGTAGATCGCGTCGACCATGAGGTCGAGCAGCTCCTCTTTGGTGTCGATGTAGCCGTACAGCCGCATCGGGCCGACGTCCAGCGCCGCGGCGACCTTGCGCAGCGACACCGCGTCCAGGCCGTCCGCGTCGGCCAGCCGGATCGCCGTCCGCACGATCCCCTCCCGGCTCAACGGGGTCGGCACCGGTCGATTCGGCGGTTCCGGCCTCTCCCACACCAACATGCCGGTGACAATACAACGCACTCTGCGATACAGTGTATCGATAAGTACAGTGTATCGGAGGGATTCGGATGAGCATCGCCATCGTCGGAGCCGGCCTCGGAGGACTGGCCCTCGCCCGGGTGCTGCGGGTGAACGGCGTCGACGCCGTCGTCTACGAACGGGAAGCGTCGCGTGACGCGCGCGGCCAGGGCGGGATGCTCGACATCCATTCCGGTCAGCGGGCGCTGCGTGAGGCCGGCCTGATCGAGGAGTTCCACGCGATCGCCCGGGGGGAAGGCCAGGACATGCGTCTTCTCGAACCGGACGGCACGCTGCTGCTCCAGGAGGACACGCCCGACGACGCACCGCTCGCCCGACCCGAGGTCGACCGCGCCGACCTGCGCGACCTGCTGGTGGATTCCCTCCCCGAAGGCACGGTGCGCTGGGGGCGCGCGTTCACCTCAGCCGAAAACGGCGTGCTGTGCTTCGCCGACGGCAGCACGGTGAAGTACGACCTGCTGGTCGGCGCGGACGGCGCGCAGTCCCGGGTCCGCGCGCTGCTCACCGACGCCCGCCCGGCGCATATCGGCCAGAACATCGTCGAGGTCGGTATCCCCGACATCGACCGCACGCACCCCGACCTGGCGGCGATGGTCGGCCGCGGCAACTACTGGGTACTCGGCGCCGGGCTGTCGTTGGGGGCGCAGCGCAACGGCGACGGCCGCGTCCGCATCGGCCTCAGCTTCTACAACACCGACGAGGACTGGTTCGCCGCCAGCGGGATCCCGTTCGACGACCCGGCCGCCGCCAAGGCACGGCTGATCGACCTGCTCGACGGCTGGGACCCGCGGTTCATCGCGCTGATCGAGGCCTGCGACGACACGGTCGTGCCGCGGTCGATCACCAGTCTCCCGGTCGGCCTGACCTGGCCGTCGGCGCCGGACGTCACGCTGGTCGGCGATGCCGCGCATCTCATGCCACCGGTGGGCGAGGGCGCCAACATGGCGCTGCTCGACGGCGCCCTGCTCGGTCTCGAGCTGGCCGCGCGTCCGGACGACTTTCCCGCCGCGGTCAAGGAATACGAACGCGAGATGTTCGAACGGACCGGCGCCGCCGCCCGGATGTCCGCGGAGATGCAGGAATTGCTGATGTCGCCGGATGCCGCCCGGAGACTGCTCGCGTTCTTTCAACCCGGCTGAAGGCTCAGGCGGACTTCATGCCGGCCGCGAAGGCCGAGGTCATCGCCGCCAGCAGGCAGAAGGCGGCGGTCAGCAGGATGGCGATGCCATTGGCCTTCTCGAATCCGAAGACGAAAGCCAGGTGAGCGCCGACATCCGCGCCCCTCATCAAGGGCGAGACGAAGATCGCCACGGCGAAGAAGGCGCTGAGAACGCACAACGTCAACGCGCCGCCGACCTTGCGTGCGAAGGTGAACCCCGCTGTGACCAGCAAGAGCAAGGCGGAAGCGAAGCCGCCGACGACGTTCACCCAGTCAAGGCCGTACCAGCGCTCGGCGGAATTGGCGACTTCGACGTTGTAGAGCGCGAACCAGACGTTCGTCCCGGCGGCGAGCAGGGCGAAGACGCCCGCGATCGGCGATGCCGCGGCGTGGGCCTTCGGGCGCCGCGGAGTGTTCGGTCGCATGCGGATTCCTCGCGTGATCGGTGGTTTCGAAGCAGGCCGACGGTAAAGGACACCGATGAAATCCTGGTGAAACGACCCGCTACTGGTAGTAGGTGGCGATCGCGGCGGCGCGGTTTCGGAGAGACGTACGTAACCACTGCGGGGACAGGACTTCCGCGTTCGTGGCGAGTTGCCACAACGCCCATTCGGCGTGTCTCGAGTCCTGAAAGGACGCTTCCAGTCGCAGTCGGCCGTCCGCGTCGGTTTCTTCGGCGAGGATGGCCAACGCGGTACCCGCCAGTTCCTCACGTCGCGCCGGGTTCACCCGCGCCAGCACGGTGACCTGGTCGCCACCGGTCCGGAATCGCGTGCTGCGTTCCTGCCAGGCCAGGCCCAGGTCGACCCGGTCCGGTCGTTGCGCGGGTTCGGCGAGCACTTCGGCGGCCAGGATCCGGGACAGCCGGTAGGTGCGGTCCGCGCCGGACCTCGTGGCCAGCAGATAGCCCTGATCCCGCACGGTGACCAGGCCGATCGGATCCACCGTGCGCCACTTCGGGGTCTGGTCCGCGGCCGCGTAGTGGATGCGCAGCTTGTGCCCGGCGAACACCGCGCGCCGGACCTCGGCCACGACGAGGTCCGGCACCTCCTCGGGGACCAGCCGCCGCGCCAGGAGATCGGTTCCGGGGTCGATGAGGAGGCGCTGTGCCGCACCGGCCGCGGTGGTCCGATAGCTCTCGGGCAGCGCGTCGACCACCTTGCGCATGGCGGAGGCGAGCGCCGAACCGAGACCGAACGCCTGTCCGCCGCGCCGCGATCCGGCGACCAGGAGGGCGAGCGCCTCGTCGTGGTTCAAGCCGGTGAGCTCGGTCTGGAAACCGGGCAGCAGGGCGAAACCGCCGAGCCGGCCGCGTTCGGCGTAGACCGGGACACCGGCCGCGGACAGCGCCTCGATGTCGCGCAGCACGGTGCGGGTGGACACCTCGAGTTCTCTGGCCAGCGCCGTCGCGGACATCCGGCCGTGCCGGCGCAGCAACAGCACCAGCGATACCAACCGGTCGGCCCGCATACGGAAACCCTACCGGAATACACGACAGAGGATGTCGTGATTCGTTGGGAGGCTGATCCCCATGACAAGCGAGACAGTGGCCACTGAGCCGAACGACCTGGGCAGATTCTTCATCGAGCGCGGTAACGCGGGCGATGTCGACGGGCTGGTGGCGTTGTACGAACCGGACGCCGTGCTGGCGTTCCCGCCGGGGAGCCTCGCGACCGGGCACGCGGAGATCCGCAAGGTGTACGAGCAGTTCGTGGCGGCCGCGCCGGAACTCCTGCCGGGCAGGCAGCATCCGCCTCTGGTGAGCGGCGACCTGGCGCTCACGGTGGCCACGCTGACCAGCGGTGAGATGACCGTCGAGATCGCCCGCCGCCAGCCGGACGGAACGTGGCTGTGGGTGCTGGACCAGCCGATGCTCGTGCCCTAGGGGGACGGCGGTGGGCCCGGCCGGGCCCACCGCCACCTGGCTGCGGGAGGCGGCGATGAAGCGAATCACGACAATCGGCGTCTACGGCTTCACGGCCGAAACTTTCGCCGAGAAGCTCACCAATGCGGGCGTAGGACTGCTTCTCGACCTTCGCCAGCGTCGCGGCGTTCGGGGTCCCGACTACTCCTGGGCGAACTCGGCGCGGCTCCAGCGCGCGCTCGCCGCGACGGACATCGGCTATAGACATTTGAAGGACCTTGCGCCGACGACGGAGCTTCGCCGGCTTCAGTACCGCGAGGACGACCGACAAGGCGTGGGCAAACGCAACCGCGTCGAGCTCGCGGCCGAGTACGCCGAGCGCTACACCCGGGAAATCCTCGACCCGTTCGACCTCGGCACGCTCGTGGCCGGCCTTCCGGCCTCCGGGATCGCGCTCTTCTGCGTCGAACGCGATCCGGAGGCGTGTCACCGTTCACTGGTGGCCGCACGCGTGCGTGCCGAGCATGGTCTGCCGGTCACGGACCTTCGTCCGGGTCAGGCAGGCTCCGATTGACAGCGCGGTACGGATCCCACCACGCCCGCACCGGACACGGTGATCGCGACCTTCGCCTGATTATCGGTTTCGTCGCTTTCCGCGATCTCCTTTCGGGGGTCCAGTGTGATGATCAAAGTGTGCGTGCGGTTCACCTGCGTCGTCTTGAGCGGGAAGGAGACGCTGCTGGTGACGGATTTGCCCGGTGCTCCGAGAACGGCTTGAAAGCCGGCCGACAAACCCGTGTCGCTCCTGGCCGAGACGCGCACTGTCGGTTTGGTCCTGCCGGGAAGCGCACCGGTGAGCTGGATCTTGAAGGTCACCCGAAGCGCGCCGGTGCCGGCGATCGACCTGGTGGGTTGCATGCTGCACGAAACACCAACGGCGGACAGTGACAGGTCGGGGAGACTCGAGGTCCTTCCTTCGACAGTGACGGACGACGGGGAATCCGTCGCGTTGTTCTCGATGAGCATTCGACCATTCCTCGTCACGCCGGGATCCTCGGTCTTGAACGTCACCCCGAACTCGCATTTCTCCTGGGGTTGAAGTGTCTTGCCCTGGCATTCCCCGGTCCTGCCGAAGCCGCTGTCGCCGTCGAACGAGATCTTTCCCACCTTCAGCGGGGCCTCGCCGGTACTGACGATCGAGATCTTTCGTGGGCATCCCGAGGTCGTGCACTTCAGGATGTCCGGTGACACGGCGATCCCGGCACGGCGGTCCTTGGTAGGTCCGCCCACGAACAACTCGGCGGGATCGGGGAAGGTGGACTGTTGCTCCGTCACGTAGGCGAACGAAGTGAATCCGCCGTAGGTGACGAGTACGGAAACCGCCGTCACGGCGACGGCGACGCCGACGCGCATACCCGGCCGGGGACCGCTGGCGCTGATCATGGGCGGGATGGCCGCGGCGAGGACCGCACCGGCGAGGTTCCAGCCGGGGGTCGCGCCGAGCGTCGTGGTGATGACGGCGGAGCACACCGCTGCCAGAACCGACAAGAAGAAAGGAGCCCAGGGCTGTGTCGTCGGCTGGACGGCGGTCTTCGCCGCCGTCATCGCCCTCTCGCCCTTCTTCGCTCGCGGGTGAACGTCATGGCGTTCACCCGCCACGCAGCTTGGCCATGATGAGCGCGGTCAGCGCGTCCTTGGCGATGCCCGGCAGCTTGTCCTTGACCTGGTCCCACCAGCTCTGGCTGTCCGGCCAGCCGATATCACCGCCCACGGTCCGATCGAAGTGGATCAGGACGCCGGGAACGTCGGCCGAACCGGCTTTGGCGTTGTGGATCGCGAGCCGATCGCCGCATTCGACCGGACGGCCGGTGACACCGCCGAGCAGTCTCCATTCGAAAACGGGAGTCTTCGACCAGCCGAGGTTGATGCCGAAGGTCCGGTTCTCGTAACGGATGAACGACGGGCTCTTGCCGTAGCCGAGCGCGATCGGTTCGCCGTACTTGACTTGTGCGGTGGCACCACCGGGCCGCGCGGCGAACCACCGCGACACCCGGACGCCGGTCGACGGTGACGCGTCGTCGGTCCAGCCGAGGTTGATGCCGAAGTCCTGCTCCTCCCACTGCAGGAACTTCCGCGGTTCGGTGCCCTTGAGGTTGTAGTTGCGGTCGGAGCCCTCCTTGAAGGCGTGCTGCGGCATCAGCGGACGTCGCTTTTCGGCTCCGAAGACCCACTGCTTGTAGGAATCGGCGAGCTGACCGGCGACCGTGTCGACGTTGACGGTGTGCGTCATGGGTTCTCCTCGTGGCTGGGCTTTCGTGGTTGTCACTTCTCTGGCGTGACGCCCTGTGCCAAGCCGTGCCACGTGTTCCCGCCGGATCAGCCCTGAGGATGCCGGGGGAAGTAGCAGCAGCGGAGACCTGTGACGATGGTGTCGTCGAGGGCTTGCCCGATCGCGGGATCGGCGGCCCTCACCCGGGTGATGGCGCGCTGGATGGCCTTCCGGGTGGCCGTGCGGGCACGCTCGTCCGTGTCGCCGAACGCCCGGGTCCGCCCGGCCAATCCGGTGGCCCGCTGGAGTTCGGTCACGAGTCGCCGGTACTCCTCACGGGCACGTGCCGCTCTGACACCGTCGTTGGCGTCTTCGGAGTCCTCGATTTCCGTGCGCAGGTCGTCGAGCCGGCGACGGTAGGCCTGTTTCGCGGTCTGGTCGAGAACCGGTTGCGCGGTCCGGGGCCCGAGCGAGCTTCCGGCCAGATCGGCCGCGGCGACCTCGATACCGGGCCGGGAAAGAAGAACGGCCAGATAGCGCATGCCGACGCTGTCGGCGACCACGGCGGAACGAGAGCCGAGCGTGAGTTTCCAGCCCTTCCCGGATCGCAGACAGCCGATGGGATCTTCCGGCGCGATCGCCGTCTCCGGCCCGTTTCTCCGTCGCAGCGCGGTTTTCAGCCGGTTGCTGGCGAGCCGGTGCGCCGGCCAGTTCCCCAGTTCGGCGTTGGCCGTGACCGCCGCTTCGAGATGTTCGACCGCGAGGTCCAGCTCTCCGGTCGTGAGCGCGGCGGTACCCAGCGGGTAGTGGGTGGATCCGAAACAGACGACCGCGAGGCTGGCCATCACCGGATAGCTCGCATAGGGCAGCAACAACTCGTAAGCCTCGGACGCGGTGGCCGAGTCTTCCAACAGCAGAGCGGCTTCGGCGGCGCCCAGCATGGAGATCAGCCAGGTGCTCGACGACCGCATCGCGCTCAAGCCGCCGTGACACAGACGACGTAGCGCCCCGGACGCCTCGGTCAGATCACCCGCGTCGGCAGCGCTGACCGCGAGCGCGGCGAAATACGCTTCGTTGGACTCGGCAAGCGTGGGCGAATTGGCCACTTCCGCCAGCAGGGGGACCAGTTCGCCACCTCGGCCCTCGTACCAGCGGATCATCGTCAGATGCGCGCCGAACCACCCCAGGGCGTCGGCGTCACCGACGGCGGTCCCCAGACGTTCGCATTTCGTCGCCTGCTGTTCGGCTTCCGCGAGTCGCCCGGAACGGGCTGTCAGCATGACCTCGATGGCCTCCACCACGAAGCGGACCGCGGAGTGTTCCATGAGCCGCGCGAGCTCGCGCAACTCGTTCATGGACCGGCCGGCATGGGGATCGCCGGCGAGGAACAGATCCACCGTCCGCCACAACATGCCCAGCAGGGTGTCGACGGGGCGGCCGACCGTGGTGCCCAAGGCCAGCAATTCCTCCGCCAGGGAAAGACGTATGGCGGCGTGTTGCGGTCCGAGGAGACAGTGATGGGCAAGATGCAACGCCTCGGCGAGCATGAGGACGTCGCCGCTCCCGCGCGCCTCTTCGACGGCGCGCAGGGTTTCGGTCGAGGTCCCTTTCAGGTACTCCGCTTCGGCGGTCAACCTCAGCCGGAGCCTGGAAGCCAGGGACGTCGCCGGGTCGACGGTCCCCAAGGCGCGCCGCTGCCACGCCCTCGCCCGGGCGGCGTCGGCCGCGGAACGATGTTCGTGAACCCAGAGACCTCCCAATCCCAAGGCCGCTCTGCCGAGCGACTGGCTGTCCTGTGCGGCATCCGAGCGGGAAGCGGCTTCGCCGAAGCACCGCCGGGCCATCGAAAGATCACCGGTCAGTTCCAGGGCCGCGTCGCCCGCCTTCAGCAGGTCGGTGATTTCAGGTCGTCCGCTCACTTGCGGCCGCCCTTCAACCGACGTTGAAGCCGATGGTCCGCAGTACCCAGCCGACGGTTTCGTCGGCCCAGCCGAGAATGTCCAAAGTGGAATTCAGATTCTGCGGAGGCCGGGTGAGCAGGGTGTCCCGGCGGATCAGCCGATCGAAGTCGACGGTGACCGGATCCTGTCTCGGTTGACCGGTCGGGGAGCGGAACTCGACGCCCGCCCGCCGCATGATGGTGATCATCTCCTGCGCGATGATCCCGTAGGCGACCGTCGTGGGATGAACGCCGTCCAGGGAGAACAGCCCTCCGGAGGCGCGGCCGCCCTGGCCGTCGCCGGTGATGAACCGGGAATCCGGTGCAGGGGAGAGCGCCTTCAACTGTGGTGGCAGAGGATAAGGCGTCCACCATTCGGGGCGCGCCGTCGGGTCGGTGATGTATCGGCGACTGGCCATGCGGTCCAGCAGACCGGCGACGTCCAGTAGATGCCAATCCCGTTTGACGCCGTCCGCGCCGCTGCGGGCATTCAAGACGCTGTCGGTGATCGCCTCGTTGTACATGTCGATCGCGTAGTCGACCGCCCGTGCCTGCTTTTCGGTGAGATGCCTGTGTCTCGCCGGGTCGAATTCGTCGTCCGAAACCCAGGGCCGGGCGTAGAACGGGTAGTACCGGGAGCCGGGCGCCACTTTGCCGCCGATCCCGTGGGCGATCGGGGCGACGGTCACATGCGGAACGGTGCACCAGATGACATGCCGCGCTTTGATCGCCTTGACCGCTTTGACGACTTCTCGAAGCTCGGTCTCGAAGTGATCCGGGCGCCACACGGTATAGGCGTTCTTCTTCTTGAGGTCTTGGAAGTCGTCACCGCTCCAGGCCACCTTCAGTTTCGTGACGGCCTGCAACGCGTTGTTGGCGCCCAGGAACACGACGAGTGTTTCGATGCCCGCGTCCTGCTTCTCGTCGCGGTCCTCGCCCATCGCGGCGGCCGCGTCGAAGACCGTCATCTTGCTGGTTTCTTCGGACCAGTGGGGGTACACGCGCAGCGCGGCCCGCTCGCTGTTGTTCTCGACTATCTGACCGAAGAGGTCGTCGTTCGGCGCGACCAGGGCTTCCTGGCAGGACTTGGCGGTCTTCCGCAAGGCGTCGCGGAGGTCCCAGCCGTACACGGACAGGCAGTGGTTGTACGCGGACACCAGCGGAGTCGCGCTGCCCGGGCCTCGCTCCCAATGGTCCTCGATCTTGTCCATCAGAGTTCTCGCTTCGAGGAGCGCGAACGGTGTCTCCCAGCCGGAAATATTCGAACCGAAGCGTTCTTCGAGAGTCCGTAACACCAATTCCAGATTGAGCGGCAGACCACCGTGGCCGGGATAGCGCGGATAGCGGTAGTTCTCCGCCCAGCCCAGTTCGTGGGCGATGATCGCGGGATACGAGAGATCGGTGTTGAACACCGCGCCGCTTTGGAAGCCGTGCGACAAGGAGTCTCCGATGACCACCAGCCGGTGGCGGGGTTCGGTGCGGGAACCGTTGGTTTTTCCCGGCCCCTCACGTCCGAGAGTGGAGTCGAAGACAGGTATTCTCGGCGCGGCTTCCGCGCGCTTCTTCACCTCGTCCGGCGTGTCTTGGGGAACGCGTTCCTCAGCGGCGATCATCGCCATCGCACGACCTCCTGGCCTCTCGCGCATCGGGATGTCCTCATCGGGGATGCTCCGCTCGCGACCGGCGATTTCCTAGGGTCGTTGTACTCCATTGTTCGCGTTACTGTTTCGCGAGTAGTCATTGCTCGTTGTCGAATCTCGTCGGCGTGGGAGAATGCGGACATGTATCGTTTGCAAGCCGTCATCGTCACCGAGTCCGCGTGTCGCGAACTGGTTTCGTCGGTCCAGGGTGCGCGACTCGTGCCGCTCGATCGGAAACTGTCGCTGTTGCCTGTGACGGACGGACTCTTCGGTGGGGTCGCTCTTGCTGAAGCCTATTTCGGCGGGGCCGGGACGCAGTGCGCGCAGGTATGGGACGGCGGGGAGACGGTCCTCGGTCCGCTGCGTCTGGCCGAAGACGACCCGGACCCCCTTGCCGGTAGGCCGATCTCCCGGGTGCTCCGGCGGCTCGGGGCGGTCAAAGGCGACCACGTCGACGAGTTCGCCGCGGTCGGGCTCGGCAGGCACCGCGATACGGACGACTTGCTGTCCGACGCGAATTGAGCCGGGGTAGTGGCAGGCTTCGGCGCGGAGTGGTCAGCGCCGGGGCGTGGGCGTGCCGAAGGGCCCGTCGCCGGTTCGGTGGCGGGCTCTTCGGTTCCTGCGGTCATGCTGCGGCGCGGTGGAGGGTGTTGCGCCGGGGACTTCGAAGTGGGTCGCGGTATTGGGGTGGGATGAACTCGGGTAACCCGTCGGCGGCCATGCGGACTTCCCACTCGCCGTGATGGATCAGCCGGTGATGAAACCCGCACAGCAGCACCAGGTTCCGGAGGTCGGTGCGTCCGCCGTCTGCCCAGTGATGAATGTGGTGTGCGTGACAGTTCTTTGGCCGCCGATGGCAGCCCGGGAACGCGCAGCCTCCGTCGCGGATGTTCAACGCCCGTCGTTGGCCGGGTGTGACGAACCGTCTGAGCCGTCCCACATCGAGGGGCTCACCAGCGGCGTTGAGCACCACCGGCAACATGAGGCAGTCGCAGGCGGCCATGCGGGCTTCGCGGGCGGTCATCTCCCCGACGTAGTCGAGGCAGGCTTTGCCGATCCCGGTCTTGAGTTCGTCGAGACCGACAGTCACGTGGATCAGAGTGCGGTACCCGCTGGTGCCGGGCTGATCCGGGCACGCGATCGCGAGATCCAGCAGTTCCGCCCACGCGTCACCCTGGCGCTCGGCCTTGGTGCGCCAATCGGCTTCGCCGAACTCGTCTACAGGGCGGGGTTTCGCATAAGCCTCAAGCGCGGCCGCGGTCCGGGCACCCAACTCATCATCAAGAAGGCCCTTGATCTTCCAGAACCCGTCCTTACGGCGTTCCACGGTCAGTTCACGACGCGGCTGAGCGGGCTCGGGATCCTTCGGCTCCGCGCCATCCGGATCCAGCAAGCCCAGCAGGGTGCTCCCCAGTTCCGAAACTTCACTGGGACCCGCATCCCGAGCCAGGTCGACGAGGGTCTTCTCCGTACGCTCCCGAGCTTCGACAGACACCTCAGCCGGAATCTCCTTCAAGATCCCCAAGATCTGCTTGATCCGCTCCTGCCCGATCGCACCGTCGGCCGCCGCAGCAGCCGTCGCGGGCGCGAACGCGGGAACCTCACGGCCGTCCAAGGCACGCGTGGGATTCAGATCGATGGCCTGATTCACATACGGACGCGCCTCAGCCTGAGACAAACCGGCGACATCGGCGAACCACGCCAACGTCGTCCCATACCCATACAAATCCTTGGAACCACGAGACTCGATCTCCGCCAGATACCGGCCCAGACCAGCCGACGCGACCCGCATCAGCTGCAGGAACTGCTGCACGCCATGGGCAAGCTCCAGCTTGCCTGCGCGCCACAGCTCCTGCGGCAACTCGGGAACGAACGTCGTCTCGGACACACCCCAAGAATACCAAACCCTGTCGAACATGTGTTCGTAATCTTAGGTCACATTTAAAGTGGTCCGAATAACCCTGAAGGGTGATTTCGACACCGCTGGCCATCGCGGACAGGCATTCAGAGCCAGTCGCATAGTGCGGGGTGGCTCAATCCGTCGCCCGGTAAGCGATCCCGTCCGGTTTGCGTGGCGGCGGCAGCGGGGAACGACGTGAGGATGGCGAGTGTCCATCGCCTCGCACTGGGCCGGATGGACCAGTCGCGCGGCGGTGGGGGCCGTCGACCGCGACACTCGGTGAAGACGAGCGAGGAAGGTGAATCGAATGCCCGCGACCAAGGCGAGACAGGTACGCCACAACAAGGCCGTCCAGGTGATCGGACGCGTCGGGATGGCCTGCTATGGGCTGGTGTACCTGCTCATCGGGTACCTGGCGGCGCGTATCGCGTTCGGCGGCGGTGGTCAGGAGGCCGACGGGCGTGGTGCGGTCGCGGAGGTCGGGTCGACGCCGCTGGGTGGTGTGCTGCTGTGGGCGCTCGCGGCCGGACTGGTCGCATACGGGCTGTGGCAGGGGCTGCAGGCCGCGGTGGGCTACACCTGGTACGAGAAACCGAGACGCCGCACCATGAAGCGAGTGACGTCGGGGGTGCGTTGCCTGGTCGGGCTCTCGCTGGGCTTTTACGCGGGCCGCCTCGCCGCGGGGGCGGGTGATCAGGGCAGTGGCGACCAGAAGCAACAGGAGTTCACCGCGAGCCTGCTCGCGTTGCCCGCCGGACCTTTCCTGGTGATCGTGGTGGCCGTCATCGTCCTGGGTGTCGCCGTGGCTTCCGTGGTGAACGCGGTGCGCCGGAACTTCCTGAACGATCTCGACCTTTCGTCGTTGCCGAAGGGCACCCAGCGCTGGGTCGAGCGACTCGGGCGGATCGGTTATGCCGCGCGGGGCGTCGTGTTCGGGGTGGTCGCGGTACTCATCGGAATCGCGGCGCTGACGGTGGATCCGTCCCGCTCCGGCGGACTCGACGCCGCTCTGCGCACCTTGGCGGCACAGCCGTTCGGCACGGTGCTGCTCGTCGTGGTGGCCGTCGGTGTCGCCGCGTTCGGCGCGTACTGCGTCGGTGCCGCCCGTGCACAGCGGGCCTGAGTCGTCTCTGGGGGGACAAAGCTTCCTCAGCCTGACGCCGCAGTGATCTTCCACTGGGCGAAGGGGAAACCATGATGAGAAAGAGGCTGGCCGAGGTCGTGATGACGCTGTCCTTGGCGACGGCGTTCGTGGTGGCGGATCCGGCACACGGGGCGGCGGCGATCCGCGATATCGGGAGAAACCGGCGGAGGTGCGGACGGTCGCGACGCTGACCGGCCGTGTCACGAATCTGCGCTGGTCGCCGGATGGGGCGTCGCTGGCCTATCTGGCGCCGGGCGACGGCGCCGACGAGGTCTGGCACTGGAAGGCGCGACACGAGCCTTCGTCAGCCTGGGGAACCGCGCGGTGGGACGCCGAGGACGGCTTCGTCTCCATCGCCGGTCCGGTCGGCGGACGCCGGGGCGACGCGGGATTCCGCGCCGTCCCGTGCTTCTCGGTCGGTCACCCGGATATCCGAGGCCTGCGGATCCGGGTGGCCGCTCATCTGGCCCCTGACGCTTCTCAGGCGCCGGCCCAGCGTTGGATCGCGACGTCGAGCAGCTTGCGGGAGAGCTCGGTGTCCTGCTCGTCCGCCCAGGCGATGACGCCGTCCGGCCGCACGAGCAGGCTCGGCGACTCGGCGGAGGCGGGATCCGTCAGATACGAGATCCGCGGGTGCGTCGCGTCGGCGAACCGGCCGTCGGGTGTGCGGTCGACGAGGACGAACCGGCCCTCGTGCGCGTGGTCGGCCAGCCGGGTCCCGGACGCGAGGTCGACGTCCCCGGCGATCGATCCGACCGGGTCCGTGGTGGCTTCGGCGTCCTCGGCGACGTCGTACCGCTGCAGGATCCCGGAGGACAACGCGATCATGCGGTTCATCGCGCCCGGCACGGTGAAGAGGTCTTCACCGACGACCTTCCGCAGCTGCGCGGTGCGCTCGTCACCACGCATCAGGGCGACCTGCGCACGTGTCCAGTCCAGGACCCACGCGCCGATCGGGTGCCGTTCGGTCTCGTAGGTGTCGAGGAGGCCT
The DNA here is from genome assembly GCF_013870525.1 of Amycolatopsis pittospori. Lineage (GTDB taxonomy): Bacteria > Actinomycetota > Actinomycetes > Mycobacteriales > Pseudonocardiaceae > Amycolatopsis > Amycolatopsis pittospori. The sequence goes on from NZ_JACBXD010000046.1 coordinate 44,855, forward strand.
TCCGGCGCCCAGCCGTTGATGGTCGCGGCGAGCTTCCAGCCGAGGTTCACCGCGTCACCGAGACCGAGGTTCAGGCCCTGCGCGCTGAACGGCGAGTGCACGTGCGCGGCGTCGCCGGCGAGCAGCACCCGGCCGTGCCGGTACGACCGCGCCTGGCGCGCGTTGTCCGACCACCGGGTCGCGCGGCCCCGCAAGGCCTTGATCGTCACCGGGATCCCGGTGACCTCCCGCACCGCGCTCTGCAGTTCTTCGAGCGTGACGGGCGCGTTCCGGTCTTCGGGCTGTGGCCCGAACCGGGCGACGAGGATGCGTCCTGGGATGGGCCCGTAGGTGTAGATGCCGCCGGGTGTCCAGTTCCAGCCGCGACGCAGTTCGCTCGCGTCGTCGAAGTCCGCGATGGCCTGATAGCCCACCAGTTCGGGATCGGTGCCGTCGAACGGGATGCCGAGCCGACGGCGGATCACGCTGCGCCCGCCGTCGGCCGCGACGACCCACCCGGCGGTGAAGTCTCCGGCATCGGTTTCGACGACGACGTCGGCGTCGTCCAGGAGATCCCCGCCGGTGCTGTGGACTCCCCGGACCTCGACGCCGCGGCGGATTTCGACGCCCAGCCGGACGCAGTGCTCCGCGAGCAGCAACTCGAGATCGTGCTGTGGCACCGCGATCGCGTTGGCCACCGCCGTGTGGGCGGTGAGCACGGGATCCTCCTGGTCGACCAGGTCGTTCCGGAACATGATCCCCGCGAAGTGCCCGATGACGGCGAAGCGGCGGGAGGTCCGGGTGGCGGCGTCCAGCAGACCGCGCACCGTGCTGTTCGGGCGGCCGTTCGCGAAGGCGTTGGTGACCGCCAGGATCCGGCGATGGACCTCTTCCGCGGCGGGCAGCAGGCCGCGCCGGTCCAGGATCTCGGCGCTGGCGACGTTGATCGAGCCGGATTTGATCGTCGTGTCCGGCTCATCGAGTCGCTCCAGGACCGTCACCCGCACTCCTTGAAGTGCCAGCTCACTCGCGGCGAGCAAGCCGGTCGGACCCGCTCCGATGACGATCACATCGTTCCCTCGCATGACGCACTCCTATGCTTTACTCAATAAGCTTACCGAGTAAGGCTACCGAGTAAAGCTAAGGTTGTCACATGGCGAAACGGGGAGATCGCGGCGGCGCGAAGACGCGGGCGCATATCGCCGACGTCGCGACCGCCCTGTTCGTGGAGCGCGGTTTCGAGGACGTCACGATCGCCGAGATCGCCGCCGCGGCGGGGGTGTCGAAGGTGACGGTGTTCTCGCATTTCGACCGTAAGGAAGATCTCGCGCTCGACCGTCTTCCGGACGCCGTCGGCGTCGCGCGGGCCGCGGTGCGCGAGCGGCCGGACGGCGTCGGCGTCGTCGACGCGGTCAGACGGGCCGCCCTCGATCTCGCGGAGCGACAGCATCCGCTGTCCGGCTTGAGCGACGACGGCGATCCGCTCGCACGCACGGTCATGGAGTCCCCGGCGCTCATCTCGCGGCTTCGCGTGTTCGAGCACGAGATCGAAGCCGAGCTGGCCGAAGAACTCGAAGGCGATGCCCGGTTTTCGGGCGACAGCGCGCTTTTCGCCGCGCTGATCGTCGCCGTGTATCGCACGGTCGCCGTGGAATCGGTCCGGCGCCGGCTCGCCGGGGACGCTCTCGCCGACGTCGCCGCCGCGCATCGGCGGCGGCTCGAAGACGCGTTCGGCGCGCTTTCCGCCGGTTTCCCCGGCTGACACACTTCCGCCCCGGTTCGGGTGAAGAACCGGGGCGGGAAGCGGGATCTACTTGACGGCGAGTTCGCCCAACTCGGACCAGCCGTCCTGGTCGACCTTCGCGTTGATGATCCGCGGCGTTTCGGCCAGGTACTGCGGCAGGTCTCGCTGGGCGGCGCGGAAATGCTCCGAACCCACGTGCGCCGCGCCGGCGTCGTCGTCGCGGAAGGCCTCGACGAGGACGTACTCGTTCGGGTCGTCGAGGCTGCGGGACCAGTCGTACCAAAGGCAACCGGGTTCGGCGCGGGTCGCCTCGGTGAAGTCACGCGCGATTTCCGGCCACCGGTCCGCGTGTTCGGGACGGACCCGGAACTTCGCCGTAATGAAGATCATGATCGTTCTTCTTCCTGCTCAGGAGAATTGGATTCCGCCGTCGATCATCACCGACTGGCCGGTCATGTAATCGGAATCCGGTGAGGCGAGGTACGACACGTACGCCGCGACGTCCTCGGGTACCGAAACCCGCCCGAGATGGATCAGGTCGGAGTATTTCGCGATCGCCTGCCCCTTCTGGATTCCTTCGGACTCCGCCAGTTTTTCGTCGATGAGATCCCACATGGCCGTCCCGACGATACCCGGGCAATAGGCGTTGACCGTGATGCCGTGCTTGGCCCATTCCATCGCCGCGGCCTGGGTGAGCCCGCGCACCGCCCATTTGGACGCGGAGTAGTGCCCGAGCATCGCGAACGGGCGGTGGGCGACGATCGACGCCGCGCCGATGATCTTCCCGCCGCCGCCCTGCGCGATCATCTGCTCCGCGGCCGCCTTGTAGCACAGGAAAATGCCGCGGGCGTTCACCGCCATCATGCGGTCCCAGTCCTCCGGGGTCACTTCGAGCAGAGGTAAGACCTGTGCGATACCCGCGTTCGCGACCATGACGTCCAAGGAACCGAAGGCCTCGACGGTCGCGGCGACCATTTCGGTGACGGACCGAGGGTCGGAGACGTCCGCGATGACGGCCGCGGAACGCCGTCCGATCTCCCGGATCTCCTTGGCGACGGCTTCGAGTTCCGCGTCGTTCGCCGCGATGTCGTTGACCGCGACGTCGTGGCCGTCCGCGGCGAGCCGCAGCGCGATTCCCTTTCCGATTCCTCGTGCCGCACCGGTGACGAGTACGTTCTTGCTCATACGCTGACTCCCTTGTTCGCCGTTGGACCGGAGCACTGGGGCTTGAACGGAAGGTAGGTGCGCCGGCACGGCTCGGGGAGGGGCGGCGTGTCTCACTTTGAGACAACCGCTTCGAGGCGATCGCTTCGAGAAAGGGCCCGTCAGAGGGCGATGGCCGCGCGGTAGTCCCTCGGCGAGATGCCGAGTAATCGGGTGAACATGGTGGAGAACGCCGCCGGGCTGTCGTAGCCGAGCGACGCGGCGATCCCGGCGATGGGCTGACCGCCCGACAGCAGCGAAAGAGAGTGCAGGACGCAAGCCCGTTGCCGCCAGCGGGCGAAACTCAGCCCGGTCTCGGTGGTGAAGAGCCGGTTCACTGTCCGTTCGCTCACGTGCAGCCGGGAAGCCCAGTGCCCGACGGGGTCATGGATGTCCGGATCGTCCAAAAAGGACTCGCACAGCGCACGCAGCCGTTCGTGCTTCGGCAGGGGAAGGTCGAGCTGGACCGGGGCGGCCCGGCGGATCTCGTGCAGGATCAGGCCGATGACCGCGGCGTCACGACCGCGCGAGTACAGCGGCGGGACGTCGACGGCCTCGTGGAGCAGCTCCCGCAGCAGTGGCGAGACCTCGACGACCTGGCAGCGCCGCGGGAACCACGGCACGGCTTTCCGCTCGATGTAAAGACTTCTGGTGCTCACGTTCGTCGTCACGACCTGGTGGTCGGTTCCCGGCGGGACGAGCACCGCGCGCCGCGTCGGGATGGTCCAGGTGCCGTCGGCCGTTTCGACCCGCATCGACCCCGTCGCGCTGTAGAGGAACTGGGCCCGCCGGTGCCGGTGCACGGGAATCCGGTGTCCCGGCGGGTAATCGGTGCGGATCGCCACCACGGCGCGATCGAGGTGGTCGACCTCGTCGATCGGGATGTCACGCACGTCACCGAGGCTACCCGCCCTGTCCGATACGCGAAAGAAAGTGTCGTCCTTTCGAATGCCCGCCGCGCGCCGACGACCTACCGTCGGAGGAGTGCTGATCGAGATCTCGGTGCTCCTCGGGTTCGGTTGCCTGAGCGGCGTCACCACCGTCCTTTTCGGATTCGGCGGCGGGTTCATCACCGTGCCCGTCGTCTACGCCTTCGCGCTGGCCGATCCGGAGCACGCCCTCGGCGCGATGCACGTGGCGGTGGCCACTTCGACGGCGGTGATGGTGGTCAACGCAGGCAGCGCGACCCTGGCGCAACTGCGGGCGGGACGGCTGCGCCGGGACTACCTCTGGCCGATCATCGCCTTCATCGGCCTGGGTGCCGTGCTCGGCTCGCTCGCCGCCACCGTGGCCGACGAAAGCGTCCTCCGCTGGCTCTTCGTCGCGTACCTCGCGCTGACCATCGCCGACAGCGTCGTCCGGAAAGGGTTCGTGAGCAGGGAACCCGACGCGCGGCCGCGGGCGCTCGGCGGGATCACCACCACCGCGGGCGGGACCGGGATCGGCGCCGTGGCGAGCTTTCTCGGCGTCGGGGGCAGTGTGCTCACCGTGCCCCTGATGCGGCGGAAGGGGTTGCCGATGGCCGAGGCGACCGCGCTGGCGAACCCGCTGAGCCTGCCGGTCGCGGTGATAGCCACCGCCGTCTACGCCTTCGCGGCGACGGGCACGTCCTCGGGCGCCGCCCACCTCGGCTACATCGACCTGGTGGCCGCGGGCGCGCTGCTGTGCGGGTCGCTGCCGACCATCGCCGTGACGCGCCGCGTCGTCGGCCGGATCCCGGACCGCGCGCACGCGATCGCGTATCTCGCGTTGCTCGCCGCCGCGCTTGTCGCGATCGTCGTGCGCTGACGATGTCGAAACGGCGGTCCGCTGTTCGACGCGTAGGTGACACCTGAGAAGGAGGAACCGATGGGCAAGATCATCACCGGTGGCACCATGTCCCTCGACGGCTACATCGCCGGGCCCGAAGACAGCGGCTTCGATCTGCTGTTCCAGTGGTACGGAAACGGGGATGTCGAGATCCCGACGGCGAGTCCGGACGTGCCGCCGCTCCGTCTTTCGGCGGCCAGTGCCGAGCTGGTCCGGGCCGAATGGGGGAGCATCGGCGCGCTGGTCGTCGGCCGCTACCTCTACGACATGACGAACGCGTGGGGCGGCCGTCACCCGATCGACGTGCCCGTGGTCGTCCTCACGCATCGGCGCCCCGAAGACCGCCCGCAGGACGACGAGAACTTCGTCTTCGTCACCGACGGTATCGAGGCCGCGATCGTCAAGGCGCGGGAACTGGCCGGGGAGAAGAACGTCGTCGTCAACGGCGGTCAGATGGCCCGGCAGGCGCTGGAGGCCGGCCTGCTCGACGAGGTCGGCGTCGAACTGGTGCCGGTCGTGCTGGGCGCCGGGAAGCCGCTGTTCGGTGAACTCGGCGGCACTCCCGTGCGGTTCGAGGGGCCGACGGTGGTGGTCGAGGGTGCGGGCGTCACCCACCTGCGTTACGACGTCAGGAAGTGATCCGATGGATGGTTGCCGATAGGGAGATCTGAGGCGACCTGGCGAAGGTAACTGGCAGTAAAGATCGGATGAATCTCTGTACGTTCGCCGTCTTTTACGCCAAGATCCTCCGCATGAAGCTGAGATCGATCGCCGAACGCATCTTCGTTCTCGGGCTGCTGACGGTTCTCGGGACCACCGGGACGACGTCCGCGGCCACCGCCGACCCCCTCCCCGCCCAGCCGGACGTGAACGCGACCGGGCTGCCACGCGGTGGCTGGGAACCGGTCGGCCCCAACAGCATCGGCGGACTGTTGTCCGTTTCGCCCGCCGGGCTCGCGATGATGCAGCCGAGCCCGCCGTCGTTGTGGCTCTCGGGAGATCGCGGTGCCTCGTGGACCGCGCGCCGGGGACTGCCCGAAGACACCGTCATCCAGGGTTTCTTCGTCGATCCCGCGAACGGGGACCGGATGCTCGCGGTGGGCAACAAACCCGCCGGCTTCCAGGGCGAATGGCGCGGCATGCTGCTGAGCACGGCGGACCGCGGCCGGACCTGGGAGACGCTGCGCGAGTGGTACCCCGACGGCGCTTTCGGCATGGCGACCGACCCGACAGGCCGCGTCGTGGTGGTGCAGAACCTCGATTCGCTGAGCGTCAGCATCGACGGCGGCGTGCACTGGAACGACGTGCCGAGGACCTGGCCGCGTGAAGGGATCGCCGCCCCTGTCGGCGGGCTCAAGCTGACCCTGGTCGGGGACGACGCCTACTTCACGACGGTCTACCCGGAGTACGCGCTCTGGGTCGTCCGCGGGGTCAGCGGCAAGGAGCCGCGGGCCGAACTCGTCTACCGCGCCGATGGTGAGGTCGGGCAGGTCGCGTCGGACGGCGAACAGTTCGTCGTCACCGTCGGCCCCGAGCTGCACGGCTCCACCGACGGCGGCCGGACCTGGACGGTGCTGCGCCGCGATCCCACCGGGCAGCCCCTGCGTGAACCGCATTTCGTCGGCGGCCGTCTGTATGTCGCGACGTATAACGACATAGACGTCAGCGCGGACGGCGGTCGCACCTGGACCCGCAAGCCGGTGCCCGCGGCGGGTGAAGGCGTGAGCGACATGGCCGAACTCCCGGCCGTGGCGGGCAAACCCGCCACCACGCTGATCTCGTCGGTGTACCGGGGCGTGTACGCCGACGGCGGCAAGAGCGGCTACCAGCAGCTCGGCGTACCCGGCGAATCGATCCGCGACCTGGTGACGACCGGGAACCTGCTGCGCGAAAACGTCGTCGCGGCCGGGGTCCAGGAGATCTACAACTCGCCGCTGCCGCGCGGCAAGGTCACCGCGTCGACCCGCGCCTGGCAGTCGCATCCCACCGACCGCCTGCACGAGGACGCGCGCCTGTCCGTCTCGCCGAGCCGCCCGGACGTCGTCTGGCAGGTCACCCGGAACGGCTTCTCGCTCGACGTCCTGCGCAGCGGCGACGGCGGCCGGACCTGGCAGTTCGCGGCGAAGGCGAAGGAGGGACTCCCGAGGACGATCCTGGCCCATCCGGCCGACCCGAACCGGATCCTGGTCTCCGCCTTCGCGCCCAGCGGGTATGTCACCTACCGCAGCGGAGACGCCGGGAAGACCTGGGAAAAGCTCCCGTCCGGCAACGGGTTCATCGCGTTCGCGGGGGATCCGTGGAACCCGGACCGCGTCTGGGGCGGCGACACCGACGGCCTGTCGCGGTCCGACGACGGCGGCAAGACCTGGACCCACGTTTCCGGCGAACCGGTCAGCTCGATCTCGGTGAGCCCTTGGGGCCGCGTCCTGGTCGGCGGTGCCGGTCTGCTGCTGAGCGAGGACAACGGCAAGTCGTTCCGCCGCGTCCGCGACGGTGAGGACCCGCGCGAGATCAGCCGGATCCTGCCGCATCCGTTCGACTTCAGGGTGTGGTTCGCGAGCAACGCGACCGGGGGAGGAGTGCTGCGCAGTACGGACTTCGGTCGCACCTGGGCGCCGCTGCCCGGCGCGCTGCCCGACACCCGGGTGCTCTCGCTGACGATCAGCACTGACGGCCGTTATCTGTTCGCGGGTACCGCGCAATCCGGTGCGTACCGCCTGACGTTGTACTGAGTCCCACGCGCTTCGTGGCCGGGCGAAAGTTCCGGCCACGAAGCGTTTACTCGGTCCGTTCCCGGATGTCAGAGTCGGGGTATGGCCATCGACGTCGCCGCCCTCCGGGCCCACTTCCCGTCCCTCGCCACCGGAACCGCCTTCTTCGACGGACCGGCGGGTACCCAGACCCCGCGGCCCGTCGCCGAGACGATCGCCGCGACGATGACCGGTCCGCTGTCCAACCGCGGCAAGGTCAGCCCGTCGGAACTCAACGCCGAGAACGCCGTCTCGGGCTTCCGCGCCGCCTACGCCGACTTCCTCAACCTGCCCGCGGGGGGCGTCGTCCACGGCCGCAGCGCCACGCAGCTGACGTACGACTTTTCCCGTCACCTGGCGAAGAACTGGAACGAAGGCGACGAGATCGTCGTCAGCAGGCTGGACCACGACGCCAACGTCCGCCCGTGGGTCCAGGCCGCGGAACGGGCCGGGGTGACCGTCCGCTGGATCGGCATCGACCCGGAGAGCACCGAACTCGACCTCGATTCCCTCGTCCTCACCGAGCGGACGCGGCTGGTCGCGGTCACGGCGGCCTCGAACGTCCTCGGCACCAAACCGCCGATCCGACGGATCGCCGATCTGGCGCACGACGCCGGCACGCTGCTGTTCGTCGACGGCGTGCACTACGCCGCGCACGACCTGGTCGACGTTCCCGCGCTGGGGGCGGACTTCTTCGTCTGCTCGCCGTACAAATTCCTCGGCCCGCACTGCGGGGTACTGGGTGCGTCGCCCGCGCTCCTCGAAACCCTCGAACCCGACAAACTCGTCCCGTCGCCCGACACCGTGCCCGAACGCTTCGAATTCGGGACCCTGCCTTACGAAATCCTCGCGGGTGCGACAGCGGCCGTGGACTTCCTCGCCGGGATCGACCCGGGAACGGCCGAAGGACGGCGAGAACGGCTGACGAACTCGATGAATTCGTTACACGACCACGAAAGCGCGCTGCGCTCCAGGCTGGAGAAGGGGCTCGACACGGCCACCGTCCACTGCAAAGCCGAGCACCGGACACCGACCCTGCTGCTGAGCCTCGGCGGCCGCGAGCGCGAGGCGCAACTGCATCTCGCGTCGCTGAACGTCGTCGCCCCGGCGGGATCCTTCTACGCCTACGAGGTTTTCGCCGCCTTGAAGCTGGCCGACCCGGCGCTGCGAGTCGGACTCGCGCCCTACACCGACGCCGACGACGTCGACAGGCTGCTGGACGGACTGTCGACGTTCCTTTGAGGACACCCGGCTTCCACCTGGGCGACGTAACCCGAACAGGTTGGGTTTCCGGTCGGCCGCGAGCGATCGTATTACCGTGAGTCCATGATCGACTACGGGAGGTTCGCGATGCGTTTCCGGTCGGTGGCCGCGACGGCTCTTCTCGGGTGCGCGCTGTGCGTCGCGCCCGCGGCGCTCGGTGCCGGTGCGCAATCGCTCGCGATCCAGCCGTGCCCCGAGGTCAACGATCCGCCCGACTACAAGATCTCGAACGGTGCCAAGGCCTGGATGAAGACGAACCTGCGCAGCGACTACCTGCGCGGGCCGGGCACGATCACCTACAACAAGACCACGACCTCGTCGGTCAACGCCTCCATCACCGGCACGACCAGCGCCGAGGCGGGCGTCATCTTCGCCAAGGCGAGTGTTTCCCTCGCGGTGAGCGTCGGCGCGAGCTACTCGAAGGCCGACTCCTGGTCGTACGCCGCGACGGTGCCCGCGGGAAAGACGCTCCGGCTTCAGCAGTACAAGGAGGGCCGGTCGTTCACCGTGCAGAAGTACCGGATCGTCCCGCCCTGCAAGGTGAAGTATCTCTGGACCAAGAAGGCCACGGCGCCGGTGAAGAGCCCGAGCTACCTGTGGCAGCTCATCAGCTGACCGTTGGCGCCACGTGGGTGACGGAGGGGTCGTGAGTGTTTTGGGTCGTTAGGGCCAACCGTGTCTTAGGTACCTACGGTCGCGCGGGTCGGCGTGACTGGGTGGACGGCACACGTGACTGGACGGACGGCAAGCGTGACTGGACGGACGTCACCGAGTGTCGTCCGTCTGATCACATGTGCCGTCCACCCAGTCACGCGAAAGGACCGACCCGGCCCGGCTTGGTCGTGAGTGGTGAAGGCGGTTAGAGCCAACCGGGTCTTAGGTGCCCACTGGGTTCTGGCTGCGGTGGGTCGTAGGCCCGGTCCGTGAAGGCCTCCTTCCCTACCCTGAAAGTAGGCAAGGAGGCCTTCACGGAGACCGCGATCGCCACATCCGCCCCAGGGTGCCGCGCCGTAGTGGGTCAAGGGGCTCGTGAGTGGTAAGGGCGGTTAGAACGACCCAAAACACTCACGACCCCCACCAGACGTTGTTCGCCGAGAACTCGCGTCCCGGGAGCCGCTACTTCGGGAAGATCGACACCGCGCACATCGGCGCGACCGGGCATTCCCAAGGCGGCGGCGGGTTCCGGGGCGCGATCACGGCGTGGTTCCGGTTCTGGCTCTCCGGCGGCGAACGGGCCCGTGGCGAGTTCTTCGGTCCGTCGTGCGGTCTGTGCCGGGATGGGGAGTGGTCCGACGTCCAGCGCAACGCGAAGGCGCCGGCCGTTTCGGGGGCTTGATCGCGGGTTTCTGTCGGTGGGTCCGGTTAGGGTCTGCCGCGGCAGACCGACCAGGAAGGACATCCCGTCATGACCACTCTCGACAATCGGCCGAACACCGCGCTCCTCGTCGTCGACGTCCAAAACGGCGTCGTCGACGAAGGCCACGAGCGCGACGCGGTGGTCGCGAACATCGGTGCTCTCGTCGGCAAGGCGCGGACGGAAGGGGTCCCGGTCGTCTGGGTACAGCATTCCGACGAGGAACTCGTGCAGGGGAGCCACGAGTGGAGCATCGTCGGAGAGTTGACCCGGGACGACGCCGAGCCGCTCGTCGAGAAGTCCTATGGGGATTCCTTCGAGGACACGGATCTGGAGAAGGTGCTGGCCGAACGCGGAGTCGGACGTCTGGTGGTAGTCGGGGCGGAGACCGACGCCTGCATCCGCTCGACGCTGCACGGTGCCCTGGTCCGCGGCTACGACGCGACGTTGGTCGGCGACGCCCATACGACCGTCGACAAGACGGCAGGGGGATCGCCGACGCCGGACGTGGTCATCGCCCACACGAACCACTACTGGCGGTATCAGAGCGCGCCGGGCCGGAAGGGAGGGACGGTCGAGACCGAGAACGTCGATTTCGGCGGCTGAGCCGTTTCACGGCAGGCCCGACCACCTCGCGATCAGCAGACCCGCGTCGAGGCTGAACTTGTTGCCGCAATGGGACTTCACAGCCTGAAGCACGCGTCGAGCCGTCTCGGGCGGCAGCTGTGCGATGTTGTGGTCCAGGCAGTCGGCGAACGGGAACGGTTCGCCGTGGGTGTCGCGCGCGCCGGAGAGGCCCGCGGTGTGCAGGACCAGGAGATCGCCGGGCCGCAGCCGGGCGGTCGCGATCCGCGCGGCCGGACCGGAACCGAACGGCAGACGCCGTCCACCGTCCAATGTGGTCTGTGTTCGGCCGCCCAGCACGATCGGTGATTCCCGGCCCGCTTCGAGATAGCGGAGCCCGCCGTCGGCGAGATCCAGTTCGGCCAGCGTGCCGCGGACGGTGAGCGAGCCGTCGAACTGCGTCGAAAGCGCTTTGTCGACAGCGGCTTCCTGGTCGGGCAGAGTCAGGCCCGCGCGGCGGGCGGAGCGATAGGCCGCGAGCGCCGTCGAGACCGCCAGCCCCGCGGATTCCGTGTCGCGGCCGGCGTCGAAGAGTGCCAAGCACGCGGTCGATGCGGACAACGAGTAGTCGAAGACGACCCCGCGGACCTCGTAGGCGGGTTCGAGACCACCGGCGACCACGACGCTGTTCGTCGCCGCGGTCGACGGGGGGAGGCTCTGCCAGAGCAGTTCCGCGGCCGGGTCGCGCCGGCGTCGGCGACGGACCACGTCGAGCCCGTCCCCGTACCGCGTCGCGACCGCGAGCAGCCGTCCGGCCAGCATCGCCAGCCATTGGCACTGGTCGCGTAGCGCGGGGTCACGGAGATCCGCTTCGGGGCCGGGTACGAGCTCCAGGACACCCATCCGCTCGTCGCCGTCGAGCAGGGTCGCCCACAACCGCGGCCCTTCCGCTTCTTCGACGAGGACACTGTCGGCGTGCTGGTAGGCGTAGCCCGCCGTGGTGGTTTCGATGGCCAGCGGCGCCCTGTCCGGCCTCTCTTCGGCGAGGAACGGCCGCAGTGACCGCTGGTCGTAGTCGGCGAGGTAGACGGTGACCACGAGGCCGAGCGACTGCGCCGCCATGGCGATCACCGCGGGCAGGCGCTCGGGAGGTGCCCGGCGAGCGCCGTCGAGCAGCCCCACCAGCGCGGCCAGTGGCCCGCGGGGCCGCGTGTCCTCACCGGTCCCGCGGCTGTACGGCGCCCTGCGCACGCCCGTGACCTCGTCGAGCCGTTCGTTGACCGCGTGGGCCACCATGTCCCGCTGGATTCTGGGCAGATTCGTCAGTCCCTGGAGGAACGCCTCCAGTTCGAGTTCGCTCACGTCGCCACCGAGGGCGAAGTACCTCAGCCACAGTTGTTCCAGCGTGAGCCCGGTACGCGCGAAGCACGCGGCTACGACCCGACGCTGTTCGTCTGCCGGGAGCGAGACCAAGACCATCACCCCCGAAGTGTCGGCACCGTTGCTAAGGGGTACCAACCGGCCCGCGATGTGAAACATGATCCGGTGCCCGAGTGGGTACCCAGACCGAGGAGAGGACAGGAGACACGCCATGGACGGACCCGAGCTGGCGCGCCCGGTGCTGCCACTCGACGACGTGACCACCGCCCTCGAAGGCCTGATGGAGATCCTCCAGGGAGAGGACGACCTGGGGATACTGCTCGATCGGATCTGCCACGAGGTGGTGCGGGCCCTGCCGGACGTCGACGAGGCCTCCGTCACCCTGCTCTGCGACGGGAACCCGCATACGGCCGTCGCCACCGCCGACATAGCCATCGAGCTCGACCGTGACCAGTACCGGCTGGGCGATGGCCCGTGCCTGGAAGCGGGCCGGACCGGGGAGATCGTGCGGGTGGCGGTCCGCGAATCGGCCGAGCGCTGGCCCGAGTTCGCGGTCAGCGCCAAACAAGCCGGCTTCGGGAGCTTCCTCGCTGCGCCGCTTTCGGTGAGCGAGCGCCTGTCGGGCGCGGTGAACTGCTTCGGAGCCCAGAACGACGGCTACGCCGAACTCGACGCGCGGCTGCTGGAGCTTTACACGACCGCGGTCGAAGCGATCCTGCGGACCTACACCCGGTACCTCGAAGCCAGGGAGACCATCCAGCAGCTCCAGACGGCGCTGACGTCGCGCGCCATCATCGACCAGGCCAAGGGCGTCCTCATGGCCGTGCGCCAGATCGACGCCGACGAGGCGTTCTCGTTGCTGGTGGCGCAGTCCCAGCGGGAGAACATCAAGTTACGCCAGGTGGCGGAACGGTTCATCGCCAACGTGACCGGCAAGGTCGGGCCGGGACGACCGGAACGTGGGTCGCGGTAGGCGGGGTGATCCCATTCGGCTAAGGTCGGCTTCCGAAAGCGGTTCTGAGCGTTGAGAAGTTAGCGCCGATCCGCCGGTAACCGGGTTGGTTGCGGCGGTTGATGGTGCGCGCTCGGCGCCGGTTCCCGCCGGTGACTCCCGTGGTGCATCACGCCGATGTGCAGAAGTGGGAGAGGCGGGCTTTGGCTGATGAAAGCGACTGGCAGCAGGACAAGAACCGATTCGTCGAGGGTGTCGGCGACGGCGATCTGCCAGTGACCTCCGAGAACGGTGCCCGGCTCATCGCCGGGCCACTGGTGACCCAATTCGTCTCCCTGACCAGGGCCTTGCTGGATTCGGGCTCGGTCGCGGCGGTACTCGAACGGGTGGTCTTCGCCACCCGTGACCTGGTGCCGGGAGCGGATCTGGTCAGCGTCACCCTGCGGGATCCCGACGGTGGGTTCCACACGCCGGTGCGCACCGACGAGATCGCCGCCGAATTGGATCAGTTGCAGTACCAGTACGGCGAAGGGGCCTGTGTCGAAGCGGCACGGGCTTCGGGACCGGCGGCGGCCTTCAGCGACGACCTCGCCGAAGACGTCCGCTGGCCGCGGTTCGGGCCGGCCGCCGCGACGCTCGGCTTCCACTCGCTGATCTCGACGGCCTTGTTGCCCGACGCGTCGAGTTCCCAGCTTTCGGGCGCGCTGAACGTCTACTCGCGACGACCGCACGGCATCGCCCGCGCGGACCGGGATGTGTTGTTGCTGCTGGCGACGCACGCGTCGCTGGCACTGGCGACGACGCACGCGGTCACGCGCGGTCAGCTCCAGGAGGAACAGCTTCAGCAGGCGCTGGACAGCAGGGACGCCATCGGCCAGGCCAAGGGGATCCTGATGGCGCGGCGCGGGATCGACGCGGCGGACGCGTTCGAGGTACTGCGGAACACGTCGCAGAACATGAACATCAAACTCCGGGAACTGGCGGAGATGCTGTCCAAACGACATACGGAAATCCACCTGCCGGAGTGAGTCCCGCGGCGCCGCTACCATCGCGAGCATGGGACTCGACGAACTGGAGCTGTCGCGGACGTTCGCATGGCGCGGTCGTTCCGTGGCGTGGGAACGCCTCGGCGAAGGCGCCCCGGTCGTGCTGTGCCACGGGACACCGTGGTCGGCGCGACTGTGGGCGCCTTTCGCGCGGGCGCTCAGCCGTGAATTCACCGTCCACGTCTGGGATATGCCGGGTTACGGACGCTCGTCGAAAGACCCCGCCCACGCCGTGGATCTCGGTACCCAGGGCGAACTTTTCGCCGATCTGCTGGGACATTGGGGGCTGACCGCCCCGCATGTGATCGCCCACGACTACGGCGGCGCCGTTTCGCTGCGCGCGAAACTGCTGCACGGCTCCGAATACGCGTCGCTCGCGCTGGTGGACGTCGTCGCGCTGCGGCCTTGGGGTTCGGAGTTCTTCCGGCTCGTCGCGGAGAACGCGGAGGTCTTCCAGGCGCAGCCCCCGACGGTGCACAAGGGTGCCCTGGAGTCCTACATCGGGACGGCCTCCCATCGTGGTCTCACCGACGCGCAACTGGCCACGCTGACCGGGCCTTGGCTGGACGCCGAGGGGCAACGCGCCTTCTACCGGCAGATCGCCGAGGCGGACGTCCGGTACACCGACGAGATCCAGGACCGCTATCCCGAACTCGCGTTGCCGGTGAAGGTGATCTGGGGTGCGGACGACACCTGGATCCCGGTGGACCGGGCGGAACGGCTCGCCGCCGCGATTCCGGGCTCGATCCTGGACGTCATCGAAGGCGCCGGGCATCTGATCCAGTACGACGCCCCGGTCGAACTGGCCTTTTCCCTGCACCGCTGGCTCACCGCGGAAGTGGACCGGTGGGGACCCGGCGGGAGCGGAAGCTGAAACGTCAGAGCAAGATCAACATCGCGTAGTCGAAATATTAGAAATCGTCTACGTGATATCCGGCGACGTAGGCGTTCGAAAGCAGCCCTCCGTGACATTCCGCGGTCGACGGTCCGAAACCGCGCGGAACCCAATGACCTGCGGTGTACCAAAAGGACGATCCAGAAGCGCAGTGGGCGACCACCCGGTAGGAATCCGACGGTCGGGGCAGGGAAAAGCAGGTCATGGAAATGCCTTCACCGAAGAGCAATCCGTAGCGGCTGCTGTCGCAGCCGTACGGCGGGAACTTGCTCTCGGTCGCCGCGGACGCCGGCGAACCGGCCAGGGTTCCGGCCGCCGAAAGGGCGGCCAAGACTAAAGCGGCGATTTTCTTCTTCATTGCTTTCTCCCGGGGATCGTTCCCAATGGAAAGCTCAGATTAGCCGCACGGAAGAATTGTCGTGAATTCATCGGGCAGGTGAAACGAGAACGCGAGCGGTGAACCGCGCTGCTCCGAAAGAGCGTCCCCCGACCCTCTTCCGAGTTCGCCGGTCCCCTTTCGGCCTAGTGTCGCCGGTAGTGCGCCGGAGACGTGATCGTGGCGCGATCCTCGTAGGAGCCCGGCCTGCCGCGGTCGACGTGGAACGTCGTCAGGGTGCTCACCGGCGAACGCGGGTCGCGCCGGTCGCCGATCACGCGCATATGCGTGCTCCAGCGACGCGGGGTGACCTCGTAGACGTCGTAGCCGTAGCGGTCGCCCTCGAAGTACTTGAGGTGCGGGTTCGCCGCGCCCATCTTCGGGCCGTTCGTGGCGTTCCACTCGGGGGAGTAGGCGCCGGAGGAGACCGAGTGCGCGGTGAACTCCGTGCCGATCACCGGGCCTGCCGGGTCGGCGAAGTCGGGGCGGATGTCGTCGACGAACGCGGAATGCCAGTCGCCGGTGATCACCACCAGGTCTTCGAGGCCGCTCTGGGCCACGTGGGTCAGGACCTCCTTGCGTTCGGCGAGGAAGCCGTCCCACTGGTCGGTGAACATGTAGCCGCCGCCACCCGGTTCGGCGAGCTGGCTCAGCATGATCGAGTTCACCCAGCAGTGCCAGGCCTCGCCCGCCCCGGTCACCTGGTCCTTGAGCCACGCCTTCTGGTCCGCGCCGAGGATCGTGCCGTCCGGCAGGTTCTGCGCCGACCGGTACTGCCGGAGGTCCAAAATAGACAGATCGAGCAGGTCGCCCCACCGGCGCTGCCGGTGGATCCGCGGTGTCGCCGGATGGTCCGGCCGCACCGGCATATGTTCGAACCAGGCCTGATACGCCGCCGATCGCCTGGCCCGCAGCGACGGAGTGGTGCCGCTGTAGTCGTTGACCACCTCGTGGTCGTCCCAGGTGATGAACCACGGGTGGGCCGCGTGGGCGTCCCGCAGCGAAGGGTCGGACTTGTAGAGCGCGTGCCGCCGCCGGTACGCCGGCAGGGTCAGGACCTCGGGTCCCTCGTGGTCGCGCAGCGGGTTCCCGCCGACCTGACCGTGCTCGTAGACGTAGTCGCCGAGGTGGACGACGAAATCGAGGTCCTCCCGCGCGATCCCGGCGTGCGCGGCGTAGAACCCGTCGTGGAAGGCCTGGCAGTTGGCCGAGGCGAACCGCACCCGCCGGACCGGCCCGACGGGCGCGGTACGGGTGCGGCCCACGCGGCTGACCTTGCCGAGTGCCTGGAAGCGGTAGTAGTACTGCGCGCCCGGCTCCAGCCC
>NZ_JACBXD010000047.1 GCF_013870525.1 Amycolatopsis pittospori
CGCCGACCGCAACCCGAAACGCACCGCGGCCAGCGCCGCCGCGCTCACGATCGGACTCGCCGTCGTCGCGCTCGCGACCACCGTGGCGGCAGGCGTCGAAGCGGGCCAGAGCCGCGGCGTCGACGAGCAACTCGCCGCCGACTTCGCCGTCACTTCGGTACTCACCGGCCGGTCCCTGCCCCCGACGCTCGCCGACGACCTCGCCCGGATGCCCGGCGTAACCGCCGTCGCGACACGCCAGTCGTTCTCAGGCGACCTGGGTACGTACGGCAAGTACGAGCTGACCGCCGTCCGAGGCGATCTTCTGCGCCCGTCGGTGCTCTCAGGACGTCTCGACCGGCTCGGTCCCGGTGAAATCGCCATCAGGAAGGACCTGGCGGAAGAGACGGGACTCGCGGTCGGCGACACCGTCCGGTCCCTGCGCGTGGTCGCGGTCTACGACAGCGTCCGCGCGCCGGGCGTCGACCTGGGCTTCGCATTGGTCGACGTCGCGGAGCAACCCGCACTCGCCCTCGACCAGCGGAGCTACGACGAGAGCGTGCTGATCAAGGCCTCCGGCCGGTCTCCTCTGGAGCAGGCGTTGACCGGCACGCCGTTCGCGAAACTGAGCAGCGTCACGGAACTCAAGGAGGAAGCGGCCGCGCCGCTGCGGGACACCCTGAACCTGATGTGGGCGCTGACCGCCCTCGCCGTCCTGATCGCGTTCGCCGGGATCGCGAACACGCTTTCGCTGTCGGTACTGGAACGGACGCGGGAAACCGCGCTGCTGCGTGCTCTCGGCCTCACGCGGGGCGGACTCGGCGCGGCCCTGACGGCGGAGTCGGTCTTCGTCGCCGTACTCGGCGCCGTCTGCGGACTGGTCGTCGGGATCGGCTCGGCGTGGCTGATCACGGAGGTCGCTTCGGGCGGGGGTGAACCGATCCTGTTCGCGCCACCTTGGGGCCGGCTGGGCGTGCTGGTGGGGGCGGCGATCCTGGCCGCACCGTTGGCGGCGCTGATTCCGGCTCGGCGGGCCGTCTCGCTCACCGGAGCCCACAACTAACGCATTCAGAGGACTAAACGCGGGCGCCCACCGGACTCATCCGGGACACCGCAAGCGTTTCATCGGGATTTCATGGCACCGCCCTACGGTTCCGAGCACGGCTCCGCACCGGCGGACCGGTGGTGCACGAGGAGGCGTCATGAGCCCGGCGAGCCGGACCCCGTACAACGCGGTGATGCCGCGGGACGACCGCCCGAGTCCCGGCGAGCGGGACGGGGTCGTCGGCCCGGGCTGGAGCTGGACGGCGTTCTTCCAGCCATGGGCCACCGGACGCCCGTCGCCCCGCTACCGGTGGACGCTGTTCGGGACCGCCGCCGAGGCCGTCGGCGACCTCCGCCGCTGTCTCGACGACGGCAGCGTCGGCTCCCGAGGCGCCCTGTGCTCTTCCGTCTTGCGGAAGCGCGGGGCGCCGCGGGAGCTCGTGCTGTGCGACGGCGCGGACTGGGCCTGCGTCGTCCACGAGGTCCGCCACGGGGTGCACGTGACCGATTCCGGTGACGCCTACTTCGCGCGCTGGCGTACGAACATGGAAGGGCACCGGTTCACGATCATCAACGCCGGTGGGCCGACCGTCTGGTGAGGTCCAGCCCTTCCAGCGCGAGCGTGCGCTGCTGGGAGTCGCCGTCCAAGCCGATCGTGGTGAGCACCCATTCGAACTGCTCCCGCGCGCCCGCCGGGTCGCCGGCGGCGAGGTGGATACGGCCGAGCCGGTTCCGGATCTCGGATTCCATCCCGACGATGGTCTCCTCGGTGACCGCCGCCAAGGCCCGCCGCTGGAGGTCGAAGGCCTTTTCGAGGTTCCCGAGTTCGAACTCCGCGGTGCCCAGCCGGGACAGGCTGGTCGCCATCAGCAGCCCGTCCGTGGTCTCCTCGGCCAGTTCGGCGGCGCGCCGGAGGTCCAGCGCGGCCTCGGCGGCCCGGCCGATCTCGAGCCGGACCGTGCCGCTGTGGCACAGCACCCTCGCCAGCATCCCCACGCTGCCGATCTCTTCGCTCAGTTCGCGGGCGCGGCCGAGGTGGACGAGCGCGTCCTCGTGTTCGCCGCGCAGGTAGGCGAGGTAGCCGAGGGCGGACAACGCCCGTTCGGCGAGCCAGCCGTCCCCCACCTCGTCGGCGAGGACCATCACTTGCCGCATCCCGCGGATCGCGGCGTCGTGTCTTCCCGCGATCAGGTCCGCCATGGTGAGCCCGCCGAGCGCCCGCGCCTCCACGCCGCGGTCCCCGGAGGACTGACCGGCCAGCAGCGCTTCGTCGAACCAGCCCCGCGCCCGGTCGAGTTGTCCCTGCATGGCGTAGGCGTAGCCGAGGCAGAACCGCAGCGACGAGACCATCCGCTCGTCGGCCGCCTGTTCGGCCAGCGGCAGCGCGACCTGCAGCGCCGCCCGGGATTCGTGGTACCGCTGCTGGCGCGCGAGGTAGTCGACCAGTGCTTCGGCGATCGAGCAGGCGATGTCGTCCAGGCCGGCCTCGGCCGCTTGGGTGACCACTTCGGTCAGGTCGCCCGCTGCGTCCAGCCAGGCGGAAGCGTCGCGTTGCCCGGTGAACGGTCCGCCCTCGGTCTCGACGGGGAACCGCGCGACGCCCCATTCGCTCGCGCGGCGCGCGGCGCTCAGGTACAGGCCGTACACCCGTTTTCGCGCCGCCTCGACGACGTCGGCGGTTTCCTGCCCGGCCAGTCGTCGCGCGTAGACCGCGACCAGGTCGTGCAGCCGGTAGCGGCCGCTCGCCGGTTCCTGCAGGAGGCTCGCGTCGACGAGGCTTTCCAGATGACGCTCGGCTTCGGTGAGCGAACAGTCGAGCAGCGCGGCCACCGAAAGCCGGTCGAACTCGGACGTCGGCGAAAGTCCCAGCATGCCGAAGGTGCGTTGCTCGGCGGGCCGAAGCTGCTCGTACGACAGGCGAAGCGCCACTTCGACGCTGCGATCCTCGGCGGTCAGTTCGCCGAGCCGTCGCTCGTCGTCCGACATCCGGTCGACCAGATCCTTGAACGTCCACATCGGACGGTTCTGCAACCGGGCGCCGGCGATCCGCAGCGCGAGCGGAAGGCGTCCGCACAAACCGGCGAGGGCACGGACGGCGAACCGCTCACCCTCGGCCCTCGGCGTCCCCACGATGCGGCCGAGCAGCCGTTCCGCGGCTTCGAGACCCAGTGCTCCCAAGGAAACGCGTCGGTCGGCGTCCAAACCGGACAGCCGGCGGCGACTGGTCACCAGCACCCGGCTCCCGGGCCCGGCGGGTAACAGGGACCGCACCTGGCCCGCCGATTCGGCGTTGTCGAGCACCAGGAGCAACCGCAGCTGGGCGGTCGCCGCGCGCCACGACGCGGCCAGTTCGTCGAGATCGTCCGGCATGGCGCCGTCTTCGACGCCGACCGCGCGCAGCAACCGCCGCAGAGCGCGTTCCGGGGTCACCGGCTCGCGGCCCTCGGTGTACCCGTGCAGATCGACGAACAGCGCGCCGTCCGGATAGGACTCGCACAGCAGATGGGCGGCGCGCACGGCGAGCGTGGTCTTCCCGGCGCCGGGGACACCGTCGACGGCGTCGACCGAGACCGTCGACGGGTCGCCGCTTTCGATGAGCAGCGCGAGTTCCCGGTCGCGGCCCTCCAGTTCGCCGTTGATGGCGGGCAGTTCGTTGCGGATCCGGCGCGGCTGTTCCCGTCGCCGGGCGACGCCGGGAACAGCGTCCTCCCCGCGCAGCACCGCTTCCTGCACCTGCCGCAGTTCCTCGCCCGGCTCGACGCCGAGCTGTTCCACCAGCCGCTCGCGGACGTCGGTGAACACTTCGAGCGCCTCCGCCTGACGCCCGCCGCCGTAGAGCGCGCGCATGAGCAGCGCCGCGAGCGGTTCGCTCGGCGGATCGGCGGCCACCAGCGCCGAAAGCTCGCCGATGACCTCGTCGAACCGGCCGAGTTTCAGCTGTACCCGCAGTTTCCGGCGCAGCAGCAGGAGCTTGCGTTCCTCCAGTCGTCGCCGCTCGCCTTGGACGAACGCGCCGGGCAGGCCGGTCAGCGGCTCACCGTGAAAGAGCCGCAGCGCGTCGGCGAAGGTGTCCACCGCCGTGACGAGATCCCCGGTCTCCTCGGCCGCGTCCGCCGCGGCGGCGACCTCGTCGAGCCGGGTGACGTCCAGGTGCACGTCACCGCTGGCGAACCGGTAGCCGCCCCGGTCGGAGACGATCACCGAATCGCGCGGCCGCTGCCCGGAGGTGTCCAGGCACTGACGCAGCCGCCGGACGTAGACAGGCAGCACGTTCGACTCCGGCGGCCGCTCCCACAGCCCGTCCGTGAGCTCGTACTGGCTGACCGTCACGTCCGGACGCAACAGCAGCGCCGCCAGCACCGCCTGCTGCCGGACCGGACCGAGATCCAGCCGTGTCTCCCCCTGCCAGGCCCGCAACGGACCGAGCACCTCGAACCGAAGCCGCGAGTCCGGCATCGTCGCCCCAACCCCCCTCATGGTCCCCCCGTCGTTTCCCATGGTCAGCCCGGCACCACGATCCCGTTGTCGAAGGCGTAGACGATCGCCGCCGCCCGGTCGCGCAACTCGAGCTTGGTGAAGATCCGCCCGATATGGCTTTTCACGGTCACCTCCGAAATCACCAGCGACGCGGCGATCTCGGCGTTCGTCAGCCCGCGACCGATCGCCCGGAGCACGTCCTGCTCCCTCGGTGTCAGCAATTCGAGTGGGCGGCCGCCACTGCCGTTCCCGGCGGCCTGCCGGTAGGTGGCGAGCACGCGGGCGGTGACGCCGGGATCCAGCCAGGAGTCGCCCGCGGCCACCGCGCGCACGGCCCGGATCAGGTCCTCGGCCGGGGAGTCCTTGAGGACGTAGCCCGCGGCGCCCGCCCGGAGCGCGTCGGCCAGCAGGTTGTCGTCGTCGAACGTGGTCAGCGCGAGCACCGGCGGGTGCCCGCCGGACCGCCGCAGCCGCCTGGTCGCCTCCACACCCCCGACGTCCTTCATCCGCAGGTCCATCACGACGACGTCGGCCTCGTGCGCGGCCAGCGCGGCGGGCACCTCGGAGCCGTCGGCGCATTCCCCCGCGATGACGAACCCGTCGCGCCGCCGCAGGATCCGCCGCAGCCCGGACCGGGCGAGTTCCTGGTCGTCGACCAGCAGCACCCGGATCTCCCCCGCCGCCGTCATGACCGCACCATCCGTGATCCCGGCACCGTGACCTCCACGACCCATTGGCGTCCCTGGGGCCCGGCACTGATTTCGGCGCCGAGCTGGGTCGCCCTGGCGGCCATCCCGGCCAGCCCCGACCCGTCTTCGGACGTATGCCTGGCCACACCGGGCAGGCTGTTGCTGACGGTCAGCCGGGCGCCGGACGACCCGGCGTGCAGCCGGACCTCCGCGGTCGCGCCGGGCGCGTGTTTGACGACGTTGACGAGTGACTCCTGCACGATCCGGTAGAGCCCCAATCCTTCCGAGGCGCCGACACGGGCGAGATCGCCTTCGTGGGTGTAGCGCACCTCCAGCCCGGCGGCGCGGGTGCGCTCGACCAGCGTGGCGATATCCTCCACGCCCGGCAACGGACTGCTGCCCGAGGGGGCGTCGGCGAGGAGGCCGACCGTACGGCGGACGTCGGCCATCGCCGACCGGCCCACCGCTTCCGCCTCGGTGAGCGCTTCGATCGCCTCGTCGACGTCGCGATCCTGCTGGAGCGCGTGCCTCGCGCCGGTGAGGTGCAGGAGCGTGATGCTGAGCGAATGCCCGACGATGTCGTGCACCTCGCGGGCGATGCGCTGCCGCTCCGCCAGCAGCGCCTTGTCGCGTACGACGTCACGCTTGCCGCGTTCGGCGTCCAGCAGCCTGGTGTACCAGCGGACCATGAGCCCGCCGCTGAGACCGAGCAGGATCGCGACCATGTAGACGGGCCCGCCGATCAGCCCGCCCCAGATCCCCGCCACGACCAGGACCGACTCGGCCGCGACGGTGACGATGGCGATCCCCGTCGTCGTCCGCAGCACACTGCCCGCTTCGGTGGCCGCGACCAGCAGCAGCAACGGCGCGAAATCCGGGAGGACGGGCTCGGTCAGCAGGATCGCGGTGGCGGAGATCAGCGCCGCCATCCGCACCCACGGCACGATCCAGTTGGTGGCCGACCAGATCAGCGAAGGCGCGATCACGAGCAACCCGGCCAGCGCGATCGGCTCGGGCGGCAGCAGGGCGTCCCGCTGCACCAGCGCGACCACCGTGAACACCACGCTCACCGCGGTGGCGCACAACGCGCCCCACCAGGGCAGCGTCAGTCCGGCCCGGGTGAGGCTGACCTGCACCCGCGCCCGGAACCGGTCGCGCAAGATCTTCAGCACCACCCCAGCCTAGAAAGTGCCCGGGGACGCGTCATCGTGCGGCGGTCGGCACCGGTCTCCGCCCACGGTAGGAGGCGGGCGGACACGGACCGATGAAATCCGGATGAAACGCCGCGGCCGGGCCGAAGTCGTTCCAGGTACCTACGCCCGGGGCCGGCATGCGGTCCGTGAAGGCCTCCTTCCCTACCTTGAGAGTAGGGAAGGAGGCCTTCACGGACCTGGGGTCGAGTTTTCGCGGCTGAGGCCGACCCACTTCAGCTTCTCCTGCTCCCGCTTGGGCAGGCCGGCGACCACGAGGTCATAGGAGTCCTCGATCATCTCCCGGACGAAGTCGTCGGTCAGCGAACCGTCGAGTTCGACGGTGTTCCAGTGCTGCTTGTTCAGGTGGTACCCGGGGATGATCGCCGGATGCTCCGACCGCAGCCGGACGGCCAGTTCGGGGTCGCATTTGAGGCTGATCCGCAGCGGTTTCGCCTTGAGCGGGCCGAGCGCGAACACCTTGCCCGCCACCTTGAACACACTGGTGCCCTCGTCGAAGGGGAACTCCAGGCGGGCGCCGGGGAAATCGAGGCAGAGCTTCTCGAGAGCGGCGGGCTTCATGCGATCAGCCTAGCGCGACCGGACCAGCGGTTTTCTCCGCGATAGTCGCGGATCGCCCCGAAATCCAGCCCCTTCACCGGACAGAAATCCTGTCCTGTCCAGTGCCCTCCCGCGCATTGACCGGCTGTCGGTGATTCCCCGACGATGGACGGTGACCTGGGAGGCGACAACGATGTCACGACTGCTCGCCGTTCTCTTACTGGCCCTGCTCGCCGTGCCGGCACCCGCGCACGCGGCGCCCGGCCGCTGGCTGATCGCGGGTCCGTCGTCGCTCACCGCGGACGTCTCGCTGGACGGTGGCACCCTGAAGTTCGGCGTCTCGCGTGCGGGCCGCACGGTGCTCCCGGCGCGGCCGGTCGGCCTTCGCACCACGGAAGCAGACCTCACCCGTGGGCTCCGGCCGTTGGGCCGCACGGACCGGATCGTCACCGAGCGGTACACGATGACGACCGGGAAACGCCTCCAGCGCGCGACGACGATGAGCGAGACCAAGCTTGCCTTCGAGGGCGACGGCGGCGCGCGTCTGGATCTCATCGTCCGCGTCGCGCCGGACGGGGTCGCGTACCGCTACGTCGTACCCGGCCCGGTGACCGTCACCGGCGAGGCGTCGTCGTTCGCGCTCCCGGCGGACGCGCCGGCCTGGCTGCTGCCCTACAACGCCTGGTACGAGGCGAATCGGACGCGCACCACGGCGGGTGCCGCGCAGGGCGAGTTCGGCTATCCGTCGCTGTTCCGGGTGGGCGCGGACCACGTCCTGCTCACCGAGTCCGATGTGGACGGACGTTATCCGGGAAGCCGGTTGCGGCACACCGACGGCGACTACCAGGTCGCGCTCGCGGACCCGCAGGTCGTCTCCGCCGGCGAACTGAAGACTCCTTGGCGCACGGCGATCATCGGCGATCTCGCGACGGTCGGTACTTCGACCCTCGTCGACGACCTAGCGCCGTCGTCCAAGCTCGCCGACACGTCGTGGATCGAACCCGGCAAGGTCGCGTGGTCGTGGCTGAGCGAGCATTCGAGCCCGGGGAACTACGAGCGGCAAAAACAGTACGTCGACTTCGCCGCGCGTCACGGCTGGCAGTACGTGCTCGTCGACGAAGGCTGGAGCGCGACCTGGGTCCCGGAGCTCATCCGGTACGCCCGCGCGCGGGGCGTCGAGATCCTGCTGTGGTTCCGGTGGACCGACCTCGACACCCGGCAGGAGCGGAATTCCGTACTCCCCAAGGTGAAGCAGTGGGGTGCGAAGGGCGTCAAACTCGACTTCATGGAGTCCGACTCCCGCGAGCGGTACCAGTGGTACGACGCGGTGCTCGCCAAAACCGCCGAACTGCGGCTGATGGTGAACTTCCACGGCTCGACGATCCCGCACGGACTGGCCAGGACGTGGCCGCACGTGATGACGATGGAAGCCGTGCGCGGCGCGGAGAACTACCCGCCCGTGGCGAACAACCCGGTCCAGTTCTTCACCCGCAACGTGGCCGGTTCGATGGACTACACGCCGGTTTCGCTGGAGGTCGGGACGAAGGAGGCGTCGATCGCGCACGAGGTCGCGCTGCCGGTCGTCTACGAATCCGGCTGGACGCATTTCGCGGACGGACCCGAGGCCTACGAACGACATCCGGAGGCACTGCGCTATCTCGACCAGGTGCCGACGGTCTGGGACGAGACCCGGCTGCTGAGCGGTGATCCCGACTCCGGCGCGACGGTGGCGCGGCGCAACGGCGAGCGGTGGTTCGTAGGCGGGATCTCCACCGGCGACGCCAGGACCGTGCGGACGCCGCTGGGGTTCCTCGGCGGCGGCCAGTGGCTCGTCGAGACGGTCCGCGACTCCGCCGCGCCGCGAGGCGACGTCGTGCGGGACAGGCAGGTGCTGCGGTCGTCGGACGCGCTTTCGGTTTCCGTGCCGCGCGACGGCGGGTTCGCCGTGATCGCCTGCCGCTACCGCCCCGGGCTGACGACCTGCGACCAGCCGATCACCCGGGTCCCGGCCACCACACTGACCGTGTCACCGGATCAGACCGACGTGCCGAAGGGCTCGTCGTTCGAGGTCACGGCCTCGTTCACCAGCACAGCCGACGTCCGGGACGTGGTGTTCCGCGCCGCTCCCCCGGCCGGCTGGACGGTCACCGGCGCGCCGGTGACGCGGAACCTGCTGCGTGCGGGCGAGACGATCACGGGCCGTTGGACCGTGCGAGCGGGCGACGATGTCCCGGTCGGACTGACCGAGGTGCCGGTCTTCGCCGAATTCCGCGCGCGGCAACGGCAGGTCCACACCGAGAAGGCGGTGCGGGCGTTCGTGCCACCGCCCACGCCGTCCGGCACCCCGTTCGTGAGCGACCTGCCGTTCATGAGCGAGAGCAACGGCTGGGGGCCGGTCGAACGCGACCGGTCGAACGGCGAGAACAACGGCGGCGACGGCCAGGCGCTCACCATCGGCGGCGTCGCCTACGCGAAGGGCGTCGGCGTGCACGCGCCGTCCGAACTTTCGGTGTACCTCGGCCGCGCCTGCCGCTCCCTCACCGCGTCGATCGGCCTCGACGACGAGACCACCGAACCCGGTTCGGTCGTCTTCCAGGTCGTCGGCGACGGAAGGATGTTGTACGACAGCGGAATCGTGCGCAAGGGTGCGGCGTTACCGATCAACGTCGACACCGCCGGTGTCCGGATGGTCGCCCTGCGAGTGACCGACGGCGGCGACGGACGGAACTTCGATCATGCCGACTGGGCGGAGGCAAGACTGACATGCGCGTGAAGAACCTTGTGGTGGCAGGGATCCTGCTGCTGGGAGTGGTACCTGGGGCCGCCGCGGCGGCCCCAGCGGGACAAGACCAGGTCGCGACCGCCGCGGCGACGACCGGCTGGGTCGGCACCTGGTCCGCGGCGCCCGCGGCCGGGGTCGCCGGGACCGACAACGGCTACCCGAACTTCTCGATCCGCAACATCGTGCACACCAGCGCCGGCGGACGCGAGGTGCGCGTGCGGCTGTCCAACGCCTTCGGCCGCACCCCGGTGCTGTTCGGGCGGGTGACCGTCGCGGTCGCCGCCGGCCCGGACACCGCGCAGGCGGTCCCCGGCACGATGCGCACACTGACCTTCGGCGGCGACAAGGAGGTCACCGTCCCACCGGGCGCCGACATCGTCAGCGACGGCGCGGCGCTGGCCGTACCCAGGG
Source organism: Amycolatopsis pittospori (assembly GCF_013870525.1). Taxonomy (GTDB): domain Bacteria; phylum Actinomycetota; class Actinomycetes; order Mycobacteriales; family Pseudonocardiaceae; genus Amycolatopsis; species Amycolatopsis pittospori. The sequence goes on from NZ_JACBXD010000047.1 coordinate 10,134, forward strand.
ACGGCGACCTGCTGGTGACCACGTACACGCCGACGCCGTCCGGGCCGGTCACCTATCACCCGCTCACGATGCAGAACTCGTACTTCACCCGTGACGGCGACAAGGCGGCCGACGAATCTGCGGCGGCGTTCCCGGAGAAGACCACGGTGTGGCACTACGTGTCCGGCGTGGACGTCCGGGGACCGGGTCTGCAGGGCAGCGTCGTCGCGATCGGCGACTCGATCACCGACGGCGCCATCTCGACCTGGGGCGCGAACCTGCGCTGGCCCGACCAGCTCGCCGACAAGATCAGCCGGAATCTCGGCGTGCTCAACGCCGGGATCAGCGGGAACCGGCTGCTGCTCGACGGCGGCAACTATGGGGTGAACGCGCTCGCGCGGCTCGACCGGGACGTGCTGAACCAGTCCGGTGTGCGGACGGCGATCGTGTTCGAGGGCATCAACGACATCCAGCAGACCCCGCATCAGGCCGATCCGAACAAGATCATCTCGGCGCTCAAGCAGATCGCGACGCGGGCGCACGACCGCGGCCTGCGGGTGCTCGGCGCGACGATCACGCCGTGGAAGGGCTGGGTTTCGTACACCCCCGAACTCGAGGAGACCCGGCAGGCGGTCAACCGGTTCATCCGGACCAGCCGGCTCTTCGACGGGTTCATCGACTTCGACGCGGTGATCCGCGATCCCGCCGACCCGCAGCGGATCAAGCCGGAGTACGACTCGGGCGATCACCTCCACCCCGGCGACAAGGGTTTCACGGCCATGGCGGACGCCGTCCCGCTGCACCGGCTGAGGTAGCGATATTGAGGGCTGCGCGAGGCCGTCGCGTGGGGCACGATGAGCTGATGGCGATCAGGAATGGCTAGCGGCGACAGCGGTACCCGCGCGACGGCTCGGTTGGTCCGGTTCGCCGAGCACGAAGCGCGGGCGGAAGCGCTCCGGGCTCAGCTGGCCGGTCTCCACGGAACGATCCGGCTCGCGAAGCGGACGTCGAACCTGTTCCGGTCGCGGGCGGCGACGAGCACACCCGGATTGGACGTCTCGGGTTTCACACACGTGCTCGACGTCGACCCGCTGGCGCGGACGGCCGACGTCGAGGGCATGGTCACCTACGAGCAGCTGGTGGACGCGACCCTGCCCCACGGACTGATGCCGCTGGTCGTCCCGCAGCTCAAGACGATCACGCTGGGCGGCGCGGTGACCGGCCTCGGTATCGAGTCGTCGTCGTTCCGCAACGGCCTCGTGCACGAATCGGTGCTGGAGATGGACCTGCTCACCGGCGACGGCCGCATCGTCGTCGCACGGGCGGACAACGAGCACAGCGACCTGTTCCACGGCTTCCCGAACTCCTACGGGACGCTCGGCTACGCGCTGCGGCTGAAGATCGAACTGGAACCGGTGAAGCCGTACGTGCGGCTCGACCACATCCGGTACGACGACACCGAGGAGTACTTCGCGGCGCTCGGCGAGGCGTGCCGCGAGGGCTCGGCCGACTTCGTGGACGGGACCGTCTTCGGACCGGGCGAGCAGTACCTGACGCTGGGCACGTTCACCACGTCCGCGCCCGCGACCAGCGATTACACCTGGCTCGACATCTACTACAAGTCGATCCGCGAACGCGGGACCGACCACCTGGGCGTGCGGGACTACCTGTGGCGCTGGGACACGGACTGGTTCTGGTGCTCACGGGCGTTCGGCGTGCAGAGCCGGCTCCCCCGGCTGCTGCTGGGCAGGCGGCTGCTGCGGTCGTCGGTCTACTGGAAACTGGTGGCGCTCGACCGCAGGTTCGGGATCGCCGCGAAACTCCTCAAGCTTCGGCGGCTTCCGCCGGAGGAGACCGTCGTCCAGGACATCGAGGTGCCGCTTTCACGCGCCGCGGAGTTCCTGGACTTCTTCCGCCGCGAGATCCCGATCAGCCCGATCTGGGTCTGCCCGCTGAAGCAGCGGCCGGGCGGCGTGAACTCGCCGCTGTACCAAATGGACCCCGAAACGCTCTACGTCAATTTCGGGTTCTGGTCCGCGGTGCCGCTGGACCCCGGAGAGGGACCCGATACGCACAATCGGCTGATCGAGGCCGAAGTGACCCGGCTCGGCGGGCGGAAGTCGCTGTACTCCGACAGTTTCTACGAGGAAGACGAATTCTGGCGGCTCTACAACGGTGACGCCTACCGGAAACTGAAGACGGCCTACGACCCGGACGGCCGCCTCCTCGACCTGTACGCGAAATGCGTGCGGCGGCGGTGATCGGGTCCGGGAAGAAGAGAGACGAACATGGCTGAGACGACGCCCGTCGGGAAGATCTTCGAGCGGTTGCTCGGCCCGAGCGCCGAAGTTTCCATCACGGCGTATGACGGGAGCAAGAGCGGTCCGGCCGACGCCCCGGTGTCGATCCAGGTGCGGTCGCCGCTGGCGCTGACGTACCTGATGTCGTCGCCGGGAGACCTCGGCCTCGCGCGGGCGTACGTCGCCGGCGCGCTCGATGTGGACGGTGACCTCTACTCGGCACTGCGCGCGCTGGTGGCCCAGGTCGATCAGCTCAGCTCCGCGGATCGCCTGTGGCTGCTGCGCAAACTCGGCCGCACGCATCTGCGCCGCGTCGCGCCGCCCGCCGAGGAACTGCCGAACCGCTTCAAACGCGGCCTCGACGGACTGCGGCATTCCAAGGCGCGGGACAGCAACGCGATCTCGAACCACTACGACGTCTCGAACCGTTTCTACGAACTGGTGCTCGGCCCGTCGATGGCCTACACCTGCGCCGCCTACCCGTCGGCCGACGCGTCGCTCGAAGAGGCTCAGGCGCACAAATTCGACCTGGTGTGCCGGAAACTCGACCTCAAACCAGGGATGCGGCTGCTGGACGTCGGCTGTGGCTGGGGTGGGATGGTCGAGCACGCGGTCGCGCACTACGGCGTCGAGGCGCTCGGCGTCACCCTTTCCCGCGAACAGGCACAGTGGGCACAGAAGGACATCGTCACGAAGGGTCTCGCGGACCGGGCCGAAGTTCGGCACCTCGACTACCGCGACGTCACGGAGACGGATTTCGACGCGGTGTCGTCGATCGGGCTCACCGAGCATATCGGCGCCCGGAACCTGCCGTCGTACTTCCGTTTCCTCGCCGGGAAACTGAAGCCGCACGGACGCCTGTTGAACCACTGCATCACCAACCCGGACACCTCCGTCGCGCATCGTTCGCGCGGGTTCATCGACCGGTACGTGTTCCCCGACGGCGAACTGGAATCGGTCGGCGAGATCGCCACCGCGATGCACGACTCCGGCCTGGAAGTGCGGCATTCGGAGAACCTCCGCGAGCACTACGCCACCACCCTCGGCGCGTGGTGCGCCAACCTCGACGCGAACTGGGACGAGGCCGTCGCCGAAGCCGGCGCCGGGCGGAGCCGGGTCTGGGCGCTGTACATGGCCGCGTGCCGGCTCGCCTTCGAACGACGGGAGATCGAACTGCACCAGGTGCTCGGGGTGAAGGTCGGCCCGGACGGGGACTCGGGCATGCCGCTGCGGCCGGACTGGGGCGTGTAGAACGAGTGACCGTCGTCACTGCCGGCCAGGTCGTGGCAACCTGCAGCACCCCTGAACGCCTTCAAGCTCAGGAACGACCATCACCGAAACTGGGGACCAGATGAAGAGACTTTCCGTCATCCTGACCGCGATGCTGGCGGTACTAGCGTTGACGTCCGCCGCTCCCGCCGGGGCGACCGCCCGCTTCGACAAGGAACTTCGAACGCGTATCGCCAAAGCCCAGGCGTACGCCGACAGCAGGCCCGGGGACACCGGGATCGTCCTCCGGGATCGATGGACCGGCGCGGTCTACCGGAGCGCGGCGGCGGGGACCCTCATCTGGGCCTGCTCCACTCCGAAACTGGCCATGGTCGTCGACCTGTTGCTGCGCAACGATTCCGGGGCGGTCCAGTTGACCGCCGAAGACCGGGACCTGATGCACCGGATGCTCAACTCCAGCGACGACGCCGCCGCGCATACGTTGTGGACCCGGTACGGCGGGGAGGCCGAGTTCGCGAAGCGGTTCCCGTCCTACGGGATGACCGACATGCGGTTCACCGACCAGCACCCGCACCACTGGGGCTGGATCCTGACCACCGCGAACGACCTGGACCGGCTGGTCAACTACGTGCTCACCCGGCTTCCCCGGCAGCACCGCGACTACATCGTCCGCGAGATGCGGACCGTCGACGTCAACCAGCAGTGGGGAGTCTGGGGCGCCGGCGCCGCCGCGCGGCCGGGGAACAAGGACGGCTGGTCCGACGACAACGACGACGGTTCCTGGATCATGAACTCGGTCGGCTTCGTCGGGCCGCACGAGCGGTACACCCTTGCCCTGATGAACAACACGAAGGTCATCCAGAACGGTTTCGAAACCGGCCAGGAGACCACGACCAAGATCAGCGAAATCCTGTTCAAGGGCTACTTCGGGGACTGACCCCCGCCGGCTCGTGAGTGATTTGGGTCGTTCTAACCGCCCTTACCACTCACGAGCCCCCTGACCGACTACGGCGCGGCGCCCTGGCCACCCGCGCTGCTGGTGCACGTTGACGACCCATAAGTCCGTGAAGGCCTCCTTCCCTACTTTCAGGTTAGGGAAGGAGGCCTTCACGGACCGAACCTACTGCCCACCGCAGCCAGCACCCAGTGGCACCTAAAACCCGGTTGGCCCTAACCGCCTTCACCACACGACCAAGCCGGGCCGGGTCGGTGCTTTCGCGTGACCCGTAGGTACCTAAGACACGGTTGGCCCTAACGACCCAAATCACTCACGAGCCCCACCTGCGCGTTCACCCCTCCACTATCACCAAGTCCAGCCCCTGCAACCGTTCCCGGTCCGCGATGACGTCGATCTCGGTGATCTTCCCGTCCTCGAAAGCGAACGCGAGTACCACCGAAGGCCGTCCCTCGTCGGCCATCACGAGACCGATGCCGCCGTTCACCAGCGCGAGTCGCGTGACCTGCGCCCGCACGGACGCCGCGGCCGCACCGCGGGCCACCACACCGGCGCCTTGCAGGAAGATCGGTGCGCGCGAGGGGCCGGCGGCCTTGTCGGCGCGGAGGACGACCTCGGGATGGAGTAGTTCGAGGAGTGCTTCGAAGTCGCCGCCCCGGGCGGCGGCCAGGTAGGCGTCGACGACCTGGCGGCGTCGGGAGAGGTCGGGTTCCGCGGCGGCGGAGCGGCCTTGCACCCGGCGGCGGGCGCGGCTCGCGAGTTGCCGTGCCGCGGCCGGGGTGCGGTCGATCAGTGGGGCGATCTCGTCGAACGGGACCGCGAACATGTCGTGCAGGACGAACGCGAGTCGTTCGGCGGGTGCCAGGGTTTCCAGGACCACCAGCATCGCCAGCCCGACGGAGTCGGCCAGCAGGGCCTCCTGGGCGGGATCCTCGGAGCCGGCGGGCTCTTCGGATACGGCGTCGAGCGGCTCTTCCCGCCGGTGGTCGCGGGAGCGCAGCACGTTCAGGCACACCCGCGCCACCACCGTGGTCAGCCAGCCGCCGAGGTTCTCGATCTCCGCCGCGTCGGTCCGGTCGAGCCGCAGCCATGTGTCCTGGACGGCGTCTTCGGCCTCGCCGGCCGAACCCAGCATCCGGTACGCCACCGCGCGCAACCGCGTCCGGTGTTCCTCGAACCGTTCCGTCAGCCGATCCCGCTCGTCCACCGCACTCCTCGCTCCCGCAGAACCCCGGTCACATTTAACGACCCGCGGGAAGCGACGGTTGTGACAGGGCCTAGCAACCTCGGGTCTCGTCGGTGAACCGCACGCCCGAAGACCGATACGACGCGGCCTGCGCGACGGCGGCTTCGGGCGTCAGGACCTGGTTCTTCGCGTAGTAGACCCAGTCCGCCTGCTCGACGTACGTGCTCACGCCGCCGCTGTGCTGGGTGAGATCGATGAACCACTGATTGAAGTTCAGGGACATGTTCTGCCGCGGGTACACGTCGAACGGTCCGCCGCGATCGTGGTCGGCCACCAGCGTGCCGTCGATGTAGTACCGGACGTGCCCGTCGGACACGGTCGCGACGACCGAGTGCCAGCCGTCGATGCTGCGGCGCTGGCTGTCGCTCTTGTTCTCGGCGTACCAGGGGTCGGGCGTGTAGGTGTGCCAGCTGGTCTGGAAGTTGACCGGTCCGGCCTCGCCCCAGCCGCCGTTCGGCAGGTACTCCGAGAAGTCCAGTTCGCTGTAGATCGGGTCGTTGGCGTAGCGCAGCGGGCTGATCGTGAAGAAGGTCTGGTTGATCCGGTCGCCGTCGGGACCGGACGCCGGCGCGTCGGAGAACCGGATTCGCGCCGCGTAGGTCCCTTCGAAGAACCGCCGGTCCGGCTGCATGATCTCGGTCTGGGTGGTGCCCTCGGGCGTGCCGTCGGTGCTGGATGCCAGTTGCAGCACCTTGTCCCCGCCGGCGGTCGGGAACGTGATGCCTTCCGGAGCCCATCGCGCGCCACCGACGCCGGGGCCGCCGCCACCGGAGCGCACCTGCCAGCCGTGCTGGGAGAGGAGGCCGTCGGTGTGGGAGGCGTAGTGGAAGTCGTCGAACAGTGGCCCGCACGCGGCCGCCCCGCTCGCCGTGCCCGGCGCGAGCAGAGCCGAGGCGACCGACAAGCCCGCGATGGCCAGCGCGAGGTGACGGGATTTACGTGGGTTCGACATCTTCGACATCACTGTGCTCCTGTCGGCAGGGTTTACCAGTGGTCAATCCTTAACAAGGTCGCGCCCCAAAGTGGTAAAGTCAATAGGTCTAGACAAGTTGTCCACCAGCCAGTTTCCCGCGAAACTGGTTAAACTTCGGGTATGCGGCGCACGGAGGCCAAAGAGAGGCTGCGCGAGCTCATCGAGCAGCGGCAGGCGGGTGAAGTGCTGCCCTCGGAACGCGCGCTGAGCACGGAACTGGGCGTTTCCCGCCCCACGCTGCGCGCCGCGATGGAGGAACTCGCCCGGGACGGTCTCCTCGTCCGCGAACACGGCCGCGGCACGTTCGCCGCGCCGCGCAAGATCTCCCAGGACCTCTTGCCCGCCACCGGCGGCGACCAGTTCGCCCCACCCGCGGAGGGCCTCTGGACCAGCCGGGTGGTCGACTTCCACACCGTCCCGGCCGGTGCCCGGCTCGGCAAACGGCTGGAGGTCTCCCCCGCACGCGCGCTGGTGGCCGTCACCCGCGTCCGCGTCGTCGAAGAGGCGCCGATGGCGATCGAGCGGCTCCTCGTCCCACACGACCTCGTGCCGGACATCACTCGCGCCGACTTCGAGTCCGGCTCGTTCTACGATCTGCTCCGCACGCGGTACGAGGTCGTCCCGGCGACGGCCGTGCAGATCACCGAACCGACCGTGACCGACGCCGACGAGTCCGCGCTGCTCGACGTGCCACAGCATTCCCCCGCGCTGCTGTTCGAACGCACCACGCGGGACACCGGTGGCCGGGTCGTCGAGTACACCCGCTCGATCTACCGGGGCGACCGCTACCGGATCACCTCGCACCTGAAGTTCGACCACACCTCCGGCTGACTCCGGCGTGCCGGGGCCGCCCGCGCCGGAGTCCATGTCAGACTCCCGGGCGATGTACACCCCGTCCGATCTCGCCGACCTGCTCGAATGCGAGCACCGCAGCATCCTGAACCAGGCACTGTCCGCCGGGCTGCCGGGAGCGCCGCGGCCGGGCTCCGGGCCTGATCAGCTGGCGGTCACCCACGGGCGCGCGCACGAGGCCGCGACCCTGGACAAGCTTCGCGGCGAGAAGAGCGCCGTCGTCGAGATCGACGAACGCGACCCGGTCGTCGCCGCGAAGGCCACCGAAGAGGCTCTGCGCGCAGGCGCCCCCGTGATCTACCAGGCCGTCTTCCACGACGGCGAGTTCTCCGGCCGGGCCGACTTCCTGATGCGGGACGACGAAGGCCGCTACGAGGTGTACGACACGAAGCTGGCCAGGCACGCGAAACCCGCAGCCGTCGTCCAGTTGACCGCGTACGCCGACGCCCTGCGCCGCGGCGGCTGGCCGACCGGACCGCGGATGCACCTGTTGCTCGGCGACCACACCACGCGCTCGTTCCGCGTCGACGACTTCCTGCCGCTGGTGGACCGGCTCCGCGCCCGGCTGCGGAACCGGCCACCCACGCTGCCGGTCCCGTTGTGGGCCGACGAACGCCCGGCCTGCGGCGGCTGCTCCTACTCCCAGCACTGCGCGAGCGCCCGCGAGGCCGACCGTGATCTTTCACTGGTCGCGGGAATGCGCGGTGACCAGCGGCGCAAGTTCGTCGCCGCCGGACTCGGCACCATCGACGCGCTCGCGGCCGCAGCGCCGGAGGACAAGCCGCGCGACATCTCGGCGACGTCGTTCACCACGCTGCGCGCGCAGGCCGCGATCCAGGTCCGTCAGGACGCCACCGGGGAGATCGCCTACGAGGTCATCGATCCGGACGCGCTGGCCGAGCTGCCGCCGCCCGCGGCAGGCGACGTCTTCTTCGACATGGAAGGCGATCCGTATGCCCTCGCCGGCGAGGGACTCGAGTACCTCTTCGGCGCGGTGACGGCCGAAGACAGCACTGTGTTCACGCCGTTCTGGGCGCACAACCGGGCTCAGGAGAAGCGGGCTTTCGAGGCGTTCGTCGACTTCGCCACCGAACGCCTCGCGGAGCATCCCGGTTCGCACGTCTACCACTACGCGCCTTACGAGGTCACCGCGATCAAGCGGCTCGCGGCCGTGCACGGAACGCGCGAGGACGCCGTCGACCACCTGCTGCGCAGTGGCGGCTTGGTCGATCTGTACGCCGTGGTGCGTAAGGCACTCCGCGTTTCGCAGCGGTCGTACTCCATCAAGTATCTCGAACCGCTCTACATGCCCGAAGCCCGCGACGGCGATGTGAAGACGGCCGTGTCGAGCATCGAGGCCTACGAGGAATACCTGACGCTCAGCGCTTCCGGCGAGACCGGACGCGCGGACGAGGTGCTGCGCGGGATCAGCGACTACAACGAATACGACTGCGTCTCGACGCTGCGGTTGTTCGAGTTCCTGCACAAGATCCGCGCCGAGGAAGGGATCGCGCTCGCCGAGCCGCCGGAAGAGTCCGATGTGGACGCTCTGCTCCGCGAGACCGAAGAGGACGTCGCCGCCCAGAAGCGCGCCGAACGCGCGGCGCAGCTGGCCGCGCTGGTCGATCCGCTGCTGGACAGCCTGCCCGACGATCCGGCCGAGTTCACCGGAGAGGATCGCGCCCGCGCGCTGCTGGCCGCGTCGGTCGGCTACCACCGCCGTGAGACGAATCCGGCGTGGTGGGAGTACTTCCGCCAGCTCGCCGCCCCACTCGGCGATCTGGAGACCGACAACGCCTGCACCGTCCCGGTGACCATGGAGACCGGGGAGTGGGTGCCGCCGTCGGGCCGCGTCCGCAAGGCCAAACGGTCGCTGGTGCTCCGCGGTGACCCGGATCGGCCGCATCCGTTCGCCCCCGGCGACGACGTCCGCCTGCGCTACGGCGCCGCCGCGCGGGACGCCAAGGTCGTCTCCGCCACCGCCGTCGAACTGACGCTCGAAGAGAGCTGCCCGCCCGACGAGACCACCGCCGACCGGCCCGTCGCGGTGCTGCCGGGAAGCCCGGTGCGTCCCTCACCCAAGGACGACGCGGTCGCGGATCTCGCCCGGCTCGTCGTCGACGCGCTGCCGGCGCTGCCCGCACACCCCGGTGTCGACCTGCTGCGACGTACGACGCCCCGGTTGCGTGACGACCAGACCCTGCCCGAACCGGGCGCCGACCTGGTGAACACGGTGATCGACGCCGTCGAAAAGCTCGACGGTTCCGCGCTGGCCGTCCAGGGTCCGCCGGGCGCGGGCAAGACCTATCTCGCGGGCAGGTTGATCGCGAAGCTCGTGCGTGCGGGCAAGACGATCGCGGTGACGTCGACCAGCCACAAGGCCGTGGAGAACGTGCTTTCGGCCGCGTTGAAGAACGCCCCGGACCTGCCATGCGCGAAACGGGCCAAGCGGACCCCGGATCCGGCCGCGCCGTGGGAACAGCCGAAGACCAACCCCGCGCTGGTGAAATGGCGCGAGGAGCACGACACCGGGCATCTGGTCGGCGGCACCGCTTGGACGTTCGCCAACGCCGCCGTCCGCGAAGAGCCGTTCGATCTGCTGATCATCGACGAAGCCGGGCAGTTCGCCCTCGCGGACGCGCTCGCGGTGTCGATGTGCGCGAAGAACCTCCTGCTGTTGGGCGATCCGCAGCAGTTGCCGCAGGTCGTGCAGGGCACGCATCCCGCCGGCGCCGAGGCTTCCGCGCTCGGGCACCTGATCGGCGAGGCCGACATCATCCCGGCCGAACTCGGCTACTTCCTGGACGAGACCCGCCGGATGCATCCGGCCGTCTGCGCGCCGGTGTCGCGGCTGTCCTACGCCGGGCGCCTGCATTCGCATCCGTCGGCGGCCGAGCGCGCGATCGACGGCGTCGAGGCCGGTCTGTACCTGGCCGAGGTCGACCATCACGGCAACACGACCCGCTCCGTCGAAGAAGCCGAAGCCGTCACCACCATCGTGGCCGATCTCCATGGCCGCGCCTGGACCGACCACAGCGATCCCCGGCCGATCGGCGACGAGGACATCCTGGTCGTGGCGCCGTACAACCTGCAGGCCCGGGTCGTGGCGCGCGCCCTGGACCAGGCCGGATACCCGGGCGTCCGGGTGGGCACGGTCGACCGCTTCCAGGGCCAGGAGGCGCCGGTCGTGATCACCACGATGACGTCGTCGTCGGCGGTGGATCTGCCGCGCGGGCTGGACTTCCTGCTCTCCCGCAACCGCCTGAACGTGGCGCTCTCGCGGGCACAGGCCCTGGCCATCGTGGTCTGCTCGCCGCGGCTGGTGGAGGCCGACATCCGCACGGTCGACCAGATGCGCCTGGTTTCGGGCATGCTCGGGTTGATGACCGAAGCCGTGCCCTGGCACGAAGGACGGAGTGGACGATGAGTGACAACGTTCCGGAGAAGAAACCGGAAGTGATCGACGCCGAGATCGTCGAAGAGAGCCCGGCGTCACCGGTCGAGATCCCGGAAGCGGACTACAGCGAGTCCGGCGTGCCTTCGTTCGACCACGTGCGTGATCGGATCGAGCAGCGGTACACGACGTCGCTGGGCTCGACCGAACTCGCCGGGATCGGCGGCAAGGAGGATGTGGCCTCCCTGGACAAGAAGATCGCCGACCGCGACAAGGCCGCGAAGGACAAGCTCGCCGAGATCCGTCGCGCCATGCGGGAGCAGTGAGTCAGCCGAGTGCCTTCAGGGCCGCGGTCGCCCAGTGCGGCGAGCCGGCCTTGACGGCGATGGCGTGGGCCCGCCGGTAGTGTCCGGCGGCCTCGTCGGGACGGCCGAGAGCGGTGGCCAGGTCGCCGAGGTGGTGCGCGACCGGTCGGAGGGTGAGCATCCCGCTTCCGGCACCGGCGATTTCCCCGGCCGCGGGGAGGAGTTCGGCGTAGAGCCGCTCCATCGTCACGCGGTCGCCGCGTTCGATCGCGACGCCCGCGTGCAGGCAGGTCCGGGCCTCGTACAGCAGGTCGTGGGGCGAGTCCGGGATCGGGAGCACCGGGCGGCACCAGTTTTCGTAGGCGCCGTAACTCTTTTCGCTCGTTTCGGGCGCCAAACCCCGCTGGATCCGGTCGCAGAACAGGGCGAGGGCGAGGATCCCGTTGTCCACTCCGGACATCGCGGTCCCCGCCAGTCCGACCGCCGCCGCCCGATAGGCGGCTTCCCCGCCGGAGCCGGTCATCGCGGCGCGCATCGCGCGATACCAGCGAGTGAAGACCGCGACGAGCGGGGTGCCGTACTCGTCGCCGAGTTCGTCCGCCGCGGTGGCGTGCCGGTCCGCCACGTCGAAGTCGGCGAGCGCGCTCCTGGCCTGCACGAGGATCAGATGCCCGAGTACCTCGAACGTCACCAGCCGGTGGCGTGCGGCCAGCTCGACCAGTTCCGCGCCGATCTCGGCCCGCCGCGGCGCGAGGCCCGCCGTGTCGAAGGACTGCAGGAACCGGGCGTTGAGCGCGAACGCCAGCAAAGCCGGATCGCCGAGACGGCGTGCGAGCACTTCGGCATCCCGCGCCGCTTCTCCGGCGCGCCGCCCACCCGCGTTCCGCAGTTCGACCGCGAGGGTGGCCAGCAATCGGCACCGGTCGGCCTCCCGATCCGCGGGGAGCGCGGCGAGTGCGCGTTCGACGGTGTCCGCGATCCGCGTGGCCAGGGCGGGGTCGTCGCTCTCTGTCCAGATCGCGGGGACGTCGAAGGCGCCGATCACCCGCGCGGTCAAGGCTGGATCGTCCAGCTTTTCGGCCAGTTCCAGCGCTTCGGCCCGGTGCCGCCGGGCCTCGCCGAGACCGCCTGACACGGCCGAGGCGCGCGCCTTGCCCATGATCAGCTCCAGCCGCTCCTCGACGTCGACCTCTCCGGAGCGGTCGTAAGCGACGAGCGCGGCGTCCCAAAGACGGGCCGCTTCGCTTGAGGCGAAACGGCTTTCGGCCCGTTCCGCGGCGGCGCGCGCGTAGTGGGCGGCGCGATCGGCGTGCGACTCGGACAGCACGAAATGATGGGCCAGCGCGTCGATGTCCCGCGGACGCAGGCTTTCCAGCGCCTCGGCGATCGCGCCGTGTTCGCGGGCGCGCCGGGACCGGGAAAGGTCGTGGTAGAGCGTGTCCCGTACGAGCGCGTGCGAGAACCGGAACCGGCGCGGTGCGAGTTCGGTCAGGAATCCTTGCCGGACAGCGGTTTCGGCCGCGTCGAGCGCGGTCTCGCCGACGAGCGCTTCCAGCAGGTCCAGCTCGACGTCGGTGCCGATCACCGACGCCCGCCGCACCACGTTCCGGGCGGCGTCCGGCAGGCCATGGACCCGGTGCCGGACGACGTCGCGGACGCCCGGCGGGACCGAGTCCAGCGCGGCGGCTCCCTCGGTGGCCAGCAGGCGGGCGAGTTCGCGGACGAAGAAGGCGTTCCCGCCGCTGCGCCGATGGATCACGGCGGCGGTTCCCGGGTCGACGTCCTCACCGGTCGTGGCGCGGACCAGGTCCGCGACGTCGGCCTCGGGCAGGCCCCCGAGGTAGATCCGCACCGGTTCGCCGCGCGCGGCCCGGCCGAGGAAACCGGCCAACGGCGCGGGAACATCCGCACCGCGGTAGGTCGCGACGATCAGCACCGGTCCGCCGTCCGGTTCGGCGAGCACCGCCGTCAGCAACGCCAGGGTCTGCTCACCCGCCCACTGCAGATCGTCCAAGACCAGCAGGAGCGGTGCGGCGCCGGTCAGATAGGACGTGACCGCCCGGTGCCATCGCCAGCGCGCGGTCACGGGATCTCCACCGGACGGGTCCGCCGTCGGCGCGGGGCCGTGTCCCGCGGCCGCGAGCGTGGTCAGGATCCGGTTCCAAGCCCAGGCGGGCGGGAGCCCCTCGTCGTCGGGATTGCTCCCCCAGGCCGTGGTCCAGCCCTGCGCGGCGAGACGAGCGGTGAACGCCTCGGCGAGCGCGGTCTTCCCCACCCCGGCGTCGCCCGAGATCAGTACCAGCCGGGTGCGGGTCGCGGCTTCCGCCAGGGTGACCAGTTCGGCGTCGCGGCCGATCAGCGGCCGCTCGGCCGGTTTCGGCGCGGCCGGCTCAAGTCGTGGTGACTGCGCCAGGATGTCGGCTTCCAGTTCGCGCAGGGCCGCACCCGGGTCGATGCCGAGTTCGTCGGCGAGCGCCTGCCGCGCGGTTCTGAGCACGGTCAGCGCGTCACCCTGACGGCCGGAGCGGTAGAGCGCTAGTGCCAGCAGCCGAGAACCGTTCTCTCGCAACGGATGCTCACGCACCCGCGGTTCCAGGTCGGGCACCGCCTCGGCCGCCCGCCCCAGGGCCAGCAGGGCTTCGGCGCGGAGTTCCCGCGCGAGCGAACGGAGTTCGGTCAGTCGGGAGACCTCGCCGTGTGCCCAGCCCTCGTCGGCGAACTCGGCGTACGCGGGCCCGCGCCACAAGGCGAGCGCTTCGTCCACTTGCGACAGTGCGGCGTCCGGCCGGTGGGCGGCGAGCAGATCACGGCAGCCCGCGACGGCGTCCTCGAACTCCCAGGCGTCGACGGATTCCGCGCGCAGGGCGTAGCCGCGGGCGACAGTGACGAGCAACCGCGCGGGTTCGCGGGGCGCGCGGTCCGGCTCCAGCGCCCGGCGCAAGGCGCCGACGAAGGTCTGGACGGCGCCGACGGCTCCCTCGGGCGGGCTCTCCCACAGGTCGTCGACCAGGCGTTCCACCGGTACGACCCGGCCGCGGGCGATCAGCAGCCTGGCCAGCACCGCGCGGTGCCGCGGACCCTTGAGCCCGACCTCGCCGCGCGCGTTCCCGGCCACGAGCGGACCGAGCACCCCGAACCGCATCGCCACCTCCCTGAACCACCTGACAGCGATCATCGTGCCCGGCCCGCTCGGCCGGCGCTGACCGGGCGCTGATTCGGGGCCGCGACGCTGGTGGAGCGGCGCCGAGCGGTGACCGCGGACGACAGGAAGGCTCCCATGCGCATCACCGGATTCGACTACCAGCGCGTCCCCGCGGCGGACGGCGTGGCGCTCAACGTCGCCGTCGGCGGGTCAGGCAGCCCGATCGTGCTGCTCCACGGCTTCCCCGAGACGCATCTCATGTGGCGGCACGTGGCCGCGGATCTGGCGGCCGACCATACCGTCATCTGCCCTGACCTGCGCGGATACGGCGAAAGCGACAAGCCGGAGGACACCGGCGAGACCTACTCCAAGCGTTCGATGGCGGCCGACGTCGTCGCCGTCGCGAAGGCGTTCGGCCACGACCGGTTCGCCCTCGCCGGGCACGACCGGGGCGCGCTGGTCGCGCTGCGGGCCGGGCTCGACCACCCCGGCGTCGTCAGTCATCTGGCGATTCTCGACGTGCTGCCGACGCTGGACATGTGGGACGTGCTGCACGGTGCCACCGCTGCGGTGGCCTTCCACCTCTATCTCATGGCGCAGCCGCCCGGGTTGCCGGAACAGCTGATCGGCGCCGCTCCCGACGCGTTCTTCGGTCACTTCCTCGACGCGTGGACCCAGCGGGGGGACGCGATCCCCGCCGACGTCCGGGCCGCCTATCTGGAGGCGTCGCGGAACGCGGTGACGTCGATCGTCGCCGACTACCGCGCGTCCGCCGGTATCGACGTCGAACACGACAAGGCAGACCGCGAAGCCGGTAACCGGCTCGCTATGCCGCTCACCGTGCTCCAGCAGGACTGGGGCGCGGCACTCGGCTACGACGCCGTCGCGCTCTGGCGGGCGTGGGCGACGGACCTGGACCATCGGACCGTCACGGCGGGGCATTTCCTGGCCGAAGAGGCGCCTTCCGATGTGGTGAAGGCACTTCGGAACTTGTTGACGCGTCAGTAGCCGAATCGTCGGGGCCCCTCCCCTCGTTAGGGAAACAGCGCCGAGCAGCGGTTTGGACCGAACGGCACAACCCGTACCCCCACCCGCTCCAACCTGACAGCGGTTCACGTTTAGCCTTTTCGCAGCGGGGTATCGGTTGTCGGCACGACCTACGAGGGGCCCCGACATGAAATCCAGTCCCAGACGCGCGCACACCGTCGCCCGCGATCTGCTTTCCCTGACCAGAGCGGGAGAAGCCGACCGGCTCGCCACCGCACTGGTCTCCACCGCCTCATCCACCCGGCACGGACCGGCACTCGACGACGTCGTCGGACGGCTGGTCGACACCTTCTCCTTGGCCGCCAAGGATCGCCGTCGTTCGCTGCGGATTCGTGAACCCTTCACGTTGCGGCTGCGGGATCCCGCGGGAATGGCCGTCCAGCCCGACCGGCTCGATCCGGCGGTGCGGGCGATCGCGCGGGCGATCGCGGCCAGCGTCCGCGACGACCGGGACGCCTGCGCCGACCAGATCGGCGAGGCCTGCGAAAACGGCGACCTGACCCAGCGGATCCGGGTACTCGCGCATTGCCTCGTCTGGACCTCGGATCTGCTCAGCACCGACACCACCGCCTATCCCCCGGTCCTCTCCTGTTTGAAGGGGTCGATGCCCGGCCGTCCACAGTAGACATTGCGCGGTTCGGATGACTTCCCGTCGAACAGGTGGACATCCCTTGCGCGGCACGGCAGGCTGAACCACCGCGCACGAAGTCCAAGTCCCCGATGACGGGCGCACACTCGCGGCCATTTCTCACGAACCAGGAGTGCGACTTGGACGAGGTAGCGCCATCGACGGTTCCCGCGGACTCCCGTGCCGCCGCCACGGCCGGGAGCTTGCCCAACCCGGACAGCAGACTGGTCCGCGCGGCCGTCGCCGGTGATCCGGTCGCGGTCCGGGAGCTGGCCCGTTTCCTTTCACCACACGTGTTCCGTTACTGCGCCAGCAGGATCGGACGCACCGAATCGGGCGCCTGCGACGCCCAGGACTGCGCGCAGGAAGTCCTGCAGGCGGTCCTGATCGCGTTGCCGCGCTACCGGTACCGCCCGGACCGGTTCCTCGCGTTCGTCTTCGGGATCGCCGGACACAAGATCGCCGATCTCTACCGGCGCCGTTCGCGCGAACCCGTCGCCTCCGTCCCGGAGGTCGCCGACGGTCTGACGCTCTGGATCCGCCGCTCCCCGGACGAGATCGAACGACTGGAGCACCGGATGCAGGCCGGGGTGCTGCTGGCCAGACTGCCGATGCCGCACCGGCAGGTGCTCGCACTCCGTTTCGTGTTCGGCCTTTCGGCGGAGGAGACGGCCGAACGGCTCGGCCTGCCCAGCGCCGGCGCGGTCCGCGCGGCCCAGTTCCGGGCGCTGGCCCGGCTTCGCGTACTGCTCACCGAGCGGAATGCCCGTTACGCGGCCGACGTCCCGGACATCGGGGAAGTCGCCGTACCGGAGCTCGTCCCGGTATAGCACCGTCCACTTCGGACCCTGGATTCCCTGCCCGGGAGCCGGTGGCCATCGGGGTAAGACCCCCGTGAAGGTTGCGAAAGCCACTTTCGCAACCTTGAACGTTGCGAAAGTGACTTTCGCAACACAAGCTCGCGGGATCACTCGCCGAGGCCGGCCAGGTGCGGCCGGAGCCGAATCCCGCGCCGGTTGTCAACCACGCTCAGCACCTGAAACCGGCCTTTCGTCGCATCGTGATAAAAAGCGGCCACTCCGTCGGGTTAGAGTTGACGGATGGGCACTGAAGCTCTCGCTACTCCGGTACCCAGGGAGCAGCGCGAGCTCATGCAGGCGATGCTCACCCGGCTACCCGAGTTCAGCGATCGCTTGGCACAGCTGCTGAGCAACGAGGACGAGTTCTACCACCAGGTGGACAGCACCGCGCCGGACGAACTCCGCCAGGTCTGCCGGGCGAATCTCGAACGCGCGCTGACGGCGCTGGTCGAAGGCCGGGGACTCCCCCTCGACGCGGCCCGCAAGACCGGTCTGGCCCAGGCCCGGCAGGGTGTCCCGTTACCGTCCGTGCTCCGCGCGTTCCGGATCGGCGGGATCTTCGTCTACGAACGCCTGCTGGAACTGGCGGGCCCCGGCTTCATCAACCCCGCGCGCACGGTCGAGATCAATTCCAACGTCTGGAGGACGATCGACCTCTACTCCGACGCGCTGACCACCGCGTACAGCGAGGTCGCCGCCGAGCTCACCCACGAGAAGCTGGCCCTGCTGGACGGCCTGCTCCAGGGCCGGTTCTCCACCCAGACCGAACTCGAGAACGCGGCCAAGGAACTCGACCTCCCCGCGGCGGGCACGTTCGTCGCCGTCGTCACCGAAGCCCTCGCGCCGAAGGAACGTCCCGGCGTCGAGGCCCTGCTGCGGGCGCGGCGCTGGAAGTCGGCCTGGCGGCCGGGCGCCGAGATCGGGCTGGTCGTGATCGACCGGGTCGAAGACGTCCGCCGGCTGCGCGACGTCCTGGGCACCCTGCCGCTCGCGGTGGGGATGAGCAGGCCGTTCAACGGATTCCTCGAGGTCCCGGACGCCGTGCACCGGGCCCGGATCGCCCGTCGTTCACTCGCCACCGGTGCCGCCGGAGTGGCCGTGTTCGGCGACTCTCCCGTCACCACCCTGGTCGCGAGCGCGCCCGCGATGTCCCGGGACGTCGTGCGCTCGGTGCTCACCGGGATCCTGGTCCTGCCCCAGGCCGAACGCCAGGTCCTGCTCGACACGCTGATCGCGTGGTTCGCCGGGCACGGCTCGGCGAAGGAGGCCGCCGACCGGCTGATCGTGCATCCGAACACCGTCCGGTACCGGTTGCGGCGGGTGCAGGAACTCACCCGGCGCGACCTGTCCGACCCGGTCGACGTCGGGGAACTCTACGTCGCGCTGGAGGCCGTCCGGCTGGCCGACGACGCGGGCTGAACCGCGTCATCGGTTCAGGGGTGCCGCTCCGGTGCCATGTCGGCGTCGATGATCCTCGCGAGGTCCAGCAGCGTGTGCCCGAGGCCGGGCCGCGCGGTGAGCCGGACCGCCAGCGTGCGGCCGCGCGTCGTCGTGCCGACCGGAAGGGTCACTTCGGGATTCGCCGAACGCGTCCACTGTGGACGCCGTCCGGCCGCCGACAGGACGATGTCCGGATGCGGGGACCGCCGCCCGGGACGCCACCGTGATCTCCTGGCGTCCAGGTCGCGAATCACGTTGCCGTGCAACGAAAGCAGCGCGGCGACGTCGGCGACCGCGTCCCGGAGTTCGACGTCGGTGATGGAGTCCGAGTACGCGCCGATGTCCAGCGCGCGGGGATCGATCGGGTCCTGCGGCACAGAATTCCTTTCCGTTCCCCCTCCTGCGTCGTCCGATGGTCGTGCCACCCCCGTTGTTCCCGGGAACAAACATGTTTGGCTGCCTGCCCCGAATGGCGGCATCCGTACCGCCTTCCAGTCGCACGAGGTTCCTGTGACCGTCGGTCACACCTTTGACGCTGCCTGGTCCGCGGGACAGTATCTGGCGACTGATTACCGATGGGTAATGTCGATGTTTCATGTTTCACCAGGAGGACCGTTGCGACGTGCGTTGAGCCTGATCTTCTTGGCACTGGGAGTGTTCGCCATCGCCGGCGCGGTGTTGCTGCCCACCTACGTGAAACCCGAACTCGCCAAAGTGCCACTCAACCAGGACTCGACGTCGATCCTCGAGGGCACCGCGTCCAAGGTTCTCGCGGTGAAGACCGAGAACGGCGCGACGGTCACGGAGATCCGCGACAACGCCAAGCTGAAGGCGACCGCCCACGTGGTGGCGAACTTCGCGCCGCCGGAGATGCGGGAGGGCACGGACGTCGCCGTCTGGCTGCTGGCCGTCTCGGTCGTCGACACCCGTGACGACACCGTGGTCAGCGCGAGCAAACGGCAGGTCTGCTTCGACCGCCGCACGGCCGAAGGCTACGTGCCGCCGGGCGGCGACCAGGAGGCGAAGTGCTCGACCAACAGCAGCTTCGTCACCAAACTCGAAGACAAGGCCGAGAAGGAGAACGAGAAGCCCAAGGAGATCCAGGAGAACAAGGCGCAGCCCGGCCTGAACTTCAAGTTCCCCTTCGGCACCGAACAGAAGGACTACCAGGTCTACGACGACAACACCGGTCGCCCGGTCCAGGCCCGGTTCCAGGGCGTCGAAGAGATCAAGGGCGTCGAGGTCTACAAGTTCGTCCAGGAGGTCCTCGACACGAAGATCGCGACGAAGAAGGTGCCGGGTTCGCTCATCGGCGTAACCGGGGCTTCCGTCGAGGCGGGGCAGTTCTACCGGGGCACCGTCACCAGCTGGATCGAGCCGGTGACCGGGATCCAGGTCAAGCAGGAGCAGCAGTCGCACCAGGAACTGCGTTCGGCGGCGAATCCCACGCCGACGGTGGTCTTCGACGGCAAACTGACCTTCACCGACGCGACCATCGACGCGATGGTCAAGCAGGTCGACGAGAACAAGGGCAAGCTGGACTTCATCGGCAGCACCGGGCCGATCGTGCTCGGGATCGGCGGCGCGGCGTTCCTCGCGCTCGGCGTCTTCCTGCTGGTGAAGCGGCGCCCCGAGCCGACGCCGCCGTCCGAGAAGCCGCACAGCCGTCGCCGCGTGGCCTTCTGACTCAGCGCTTCCGCAGCACCATCACGAGGTTCCAGGACGCGATTTCCCGGACGCCGGGCACATGGACGATCCACTGGGCCCAGGAGGGGTGATAACGCGGATACGCCTCCTGGAGATCGGCGAGCGGCGTGGCCTTCCCCCACCGGAGGGCCGCGCCGACCGAGAAGGCGAAAAGGCTCTCGCCGAATTTGTTCTTCGGCTCCTTCCCCGTCCTTTCGAGGTAACGCCGCCGGGCATAGGAACCGCCGAAGAAATGCCAAGGCGCGGTCTCGTGACCGCCCCACGGCGAATACCACGGGGTGAACGAGGCGAATATCGTCCCGCCGGGTTTCGTCACCCGGCACATCTCGTCGAGCATCACCTCGGGTTCGGAAACGTGTTCGAGGACGTTCGACGAATAGCAGATGTCCACGGATCCGGTGCGCACCGGCAGTTCCGTGCCGCTGCCGCGGACCATGTTCTCACCGGCCTCGCCGCGCGCCGTCAGCTCTCCGACGTCGGGATCTATGCCGAGATAAGTGGCTCCGGCCGCACGGAACGCGTCCGAGAAATAGCCTGGCCCGCCGCCGACATCGACGATGGTTCGGCCGTTCAACGGAGTGTGCCCGGCCAATTGCCGGACCGAGTCGTCGGCGAGAATCGAGTAGAAACCGTCCGGATCGGTCTGCTCGGTGAGAAAAGTCCGGAACAACGTCACCGACCTGCGCACCGTGGCGCGATGAGGCGGTGTCGAGAGTGTCACTGAACGATTACCGACCATCGAACCATCGCTTTCGGGGAATGATTCATCTACCGTGTACGCACCGGTAACCTAGCATTGTCGCTAACAGGTTGGGAGAACCACGATGGAACGGCCACGTGTGCTGCTCGTCAACTGGCGCGACACCGGCCATCCCGAAGGTGGCGGTTCGGAACGCTACGTCGAGCGGATGGCCGAGGGACTCGCCAAGGCGGGTTACCGGGTGGAAATCCAGTGCGCCGCCTATCCCGGCGCGAACGCGGGCGAATGGCGCGACGGCGTCCGCTATCGCCGCCGCGGCAACAAGTTCGGCGTGTACCCGCACGCGTTGCGGGCGATCCGGAACGCGCACGCCGACCTGGTGGTCGACGTCCAGAACGGGATGCCGTTCTTCGCCCGCCTGGTGGCCGGCTGCCCGGTTCTCGTGCTGGTGCACCATGTCCACAAGGAACAGTGGATCAGCGCGCTCGGCGAGACGCTGGGCCGGATCGGCTGGTGGATCGAGTCCCGGCTGGCGCCATGGCTGTTCCGGCATTGCCGCTACGTCACGGTCTCCGAGATCACGAAGGGCGAACTCGCCGGCCTCGGCATCGAGGGGTCGCGGATCACCGTGGTACCCAACGGTTTGGACGTTCCCCCGCGCGGCAAGGCCGTCCGGGAGACGGAACCGACCCTCGTCGCGGTCAGCAGGCTGGTGCCGCACAAGCGGATCGAGCACGCGATCGACGTCGTCGCGAAGCTGGCGCGGCGCTGGCCGACGCTGCGACTGGAGGTGGTCGGGCAGGGGCCGTGGGAAGAGGTCCTGCGCAAGCACGCCCGCGACCGCGGCGTCGAGGACCGCGTGCGGCTGCACGGCTGGCTCGACGAGAGTGAGAAACACGAGATCCTGGAACGGTCCTGGCTGCACCTGTGCCCGTCGGTCAAGGAGGGCTGGGGCATCGTCATCATGGAGGCCGCCGCGCACGGCGTGCCGTCGGTGGCCTACCGGGCCGCGGGCGGAGTGGCGGAATCCATCGTGGAGGGCAAGACCGGCCTGCTGGCCGACGACTTCGACGACTTCACCGCGAAGGTGGACGGCCTGCTCTCCGACCGGGTGCGCCGGAGCGAGATGGGCCAGGCCGGCGTCACCTGGGCGGGCCTGTTCGACTGGGAACACAGCGTGAACCGCTTCGAATCACTCGTGCGCGACGTGGCCGGGGTGGCCATCCCCCACCCCAGGACCCTGACGCCGCAAGGCTTCGACGATCCCGTCCGCCAGCGCGGCCGTGGCGGCGTCGTCGAAGTCCTTGCGGCGTGCGCGCACGGTGACGGTGCTCGTACCCTCGACGGTCGCCGCGCCGAACGCCACTCCTGAGCGTCCGCTGGCGGCCGGGTAGAACGCGATCGAGGTGACCGCGTCCGCCGCGGAAACGACGCCGAGGTTGGAAACCAGGTAGGTCGAACCGAGCCTGCTCGCGAGCAGGCGGGTGCCCAGCCGGGCGATTCTGCTGCTGCGGGCGGGGAAATCGGGTTCCGGCGGCTGCGTGGCCAGCAGTGCGCCCACTTCGGCCGCGCCGGGTTTCCGGCCGAGCCGCAAGCGGAAGAACGCGCTGTCGTGCTCGGGTTCCGGCGCCGCTCCGCCTCGCCAGGACGCACCGACCGCCGCGACCACCCGCGCGGTCTTCCCGCCGTGCCGGGAATTCCATCCCTCGGTCAGGGTGGCGGCCGCCGCCGCGAACACCGGCGAACCGAGCCGCATACGAGGGATGTTCCTGGCGCTGAAAACATCCCCTGGGCCACTGGCGACCCGATCCGGGGCGATCCGCGCGGGAGGCGCGAAAAGCGCCTCAGCGAGCCTGCGGAAGGCGGAAGCGACAAAGGATCGATCGGCCGTGCGCGCGCCGATTCCCTTGGCGGCCGAGGAGATCGGGACGTCGAGGACCAGTCCGAGCACGGCGAGCAGGCCGAGACCGTCCAGTGCGCCGTGGTGCGCGGCGATCAGCACGACGGGTTCGTCGGTGGCGACGGCGACCCGGATCAACGGTGCGCCGCGTTCGTACGGCATCTCGGCGAAGCGGTCCCGCGTCGCCGGAAGTTGTTTCCCGGGAACGGCTTCGACCTCGGGAGCGGCCCCGAGCCAGGGCCGCTCCTCCGTCGCGACCGCCAGTCGCATCCGCGCCTTTTCCGGTGTCAGGACCGAAGAGAGCTCCGCCTCCAGGACTATGCTCCAGGAAACGGTGGGGTCGCCGTAAAGCCCGACGACGCGATGCGCGTGGTCGGAGGCGAGCTGCGACACCGGCTCAGCGGTTGCCGTAGATGACGGAGTCCGGTCCCGAGTTCGGGTTGAACTGCTCCTTGATCTTCGCCTGCACCTGGGGTGCGGCGTCCGGATCGGCGGAGTTCGTCAGCGCGTAACTCCCCCCTGCGGCCGTTGCGAGCCCGATGATGACGGCGGCGGCCGCGCCGATGAGGGTGCCCAAGACCTACTCCTTCCGCGACAGGGAATTCCTGCGTCGGCTCAATGTACGCACCGGTAACTTAAGGCACAACAGTGCGGCCGCGATCGACACCAGCGCTACTCCGTTTGCCAGCACCACCGGGACCGCCGATCCCGTCTCGGTCACGGCGGGCTCACCGGGAGTGCGGTAAAGCGTGAGCCACTGACCGGACCACACCCGTTCCGCGCCGGTCAGCAACTTCGGATCGATCCGCCCGGGCGTCCCGTGTTCGACGAGAATCCAGCCGATTCCGGCCGCCGACAGGTCTTCGGGCGACGTCGCGGCGCGGACACGGTCCATTCTGGAATCTTCACCGCCGACCTCTTCGGTGCCGACGCGCAAGGTGTCGTCGATGAGGACGGTTTCCGGGAGTGCGCGCGGTGCCGGGTCGAGCTGGGTCCGGTCGTCGTTCCAGGCGAACCTGCGGAACGTCGACAGCGGCAGCGCGACGACGTCGCCGGGCCGGTCGTCTTCCGCGAGCACCCGGTGCACCTCTTGCCAGTCCTGGGGGTAGCTCACCGCTTCGATCCGGCCCCAGCCGCCCCAGGCGAGATCGGGCATGGTGAGCAAGGGAAAGAGCGCCGCGGCCACGACGAGCGCCACCTTCGCCGCCTCGGTTCGCAGACGCGTCACGGCCGCTTCGATCGCGAGAGCGAATCCCAGCGCGACCGGCAGGGCCCACCACGCGACCCATTTCTGGGCGTCTCGCAGCAAACCCGCACCGGGGATGTGTTCCATCGCCCACGACAGCACGGGTTCGCCGAACGGCAAGGTCGCCAGCGAAGCCAGCACGACGCCGAGAACCCCCAGCACCAGCAACGCCCTCGCCGGCGGCATCCCCCACCTTCGAGCGAGTGGACGGAGTCCCGCCAGGGCCACCGCGACGGTGACGAGGATCAGCAAGGGGGCCATCGGCGCGCCGCGGCTGCCCGGCACGACGTCGCCGTTCCAGATACCGCCGAGTCCGAGCACACTCAGGATCGCCGGGCCCCAGCTTTCGGCGCGGGCGCTGAAAGCGGCCACTCCGGCGGGATCGGACAGGGAACCGCCGGGATGCAGCAGTGTCGGCACGAGCCACGGCAGGTTGAGGACGACGGCGATACCGACGGTATGGCCGAGTTTTCGCGGTCCCGCCAGGACGATCGCGGTCAGTGCGGCCAAAACCCCGCCGGGTGGCGTGAGTACCGCGGGCGCGCAAACGAGGACCAGCCGCGCGAGCGCTCTCGGCTCGCTTTCGCGCAAGGACAGCGCGGCGCGCACGATCCACGGCAGGCAGGCGTAGGTGAGCAGGAGCGGCCAATGTCCGATGAACAGGCGCTCCGCGAAGTAGGCCGTCCACGCGTAACCGGTGGCCGCGACGATCCGCGTACCGAGTTGCTCCGTCGGGACCAGCCGCGCTGCGCCGTATGCCGCGAAGAACAGCGACAGCAGGAGTACGGCTTTCTGGACGATGTCGCCGGGAACGATCGCCGTCGCGAGCGCGATCACGGCATCGGCGGGCACTGAACGCGGCAGCGCGGAACCGAGGCCGAACGCGTCCGGGACCAGCGACTGACGTGGGGCGAAAACCATGTCGTAGCTCAGGACGAACCCGCGTCCGAGCACCGGCAGGAACACCAGCAACGCCAGCCCGGCCGAAACCGCGGCCAGGACGAGGCGTTCGCCCAGTGGCCCGCCACGTGCGCCCAATGGCCTTCCCTTTCCGCCTCGTCCGCGGTTATGGTCGCTCGATTACTCGCCGGTAATCTCCGGGAATGGGAGCGCCTTTGAGCGTAGACGTCGAGGCTGACCAGGCCCCCACCGACAAGCGTGTCGCGGCGATCCTCGTCTCGCTCGCGCTGGCCGGCAACAACGCCGGTGCCTACGCGCTGAGCCTCGTCGCCGCACGCCTGCTCGCACCGAGCGCGTTCGGCGAGCTGAGTTCGCTGCTGGCCGTCCTGGTGATCGGCGTCGTACCCGCGATGGGCCTGCAGACCGTGGTCGCGCTCCGTGTCGCCCGCAAACCCCAGGACAGCGGCACCTTGCTCGCGCTCGGCCTCACCACGAGCGCCATCGTCGCGACCATCGGCCTGATCCTGGCGCCGGTCCTGGTCTTCGTACTGCACCTCGATTCCGTCGTCCCCGCCCTGCTGCTCGCCGTCACCCTCGGCCCGCTGACGCTGCTCGGGCTGTTCCACGGCCTGCTCCAGGGCAGCGGCCGGTTCGCCCTGCTCGCCGGGCTCATGTCACTCGAAGGCGTCGGCAAGGTCGGCGGCTCGCTGATCGGCCTCGTCATCGGCGGCAACGCCACCGGTGCCCTGGCAGGTACCGCGATCGGCTCGTACCTGGTGATCTTCTGCGCTTGGCTCCTCTGTGGACGGCCGCGACCGCGAAAGGCCGGCTGGCAAGCCGGCGAAGTCCTCCACGCCGCGCAAGCGATGCTGGCTCTGGTCCTGCTGGTGAACCTCGACCTCGTCCTGGCCCGCCACACCCTCCCCGCCGGCGTGGCAGGCGAGTACGCCCTAGGCGCGATCGTCACGAAAATCGCCTACTGGCTCCCCCAAGCCGTCGGCGTCCTCGTCCTCCCCCGCTTCGCGAACGGCGACGACCGCCGCCGCATCCTCCCCGCCGCCCTCGCCGTCTGCGCCGCCCTCGACGCCGTCGTCCTCGCCGTGTCCCTCGGTTTCGGGCCACGGCTGCTGGCCGTCATCGGCGGCCCCGGCTACGCCGCCAGCACCATGCCCGTCTGGCCGTTCGCCCTCGCCGGCTCGATGCTCGCCCTCGTCCAGATCCTGCTGTTCTCGCGCCTCGCCGCCGGCGACCGGCGGGTGACCGTGCTGATGTGGGCGACCGTGATCGTGGAGACCGTGCTGGTGACCGCCTGGCTGCACTCCTCGGCCACGCAGGTGGTGACCGTCGCGGCTTGCTGTGCCGGGGCTTTGGCACTTTCGGGGGTCGCTTTGGAACTCCGGTCGCGGCGGCGGAAGGGTTGACGTGACTCACCGGACGTGCACATCCGGTCGCGGGCGCCGCTGGGCACTCTCGTGTGCCGCCCTGAGTTCGGCCATGACCGCGTCCGGTTCGGATCGAAGCCGGGACGGCAGCGTCTGCAGGACGACGATTCCCGCCGCGGCGTAACGCGCGTTTCGCGCGAGGGTGGCGCGGAAGCCGGGGCCCGAAGCGTGAAAGCCGTAGGAATCGATTTCCCAGGCGAAGCCGACTTCGTCGCACCAGTTGTCCGGTGTCGCGATGTACCGGCCGTTCGCGTCGAAGATCCGGACGTTCCACTGGCCTTCCGGCAGCCCTGAACGCTGCCAAAGGTTCCACGCGTCGACCTCGGCGACCGACCTGGCACCGCCCAGGATCGGGACGAGTGCAGGGAACAGCGCCGTCGCCTGTGACAGGTTCAACCGATCGACCTCCTCGGCGAGAGCCCACGGCGGGCAGAAGCGCCGCTGGACGGCCTCGGCCATCATCGCCGCGACCGCGTCTTGTTCTGATGTTCGGCGAGCCGCATCGATCACCGCACGAGGTACCGGGGCGGTCGGAAGCCCAGACCTGATCCTCGGTTCCGGCAACCGCCGAGTCCGTTCGATGTGGACGAATCCCGTTCCCGCGACGGCTCGTTCGGCAGGGGCGAGGACGTGCACTTCCTCCGTGGCGGGGAGGTTACGCAGGCCGTAGCGCCTGAGCGCGAACACACCGGTCAGCATCGAGCCTTCACTGGCATGGACCAACGCGGCCTCGATGCGCTGCTCCTCGGTCGGCTCGCCGTTTCCGAGCAACACCACGCCGGGCAGCACCATGCGCCAGACGCCGCCGGGTTCGCAACGACGCCAGATCGTTCTCCTGGGCACACCCAGGGCTTCGAGCCGCTTGACCCCGATCACGGCCGGGCCCTCTGTCAGTTGTGGGTGCCGTGCCCACTCTCCTCGTCGCACTTGATCAGCTTGAGCCCGGCCACCGACAGAAACCGGCGATCCCGGTCGTGACCGGTCCTCTCATGCCAGGGTGTGTGGAAATAGGGACACTCAACGTCCCTATTTCCACACACCCCCCTCACACCTCACCGGTCTCGGCCTCCCGCCCACGGAACCAGGGCACGCACATCGTCACCATCGCCGCCGCCGCCAGCAGTAGCGAGGCCTGGGTCACCGGCCCATAGGCCCACTCCTGCCCGTGCCCGAGCAGTCGCCCCACCACCGCGACGACGGTCCCCACGACCATCCCGCCGAAAGCGAGATATCGGGGCGCCCGCTCGGTGAATTGGCGGGCCAGCAGGACGGTGATCAGCAGGACGATCGGCAGCATTCCGCCCAGTACGGCGAGGAGGCCGATGAGTACCACCGGGACCACGGTCCCCGAACCCGCCTCGACGGACACGCGCTTGGGACGCACCCGCCACAGGACGCCGATCAGGACGGCGAGGATCGCGAGGGCGCCGATCAGCAGGCCGGAGCGGTACTTCCAGTCGGGGGTGAACTCGAGTTGCACGACACCGCCGGAACCGGCGGGCAGGATCCATGCCTGTTGCCAGCCGTCGACGCGTGTCTTCACCAGCGGAGTTCCGTTGAGTGAAGCGGTCCAGCCGGCGTTCGCGTTCTCGGGGACGGTCAACAGGGACTCGTCGCCGCCGGCCACGGTGACCGTCCGGGACGTCGCGTCCCAGGAGTCCACGGAGACGGCTCGGTGGCCGACCGGGCCGGGAGCCTGGCCGACGGGTTTGAGCCAGAGGTCTTGGACCACGAAGGACTCCGAGCGGTCCGTCCGCAGTTCGTGCCCGCCCGCCGCCAGGTCGACGCCGCCCTGCGAATCGGGGCAGGCAGAGAGCGACAGCGGCCGGTGAGCGGCGAAATCCGCGAGGGTGCCGCGCACGGACGTGTCGTAGTCGAGGCCGTTCAGGTGGACGTTCGGACCCGCGCCGCAGGGTAGCGAGAACTCCGCGGACGGCGCGGGAAGGTCGGCACCGGTCAGGGACAGGCTTCCGATCCCCAGCGAGTTCCGCGTCCGCTGGTCGTCGTCGAGACCGGCGAACGCGATCTTGAGCTGCGAGGTGTCCATCGGCGGGAAGGTCGCGGCACCGGAAGCGTCGAGTTCGACAGAGCGGCTCGACGTCGGTGTCGTGAGTTCCAACCGGACAGGCGCCTTCGCCGTCCCTTCCGGATCCGCGGCGACGCGGATTCCGGAGATCGTCTGGGGTTTCGCCCAGTCCAGTGTCATGGTCGGCCGCAGGTCGGTGACGTCGGGCAGCCACGCTGTCGCGGGATCGCCGTCGACCGCGGCGAACGCGCCGGCCGCCGGATCACCGCCCAGTTGCGAAGTCCCCGCCACCTGCACACCGGGCAGCGTCACGGGACTCCGCCCGCCGGCCGCGGGCAATACGGTGCCGCCGAATTCGTAGGCGCTCTGCGACGTCGTCGAGAACAACCGCCGGATCCCGTCCGGTTCTTCACCGTCGCGGGACGCGTTGGCGTCGCAGCGCACGTGCCCGTCGTCCGGCACGCAGGCGTACCTCGGCTGCTGGCCGCGCGTGAACGCGAAGCCCGGCGCCGTCCCCGCGGACAGGTCGGCGGGGACTTCGAGCGCGCGTTGCGGTTCGACGCTGGGGATCTTCAGGTCGGAGATGCCGACGTTGCCGTCCTGCCTGCCGACCACCAGCGACAGCAACGTGATCCGCACCTTGCGGGTCACGCCCGCCGGCGCCTGGTAGGTGTGCGCGCCTTCGCCCCGGACGACCTGGTGATCGACGGATCCGTTGTCGGTGGTGATCCGGACCCGGGTCGGCGGCCAGCCGACGCGGATGTCGTCGACCATCGCGAGATCGACCGTGTTCACCAGCCGCGGGGTGTCCAATTCGACCTCGAGCCATTCTCCGAGCGGGCCGGTGAACGTCGAGGAATGCCAAGCCGTGCGCGGATCTCCGTCCAGCGCGGCGAACGGCTGATGGCTCGGATCCGAACCGCCGAACGCGTCGGCGAACGACGCGGCCGTCGAGGCGCTGACCGAACGGATTCCCCGGTACGCGGCCACGGTCTGGTGCTGTTCCCCGGGAAACGGGAGGACGTCCAGCGCGGCCCGTTGCTGTCTCGGCGATTCCCCGGCGGTCAGCGTCTGGCTCAGGTTGTCCCGCACCCCGCCGACGTTGCGTTCCGCGCGCCGCAGTCCGTCGGTGACCAGACGCGGTCCGGTCGGCGAACCCCCGTCCCCGGTCAGCACCGTCGGGGTGCCCGGATCGAGTTGTCCGGAGTTCAGTAGTGGCAGCAGGTTCTCCGGGCCGCCGCTCACCGTCGGAACGTCCTTTGTGGACGTCGCGGTGACGAGCGGTACCGGTCGTCGCACCTCGTAGATCTCCAGTGGCCCGAACTGGGCCGCTTTCCCGATGCCCGGCGAACCCGCCAGGCCCGCGCGCAACGTCGCGAAGTCGGGTGCGCCGACCTTGGCGCGGTCGATGTCCCCGCGCAGCATCAGGAACCGGTAGCCGGACCGCGCGAGAAGCGCGGCCAGCCCAGGATCTCCGCGGCCGTCGGCCAGAGCCGCGTCGACCGAGTCCATCAGCCGTGTGTTGCCCTCCGAGCCCAGCGGAACCTGGTTGCGCACGGCCCACGGACTGTCCGCGATGGCCTGGGCGGGCTCGTCGACGGTGCGGCCCCAGTCGTACTCGCCGAACCCCGTCGCGGGCAGCAGCAGCGTGCGCGCGTTCGGGTCGGTCTTGGCGACGTAGCCCATCGCGTCGTACCAGTAACCGGGTATCTCGTCCCAGCCCGGCCCCGGCCGCAGGGTCAGCAGCCACACCGGCGCCGCCATCACGACGACCAGCAACGCGCCCAGCGCGGGCCGCAGATTCCGCCGCAGGGCCGGTGCCGCACTGGTGATGCCGTGGATGAACGCCAGCATCAGAGGCAACCGCAGTACGGGCTCGAACTTGTGCACGTTGCGCAGCGGTGCGAGCGGGCCGTCGAGCAGATGCCGGACGGGTTCGGCGAGCGGACTGTCGAGCGTGCCGACGTAGCCGACGGTCAGCAGCATCAGTCCGACCAGGACACCGAGCATCAGGAACCGTCGTTCGGGCAGCCCTCTCCGGGCCAGGCCGAACAGTCCGACCGCGGCCACCAGCCCGGTGGCCGCCATCAGCACGGGATTGTCGATCAGCTCCCAGCCCGACGGCCACCACGGCGTGCCCTGCACGACGTAGGCCACCCACTGGTTCGTGCCGCGCAGCACCTCGAACAACGACATCGGCGCCGTGGTGTTGGTCGCGGATTCGATGTAGTCCAGGAAAGGCAGGCTGTACTGGCCGAGCAGCACCAGCGGAAGGATCCACCACAGCACCACGCCGATCACGAAGACGAACCACCAGATGACGAGTTCGACGTGCGTGCTGCGCCATCTCCGGGTCAGCAGCCAGAGCCCGGGCAGGACGAGCGCCATCACGACCATCGCGCCGTTGATCCCGCCCATGCACAGGACGGCGAGCGCGGACAGCCCGGCGGCTCGGCGTGGCGAACCGATGCGGTCGGCGAGGATCAGCGGCAGCAGCACCCACGGCAGCAGGACGGCCGGCAGCATTTCCGAGGACAGCGAACCGATTTCGGTGACCATCCGCGGCGCCAGGGCGTAACCGACTGCTCCGATCAGCCGAGTCCGTTCGTTCCCCATTTTGAGCGCGCGGGCCACCAGCAGGGCACCGCCGAACGCGACGGAGAGCAGGATCGCGCACCACAGCCGCTGCGCGATCCACACCGGCATCCCGACGGCCTGGCACAGCGCGAAGAACGGACCCATCGGGAACAGGTAGCCGTAGGCCTGGTTCTGCAGTTCCCCGGCCGTCGCCTGGGGATTCCACAGGTGCAGCGCCCGGCCGAGGAAGGCGAGCGGGTCCACCGCGAGGTCGAGTTTGGTGTCGAACGTCGTCCTGCCGGGACGCTGCAGGAAGGACAGCACGGTCAGTGCGAGCACGATCCACGTGCTCGGCCGTTTGACGAGCGCGCCCGGCGAAAACCGACGTCCGGATCGCCGCACCGTCTCGCGACCCGTTCGTTCGCCGGTGGTTACCATCCGGTAGATACTAGGCGGAAACGTGGCTACTATGCGCCTACCCATTTCGTCCCCGCGGTCTAGGCAGGTGCTGTCATCACTCAGGAGCAGAGACCGCTGACAGACGGTTTCGAAGAAGCGTGGTCGCTCGCCGAACCCGTCAAGGGCTGGATGACGCGAGATCAGGGCCTGGCCCTGTGGAACGCGGCGTGCCGCCTGGACAAAGACGATCTGATCGTCGAAATCGGCAGTCACCAGGGCCGTTCGACGATCGTGCTCGCCACCGCGGCCCGCACGGTCGGCGCGCGGGTGGTCGCCGTCGATCCCTTCGTCGACGGACGGCTCTTCGGCGGATCACCTACACGCCAACGGTTCGAGGCGAATCTCCGCAAGGCGGGTGTCGAAGACGTCGTGGAACTCGTGGCGGAGTACAGCACGGAACTCCGGCCACGCTGGGACAGGCCGATCCAGTTGCTCTACATCGACGGCAAACACGACTACTGGACCTACACCGACGACCTGCGCTGGTCGACGAACTTGGCGGCCGGTGGGGAAATCCTGGTCCACGACTGCTTTTCCTCGATCGGTGTCACCCTGGGCACGATCGCGAAGGTCCTCTTCGGACGGCGGTACACCTATCTCGACAGGGCCACTTCGATGGCGCGGTTCCGGCTCACCCCACCCTCGACCAGGGATCGCCTGCGCGTGGTCGCCCAGATGCCGTGGTTCCTGCGCAACGTCGGGATCAAGATCCTGCTGCGCCTGCGGTTGGGTCCCGTCGCGAAGGTCTTCGGCCACGACAGCCCGTACGACCCTTACTGAGTCAGCGGCCTGCCGACGTCGACCTTCGCGACACAGACGGGAGCGCCCTTGGCGGACAACTGGAAACCGACCTTGTCGAACAGTCCCTCGATCGGCAGGTACATCGTGTGCAGACCGGGCTGGAACCAGACCGGCACGCGCACTCCGTCGCGGTCCACGACGCCTTCGCCGCCGTCCCCGGTGAAGTAGTCGATCCGCAGCAGGTACCGCCCGAGAACAGGCGTGTCCAAAGGAACGCGCACCAGTTGCTCGCCGACGGTGTACCCGCAGCCCGCCACCGGACCGGGCAGCCCGCGGGCGACCGATTCCACCCCGGTGATGGTCTTCGCGGTGCCCGAAGCGTCCAAAAGGGACATCCGGCTGGTCGGCTGGTCGAACAGGACTCCCGGGATCAGGCCCACCACCCGTGAGGTGCGGGCGTTCTCGCCGAACCAGTCGTGCAGGATGTCACCCGGCACCGTCGTGTCGTACAGGACGAGATCGCGATCCCGTTCCATCGAGGCACGCGCGTTGGCGAGGAATTCCCGGGAATGCTCGAACCGCAAACCCGGTGCGAGCCGCGTGAACCCGACGGCCGAACTCGCGATCAGCGCCAGGCTCAGCACCAGGGCCAGCGGACGTTTCGCCGTGGACGGCTCAGGATCCGGTGCACGGTCGAAGGGTTTGGGCTCCAGGAAGGCGAAAGCCACGCACAGCGCGACGACGAGCGCCAGATCGGCGACATAGCGCGGATCGCTGCCCAGCTCCGGGCCGACCTCGGTGAGCCGGGTCGCCGCGGAAAGCCCGATGTCCGCCACGAACACGACACCGAGCAGGAGCCACGCCTTCCGCGCCCGGAGTCCGCCGACGCGGACCCCGGCGACCAGGATCAGGACCGCCGCGAGCAGGAGCAGAATCCTGACCACCACCGGGGAAGGGGCGAAGGTCGCGCCGGGCCCCGGGCCCGACCAAGGCCCGCCCGCCATCCCGGGGACCAGCGTGTCGCCGATCATCCGGCCGGTCATGTCCGCGACCGTGCCGACGGTGACCGGTCCCCCGCCCTGCCCGACCTGGCTGGTGGTCGACGCGAGGAAGACGGCGGCGTATCCGGCCAGCACCACCACGAAAACGCCCCAGAGCACGACCTGGCGTCGCAGGGAAACGCCGAGCAGCGCGGTGATCCCGGCGACCAGGAGCGGGATGAACACGGCCTTCTCGTAGAAAGCGAGGCCGAAGACCGTCCATGCCACGGTGGCGATCGCCCAGCGGCCGCCGTCGGCGAGATACCGCACATGGGCGTGCAGTGCGGCGGTGGTGGCCAGCAGCACGGGTGCGATCTGGATCGCGTAGGCCCACCACAGTGTCGGGACGAGCAGCAGCGTCGACGTCGTGAACATCGTGAACGGGACGAGGATCCCCCAGCGGCGACCGAAACAGCGCACCAGGATCGCCCACAGGAGCATCGACGACACCGCCTGCATGAGCAGAACCGGCGCCATCAGCACGGCGAAGTTCAACGGCGCCCACGCCGTCAGCAGGTCGGCGAGCAGGAACCCGCCCGGTGCCAGATGTCCGTGGTAGTCCTGGAAGAAGTAGCCGAAGTCGAACGGCCCCGCCTTCGCGGCGTGGTAGGTGATGACGAAGTCGTCCTGCGCGAGACTGCCGCGCAACGCCGCCCACACGTGGAGCGCGAACGGGACCACACCGGCGGCGAACGCGGCGAAAACGATCGCCGACGGTCTCCACAGGCGAGTCTTCTCCCCCGATACCAGCACTTTTCGCCTCAATTCTTGCAGGTGGGCGGCTGGCACATGATCTTGCTCAGCGCCTGATAGAAGACGTCGGAGATCTTCCGCGGATCCGGGGTGGTGAACGAATCCCCTCCCGTGGCGGTGGAAACCTGCTTCAGCTCGGACGCGTCGATATCCGGTCCGATGCCGATCCCGATGACGGGCAACGGTTTCCGCGGGTCCTGGAGCTTGCCCAGTTCTTCCAGCAAACGCGGCAGGCCGATCGTGTCGCCGTCCTCGTTGCGGCCGTCGGTGAGCACGACGACCAGGTTGATGCGGCCGGGTTTCCAGTTCTGCCTGGCATTCTGGTACGCGGCGAGGATCGAGTCGTAAAGCCCTGTCGCCCCGCCGGGTTTCGGGCGCACGGCCTGGAGTTGCTCCACACCGCCGGAGGTCTTCTGCTCGGCGATCGTCCGCATCGGCAACAGGACCCGGTAGTCCTTGTCACCGTCCAATTTGGTCGAGAACAGCCACAGGCCCAGTTCCGTGGTCGGTTTGAACAGCCCGAGTCCTTGTGTGGCCGCCTGCAGGGTGAGTTCCATCCGGCTCTTCCCCGCGCCGGGTACGGCGGCGGCCATCGAGCCCGAGACGTCGAGCAGGACCTGGACCCGGGCGCTGAGATTCGCTCCTGCCCAGGCCTGCAGTGCGGCGTAGAGGTCCGCTGCGGGCGGGGGTCCGGACGGCTGCGGCGCCGGATCGGTCCGGCTGTCCTGTGCTCGCGGAACGGCGAACTGTCCGGTGGGCGCCCGGAAACCCGCGTCGGCGAAGGTCGCGCCGGCGAGAGGATCGAGCAGCAGCCGCAGAAAACGTTCCGCCGCACCCCGCGAAGCCTCGGACGCCTTGGGCAGCACGACATACGGATAGTCGAAGCCCTGCACCGGGACTCCCAGGTACGCCGCCACCAGATTCCTCGCGAGCACGGCTTGTTCGGTCGCCGGGAAGGCGGCCGGGAACCGGCCCTGCGTCTGCTCCGGCACGGAGAGCTTGCGGATGGCGGCGGTGAAGGCCGCGCCCGGATCGGGTGCCTTCTCGGTCAGCTTCCGCAGGCCGAGCAAGGTGGCGATACCCAGCGGATCACGAGCCGGATCCGGCATCCCGACCGGCGCCCCGTCGAGGACCTCCTGCCAGGCGAGGCCCCTGCCCGGCCAGCCGAACCGCCGCGCGCTTTCGTCGGGAAGTCCCAGCACCACCGGGGAACTCGCCACCGATTGACCGGACTCCGGCAGGTTCCACGCCCCGGAGTCCCTGGCCTGCAACAACATCGTGCTCGACTCGGGAACCCAGACGTCGGGCCCCGAGGAGGTGGTGGTGCCGAGCGCGTCCGCCGTCTTCGCCGATTCGCTCGCGGTCACGTCGACGCTGAAGCATTCCTCCTGCGGCACGGTCGCCGCGAGCCGCGTGAGCACCGGCGCGATGTCGGGTGCGGCGGTGATCTCGACCGGGGTCAGGGCGTCACAACCGTTGCCCGCCAACCGGGCACGCAGATAGTCGACGCCCCACCAGGCGCCGAGCGCGATCACCAGCAACAGGCTCAAGACGACGACGGGCGCGTGGGAACGCCGTCCACGCCTCGGGCCTACCTGCATGTGCATGCCTCCGAGGTGCGGTGCGGGACCTGGGATGTTGCCCAATACGCCCGCGCACGTCAACCCTCCGGTAACTTACGCCCGCCCCGGTGCGGCAGATGGCCTAACCGAAGTAGCGGCCGGTCCCGATGTCGGCGCCGACGGACTGCCACCAGCCGGCGTCGCCCGTGGTGTCGATCCCGTCGGCGATCACCGTCGCACCGGCACTCTTCACGGTGTCGATGAGACTCCGCAACGAGCGCTCGGCCAGCGGTTCCGTCCGGCGTTCGGCCAGGCGCGGCGAGATCCGGACCGTCCGCACCGGCACGTCCACGAGACAGAGGACGTCCCCGGCCGCGCCGAAGTCCTGGAGTTCCGCGTCGACCCCGATCTCGGCGAGCAGGTTCAGGTTGTCGACGGTCTCACCGAGGTCGCCGAGCACGGCACCGGCCGGGAAGCCCAGCCTCAGCCGCGACGGTCCCAACCCGGTCTCCGTGAGCACGCGCCGCATCGTCCCGACGAGATCCGGGTCCGCGGCCTGGTGCGGTGTCAGTCCGACGACCATCGGGAGCCTGTCGTCCGCCTCCTGGCAAGCGGTGCGGATGAGCCATTCACCGAGCGGGACGATGAGACCGGTCTCGTCGGCGAAGCGGACGCAGGTGTCGTGACCGATCCGGCCGTGACGGGGATGGTTCCATGCGAGCCTGGCCTCGATCCCCGCCGGCGTGCTGTTCGCCAGCCACGTCAGCGGCCGGAACACGACCTCGATCTCACCGATCTCCCAGGCGCTGGCCATTGAGACGGCCAGGCCGAACTCGTGCCGTTCCCTGGTATCGAGCGCGGAATCGGACATCGCCCACTGCCGGTAGCCGTTGGCCTGCGCCCGGCGCAGCGTCATGCCGGAGACGCGCAGCAGCTCGGTCGGCGCGATGTCCCTCGGCGGCCGGTGCACGACCCCGATGCACGCGGAGACCGCGACACCGCTCCCGCCCTCGAGGTAGACCGGCTCGGACAGTTCCTGGTTGATCATGCCGATGACGGTCGCCACGTCGGGACTGGCGGCGGTGTTCTGGAGGAGGATGCCGAACTCGTCGCCGCCGATCCGCGCGACGATCGCCTCTTCGCCGCCCACCACGGCTCGCAGCTTCGCGGCGACGTTCTTCAACAGGTCGTCGCTCGGTTTCTGGCCGAGCCCGCCCGCGATCAGGGAGAACCCGTCGAGGTCGAGGTGATAGACCGTGACGCCGAAAGCGGGGTCGGCGTGCCGCAGCGCCCGCTCCAGACGAGTACTGAAGAACTGCCGGTTCGGCAGGCCCGTCAGTGGATCGTGCAGGGCCTGGCGGCTCAGTTGCCGCTGGAGCAGGGAGACGTCGGTGTCGCCCTCGACCAGGGTGATCAGCTGCTGCGGCTCGCCCGCCGGGTCGCGGATGACGGCGCCGGTGAACGCGGCCCACATCGTGTCGCCCTCTTCGCCGACGAGTCTTCGTGACAGTTCGAGTCGCTGGCTCTCGCCTTCGAGCAGCTTCCGGTAACCCTCGCGCAGGCCGTCGGCGTCTTCGACGTGGAGCAGGTCGTAGAGATTGAGACCGATCACGTCGGCGACCGGCCGGTTCAAGAGGTCGGCCAGTGCCGGGTTCACCCGCTGGACGCGACCGTCGACCCTGGTGACGGCGACCCCGGTCGACGAACCGGAGAACAGCTGCTCGAACCGTGCCTGCGTGAGCACCAGCTCACGCCGGGTCTCGCGTTCGAGGGTGACCAGTGTGCGGCTCAGATCCTCCTGCTGCCGCTGGATGCTCTCCCGCAGGGCCTCGCCGTAGCCGGCCGCGAGCGCGCCGAGCACCTGGAGCACCCGTTCGGGAAGCGACCTCACGCTCCGCAATTCCGGCTCGTGCAAAAGCCCCTTGCCCAGTACCTCCATCGTGCGACGCAGGCTGTCCGGCCCGACACACCTGAGCGCGACGAGCCGCGCGCCTGCCTCGGTGGCCTGCGCGGGCTCGGCTTCGTCGCTCAGCACCGCCGCGAACACCTGGTCCAGGAGAGCCGTGAAATGCTCTTCGATCTGGGCGTGGGTGTACGGAAGATAGACCGCGCTCGTGACCAGGTAGGCCCACTTGCGGGCAAGTGTCGCCCGCGTCGGCGCGGAATTCTTCCTCTTGGGCGAAGCGGAGGACGCGGTTATCTTGGGCGCGTTCGGGGACGCGGGGTACTCGTCGCCGTCCGGAAATGGGGCAGTCACGTCTGCCGGTCCTGGGGTCGTTTTCGTATTCCGTGGTGGAGGAACATCCTCCACGATTCTCTGGCCATACTCACGGTTTATCCGTCACCCAATCGGGTGGTAACCCTACGGTACTGCAACACCGACCTTTTCCCGAAGCCAAGCGCGGGTGGCATCCCGATACGCGGCCGCGTTGCGATGTAACGCCAGCGAATGTCCGGCACCGGGCAGAACATACGTGGAAAGCTCGGCTTCGGGCCGGTAGTACGGCGCTTCCGACGGCCGCAGGGTCTGCCCGCTCGAGCAGTCCCGAAGGGCGAAGAGACCGCAGAACAGGATGTCCTTCTCACCGACCGCCTGGAAAACCGGCACCCGGATCCCCTTGGTCGCGGGCAGGACGATGCCGAACACGGCGACGGTTCCCATTCCCGGTACCGAAACCTGGTCCTTGGTCGCCTCATCCGCTTCGATGACCCGC
Organism: Amycolatopsis pittospori; assembly: GCF_013870525.1. Lineage (GTDB taxonomy): Bacteria > Actinomycetota > Actinomycetes > Mycobacteriales > Pseudonocardiaceae > Amycolatopsis > Amycolatopsis pittospori. Next base: position 48,252 of record NZ_JACBXD010000047.1, read on the forward strand.
GGGTCGGCATTTTCCGTCGCGTAGAACAGTCCGGCACGCGCTCCCGGTTTCGTCGTGAAATACAACGGATCGCTGCCGAGGGAACCGAGCCGGTCGTCCGCGAATGCGGGCTGCAGCCCGAAAAGGACGCCGAGCGTCAAGGCCGGGACCGAGGGCAGATGCGTCATGCCGGTGAGGATCACGCCGTCGACGTCGTGATACGTCGACGCCTCGGCCGCCACGATGCCCGAGCCGACCGAATGTCCGACGATGACGACCTTCTCGAACGGCACGCCACCGACGCGGCCGGCGCGCAGGTGTCCGACCACCTCGTGCATCGAGCGCGCGAGCACCGGCAGCAGGAGCGGCAGGCTGAGCGGTTTACTGCTTCCGCCCGAGCCGAGCTGGTCCGCGGCGAAGGTCGCGTAGCCGTTCTTGGCCATGTCGCGCTGGTACGAATAGCGATCCGGGTCGTACGGCAGGTCCCAGTAGGCGCTGTTGTAGGTGCCTCCGTGCACCAGCAACTGGACCGCCTTGGGCGCCGGGCCCTCGGGCAGGCAGAACCGGCCGTGCACGGTGGCCTGCTCGCCGAGCGGACCGGTGACCGGCAGATCCGTGTCGGAACAGCGGACGTCGACGGCCTCGGCGGGCGCGGCTACCAGGAATCCACCGAGGAGTACGCAGCAGGCGGCCATCGCCGTGGCCAGTTTGAGCGGCATTCGCACAGAACCCTCTCCGGAATCGGAACGCTCGGAAGGAGGATGAACCCTACACCCGGTAATCGAACGCGCACCGTCAGCCCGGATTTCGCCGCACCACGGTCATCGGCAACCGGTTCGGCTGCATCGTCGCTTTGATCTTGGGGAAGACCTTCACCCCTGGTAGCGGCTCCAGCCGCCACTTCGCGCCGATCGTCGCCGCCACCAAGGCGATCTCCGTCGGCGCGAACTGATGGCCCGGACACAGCCGGGCCCCCGCGCCGAACGGGATGAACGCGCCCTTCGGCACCGCGGCGGCTCGCTCGGGCTCCCAGCGATCGGGGTCGAATCGCTCGGGATCGGGGAACCAGCGGGCATCCCGGTGCAGCGTGTGCTGGCTGACCGCGACCTCGGTACCGGCGGGAATGCGCACGCCCCCGAGTTCGACGTCCTCCCGCGCGCGCCGCATCAGGATCACCGGCGGCGTGCGGCGGACGACCTCGTTGATGATCCGTTGCGTGTAGACCAGGCGTGGCAAGTGTTCGAAGCGCGCGGGACCGCCCGCCAGCACGTCGTCGACCTCGGCGTGGAACCGGCGTTCGATCTCCGGATGCGCGCCGATCTCGTGAAAGAACCAGGCCAGCGCGACGGCGGTGGTCTCGGCGCCGGTGGTGAGGATCGTGATGACCTCGTCCTCCACCTGACGGTCGGTCATCTTCTCGCCGGTCTCGTCGTCCTTGGCCAGCAACAACATCGACAACAGGTCGCCGTGGTCGCCACCCTTCTCCCGCGCCTTCAGGACGGCGTCGCCGATGACCCGGCGCAGCCGCGCGGCCGCGGCGTCGAACTCGCGGTTCGCCGGGATCGGCAGCCGTTCCACGAACTTCGGCGAGAAGGCTCGCACCATCACGTACTTCAGCATGATCGGGATCGACCGCTGGATCTCCGACAGCGCGTCGTCGCCGAGTTCGGTGGAGAACAGCGTGCGCCCGGAGATGGTCAGCGCGAGATCCTGCATCCGCCGGTCGAAGTCCACCACCTCGCCCGGTTTCCACGAGTCGGCAAGGTCTACAGCGAGCTTCGTCATCGTCGTCTCGGCGTAGAGCGCGATGCGGCTTCGCTGGAACGCGGGCAACATCATCCGCCGTTGCCGCTGGTTGAAGGCACCGTTCGAAGTCGCGAGGCCGTCACCGAACAGCGGCCGCATTTTGTCGAACACGATGCCTTTGTCGAATTTTCCCGCGTCGGCGGCGAGCAGCCGCCAGGCCAGTTCCGGCGTGGTGACCAGGTAGACCGGCATCGGGCCGAAGTCCAGCCGGACGACGTCACCGCTCGAACCCAGTGAGGACAGCAGTTTCAGCGGGTCACGGAGCATCGGGACGGTATGCCCCAGCAGGGGCCAGCGACCGGGTGCGACGGGGACGTCCGGACGTGGTGCCATCGTGCTCGTCTCCCGTGCCTAGGCGTTGAACCCGGCCACCTTAGGGCCGCAGGAGGGTGGACGGGGTTCCGCCGCCGCACATCCACACGATCGGACGATGGCGACGCGCTCCCGGATGCCCGATAGACTCCTGTGCCCCAACGGATTCCCAACGGAACGGCGGCGACGACGGTGACTTCGAACCTGAGCTGGGTCCCCCCAGAGGTCGACACGAACGTGCCGAATCCCGCGCGGGTCTACGACTACTGGCTCGACGGCGACCACAACTTCCAGGCCGACCGCGACCTGGGCGACCAGGTCCTGAAGATCATGCCCGGGGTCCGCGACGCGGCACGCCTCAACCGCGCGTTCCTGCGCCGTGCCGCGCTGCACATGGTCGAAGCGGGCGTGCGGCAGTTCCTCGACATCGGCTCCGGCATCCCGACCGTCGGCAACCTGCACGAGATCGTCCAGCAGATCGACCCGGAGTGCCGGGTCGTCTACGTCGACCGCGAATCGGTCGCCGTGGCACACGCGAAACTGCTGCTGCGCGACAACGACCGGTGCGCGGCGCTGCAGGCGGACCTGCGAGACGTCAACGACATCCTCAACGCGCCGGAGGCCAAGGAACTGCTCGACCTCGACCAGCCGGTCGGCGTGTTCATGTTGCTGCTCCTGCATTTCGTGCCGGACTCCTGGGATCCGCACACGATCCTGGCCCGCTACCGCGACCGGATCGCCCCTGGCAGCTTCCTCGCTCTCTCGCACGTCGCCGCCGACGCGGACTCGCAGGGGCTCGACGAGGCCATCGAGGCGTACAAGGGCACGCAGAACGACCCGATCCCCCGGACCCACGACCAGGTGCTGTCGTTCTTCGACGGTTTCGACGTCATCGAGCCCGGCGTCGTCGGCTGCGCGATGTGGAACCCCCAGGGCGCCGGCGACATGTCGGACAACCCGGAGATCAACTCGCTCCCGTACGCCGGGGTGGGCCGCAAACCCTGAGCGCCTGGTCACCGTGGTCGTGAGTGGCGATTCGGGTTAGAACCCGAATCGCCACTCACGACCACGTCAGGGCAGGACGTCGGTCACGGTGTCCTTGATGACCTGCCACTTACCGTGCTCGCGCACCAGCGTCAGGCTGATCGTGTAGTGCCGGTTGATGTTCTGCGACGGCACCTTGTAGTAGGCGTCGAGGATCGCGAAACCCATCGCGCAGTTCTCGACGACGGTGTGGGTGACCGTCCACGGCATGCTCCACTCGTACGGGAGGGTGAACTGTTCCTTGACCACCGGTTCCACGTTGGCGTCGTAGCCGATGTACAGGTTGCCCTTGCGTCCGACGGTCACCATGTTCTGGTGGATGATCGCCCGGTAACGGGCTTCGTCGCGTTTGTTGTAGCTGTCCATGTCCTCCCAGACGGCGCGGTCGAACGCGCGCTGACAGGACTGTCGCTCGCTCTCGGCCTGCTGTTCGCCGGCGGTCGCCGCGGCGGGCACGCCGATTCCCGCCGCCGCCACGACCAGTCCGGCCGACGCCGCGTAATACCGCTTGCGCATAGGGTTCTCCTCATCACGTCCGGTACTTCGTCCACCTGCAGGTTCGTCCGGCCGCGCATCACAGCTGCATCACTTCCACACCGGCCCCGGTGCACGGCCGGTTAACCTCGCGGGAGGGGGTGCGATGGAGTTCCGGATCTTGGGGCCGGTGCAGTGCCGGAGCGGCGCACGGCCGCTGAAGCTGGCGGGTCCGCGTCAGGAGCGGATCCTGGCCGCCCTGCTGCTCGGCGCGGGCCGCGTGGTGTCCGTTTCGCGGCTGGTGGACGTCGTCTGGGACGAGGATCCGCCCGCCACGGCCACCCGGCAGATCCGCAACCTCACCACGGCGCTGAAGCGAACGCTGGTCGCCGACGGCGCCACCGAAGACGTCCTGACCGCCGAAGGCCCCGGCTTCGTCCTGCGGCCACGTTCCTTCGACGTGCGCACCTTCGAGGAGCACGTCTCGCGCGGCGAGTTCCGCGAGGCGCTCGCGTGCTGGCGCGGCCCAGCACTGTCCGGTATGGACAGTGCCGTCCTGCGCGGCGAGGCGGACGAACTCGACGAGCGACGTCTGTCCGTTGTGGAGCGTTGTCTCGACGAGGAGATCACCGCCGGAGAGGACGCCGTCGCGGAGCTGACGGCCCTGGTCGCCGAACATCCGTTCCGGGAGGCGTTCGTCGTCCTGCTCATGCGGGCACTGCACCAGCAGGGCAGGCAGGCCGACGCGCTGAGCGCCTACCGTCAGGCACAGACGCGGCTGGCGGACGAACTCGGCATCGACCCCGGCCCCAAACTTCGCGAACTCTACGAACGAATCCTGCGCGACGAACCGGAGTACGGCAAGATCCGCTGCTTCCTTCCTTACGACGTCCCGGATTTCACCGGACGCGAGGGCGAGATCAGGCGGCTTCTCGACTCGGTCCGGCTCGGCCGCCCGGTGGTCGTCGACGGGATGGCCGGTGTCGGCAAGACGTCGCTCGCCGTCCACGCCGCGCACCGCCTAGCCGCCGATTTCCCCGACGGACAGCTGTTCGTGGACCTGCACGGCCACTCCCCCGCCCGCGATCCGCTCGCACCCGAGGCCGCTCTCGAAGCGCTGCTCGGGCAGCTGGACATCCCGGCGAGCCGCCTGCCGGGCGGCGCCGACCGGCGGGCCGAACTGTGGCGGTCGAGGACAGCGGGCCGGTCGCTTCTCGTGGTGCTCGACAACGCGGCGAGCGCCGAGCAGTTACGACCGCTCCTGCCCGGTTCCGCGACGGTCGCGCTCGTGGTCACCGGCAGGCGCCGTCTGGCCGCCGTCGACGGCGCCGCCGCGATCAGCCTCGAAGTGCTGCCGGACGAACAGGCGGGCGCACTCTTCGCCGCCGCGGCGGGACGTCCCGACTCCGGGGTCGCCGCGCTGTGCGGAAACCTGCCGCTGGCGATCCGGATCGCCGCCGCCCGGTTACAGAATCGTCCACAGTGGACCGTGCGGAACCTGGCCGAGCGACTGGGTTCCGAACACGACAGGCTGGCCGAGCTGAAGGTCGCCGGACGCGATGTGGCCGCGGCGTTCGCACTGTCCTATCAGGAACTGGACCTCGCACAGCAGCGCATGTTCCGGTTGCTCGGGCGGAATCCGGGCGTCGACATCGCCGTTCCCGCCGCCGCCACGCTCGCCGGGACGAGCGAGTCCGAAGCCGAACGGCTGCTGGAAGACCTGCTCGACGCCCACCTGCTGCGGCAGCCGGCCCTGGGCCGGTACTCCTTCCACGACCTGATCGCGGAACACGCCCGCAACGCCGCACGCGACGACGAAGCGGCTCCGGCGCTCGGCAGGCTGCTCGACCATTACCGCGACGGTGGCGGTGACGGCTGGTACGCGACCGAACGGGCCAACCTGGTCGCGGTGACCCGTCACGCCCTCGACACCGGGCAGGACGCCCACGCCTGGCGGATCGCCGAGAGCACCGCCGAGCACCTCCGGGAAAGCGGTCACCTCGACGAACTGCTCACGATCGCCCAGGCGGGTGTCGTCGCCGCCGAGCGGATCGGCGATCCGCACGCGATCCAGCTCAGCCTCGCGAGCCTCGCCCTGGGGTTCTGGGAGAACGGGCGGCTCACCGAGGGCATGGACTGCGCGCTGCGGCGGCTCGACGTGATCCGCGAATCGGGTGACCGTGCCGCCGAGGCCATCGCGCTGTCCAGGGTGGGCGCTCTGCACAGCATGCTCGGTCGCTACCCCGAGGCCATCCGGTTCTATCGCGACGGCCTCGCCGCCGTGGGCCGGGCCGTCGACCTCGAGGCCGCGGCGACGCTCTGGACCAATCTCAGCAACGCGCAGGAGATCCTCGGCCGGCTGGACGAAGCGCTGGACTCGGCGCGACGGTCGGTGGCGCTGCGCGAAAATCCCCGCGGCACGGTCCTGAGTTCGGCCCAGCTCGGCCTGATCCTCGCCCGGCACGGCCGGTTCGACGAGGCGTTCGAGGTCACCGAACGCGCGATCCGGTCCGCACAGGACCTCGGGTATCTGTTCGGCGAGGCGTGGAGCCGGATCGACCACGCCGACGCCCTGCTGCTCGCCCACCGGCCCCGTGACGCGCGAGAGCACGCCGAACTCGCGTGCGCGATCCTCGCCCGGCTCAACCATCCGCTGCTGCTGACCATGGCGGCCAACAGCGTGGGCACCGCCTGCCTCGCGCTCGGCGAGGCGTCGGCGGGCCTGGCGCGGCACCGCCTCGCGCTGGAGACGGCCAGGCGGATCGGCTACCGGCTGCAGGAGGCCCGCGCGCTCGCCGGGATCGGCCAGGCCCGCGCCGCGCTGGGTGACGACGCCGACGCCGATCTCCGGGCCGCAGGTGACCTCTACGCCACGTTGGGCCTGCCCGCCGAACCGCTGAAGGTCGTCACCTGAGGAATTCGGTGAGCAGGCCGCGCAGCACGTCGGGCTGGTGCAGGACGCCGTGGTCCTGTCCCTCGACGGTGACGTACCGGGCGCCGGGAACCGTTTCGGCGACAGCGCGAGCGCCGGCTCGCATCCAGGCGTCGCTCTCGCCGCCGTCCAGGACCAGCGTCGGTGCGGTGATCTTGGCCAGTCTGCCCGCAGGCAGCACGCTGCCGGGGCCGCAGAGCGCGAGGTCGTAGGGCAGCGTGTGGGCGAGCCCGGTGAACCACGCCCAGAACGGGTCGTCCCGCATCCCCTTGACGACCTCGGCCGGGGTGGCCGCCGCTTCGACCAGGAACAGTTCCGCCGCGTCGTCCCGGTTGCCGTCGGCGATCAGCGCCCGGACGCGGTCGAAGATGTCGGCGGCGGGCTTCGGGCGGCTGTCGTCGACGACGTACGGCGGTTCGTACACCGCGAGGCTGGTCATGGCGACGCCCCTGGCGGCGGCCTCCAGCGCGAGCACCGCCCCTGACGAATGTCCGAAGACCGCGGCCGAGCCGCCCACGTGGTCGATCAGCGCGGCGAGGTCCTCGACCTCACGTTCCACCGAGTAGACCGCGCCCGGACCGCTGTCGCCCCGGCCGCGCCGGTCGTAGGCGATCGCGGTGAAATCCGGGGACAGCGTCGCGGCGAGGCCGGCGACGGTCGTCCGGTCGTTGAACGCGCCGCCGACCAGGATCACCGGTATGCCGTCACCGGTGCGGTCGAAGGCGATCGGGGTGCCGTCGGCCGAGGTCACGGTCTCGAACGAGGTGGTCATCGGGTCCTCCACAGGGTCCATTCGACTCTAGCTACGTCCCTGGGTCGGAGCCGATGACCACCGCTCGACATCACAGCCGGAGTCCGCCGAAAAATTCCCGGAGTTCGTTCACCACGTCGTCCGGGACGGCCATCGCGACCATATGGCTGGGGCTCTCGTGGTCGGCCCAGCGCACGAGGTCGTTCTTGCGCGACGCGATCCTGCGCAGCACGGACGGCCCACCATGCGATACGCCGGTCGGCACCACGGTCTGGTCGATCGGCATCGCGGCCTGGCCCTCGTAGTACGGCCACAACGAGGTCGCGCCGGTCGCGGTCAGCCAGTACAGCGTCGCGTTCGTGAGCAGCAGGTCGCGGTCGATCGGCTCGGCGGGCGCCGCGCCTTCGGGCCAGCCGTCGAACTCCTTGAACCGCTCGACCAGGTAAGCCAGTTGCGCGACCGGTGAATCGAGGAAACCGAAGCTCAACGTCTGCGGCCTGTTCGTCAGGTACGGCGCGTACCCGCTGCCGCCCGCGAAGCGCTCCATCAGCCCCGCCAGATCGGCCTGGTCCTGTTCGGTGAGTCCTTCGAAGTCGGCCGGATCCCCCATCGGGACCCCGAGTCCGGACGTGATGTGCGAGCCGATGACGTGGTCGGGCGCATGCACCGCCAGCCGCGGGGTCACCAGCGCGCCGGCGTCGTTCCCGTGCGCGCCATAGCGTTCGTAGCCGAGACGGCTCATCAGCTCGGCCCAGGTCCGCGCCACCCTCTCGATGTCCCACGGCCGCTCGTCGGCGGGCTCGGGGAACGGCGAGAACCCGAACCCGGGCAGCGACGGCGCGACCACATGGAAGGCCAGAGAAGGGTCGAGACCGTGCGCTCGCGGGTCGGTCAGCGGGCCGACGACGTTCAGGAATTCCGCGATCGAGTTCGGCCAGCTATGCGTCAGGATCAGCGGGATCGCGTCCGGTTCCGGCGAGCGGACGTGCAGGAAGTGGACACGCTGGCCGTCGATCTCGGTGATGTACTGCGGAAACTCGTTGAGCCGCTTCTCCCACGAACGCCAGTCGTAGCCTTCGCGCCAGTACTCGGCCAGGTCCTTGAGGTAGCCGACCGGCACGCCCCGGCTCCACTCGGCACCGGGTAGCGCCGACGGCCAGCGGGTGCGGGCCAGCCTGTCGGTCAGGTCGTCCAAGTCGGACTGCGGGATGTCGATGCGGAACTGCTCGATGTCGGTCATAGGGCGACCGTAGGGGCCATTCAGGACAGATCATGGCCTAAATGGCCCCGCGGTCTCGTCGGCAGCGTGGACGGGGGTCGTGAGTGATAAGTGTCGTTCTATTGAGGGGTGAGGCAAAGGTGTCGGGTGCCGAGTCCGTGAAGGCCTCCTTGAGGGACTCTGGGTCCCTCAAGGAGGCCTTCACGGACCGGTGATCAGCGGAGCGAAGGGGACTTTCCGCTCGTACAGTGAGGGGAAAGTCCCCTTCGACGCGGGTCTGCGGTCCTCGTGGGCGGCAGAGCCCCGGGTGTTGCGAAAGCCACTTCCACAACCTTCAACGTTGCGAAAGTGGCTTTCGCAACACCCGAGGCCGGCGTGCGGGCGACCGACAGAACACGCCACCTCTGCCTTTCTGCTCAATAACCCTCCTTATCACTCACGACCCCCATCCAGAACGGTGCGAATAGCTCACAACGGTCGCCGACGTCACGAAGAACGTCCTTTGTGGACAGCAAGGGAGCGCCGGTGCTCACTGACGAGTCCGCTGCGTCGCCGATCCCTACATGCCACATCCGCCCTACTCCTCGACCGAACTCGATCGCCTCACGACGACCGCGGTTTTCAGCGGCCGAGCGAGACCACCTGAGTAGCGCCGAAGGTGCCCTTCACCGGCACCTCGACGGTCTTGCGCCGCACCGTCACCCGGATGACGCCCTGCTTCTGCGTCGGATCCGAAACAGCCAGCTGCCAGCCGTTCTTCGTCCGGCCCAGCGCCACGGAGGCCGGCCCGGACACCGAAACCTCGTCGATCGAGCCCGCCTCGAAGAAGTTCGCTAGCAGGGTCGCGTCCCACAGCCGGATGGCCTGCACGGCCGCGGTATTGGCCCGGATCCGCCAGGCCATCGCCGACGCGACCGTCTGCAGCACCGACGCCGTGGGCAGGACGGCGTACGCGTAGCTCGCGCCCGACGGTTTGACACCGTGCTCGATCACGAGCTTCTGGTAGCGCCGCGTGTAGGGAACCGTGGTGCCCTTGGTGTTGGCGCCCTTGTCGACGTCGCGCCAGGTCCCCGTCCGGTCCTCGCGCAGCGCGGTCACCTCCGCGGCGTCCAGCAGGATGTACCCGCCGACCTTCTCCAGGTGCAGCCATCGCTTGCGCCGCAACGTCTCCGAGCCGCCGACCAGGCGGCCGTCGGCCAGCAGGACACCGGAGCCGTTCTCCCCGAGGTTGCGGTTCTCGATCGTGGTGCGGACCCGCTCGCCCGACGCGTCGGTGATCCCGGCGCCGAGGCAGACCACGCCCGACGGCGTGAAGAACCAGGATTTCTTCGCGGTCAGCGTGCCGTCCTGTGAGACGAAGTCGAGGGCGTGCGCGCCGTGCCTCGCGTCCCAGCGGACGCCGCCGCTGTGATCCTTGCCGGTCAGCGGAACCTGTTCCAGCGTCGGGGTCGGCCCGGTCTTGGCGGTGGTACCCGGCAGCAGCGTCGGATCGACCGTCGGCCAGTAGGCGTCGGTGAAGTGACCCTTGGCCTTGGGCAGGAACAGGTACAGCGAACCGTCACCGGTGTACCAGCCGTGGAGGTTCATCGAGTTGACCGACTCGTACCGCGAGATCCGCGTCGAGGCGACGCCGAGCGAAGCCGACCAGCCTTCGGTGACGTGCACCATCCGGTCCTGCTGGCCGAACACACGGTGGGCCGCGACGGTCGGCGTCGGCCGGATCTCGGTCGCCAGCAACTCCTGCGCGAACTCGATCCCGGGGATACCGACGAGATCCGGCCCCGGCGCGAACCGTTCCGGATCGGGGATCTCGAGGTACGGCGCGAAAGTGTCCTCGGTGATCCACTTCGCGGCGAGCCCGCCGAGTTCTTCCTTGCGTTTCCCGCTCGCCGACCGGGCCAGCAGCACGACGGCGCCGGTGAGCTGATGTCCGATGTCGTGCGCGGATTCCCCCTGCCGGGAAAGGAACCGGCCGCGAACCGACTCCATCAAGGCGCCGGCGTAGACGAACGGCGCGAACGTGTCGGCGACCAGCGCATACGCCGCCTCGCGCACGTCGGCGGCCAGTTCGAACTCCGTGCCCTTGGTGACATGGATGGCGGACGCGACCGCGGTGAGCAGGATGATCCCGTAGTGCCCGGGATAGGGCACCGAATCATGCTGGATGAAGGAGCCGTCGGTGTGGAAACCGTCGCCCGCGGCGCGGTCGAGTTTGGCGATGACGCTCGCCGCTCCCCCGCCCTCGACGTCGGTGAACGCCCCGACACCACGTCGGATCCGTTCTGCGTCACCGAGCATCGCCCCGGACACGATGCAGATCGTCGACTTGTCCGCACGGTTCGCGCCGGTCTCGACGACGTTCGGATTGTTGGTACGGAGGTTCGGATTGCCGGAGAACTTCAGCACCGGCTTCAGGTACTTCGCGAGCTCGTCCTGGGTCAGTTCGTCCGCCACCGTCGCGAGGATGTGCAGCAGGTAGAGCGGGATACCGATCTCGTAGGTGTACCAGTTGCCGATCTCGGCGGTCTTCTCGCTGTACTGATCGCTGGTGTACAACAGTTCCAGCGCCGCCTTGATCCGGCCGAGCACCGCCGGGTCGGCCGACAGCACACTTCCGGGAGTGCCCCAGTTGACGGTGATCGCGCGCAGCCGGGCGTACATCGACGTCGTGAAGTCACTGCCCGGGCCCAGCGGAAGGTCCTTCCACAGTGGACCACCGCCGACCGTCATACTGTCGTTGTAGGCCTTCGCGACCCTGTCCAGATTCGCCAGCGCGGCGGCACGTTCCGCCGACGGCCGGCCGATCCCGGTCTGCAGTTCGCGGTAGCCGGTCACGATCGACGCCGTCCCCGCGGGAACCGACGAAACGGTCTGGGCGGACGAGGGGCTCGCGAGAGCGGTCGTGAGCGCGACCGAAGCGGCGGCCGCCGCGCCTCCACGCAGAGCGGTTCTCCGGTCGACATAACCGAATCCGGACATGACGGTGCCTCCCAAGGGGGTCGAAAGACGGCAACTAGGGGCGGCGGCGGTGGGTGGGGCCTCGTGAGTGATTTGGGTCGTTAGAACGACCCAAATCACTCACGAGGTTTCTAGCGTTTCCCGTCGGTCCTGCGGGGCAGGTCCCACGGGTTGTTCTCCTGCAACGGCTCCGGTAGCAGGGCGTCGGGGAAGCCTTGCCACGCGATCGGCCGCAGGAACCGCTCGATCGCGGCGGTGCCGACCGAAGTGCTCGTCGGCGCGGTGGTCGCCGGGTAAGGACCACCGTGTTCCTGTGCCCAGGTGACCGTGACGCCGGTCGGCCAGTCGTTCCACAGCAGACGGCCGGCGACGCGGGTCAGCGAGGGAAGCACGCCGCGAATCCAGTCCACATCGGACTCTTCACCTTGGATGGTCGCGGTGAGCCCGGGTTCCATCACGCCGAGCAGACTGATCAGTTCGGCCTGGTCGGTGTAGGTGACGATCAGCGACGCCGGGCCGAAGCACTCCTCGCGGACGGTGTCCGCGTCGGCCAGGAAGTCCTTGCCCGTGGTGGCGAGCAGGGTCGCACCGTGCGAGATCCCTTCCGCACCAACGGATTCAGAGACGACCTCGACGCCGGGGACGTCACGCAGTTTCGCCAGTCCGTCGGCGAATCCGGCCGCGATGCGCTCGTTGAGCATCGGCTGCGCCGGGATCGTCGAGACGGCCTCGCGCAGCACGTCTTCGAGCCCGTGGCCCTCCGGGAGGAACAGCAGACCCGGCTTCGTGCAGAACTGCCCGGCACCGAGGCTGAACGAGCCCGCGTAGCCCTTGGCGATCGCCTCGCCGCGGGCCTCGATCGCCGTCTGGGTCACGACCACCGGGTTGACGCTGCCGAGTTCGCCGTAGAACGGGATCGGCGACGGCCGTGAGGTCGCGATGTCGAACAGCGCGCGCCCGCCCGGGACCGACCCGGTGAACGACGCCGCCTGGATCCGCGGGTCCTTCAGCGCGGTGACGCCGTTCTGCTGGCCGTAGATGACCGCGAAGATCCCTTCCGGGGCACCGGCCCCGACCAGCGCCTCCCGCAGGACCTCGCCGGTGCGCGCGGACAGTTCGGGGTGCCCTGAGTGCGCCTTGAGCACGACCGGGCACCCGGCGGCGAGCGCAGAAGCCGTGTCGCCTCCCGCGACGCTGAACGCGAACGGGAAGTTGCTGGCGGCGAACACCAGCACCGGCCCGATCGGCGTCAGCAGACGGCGGATGTCCGGCCGCGGTCCCATCGGCCACGCGGCGTCCGCGTGGTCGACGGTGGCGCCGAGGAACGAGCCGTCGGCCAGCACTTCGCCGAACAGGCGCAACTGGAACGTCGTGCGCTTCAGTTCCCCCTGCAGCCGCGGCGCGGCCGGCAGGTGCGTCTCCTCGTTGGCCAACGCGATCAGCTCGTCGGC
>NZ_JACBXD010000048.1 GCF_013870525.1 Amycolatopsis pittospori
GCCCCGCCCGGTGATAGCAAAGGTCCCTTGCTCTCCCCGCGACGCCGCTCAGCTGCGCTGCCGGCCGACCGCACGCCGGCGGACCGGTGAAGAGAAGACCAGCGAGGTCGTCGTCTCCCCATAGCGCTGCATCCGCTCTACGAGTTCTTCGAGCTCAGCCGTGTTCCGGCACGCGACCCGCACCAACCAGCACTCATCGCCCGTGACGTGATCGGCGTCGAGTACCTGGGGCAGCGCGAGGATCGTTTCCCGGAACCGGGCCGTGTCCAAACTCCGCACTTTCGCCCGGACCATCGCCTCGATGGGCAACCCGAGCTTCGTCAGATCGACGCTCGCGGAGTACCCGGTGATAATCCCCTTCTCCTCGAGTCGGCGGACCCGCTCCGTCACCGCGGGCGCCGACAGCGAGACCCGTCGGCCGAGCTCGGAGAAGGTCAGCCGCCCGTCGGACTGGAGCAGTTCGAGCAGCTGCCAGTCGAGATCATCGAGGTTCACGGAACTCCAGGTCGATCGTCTTCTCCGCCAGGAATCTCCAGGCTAACCGGCACCGATGCCTGGATTCGCCGATGTCCTGGATGATCACCGGGCAGCAGGATTGAGGCATGCCGACCGAATCCCGTGTACTGACCTTCCAGGCCCTGGACAGCGCGGCCGCGGCCGCGCGCCTCCGTGCGGAACTCGCCCTCGACGTGGACCCCGATGACCTCGTCCGCGATCTCACCGCCGGCGTCCGGCACGGTTACGTGATCGTCGAGACCAGGGCGCCCGAAGCCTTCGCAGCGGCGCGCATCCCCGGCGCGATCAATCTCCCCTATCGGGGCATGACCCCTGAGTCGGTCAGCGACCTCGACCGCGATCTCGTCTACATCTGCTACTGCGAAAGCATCCACTGCAACGCCGCTACCAAGGGCGCCCTGAAACTCGCGGAACTCGGCTTCAAGGTCAAACGCCTGTCCGGCGGAATCACCGCCTGGGCGGCCGCCGGCTACCCCATCGACCGAGACTCGCCCACCCTCTTCCGCGCCTCCACGCCCACCCCACGCTGCGCCTGCTGACCCGGGGGAGCAAGGGACCTTTGCTACCGCCGCCCCAAGCCGATAGCAAAGGTCCCTTGCTCCCCGTCGGTCGTAGGCTGGGGCGGTGACCGCTTCTAAGTTGCTCGTCATCCAGCCAGACGAATCAGACCCGATCGGCCCCCTCGGCGACTGGCTCACCGAGGCGGGTGCCGAACTCGACATCCGGCTGATGCCCGATCCGGGCCTCCCCGCCGATCTCGATGGGTACGCCGGCGTCGTCTGTCTGGGAGGGGGGATGGGCGCGAACGATGACGCCGCCCACCCTTGGCTGGCGGACGTGCGGAAGCTCCTTGCGAAGGCCGCCAGTACTCGCGTTCCGACGCTCGCGATCTGCCTCGGCGGTCAGATCTTGGCGGTGGCGACAGGAGGCCTGGTCACCCAAGGCGATCAAGGCCCCGAGGTCGGCCCGGCGCTAGTGTCCAAGAAGGACGCAGCTTGGACGGACCCGCTCTTCGCGGACCTGCCGCTCATGCAGGACGTCCTGCAGTTCCACAACGACACGATCACCCGGCTTCCCGCCGGCGCGGAGCTGCTCGCGTCCTCGCCGCGGTACCCCAACCAGGCCTTCCGTTTCGACCGTTGTGCCTACGGTGTCCAGTTCCATATCGAGACATCGCCGGAGATCGTCCTCGATTGGGCACGGCAGTCGCCAGAAATGGCGGAACTCACCCGGCCGGACGCACTGACCCCGGAGAACCTTGCCCGAGTGCATGCCGATATCACCGAAACCTGGCGACCGTTCGCGCAGCGCTTCGTCCGACTGGTGTCCGGTGACCTCGCTCCGGCTGCGGACCGTCAACGTACTTTGCCGATGGCTTAACGACTTATGTCTCGAATGTGTATGGGTTGTTAACACTCCGGTGTTGGCGTCAGGTACCTTGCGAAGGGAGTTTCGAAGGGTTCGGAGGTCGGGGTGGAGCCCTCAGTGTTGGTCGTGCTCGTCGTCGTCACGGCCCTAATTTTCGATTTCACAAACGGTTTCCATGACACGGCCAACTCGATGGCGACGTCGATCGCCACCGGGGCGCTGCGCCCCAAGGTGGCGGTGACGATCTCCGCCGTCCTGAACCTGGTCGGAGCCTTCCTGTCGGTCGAAGTGGCCAAGACCATCTCCAATGGACTGGTCGACGACACCAAGATCGGCCCGGCGATCGTCTTCGGAGGTCTTGTCGGGGCGATCGTGTGGAACCTGGTCACGTGGTTCGTCGGACTGCCGTCCAGCTCGTCCCACGCCCTGTTCGGCGGACTGATCGGTGCCACCTGGGTGTCGGCCGGATCCGATTCGGTCCATTTTGGAAAGATCGTCGAGAAGGTACTCGTACCCGCCGCGCTCTCGCCGGTCCTCGCGGGCCTGGTCGCGATGATCGCGACTTACTGCGTCTACCGCATCTTCGTCCGCCGCGGCCGCACCGCGGGCTTCCGCGTCGGCCAGATCATCTCGGCTTCACTTGTTTCGCTGGCGCACGGCACGAACGATGCCCAGAAGACCATGGGCATCATCACCCTGACGATGATCACCGCCGGTACTCTGCCCGCCGGATCCGGGCCGCCGCTCTGGGTGATCGTCAGCGCGGCTTTGGCGCTGGCGCTGGGGACGTACCTGGGTGGCTGGCGGATTACTCACACCCTGGGTAAGGGCTTGACGGACATCGACGGTCCGCAAGGTTTCGCCGCTCAGACCAGCTCGGCGGCGATCATCCTCGCGTCGACGAACTTCGGCTTCCCGCTCTCGACGACCCACGTTTGCTCCGGCGGCATCGTCGGCTCGGGCGTGGGCAGGAACGAGTCGCCGGTCCGCTGGCGCACCGCCGGCCGCATGGTGCTCGCCTGGCTTTTCACGCTTCCCGCAGCGGCCATCGTCGGTGCCGCGGCCGGTCTCGTGACCTCGACAGGCACTGTGGGCACCGTCGGCGTCGGTGTCGTGGGCCTGGCGATCGGTATCGGGATCTACCTGCTTTCGCGGCGGAGCCCCGTCAACGCAGGCAGCTTCACCCCCGCGCCGACCCTTCCTGAACCCGAAGTCGGCAAGATCGCGGCTTAAGGAAGCAAGGGACCTTTGCTATCGCCTCGCTCGGCGATAGCAAAGGTCCCTTGCTCCTTGCGCGTCCGTCTGGTCACGGGCGGCGGGGCGACTACGGTGGAAGCCGATGGTTGAGCGCGCCAGGCCGACCGCTTCCGTAGCGAGGTACGGCTTCACCGATCCCCGTGCCGACGGGCAGCTGCGTGCTGCCGGTTGGTGGACCGAGGCAGGCCCGGACAGCTCTGCGGCCGACGTGCTGTCAGCCCTTTCCCGGGCAGCGGATCCTGATCTCGCATTAAGCGGCCTGGACCGGATCAGGGAAGCCGACCTGGCCGCTTGGACCGAGCTTGACCAGGCGCTTCGCGCGAATCGCACGCTTCGCGGCCGATTGCTCGGCGCCTTGGGCACCTCGAGCGCGCTCGCGGACTTTCTGGTCGCGAACACCGACTGCTGGAAAACACTTCTAGGTGACAAGAGCACCGAGCCCGACCAGTACGTCAGCAGGCTCTTGGCCCACTTACGGCCAGACGGCGAGCTGCTCACCGGTGTCGAGTCGGAGCAGGCGCTCCGCGCCGCCTACCGCGAGCTGCTCCTCGGAATCGCGGCGGCCGACCTCGGCCACCTCGTCGAGCCCGGCCTTTACCAGCCGCCGTACGCCGAGATCGGCGCTCAGCTCACCCTGCTGGCCGAAGCCGCGTTGACGGTAGGACTTCTGGTCGCGGAGGCCGAGGTGGGCGCTGAAGCCGAAGGTCACCTGGCCGTGATCGCGATGGGCAAATGCGGTGGCCGGGAGCTGAACTACGTCAGCGACGTGGACGTCATCTTCGTCGGAGATGGGGACCTCACGACGTCGACGCGACTCGCCAGCACGATGATGCGCGTAGTCGGCAAGGCCTGCTTCGAGGTCGACGCCGCGTTGCGCCCGGAAGGCAAGGCGGGCGCGCTGGTCCGGACTCTCGACGGGCACGCCACCTACTACCAGAAGTGGGCCAAGACCTGGGAGTTCCAGGCCCTGCTCAAAGCGCGGCCGGTCGCCGGTGACATCGAGCTCGGGCGACAGTACGCGGAGATGGTCGCGCCCAAGGTGTGGTCGGCGGCCGATCGGGACAACTTCGTTCCCGAAGTGCAGAAGATGAGGCGCCGCGTCGAAGGCCATGTGCCGTCCGCACACGCCGAGCGAGAGCTGAAGCTGGGACGCGGCGGCTTGCGCGATGTCGAGTTCGCGGTGCAGTTGCTGCAACTGGTCCATGGCCGGATCGACGCCGAGCTGCGCTCTCCGTCCACGATGGACGCGCTCGCCGCGCTGGGAGAGGGCGGATACGTCGGTCGCACGGATGCCGCGGAGCTCGGTTCGTCGTACGAGTTCCTCCGGACCATCGAGCACCGGCTCCAGCTCCGCCGGCTGCGCCGTACACACCTGTTCCCCGCTGCCTCGGACGCCAGTGAGCTGCGCACGATCGCGAGGGCGAGCGGGGTGCGGCCGGCCCGAGGCAAGAGCGAGGGGGACGTGCTGCTGGCGGAGTTCCGCCGCCACCTCCAGAGCATTCGACGGCTTCACGAGAAGCTCTTCTACCGGCCGCTGCTGCAGTCCGTCGCGAACGTACCGACGGAAGCGTTGCGGCTGACGACGAAGCAGGCGGAAAGCCGCCTCGCCGCGCTCGGCTACGCCGCACCGGACGGAGCGTTGCAGCACATCAAGGCGCTGACCGCGGGGATGTCGCGGCGGGCGGCCATTCAGCAGGCCCTGCTGCCGGTGTTGCTGGACCTTCTCGCCGATACCCCGGATCCGGACCGAGGACTCCTGTCCTATCGCAAGGTCTCCGAGGCACTCGAAGAAACGCCTTGGTACCTCAGGGTCCTTCGGGACGAAGGCGCCGTCGTCGAGCGGCTCGCCTTCCTGTTGGGCACGTCGCGGTTGGTGCCCGACCTGCTGTCGAGAGCACCGGAAGTACTGCAGCTGCTCGGCGATCCAGCGCGGCTGGCCGGTCGCACACCCGCTGAAGTGGCCACCTCGCTGCGGGCCGCTGTTCGCCGGCAGCCGGGTCTGAACGCCGCGGTCGCCGCCGCGAGGTCGCTACGCCGCCACGAGATGCTGAGGGTCGCATCGGCCGATCTGCTCGGGTTACTGGACGTCCCGTCGGTTTGCGCATCGTTGTCGGGCGTGTGGGTCGCCGTGCTGCAGGGCGCTTTGGCCGCCGCGTATCGCCAGCGCCAGGCTGAACTTGGCCGCACGCCCGCGAAGATCGCCGTCATCGGCATGGGGCGCCTCGGGGGAGCCGAGCTTGGCTACGGTTCCGACGCGGATGTCCTGTTCGTGTGCGAGCCGACCGAGGGGGTATCCGACTCCGAAGCGGCGAAGTTCGCTTCCTCGGTCGCCGAGACCGTCCGCAAAATGCTCGGTGCGCCCAGCCCCGATCCGGCTTTGGTGGTCGACGCCGATCTCCGTCCGGAGGGACGGAGCGGCCCCTTGGTACGGACGATGGAGTCCTATCGCAGTTACTACGGTCGGTGGGCCGAGGTCTGGGAATCGCAGGCGTTGCTTCGAGCCCGGTTCATCGCCGGAGACGACGATCTCGGCGCGCGGTTCATCGAGATGATCGACCCCATCAGGTATCCGGAGGCCGGTCTCGATGCGGTTCGAGTGCGGGAGATCAGGCGGATCAAGGCGCGAGTGGAGACGGAACGGATGCCCAAGGGCGCCGACCCGACCCGGCACACGAAACTCGGCCGCGGCGGACTCGCGGACGTGGAGTGGACCGTGCAGCTCATGCAACTGCGTCACGGGCACGAGGTCGCGGGGCTCCGGACCACATCGACGATCGAGGCGCTGAAGGCTGCGGCGGAGGCGGGGCTCGCCGAGCCCGCCGAGATCGAATCCCTGACCGAGGCATGGCTGCTCGCGACGCGAGTTCGGAACGCGGGGATGCTGGTCAGGGGTAAGGCTGTCGACGAAATCCCCAGTTCAGGCCGCGACCTGTCCGCGGTGGCTCGGGTGCTCGGCTACTCAGCCGACGACGATCCTGGCGAGTTCCTCGACGCCTACCGCCGGACTACCCGGCGTGCTCACGCGGTGGTGGAGACGCTCTTCTACCAGGACTGACCGCGTTGACCTGCAGGAAGAGAGCAAGGGACCTTTGCTATCGCCCTGAGGCGCGCGGGCGCGGTGTGAGCAAAGGTCCCTTGCTCACACTTCGGCGTCGTGGACGGAAAGCGGCCCTTACAGTGGACCGGTGACTGTGCGCGAGCCGTTTCGCACCCGAATCAAGGTGCGCCACTACGAGCTGGACACTCTGGGCCATCTCAACCATGCCGTCTACCACTCGTACGGCGAGGTTTCCAGACTCGAGCTGATGGAGCTCGCCGGCGGCCTGAACTCGGGAATGAAGGACGCGAACCTCGCCTTCGTGCTGCTCGAGTCTCATATCGTGTTCCGCCGCGAACTTCGGGCCGGTGACGTCGTCGACGTGACCTGCGACGCCAAGTTCGGCACCGGTAAGACCTTCCACATGGACTCGAACATCTACAAGGTCGACGGCACACTGTCCGCGGAGATCACCTGCACCCTGGGGCTGATGGATCTCGAGCGGCGCAAGCTGGTGGATGATCCGCGAGGGCGCATCGAGCGGGCCGGCGTCGACCTGAAGATTCTCTCCACCTCGGAGTAGCCCTATACCGCGCTAATAGAAACGCCGGTGGTGAGGGCGTTTCCGCACCTCACCACCGGCGTGCTCTGGGTGTTGCTACCGCACGATCACACGTCGTAGTAGAGCGAGAACTCGTACGGGTGCGGGCGCAGCCGCAGCGGGTCGATCTCGTTTTCACGCTTGTAGGAGACCCAGGTCTCGATCACGTCGGGGGTGAACACGCCACCCTCGAGCAGGTAATCGTGGTCGGCCTCGAGCGTGTCGAGAACCGCGCCGAGGTCGCCAGGAACGAGCTTGACGTTCTGGGCTTCCTCCGGCGGGAGCTCGTAGAGGTCCTTGTCGATGGGCTCCGGCGGCTCGATCTTGTTCTTGATGCCGTCGAGACCGGCCATCATCATCGCCGAGAACGCGAGGTACGGGTTGCCGGACGAGTCCGGGCACCGGAACTCGGCGCGCTTCGCCTTCGGGTTGTTGCCCGTGATGGGGATACGGACACAAGCCGACCGGTTCCGCTGCGAGTACACCAGGCTGACCGGGGCCTCGAAGCCCGGCACGAGCCGGTGGTACGAGTTGACGGTCGGGTTGGTGAACGCCAGGAGGCTCGGCGCGTGCCGGAGCAGACCGCCGATGTAGTGGCGGGCGGTGTCGGACAGCCCCGCGTAACCCGACTCGTCGTGGAACAGCGGTGTGCCGTCCTTCCACAGCGACTGGTGGCAGTGCATACCGGAGCCGTTGTCACCGGCGAGCGGCTTCGGCATGAAGGTCGCGGTCTTGCCGGCGGCGAAAACGGTGTTCTTCACGATGTACTTGAACAGCTGCAGGTCGTCCGCAGCGTGCAGCAGCGTGTTGAACTTGTAGTTGATCTCGGTCTGACCGGCGGTGCCCACCTCGTGGTGCGCGCGCTCGATCTCGAAACCGGAGCCCTGCAGGTTGCGGACGATCTCGTCGCGCAGGTCGGCGAAGTGGTCGACCGGCGGGACGGGGAAGTAGCCGCCCTTGAACTTCGTCTTGTAACCCTGGTTGCCGCCCGGGACGTCGGCGCCGGTGTTCCACCAGCCCTCGACGGAGTCGATCTCGTGGAACGAGGCGTGCTCGGCCGAGTCGAACCGGATCGAGTCGAAGATGTAGAACTCGGCTTCGGGGCCGAAGAACACGTTGTCGGCGACGCCGTACTCGGAGATGTACTGCTCGGCCTTACGCGCGATGTTGCGCGGGTCGCGGCTGTACGCCTCTCGGGTGAACGGGTCATGCACGAAGAAGTTCAGCGAGAGCGTCTTCGCCTTGCGGAACGGGTCGATGCGCGCCGTCTCGGGGTCCGGGAGGAGCAGCATGTCGGATTCGTGGATCGACTGGAAACCACGCACCGAGGAGCCGTCGAAGGCGAGGCCTTCTTCGTAGGCTTCTTCGTTGAACGCCTTCGCCGGAACGGTGAAGTGCTGCATAACGCCGGGCAGGTCGCAGAACCTGACGTCGACGACCTCTACGTTCTCGTCGGCGATAAGGCGCTGAATGTCGTCTGGAGTAGTGGGCACCCTCGGTGACTCCTTCTCGTTCGTTGCCGGCGGCAGTACTCTCTTCGGCTCACGCTAAGAGCGCGGTGTTGCCCGACCGTCACCCGTATGTTTCGCCGGTGTTAACGGGTCGGCGATATCGGGTAGTCGACCAGGGCGAATGTGGTCAGCGCCACCGGCATACCCTGGATGGGTGGCGAGATGGACCGGAGAATGGCTGCCCGGAGCCGGGGACGAGACGACGGCCGGTGGCGAGCGTACGCAGCGTTGGTGTGGTGAGCGACTCGGCTTACCCGAATCGGGTGTCGGTTCGGTGGCGGGTGGCGGTCCGCGTCTCCTCGGGCTGATCATCGACCTGGTCATCGCTTCTTTGGTGACGACCCTCTTCGTGAGGCCGAGCCTCCAGGATCCGGCAGTCATGCAGACGTTCAACCTGTGGTCGGTGGGTGTCTGGGCGGTCATCACGATCATTCCCGCGGCGTTCTTCGGCTTCACTCCGGGTATGGGGGCGCTCGGAATCCGCGTGGCCAGGCTGGACGGCGCGCAATGGGTCGGCGTGTGGCGCGCTGTAGTGCGGACGGCGCTGACCTTCGTGATCATCCCGGCAGCCATCCGGAACATCGACGGCCGAAGCTGGCTCGACCGGCTGACCGGAACCGTCGTGATCCGCATGCGCTGAGCTCCACGCGGAGGGAGCAAGGGACCTTTGCTCTCCTCAGCGCGCCGCCGCAGAACCTGCCGTCGGGTCAGGCGGCCGGTGTCTCGGGAGCGCCGTCGAGCTGGGGAGGCGGACGCTGGTGAGCGCGGCGGTGAGCCTCTCGCAACTCCTCGATCACGACCAACGGCTGATCCCGGAGCTGGGCTGGGCTTACTCGGACGACGATAAGACCGGCGGCGACCAGTGCGGGTGTCGCAGGTGCCACGTCCGGTTCGAGGGTGACCTCGTCGTAGAGGATCTGCATGGCGACGCCGGCTTTCGGCCACCAGACTTCGGCGACTCCGACTACCTCTCCGTCCGGAGTCTGTAGCTCGGTTTTCCTCACCGGCCTCGGCAGGTCACTTTGGGCGAGCACGCTCTGCAGCCACTGCTCGACAGCGCTTTCGACGCCATCCTCGAGGGCGCCGACAACCAGACGAGGCAGCGCGGAGCCGATCGTGCTGGCCTGTGCCAGCTCATCCCGCAGATCCTCCGGGGTGCAGAGCCCGCGGTGGACCGCGTCGTGAATCATCGTCCGTACGGACTTCAGATCGTCCATGCGTCGGGCAGCGTCTATCAAAGCCCTGGCGAGTGGTGCTACCGGCAGCCCATCGATCTCCACCGGTTCAGGCACGTGGATCGTCCGCTCGACGATGGCGAATCCCCAGGTGGCGACCTTGCTTTGGTGAGGGATCAGAGTGTGGGCCCGTCTTTCGGGCGGAAGTCTTCGGACCCCGTACAGCCGGGCCGCCTGAACTCCGGTGAGCATCGCGTCCGGGCCCGCGTGCGTCAGCGCCACCTTCAGGAGCTGGCGCCTGCTTGGCGTGGCGTCGGTCAGAAGGATGACGCCGGGGATCGGACGCCGCCACGGGCCGCTTTCACGACATTGCCGGGAGATCCAGGAGTGGGAGTGCCCTAGGGCGACAAGTTTCGCCCGGGCGGCCACACCGTCCGGGAACATCGCTGCCAGGGCTTTGAGCCGGGCGCTCTGGGTTCCATCCACACAGTGATCATGCGACCACCCACCGACAGTTTTCGCCCGGAAATGCAGCAGGGGTCCTTTGCTATCGCTCGAGGCGGTAGCAAAGGACCCCTGCTGCTCGCTTGGTCAGCGGCGGCGGATGGTGCGCTGGACGTTGCGCATCTTCGCGCCCGCCGGCATCGGGCCCTTGGGCATGGCGGCGCCGCGGCTGCCGAGGGCGGCCAACTTCGCCTCCAGCGCGTCGACCTGGGCCGGCTTGAGGTTGCGCGGGAGCTTCATGAGGTAGCCCTGCAGCTTCTTCAGCGGCACCTGCTGCTCTTCGTTCCCGATGATCACGTTGTAGATCGGGGTTTCACCGATCAAGCGGGACACGCGCTTCTTCTCCTGTGCGAGCAGCGACTTCACGCGGTGTGGCGCGCCCTCGGCGACGAGCACGACGCCCGGGCCGCCGAGCACACGGTGCACGGCGTCGAGCTGGGTCGTGGCCGCCACGGTGGGCGTCACCTTCCAGCGGCCCCGCATGTTCTCGAGCGCCCAGGCCGCAGCACCCGGCTGGCCGTCGGCCTTCGAGTACACGGTCTTCTGGACCCGCCTGCCGAAGATGATCACGGCGGCGAGCGCGCCGAGCAGGATGCCCAGCGGCAGCACGACCCAGTGGACGTCGAAGATGAACCCGATGCCGAACACCACGCCGGTGATGACCAGGAGCGATCCGACCATCCAGGGGATGAGCGCCTTGTCTTCCTTGCGCTGCATCTTGAAGGCTTCGAAGATCTGCCCGCGGCGAGCCTTGCTCGCGGCGCGCTTCTCCTTCTTCGCCAGCTTGGCTGCTTCCTTGTCCTGCTTTCCCGCCATGCGACCAGGATACGGCCGCGTGCCCTGCGCCGATCCCGTCGGGCCCTCTGCGAGGATCGGGGACGTGGTTAGCGCATCGTCCCCGAAGAGTCGTCCAGGCCTGCTCGATGGGCTCGACCCCGAGCAGCGCGCCGCCGCCTGCGCCCCGAGGGGGCCGGTGTGCGTCCTCGCGGGAGCCGGGACCGGCAAGACACGGACGATCACGCACCGCATCGCTCACCTGGTCCGATCAGGGCATGTCGCCGCTGGTCAGGTGCTTGCTGTCACCTTCACCACGCGCGCCGCGGGCGAGATGCGCGCACGCCTCCGGGGCCTCGGTGTCGACGCCGCCCAGGCGCTCACCTTTCACGCCGCCGCTCGCCGTCAGCTTCGCTACTTCTGGCCCCAGGTGATCGGGGACCGGCCATGGGAGCTGCTCGAGAACAAGTTCCGCTACGTCAGCCAGGCCGCGAACAAGGCCGGGCTCGGCACCGAGACCGAACTCCTGCGTGACCTCGCCAGTGAGATCGAGTGGAGCAAGGCCTCTTTGGTATCGCCGGACGACTACCCGGCCGTCGCCTCGCGCACGCAGCGGGACACGCCGGCGCCCTCGGCGCAGGTCGCCGAGGTCTATCGCAACTACGAGAAGATCAAGAACGCCGCCCAGGTCCTCGACTTCGACGACCTGCTCCTGCACACCACTGCTGTACTCGAAGAGCACTCGGTGGTCGCCCAGGAGTTCCGTGAGCGCTATCGCTGCTTCGTCGTCGACGAGTATCAGGACGTCACCCCGCTCCAGCAGCGGCTGCTCGACGCCTGGCTCGGGGGCCGCGACGACTTGACTGTGGTCGGCGACGCCAACCAGACGATCTATTCGTTCGGCGGCGCCTCGCCCCGCCCGTTGCTGGAGTTCACGCGGAGGTTCCCCGAAGCGACTGTCGTGCGGCTCGAGCGCGACTACCGCTCGACCCCGGAGGTCGTGGCGCTCGCCAATCAGGTGATCGGTGCCGCGCGCGGCCGTCCTGCGGGGTCGAGGCTGAAGCTCGTCGGGCAGCGCCCTACGGGACCTGTTCCGCGCTTCGCCGAGTACGACGACGAGACCGCCGAGGCCGCCGCTGTCGCACGCAGGATCCGCGACCTCCTGGACAGCGGTGTGGCGGCCAGCGAGATCGCGGTGCTTTATCGCGTCAACGCCCAGTCCGAGGCATATGAGCAGGCACTCGCCGAGCTCGGTATCCCCTATCTGGTCCGCGGCGGCGAGCGGTTCTTCGCCAGGACCGAGGTCCGGCAGGCGATGTCCGCGTTGCGGATGGCGTCGACCGACGCCGACACCGGCGAGCTGGTGACGAGGGTCCGCTCCGTGCTCGCGAAGGTGGGGCTCACCGACCAGCCGCCCGCCGGAGGCGCGGCCAAGGAACGGTGGGACGCGCTTCTGTCTCTCGTCGAGCTGGCCGAAGAACTGGCGTCCACCGTCGACGACGCGGATTTGCCCAGGTTCGTTGCGGAGCTCGAACAGAGGGCGAACGCGCAGCATCCGCCGACGGTGGAGGGCATCACTCTGGCCTCGCTCCATGCGGCGAAGGGCCTCGAGTGGGACGCCGTGTTCCTCGTGGGGCTTGCCGAGGGAACCATGCCGATCCTCCACGCCGACGGCGACGACGCGGCGATCGAGGAGGAACGCCGTCTCTTCTACGTCGGCGTCACTCGCGCACGAGAGCACCTTTCCTTGTCGTGGGCCCTGGCCCGGACATCGGGCAACCGCCGCAACCGGCGGCGCAGCCGATTCCTCTACGGCCTGATCCCCGAAGATCACCCGGCGGCGCGGGTCGCCCGGTCTCAGCAGCCGAAGCAGTCCGGCAACAAGGCACGGTGCCGGGTGTGCGGCGGGCCGCTGCTGGAGACCTTGGACATCAAGCTGGGGCGATGCTCCCGCTGCCCGTCCAATGTGGATGAGAAGCTGCTCGAGAAGTTGAAGGTCTGGCGAGGGGAACGTTCCCGCGAGCTCAAGGTGCCGGCCTTCGTCGTCTTCACCGACGCGACTCTGGTCGCCATCGCGGAGCAGCGCCCGACCGATGACACAGCGTTGTGCGCGATCTCCGGGATAGGCGCGACGAAGCTGGAACGCTTCGGGGCAGAGGTTCTCGACGTCGTGCGAGCCTCGGTGGAGTCTTGACCGCGCCGAGGGGCTGATCCGTGCGGCGAACCCGCTGCTCAGAGCCGATCTTCGTAGCTTCGACGGTTTTTCTGGAAAATAAGTTGCCCAGGTGTGGTCGGGGGCAATAACCTGCTGGTACCGGGCGGGAAGCGCCCGGGATGGGGAAGAACTTCTACAACACAGCGTAGACCGCGGGGCGGTTCGCGCGCGACAGAGAAAGGTGGTGCCGGTGAAATGACGATCAACATGATGCTCACGAACCCTGGCACCACTCTGTCCTGCATCGCGGAAGTCCCGCAGGCTCAGCGCCAGGGCACCTTTGTGCCCGAGAGCATCCTCGCCGCCCGCGGAACCCTGCGCCTCAACCGGCGCTGGGCCACCGCCGACGAGACCTTCGCACACGCCACCGCTCTGGGCGGCGGCTACTCGAAGGTTGCCGTCGATCTGCCGGTCATCAAGCAGTTCCGTGTTCCGTTGTCCATACGGGAGCGAAGTTCCTGACCTAGTCAGGACCAGAGGCTCACGAAGGCCGCGGAACCGGTAACCCGGATCCGCGGCCTTCGTGTTTTTGCTGCACAAAACAGTTGGCTGCACAACCTAATTGGGGTTCAGCGTTGTCCAGTTCCACCGTCAGTTCGAAAACCGTTACGGGACAAGGGAGTACACGTATGTCATCGGCCATAGCTTTCGCGCCGGGGGAGGCTCTTCCCTTCGTCGACGCCGGCGTCGTCGACCTGCTCGACGCCATCGACTCGCCCGAGTCGATGCTTCCCTGCCGTTCGGGCGACGCGGACCTCTGGTTCGCTGAGTCCCCGGCAGAGCTCGAGCGCGCGAAGGCGTTCTGCTCGGATTGCCCGGTCCGTTCCGCCTGCCTCGCGGGCGCACTCTCGCGGCGTGAGCCGTGGGGCGTCTGGGGTGGCGAGATCTTCGAGCGCGGCGTTGTCGTCGCGCGGAAGCGGCCCCGTGGCCGTCCCCGGAAGAACCCGGTCGTCGAGACCGCCGTCGAGGCTCGTCCCGCTGCTCGCAAGGTCGAGCGGAGCGCTGCGGCATGACCGTCGAACTCATCACCACCAGGGATTACGAGGCGCGGACGGGAAACCGACTGCTCGCGCCGGCCAAATTGAACGAGATCAAGGTCGAGGAGACCAGCGAAATGTTGCTTTATGAAGAACTGTCCAGAGCCCGAATACGAGACCTGGAGGAAGGAGTCCGCGCGCAGCGGGCTCGAAGCGGCGCACGCGCCGCGCGCAGGTGGGCCAGGGTCGCCCGCTGGGCGAATCGTCGAGCCGAGCGCTTTCAGGCCTGACCACTCGGGGGAGCGGGGGACCTTTGCTATCGCCACGCGGTAGCAAAGGTCCCCCGCTCCCTTCTTGGGGAGTGGCGTGGCGCGGCGTGGTGTTCACTGGGGGAATGGCCGTACACACGCATGACGACATCGACTGGGCGGAGCGCCTTCGGTCACTTCGCATGGCCGAGGCGCTTGACGCCGAGCCGACGCGAGTGGCCGCCCGAAGGTTGCTCGAGGGTTTGCCGGAGGCCCCGACCATCCTCGACGTCGGCTGCGGCGCGGGCGGGATGAGCGTCCTCTTCGCCGAGGAGCTTGCCGCGGCCGGCGCCAGGATCGTGCTGGTCGACGCAACCGAGCACCTGCTCGCCGAGGCGCGCCGGGTTGTCGGTGCCGCTGCGGGGGACAAGGCCACGGTCGAGACGGTCCACGCAGACGTCGCCGACACCCGGCTGCTTGACATGCTTCCTCCTGCGGATCTGGTCTGGGCTTCACGCGTGCTCCATCACCTGCCCGACCAGCAGGCGGCGCTCGACATCCTCGCCCGGCTCGCCCGTCCCGGCGGGTTGGTCGCCATCTCCGAGGGCGGATTGGACTTCAACTGCCTCCCTTGGGACCTCGGCATCGGTCGGCCCGGGCTCGAAGAGCGGCTGCTCGCCGCCCGGGGCGAGTGGTTCGCCGAAATGCGCGCGGGCATTCCCGGGTCGGTCTCGATGCCCTATGGCTGGAACATCGCGCTTCAACAGGCGGGCCTCGGCGACATCGATTCGTTCGGGGTGCTCATCCATCATCCGGCGCCTGGGCCGGATGTGTTGCGCGAGTTCGTCGTCGAGCGCGTGAGCTGGTTCGCCGACGTGGCCGGTGACCGCCTGACCGCCGGCGATCGCGAAACCGCGGCCGCCCTGCTGGATCCGGCGAACCCCGCCTTCCTCGGCGCGCGCCAGGACCTGTTCCTGTTGGGAGCGAAGACAATCCACTGTGGACGGCGGCCGTGAGCGAGCAGGTGGGTTGCTCGTTGTGCGGCCGGATCCGCGGCGTCGACGAGGAGCCCGCGCAGACACTCGCCTGGGTTTCCACCCGGGACAAGAACGTCGTGCGCTGGATGTGCCCTGCCTGCGCCCGCCGCCACACCCGCGACATCGAGGGAAAACTCCCCGACGAGTACTGGTGACGCCCTTCAGGCGGCGCTGTCGATCCGGCCGATCGTGCGGACTTTCGGACGCGGCGTACGGGCCGCTTCGGTGAACGCTGTGACGAGTTCGGCCGCCACTTCCAGCGGCACCTTTCTCAGCTGATCGATGGTGCAGCGGACCAGGACCGTCCCGGTCGCTGTCAGCGCCAGCGGGTGGAAGTTCACGGCGCCCTGCTTCGCGGCGCGGAACTGCCACGCCAGCCCGATGTCGTCCCACCAGGCGTCGGCCGCGCCGATGGGTCGACCTCGCCGGTCGCAGATCGTCACGTTCCAGGACGGCGTGGGCAGCGGGCATCCTTCGATGACCTTCTTCGCCAGCCCGTGCGCGTAGGTCGCTTCGGGATCGACCCGGCGCAATGCCGAACGGACTTCGGCGGACCCTCGCCGATTGCCGGCGTCGAGTTCCGCGTGGAGCTCTTCGAGCGTGCAAAGACCCCAGTACAGCGGCAGTGAGATGAGTTCGTCGATCCGCGCCGGATCGAGTTCCAGTCTGGCCAGATCGAGCGCCGCGCGAGCGGGCGGCGCGTACGGGACGCCGTTGCTCCAGGTGGGCGACGGCATTCGCGTGGTTCTTCGCGGCAGCATGCCTGGTTCCGCCGGCATCCGTCGGTAGTCGGGGACCAGGAGGTGGACATCCCGCGTCACCGGGCAGTCGACGCCACGCGCACGAAGCGCGTCGGCGCCCGTCACCACCACCTCCGGGCCGAACCGCGCGACGGCGGCCTGCAGCAGCTGAAGCCGGGTGGGCGCGGAGTCGCGCAACAGGATCACACCCGGCATGAGCCTTCGCCAGGGACCGCCCGGGCCGCAGAGCTTCGCGGCGTAACGCGCTGTCACGCCTGCTTTGCGCAGCTCCCGGCTGGTGATGATCCCGGTTTCGCTGGTGTTACTGAGCGCCATCAATCGGGCGCTTCGTGTAGTGGCCATGAGTCGAGGATGACCGCTGGGCCGTCCGGGTGGAACCGCTTTCCGCAAGTTGTGGATAACTTCCCCGCGCAGCCCCGTTTTCGGCTCAGTCGCACCGATACCTGTGGATAAATTCTCAGGCCGCGAAGCCCGGTTGCCACCGTTCGACGATCGCGCGAGCGGGGATTTCCGCGTCGAGCTGACAGAGGATGCCGGTCGATCCGGCGGTAACCCGGTGGATCATCAGGTACTCGGGCGGAAGATTCAGCGAGCGGCCGATCCGGAAGTCGCGGCCGCGGGTGTCGCCGACCCGGCCGGCCTGGCGCTGCATCCAGCGACGGGTGAAGTGGAACGTGTCGCCCGCAAGCGGCTCGGTGAACGGCGCCAGATAGGCGAGCACGTCGTCGGCCTGCAGATCCGCGTCCGCCCGGATGAAACCGGACTCCCGCAGCAGCCGCATCAGCTTGGCGGACTCGCCGTCGAGAGCCAGCCTGGTCATCTCGCCGAGGTGCTGCGGAATGCCCTCGGGCAGCCGGGACACCCCTCCGAAGTCGATCACGCACAGCCTGCCGTCGGCGGTCAGCATGAAGTTGCCGGGGTGCGGGTCCGAATGCAGCAGCCGGGCTCGTTCCGGAGACGAGTAGTGGAACTCGGTGAGCAGCCGGCCGGCGCGATCCCGGGCCTCCTTGTCCCCACCGGCGATGATCTTCGACAGCGGCGTGCCGGTGACCCACTCCGTGACGACGACCTTCGGCGCGCTTGCGACCACCCGGGGGATCACGAAGCCCGAGACACCTTCGAACGCCTTCACGAAAGCGCGCTGGTTCTGGGCTTCCGCCTGGTAGTCGAGTTCTTCGTTCATCCGCTCGGCGAGCTCGGCCAGCAGGGGTTTTACCTCGGTTCCCGGCACGAAGGCCTGGAAAAGCCTGCTGAAGCGTTGAAGCTGGCGAAGGTCGCTCCGCAGCGCATCGTCAGCGCCGGGGTACTGCACCTTGACGGCGACTTCGCGGCCGTCGTGCCAGATCGCGCGGTGGACTTGGCCGATGCTCGCGGAGGCCGCCGGGTCGTCGTCGAATTCGGCGAAGCGCTGCTTCCAGGTGCGCCCCAGCTGCTCGGCGAGAACCCGGTGGGTCTGCCGGACGGGCATGGGCGGCGCCGCGGCCTGGAGCTTTGTCAGGGCCTCGCGATAGGGCTTAGCCATCTCGTCCGGCACCGCGGCTTCGAAGACGCTCAGCGCCTGGCCGAACTTCATCGCGCCGCCCTTGAGCGTGCCGAGGACTTCGAAGAGCTGCTCGGCGGCCTTCGCGGACAACGTCGCGCTGACCTCTTCGGCGCTCTGCCCGGTCAGCCGCCGGCCCCAGCCTCCGACCGCCCGGCCCGCTATGCCGAGCGGGATACTGGCCAGCTTCGCCGTTCGCGCCGCCCCGTTACGGGGGATGGCGGCTTCACGGTCCTCGGCGCTGCGGGAGTCGGTCACCTTCGCGATTCTGCCTTGATTCACCACGCGCGCGCAGCCTGTCGAGGGCGTGCGTGTGGGCTACGTCGCTCGCGGTATCAGTGGGCACCGCATCCGCATCCGGGATGTGGCGGCCAGTCGCGGTGGCGGATGGCTCCGTCGAAGAAGTCGATCTCCAAGGTGGCGTTCCACGCCGGCGGCGCCTGGTCGCTGGGCGAGAGAAGCCGGAGGGCCTGCGCGGCGGCCAATGCGGCACACGCGTGCACGGCACCGAGGTCCGGCCGTTGCACCCGTCCCGCGAGCTGGCTCGCCACTCTGGGCCAGGTGTCGTCGGCGGCGGAACGATGCAGGTCAGCGCAGCGCAGACAGCTGCTCCGGCCGGGCACCACCAGTGGCCCGACGATGCCGACCCCGTCCCGGACGCGCACCGGCAGGTGGCTGATGCCGCTTTGGACGAGTTCGTTGACCACTTCGGGCGCGGGCACCACGGCATCGGTGAGCAGCACGAGTTCCGGCTGCCGGTCCGCGTAGAGCCGGGTGGTCGAGGTGTCCCCGCCGGCACGGTGCACCACTTGCGCCATCGCGTCCCGGCGGAACATGCCGATCTCGGCCTCGGTATAGCCCGAACCCAGGTCTCGTTCGAGCACCGTGCCGGTCGCCCGGACGTCGATGTGCCCGATTCCGGCGTTGGCGAGGAGCACGGCGATGGCCACGCCCAGCCTGCCGTCGCCGTGGACGGCCACCGCCGTGTGCTTGCGGCGCGTGGTGAGCGCCGCCTGGTGGTGGCGAGCGCGAAGCGACCACATTCCCGTCTCCGGCTTGGGCCTCGGATGTCGCCGGGGCTGGCCCGCGTCGGTCACCAGCCCGCGGATCGTCAGGTCCACCATCAGCTCCCGGAGCTGTTCATCGTGTTCGCTCTGCGCGAGCACGATGTCGTCGACCGCCCGTTTCCCGTCCAGTTTGCGGAGCGCGCCCGCCACCTCGGGGGCCACTCCGGTGATCACCACGGCGTGCGCGGGGTCGAGGCCGATCTGGTACTCGCCGTCCCCGCGTTCCAGCACATCGAGGCCGGGAAGCAGGGCCGGGAAGGCGGGCAGCACGATCGACCTCAGGTCCGGTTCGCGAAGGTTCATGATCGCAGGATCGCACCGGCACGCTAACCATCCGCTAAGAAAAACCCGAGTTATCCACAGGTGGGGCCCGTTGTGGACAACTCGAGGCTGTGACCTTTCGGCTCTCGGAGTTGTCGGTGACTGGCCTTACCGTGGTCGAGTGGTCGAAGCACGGATGCCCTCATTGAGGAGCCGGGACAATCCCCTGTCGGACACTCCCGAACACAAGGTCGAGGTACGGCGTAGCCAGCGCCGCCACCGGACCGTCACCGCGTACTGGGACGAGGACACCCTCGTCGTGTTGATCCCCGCCCGGATGACCCGGGCCGAGGAGAAGCACTGGGTTGCCGAGATGCAGCGCAAGCTGCTGCGCACGGGCCCGCGGCGGGCCGCTCCGCCTAAGGCCTCGGACGAGGCACTGCTGGCTCGCTGCGCCGTGCTTTCGGCGAAATATCTGGACGGAAAGGCGATACCCGCGAGCGTCCGCTGGGTACCGCCGATGCGGACGAGGTGGGCGTCCTGCACACCGGTCGACGCGACGATCAGGGTCAGTGACCGGCTGCGCCGGGTGCCGGCCTGGGTGCTGGACTACGTCCTCGTGCACGAACTCGCGCATTTGAAGGAGCCAGGGCACAACGCGGCGTTCTGGGAACTCGTTCGCCGTTATCCCAAGACCGAACGCGCCATCGGCTACCTGGAGGGCCTGTCCTCCGCCGCCGGATGGGGCATCGCGGCGGAGGACTGACGTGCCTCAGCTCTTGTCTTCGTCGCCCTTGTCGGACGTGCCCTTGTCGTCGTTCCCGGGCTTCTGCTTCTCGCGCTCGGTGCGCTCGATCTCCGCGATCGGGTCGATGCCGTCGAGGGTCGACTCGCCATCGCCCAGGCGTTCGGCGAAGTCGAGCGGCTCGTCGAGGTCCTCGGCGGTCGGCATGAGGTCGGGGTGGGACCAGAGGCCGTCCCGCTTCTCGATCCCGTGCTGGTCGCCGACCAGTTTCCACAGCGCGGAAGCCGCTCGCATCCGCCTCGGCCGGAGTTCGAGCCCGACCAAGGTGGCGAAGGTCTGCTCGGCCGGGCCACCGGTGGCCCGGCGGCGGCGCAACGTCTCCCGGAGCGCGTCCGCGCCTGGGAGGCGGTCGCCGATCGCCTCGGCGACCACGACGTCGACCCAGCCTTCGACCAGGGCGAGCAGGGTTTCGAGGCGGTTCAGCGCCGCCTTCTGCTCGGGCGAGGTCTGGGGCTCGAGCAGGCCGGACGACATGGCCTCTTCGATGCTGGCCGGGTTCGACGGGTCGATCTGCCCGGCGAGCTGCTCCAGCGCGGAGGTGTCGACGGAAATACCGCTCGCGAACTCCTCGACCGTGGCGAGCAGTCGCTGCCGAAGCCAGGGAACGTGGGCGAACAGCCGCTGGTGGGCGGCCTCTCGCGCGGCGATGAAGACCAGCACCTCGCTGGTCGGCAGCTCCAGGCCTTCGGTGAACTTCTCGATGTTCGCCGGCAGGAGCGCGGACGTCGCGGCGGGGCCGAGCGGAAGGCCGACCTCGGTGGAGGTGAGCACTTCGGAAGCCAACTGAGCGAGGGCGTTGCCGAGCTGAGAGCCGAAGGCCATCCCGCCCATCTGCCCCATCATCGAAAGCAGCGGGCCAGCGGCCTGCTTCGCTTCCTCGGGCAGGGCCTCGACCCAGGCGCCCGACACCTGCTGTGCGACGGGGTCGCACAGGCGCTGCCAAGTGGGCAGGGTCTTCTCGACCCAGGTGCGTGCGGACCAGGCGACAGTCGTCGAAGCGCCGGCGGGCAGGATCGTGGCGGCGTCGAGCCACAACTCGGCCAGGTGGGCCGCGTCACGGACGGCTGTGCTCGAGTCGCCACCGCTGGACGACGAGAAACCGAGCTGGACGTCGGCGGTGCCGCTGCTGCTCAGGTTCTGCAGTGCGATCTGTTTCGCCAGGTCATAGTTGACCGGCCCGGTCGAGCTGCCGGCCTGGCTGAGCATCTGGCCCAGCTGGCTGAGCATCTGACCGAGCTGATTGAAGGCCTCGGCGCCGGAGGGCTGGCCGCCGGAGTCCGACGGCTCGTTCTCGCCTCGTTTGTCGGGATCGGGCGGTCCGAAGCCGAACGGGGGTTTGCTCATGGCACCACCGTACGCGGGTCCTGGGACCCAGAGCTCGTCAACTGGAGTGATGAGCGTGGCCTTCACCGAGAAGCGAACACCGTCACCGTACGCTGTCACGCGTGACAGAGCCCTCGGAGGAGACCACAGCAGCGCGGAGCCGTGCGGGGTCCGCGAGTGACCAGGACCGCTCTGAACGGCGGTTGACCCGACGGGGCTGGACGCTGCTGGTCAGCGGCGCGTTGTTCGTGGCCTTCGCGCTGGTCGGGTTCTTCATCCCGGTGCCGTATGTGGCGATCAGTCCCGGCCCGACCTATGACACGCTCGGCAAGGACGCCGCCGGGCAGCCGGTGATCCAGGTCAACGGGCACGAGGTCTTCCAGACCTCCGGTGAACTGCGGATGACGACGGTCTCGCTGCGCGATGGCGGCATCACGCTTTTCAACGCGCTCGGCCTGTGGGCGAGCGGCCGGTACGCACTGGCGCCGCGCGAGGAGTACTTCAAGCCCGGCGAGACCAACGAGCAGGTCCGGCAGGAGAACATCCAGCAGCTGCAGGACTCGCAGACCGCGGCCCAGGTCGCCGCGCTGCGCCGCGAGTTCCCGGTGAAGGTGCTGGCGAAGACCATCGTTTCCGGCAGCCCGGCGGACAAGGTGCTCGCGCCCGGGGATCGCCTGCTGATCGTCAACGGGAAGACGGTGACGGAGGCGACCGACGTGCGGGCGGCGCTGAACGGCACCAAGCCCGGTCAGACCGTGCAGATCACCTTCAAATCCGATGGTCAGGCCGAACGCACCGTGCCGCTCACTCTCGCGCAGCGGCCCGACGGGCCCGAAGGCTTCATGGGCCTGACCGCGGTGGACCGCGCGGATGTCCCGTTCGATGTGAAGATCTCGCTGCAGGACGTCGGCGGTCCGTCGGCCGGCCTGATGTTCGCGCTCGCGATCGTCGACAAGATGGAACAGGGCGACCTCGCCGGCGGCAGGCACATCGCCGGGACAGGCGAGATCTCGGAGAAGGGCGTCGTCGGCGCCATCGGCGGAATCTCGTTCAAGGTGGTCGGCGCCCGCGAAGCCGGGGCGACCGATTTCCTCGTGCCCGCGCACAACTGCGCCGAGGCGAAGACCGCCGCGCCCGACGGCCTGAACCTGATCAAGGTGGCCACGCTGGACGAGGCGATCGCGCAGCTCGAGAACCTCAAGGCGGGCAGGCCGACCGCCTCCTGCTGACAGCGGGGAAGCAGGGGACCTTTGCTGTCACTCTCTCCGGGAGAGTGACAGCAAAGGTCCCCTGCTCTCTTTTGCCAGGTCAGGGGAGCAGTGTCGCCTTCAGGGCTTCGAGCAGGTTGGGAGCCAGCTCCGGGTTCTCGATGATCTCGTCGACAGGGCCTTCGTCGCCTTCGTCGGGCTGTCCGGCGCCGCGGAGCCGCATGACACAGGCTCCCGCGCCTTCCCTTAGAACTGCGGCCACGAGCCGTGCTTCGGTCCGGCGCGGGTGATCGGCGGCCGCCTGGCGAAGGCGTTCGGCGTCGGTCTCGGGCACGACGGGAAGTTCGGCTTCGGCGTCCGGCGGCAGCACGATGATCTCCTGCGCGAGCGCGCAGCCCAGCACCAGATCCGGCCACGCGATCTGCGCCAGTGCCTCGCCGAGGTCACCGTCCGGCAGTGCCTCCTGGGCGACCGGCGTCAGCGGGCTCGAGGGGTCGAGTTGCCCGGCCAGCTCGGGCTGCTCGTCCAGCAGAGCCGCGGTCGGGACCAGCGCGAAAAGCTGCGGCGGTTGGTCCCATCCTCCGGAGGCTACGAACTCCTCGACTTCGCGGGCCAGGCCGGCCACGCCCTGCTGCTCACTCGGTGCCATTCGCCTATCGTTCCAGGCGACCTGGACCGCGGCCTTCCGAGTCCGGTTTGGGCGGGTTCCGGGAACTTCTGACGGCATCCGTAGAGTTAGAGCATCAGGGGCCGCACGCGGTACGCGCGCCCCCGCGAAAAGTTCACCAAACCAGGAGCGTGTGCAGTGGCCACTCGGCCCCCCGTGAGCCTGCCGAAGCTGTCCCGGCGCAGCCGGATACTGCTCATCATCGCCGCCGTAGTCATCCTGGCCCTGCTGCTGGGCGCGAGACTGCTCGACACCTATGTCGACTGGCTGTGGTTCGGCGAGGTCAGTGCCCGCAACGTGTTCAGCACGGTGCTGATCACCAGGGTCGTGTTGTTCTTCGCCGTAGGGCTCTTGGTGGGCGGAGCGCTCGCGATCAGTCTGATGATCGCGTACCGGACCAGGCCGGTCTTCGTGCCGATCTCCGGGAACGACGACCCGCTCGCGCGCTACCGCTCCGCGATCGTCGGCCGGATCCGCCTGTTCGGCATCGGCATCCCGGTGCTGACCGGGCTCATCGCCGGTGCGTCCGCGCAGAGCGACTGGCAGGTCGTGCAGTTGTTCCTCAACGGCACGCCGTTCGGCCAGACCGATCCGGAGTTCGGCAACGACGTCGGCTTCTACGCTTTCGACCTGCCGTTCTACAACTGGCTCCTGGGCTGGCTGTTCATCGCGGTCGTCATCGCGTTCTTCGGCGCACTGATCTCGCACTACGTCTTCGGTGGCATCCGGCTCGCGGGCAAGGGCGGCCAGCTCGCCGGTCCGACGCGCGCCCAGCTCGCCATCACCATCGGCATCTTCGTGCTGCTGAAGGCGGTCGAGTACTTCTTCGACCGCTACAACCTGCTGCTCTCCGACCGGGGAGCACCGTTGTTCGTCGGTGCGACCTACACCGACCTGAACGCGGTCCTGCCCGCGAAGCTGATTCTTCTCTGCATCTCGGTGATCTGCGCGGTCGCGTTCTTCGCCGGCGCGTTCCTGCGCAACCTGCAGCTCCCGGCGATCGCGCTCGTGCTGCTGATCCTGTCGAACGTGCTCGTCGGCGTCGCGTGGCCCGCGGTGCTCGACCAGTTCTCGGTGCGTCCCAACGCGAACGAGAAGGAATCCGCGTCGATCCAGCGCAACATGGACGCGACGCGCCAGGCGTTCGGGCTCACCAACGTCGAGTACAAGGACTACACCGGCAAATCCGAGGCGACCTCCGCGGAGATCAAGCAGGACAAGGGGACCGTTCCCAACATCCGGCTCCTCGACCCGAACGTCCTCAGCGACACCTTCACCCAGCGCGTCGGCCGTGAGAACTTCTACGGCTTCCCGTCCAAGCTGGACATCGACCGCTACACCCTCAACGGTGTCACGCAGGACTACATCGTCGCGGCCAAGGAGATCAAGACCGAAGGCCTCACCGGCAACCAGACGAACTGGATCAACAAGCACCTCGTCTACACGCACGGAAACGGTTTCGTCGCCGCGCCGGCCAACACGATCGACCGCGCGCTGAAGGACGCCAACTCCGACGGCGGCTACCCGATCGCCACCACCAGCGACACCCAGAACCCGACCGGCGCCGGCTCGACCGACCCGGGTAAGCCGGGCATCAAGGTCGAAGAGCCCCGCATCTACTACGGCGAGCTCGCGACCGACGCCGCGTACGCGATCGTCGGCGGCAAGGCCGGTCAGGCACCCGGCGAGTACGACACGGCCGTCGACCGCGCCTACATCTACAAGGGCTCCGGCGGCGTGCCGATCGACAACTGGTTCAACAGGCTTGTTTTCGCCGCCGAGTACGGGGAACGGAACATCCTGTTCTCCGACGCCATCGGCGACGGATCGAAGATCATGTTCAACCGCGAACCGCGGGATCGCGTCGCCAAGGTCGCCCCGTGGCTGACCCTCGACGGCGACCCGTATCCGGCGGTCGTCGACGGCAAGATCAAGTGGATCGTCGACGGCTACACGACGATGAACAACTTCCCGTACGCCCAGCAGACCCAGCTCGGGCAGGCCACCAACGACTCGCTCAGCGGCACCACGCGCCAGGCGAACTCCTCGATCAACTACATCCGCAACTCGGTCAAGGCCACCGTCGACGCGTTCGACGGCACCGTGAACCTGTACGGCGTCGAGGACAACGAGCCGGTGCTCAACGCCTGGAAGAAGGTCTTCCCGGGCCTGGTCAAGCCGAGCAGCGAGATCTCACCGGACCTGCGTTCGCACTTCCGCTACCCCGAAGACCTCTTCAAGGTGCAGCGGGAACTTCTTTCGAAGTACCACGTGAACAACCCGGCGGAGTTCTACGCCCAGCAGGCCTTCTGGAGCGTTCCGCAGGACCCGACGCAGGAAGGCGGCGTGAACGCGTCCGCGTCCGGCATCGCCAACCAGCCCGGCTACTACGTGCTGGCCACCGCGCCCGGAGACACCAAGTCGCGCTTCCAGCTCACCAGCTCACTGACCGGTCTCCAACGGCAGTACCTGGCGGCCTGGATGTCGGTGTCCTCGGATCCAGAGGACTACGGGAAAATGCGGGTCCTCAGACTGCCGACAGGCGCCAGCGGTGCGACCCAGGTGGACGGTCCCGTCCAGGTCCAGAACAGATTCCAAAGTGACCCGCGGGTCGCCCAGGACCGAACCCTGTTCAACAACCCGAACGTCACCGTCACCTACGGAAACCTGATCACGCTGCCGGTCGCCAACGGCTTCCTCTACGTGGAACCGGTCTACATCAGGCAGCGGAACCAGCTCAGCTATCCGCAGCTCGCCCGCGTCCTGGTCTCCTACGGCACCAAGATCGGCTTCGCGCCGACCCTGAACGAGGCCCTCGACCAGGTCTTCGGTGCGGGCACGGGTTCCGGGGTCACGCCGCCCCAGACCGGCGGCACACCCGGACCCACGACACCGCAACCGCCGGGAACGACGCCACAGCAACCCCCGGCCAGCGGAAACCCGGCGCTCGACAAGGCCGCGGGCGAGATGCACGACGCCTGGGTCAAGTTCCGCGCCGCCCAGCAAGCCGGCAACTACGCCGACCAGGGTGCCGCCCTGGCCGCCCTCGAAGCCGCCTCCAAGGCTTATGAGTCGGCCAAGGCGAACCCGCCGGCCAGCAGCACGCCGCCGCCCACCGGCCAGCCCGGAGGGTGACGTCGATTACCAAAAGGGCACCTGCTTTGCGCCTGCTCGAAACGCAGGCGTAAGGTAGGTGTCACGACGCGGGGTGGAGCAGCTCGGTAGCTCGCTGGGCTCATAACCCAGAGGTCGCAGGTTCAAATCCTGTCCCCGCTACAGAGGTTGGAGGCGTGTGTCCGCGGAAAACGCGGACACACGCCTCTTTCGCATTTGTACCGGGGGTCGAACCCCCGGGCCCCCGCCAGGGAGGGCTTCGCCCCCCTGGACCCCCCGGTGTTGGTTGCGTGGGTGACCGGCGTGGCGGTTGGGCGGTTGGGGGGGGGCAGGGGGCCTTTGCTAACGCGGGGAGCAGGGGACCTTTCCTATCGCGGCGAGGGAGCAAGGGACCTTTGCTATCGCGGCGGGGTGGGGGCGACCCAGCAGGCGTAGCCGTCGGGGCGGTACAGGACGGCCTCGGTCGCGGGCCACGGCAGGGCGGTGACCAACTGGGTCGTCAGGTGTGGCGACCAGGTGCGGGCGGTGTCGATGTGGGCTGAAGTGGTCGTTAGGAGCACGAAGCCGCCCGTGTGGAACAGAGTGCTCGGGCGGAGTGGGCCAGCGTCGGTGGCGATGTCCTGGTCGCTCAGGCGCGAGCCCAGGGCCGGGTGCGACGTGCCGTAGGTCGGGTAGCGGATCCCGAGACCGGAGACCATGCCCGACAGGTACCGGTTCACCTCGGGCAGCGCGGTCAGGTCGGCGAAAAGATCGCGAAGCGCGCGAGACTCGTGAGACCGCGGAGTCAGTCCTAGTTGCGCGGCGACGTTGTGCAGCACCTGTGCGCCGACGGGGTGCCGTTCGGCTTCGTAAGTGTCGAGCAGTTCGTCACCGGCCTGGCCACGAACGGTCGCCGCCAGCTTCCAGCCCAGGTTCATCGCGTCCTGCACGCCCAGGTTCAGTCCCTGGCCGCCTGCGGGGAAATGGATGTGCGCGGCGTCGCCCGCCAGCAGGACCCGGCCGTCGCGGTAGTGCGCCGCTTGTCGCGCGGCGTCGGAAAACCGCGACACCCAGCGAATTTCTGACACGATCGCCGAGTCGCCGTAGGACTCGAGCAGGGCCTGCCGGACTTCGTCGATCGTGACGGTGGGCCGCATGTCCGCAGGCCGCGAGGCCCGGTCGCCGTAAATGAAGCGGTAGAGACCGGGTTCTCCCAACGGAATCAGGCCCTTGAACGTCGTCGCACCGGTCGGCTCGCCGATGTTCCGCATCGTTCGCCACTGTTTTTGCGCGCCATCAGGTGCTTTGTCGAACAGGACGTCCGCGACGACGCCGAAACCTTCACCGTCCACACCGGGAAAGTCCCCATCGAGTCCTTTGCGTACAACGCTTCGCGCTCCGTCGCAGCCGACGAGGTACTTCGCGGACAGCCGCGTTTCTCCACTGTCTGTTCGGTACCGGACAGTCGCAGAGTCCTTGTCCTGTACGAAATCGATTACTTCGGCGCCGCGCAGCACCTTTGTTCCTTGTGCGGCAAGCCGTTCTTCCAGGAACGCTTCGACCTCGGCCTGCGGAATCCCCAGCTGGAAGGGGAAACGAGTGTCCCAACCGTGGTAGTCGACCGGGATCATCGCGAAATGCCCGTCCTGCACCGTCGCGAACGAACGCTCCTCGGCGCCGTCCAGAAGTCCGCGCAGCTCCAGCATTTCCGCGGTCCGCGGCTGCAGATTCAGCGCTTTGGACAGTCCTGTCCGGCCGGTCAGGCGTTCCAGTACCACGACATCGACGCCGGCGAGCGCCAGTTCGTTCGCGAGCATCAGCCCCGTCGGCCCCGCTCCGACCACGATCACGTCGGTCCCCAGGTTGTTCATACCACTCCTTAACGACGTTAAATTGACCTGAGCCCAGCGTGCC
Organism: Amycolatopsis pittospori; assembly: GCF_013870525.1. GTDB lineage: Bacteria > Actinomycetota > Actinomycetes > Mycobacteriales > Pseudonocardiaceae > Amycolatopsis > Amycolatopsis pittospori. The sequence continues at coordinate 27,860 of NZ_JACBXD010000048.1, forward strand.
CTTAACATCGTTAAATTGTCAAGGCGGTAGTGCGGGAAGAAGGTTCAAAAGTGGGTCTGACCAGGCAGGACATCGTCCGCGCCGGGCTTCGGCTGCTCAACGACGTCGGGCTCAACGGGCTCACGCTCCGCCTGATCGCGCAGGAGCTCGGGGTCAAGGCGCCGGCGCTCTACTGGCATATGAAGAACAAGCAGGAGCTGCTCGACGAGATGGCGACGCAGATGTACGCCGACGCCATGCCGGGCCGTACTCCCGAAGGTATGGGGGAACGGGAGTCCCTTGAGGTGGCGTCACAGCGGATGCGCGAGATGATGCTCGCTTACCGTGACGGCGCGAAGGTCTTCTCGGGGACGTTTCTGACCGATGACACGCTGCTCACCGACAATCCTCTGCGCGGGCGAATCGACGCGGGGCTGGAAATGTACCTGGCTGGACGAGCGCTGTTCACCGTCTACAGCTACGTCATCGGCTTCACGATCGAAGAGCAGGCCGTCTACCCGACCCCGGGCGAACGCGACTCGCGTTATGACCTGACGCCCACGGTGTGGGTCTTCGACGAGGATGTCGAGGGCAGATTCCGCGACGGGCTGACCATGGTGCTCAACGGCGTCTTCGCCTGGCTGGATGACAAAGCCGCGACATAAAGCCAGGTCAACGACCCTGCGCGAAGTTAAGGGGACCCGCCTGAAACCCGGTTTCGCCCCCCTGTAATCTATTAACACAACGACGCGGGGTGGAGCAGCTCGGTAGCTCGCTGGGCTCATAACCCAGAGGTCGCAGGTTCAAATCCTGTCCCCGCTACAGAGAAAACGAAGCGCGTGTCTGCGGAAATCGCAGGCACGCGCTTCTCTCTTTTCCGGATCTGTGGCCGTGCGCCCTCCGGGTCGATCACCCGCTGTCGTTGGGCGGGGCGGGGGACGCGTACCGCTGTCCGTGGCGAACGCCGGTTGCGCAGCGTGTTCGGTCCTTTGTGGACAGGTGTAGCGCGTTGGGCCGAATGAGCGCATATCACTAGCCACAATGGACAGATGTGCTGACCACAGTGGACACAGGTTCCGAAAAGTGGGACCGTAGAGGACGTGTCCGAATTGAATGCAACAGCCGCCGCACTGCTCGGTCTTCTCCACGACGGTCCCGCCACGGGCGGGCAACTGGTCGCGGGGGCGGGTGAGCGTTTCGGCGCCTTCTTCAGCGTGACCCGCAGCCAGGTGTACCGGGAGCTCCCCGCCTTGTCGAAGGAGGGCCTCGTCCGCCTCGGCAAGCAGGGCCCGCGGTCGAGCCAGCAGTACCTCATCACCGCGGCGGGCAAGAAGGCGTTCAAGACGTGGCTGTCCTCCGAAGCCGGTCCTGACCACCTCCGCAGCCCGCTGATCCTGCGTCTCGTGCACGCCGGTTCGCTGACGGTGAAGCAGCGCTCGACTCTGCTCGAGTCGGCCCGCGCGAGCTACACGCAGCAGCTCGACGACGCGAAGGCCGCCACCAAGGCCGCCGACGGCCCGTACGCCAAGGCGGTCGCCGAGTTCGCCCAGGCGCAGGCCAAAGCCGCACTGAAACTGCTGGATTCCATCCCTCAGTCCTGACCCGGACAGGTGCCCACGACCGGTTCCCCGCAACCGGTCGTGGGTTTTGCCGTAACCTTGGCCGACGTGAGTGATGAGTTCGATGCAGCACTGAAGGACCTGGCCGGCAAGCTGACGCAGATCGAGTCGGTGATGGACCTGGATGCGCTGCGTGCCCAGGTGGCCGAACTGGAGGAACAGGCGTCCAGTCCGAACCTCTGGGACGACCCCGAAGCGGCGCAGAAGGTCACCAGCCAGTTGTCACACCGGCAGAGTGAGCTGCGCCGCATTTCCGAGCTGCGTCAGCGGCTCGACGACTTGGGCGTCCTCTACGAACTGGCCGAGGCCGAGGGCGATGCCGCCAGCGTGGCCGAGTCCGAGTCGGAGCTGACCGCGCTCACCAAGGACATCGACGGCCTCGAGGTCCGCACCCTGCTGTCGGGCGAATACGACCAGCGCAACGCCGTGGTCACCATCCGCTCCGAAGCCGGCGGCGTCGACGCGGCCGACTGGGCCGAGATGCTGCTCCGGATGTACCTGCGCTGGTCGGAACGGCACGGCTACCCGACTGACGTCTACGACATCTCCTACGCCGAAGAAGCGGGCATCAAGTCCGCGACGTTCAAGGTGAGCGCTCCCTACGTCTACGGCACGCTCTCGGTCGAACAGGGCACGCACCGGCTGGTGCGCATCTCGCCGTTCGACAACCAGAGCCGTCGCCAGACCTCCTTCGCGCACGTCGAGGTGATGCCCGAGGTCGAGGAGGTCGACCACGTCGACATCCCCGAGAAGGACATCCGCGTCGACGTGTACCGCTCGTCCGGCCCCGGTGGGCAGAGCGTCAACACGACCGACTCGGCGGTGCGCATCACGCATATCCCGACCGGCGTGGTCGTTTCGTGCCAGAACGAAAAGTCGCAGCTGCAGAACAAGGCGGCCGCGATGAAGGTCCTCCAGGCGCGGCTGCTGCAGCGGAAGAAGGAAGAGGAGCGCGCCGAGATGGACGCGCTCAAGGACGGCGGCTCCAGCTGGGGCAACCAGATGCGCTCCTATGTGCTGCACCCGTACCAGATGGTCAAGGACCTGCGGACCGAGTTCGAGGTCGGCAACCCGTCGTCGGTGCTCGACGGCGAGATCGACGGTTTCCTCGAGGCGGGCATCCGCTGGCGCAAGCAGTCCGGAGCCGCGTAACAACCCTGCGTGAGAGAGCAAGGGACCTTTGCTATCACTTTCCGGAAGAGAGTGATAGCAAAGGTCCCTTGCTCGCTTGGCCGCCGGGACCGGGCTACCCGGGCTTAACGGGCGGCATGGGTAGTATGCCGAACCGTGATCCGGCTCGAAGAGGTTTCCAAGGTCTACAAGACCTCGACCCGTCCCGCCCTCGAAAGGGTGTCGGTCGAGATCGACAAAGGTGAGTTCGTCTTCCTCATCGGTCCCTCGGGATCCGGGAAGTCGACGTTCCTGCGTCTCCTGCTGCGCGAAGAGGTCCCGAGCAAGGGCCGCGTGATGGTCTCCAACTTCGACGTCGCCAAGCTCGCCCGCCGCCGGGTGCCGCGTCTGCGGCAGACCATCGGCTGCGTGTTCCAGGACTTCCGTCTGCTGTCGAACAAGACCGTCGCCGAGAACGTCGCGTTCGCGCTCGAAGTCATCGGCAAGCCGCGCCCTACGATCCGCAAGGTCGTCCCCGAGGTGCTCGAACTCGTCGGGCTCGACGGCAAGGCCGACCGCCTCCCCAACGAACTCTCCGGTGGTGAGCAGCAGCGCGTCGCGATCGCCCGCGCGTTCGTGAACCGCCCGCTCGTGCTGCTCGCCGACGAACCGACGGGAAACCTGGACCCCGACACCAGCCAGGACATCATGTTGCTGCTGGAGCGGATCAACCGCACCGGCACGACGGTGCTGATGGCCACCCACGACCATTCGATCGTGGACTCGATGCGGCGAAGGGTCGTCGAGCTCCAGCTCGGCAAGGTCATCCGTGACGACGCCCGAGGCGTCTACGGCATCGGCCGCTGACCGGCCCCGCCCTCCTCCGTAACCCACGACTTCCAAGGGACATCAACCCCGATGCGCGCCAGTTTCGTCTTCAGCGAGGTAGTCACCGGCTTGCGCCGGAACGTCACGATGACCATCGCGATGATCCTCACCACCGCGGTCTCCCTCGCCATGCTCGGCTTCGGTCTGCTGGCCGTCGGAACGATCGACAAGATGAAGGCCAACTTCCTCGCCGACGTCGAGGTTTCGGTCTATCTGGTCAACGACATCAGCGCGGGTGACCCGAACTGCTCGCAGTCGGCCTGCCAGTCGCTGCGCCAGGATCTGCAGGCCAACGACGGCGTCGAGTCGGTCGTGTTCGAAAACCGCGAGCAGTCCTTCGAGCGGTTCAAGAAGATGTTCGAGAGCCAGCCGGAGCTGCTTCAGCTGACCGGGCCGGAGGCGCTGCCCGCGTCGCTGCACGTGAAGCTGAAGAACCCCGAGCGCAGCCAGGCGATCATCCAGGAGTACACCGGCAAACCCGGCGTCAGCAAGGTCGACGACCAGCAGAAGGCCCTGGACCGCGTGTTCAACGCGCTCAACGGTGTCCGGAACCTGGCCTTCGGTGCCGCGCTGATCATGGCGATCGCCGCGTTGCTGCTGATCGCGAACACGATCCAGGTGTCGGCGTTCACCCGTCGTACCGAGGTCGGCATCATGCGCCTGGTCGGCGCGACCCGCTGGTACACGCAGCTGCCGTTCCTCCTGGAGGCGGTGGTCGCCGGCCTGGTCGGTGCGATCATCGGCATCGTCTTCCTGGTGCTCACCAAGGTGTTCCTGCTCGACCTTGTGCTCACCGGTGACGTGTTCCCGGCGGTCGGCATGCTCGAATTGCTGTTCCCGGTCGCGCCGATCCTGCTCGCCGTCTCGATGTTCATTTCGGCGATCACGGGCTATGTGACGCTGCGTCTGTACGTGCGCCACTAGCCGGCCCGATAACCACCTGCTCACGCACAGAAACTCACGTAGAGTCGCGACATGCCCAAAGAACGTGGTCAGAAGGTGATCGTGTCGAACCGCAAGGCTCGGCACGACTACTCCATCCTCGATACCTACGAAGCCGGTCTCGTGCTCGTCGGTACCGAGGTGAAGAGCCTGCGTGAAGGAAGGGCATCACTGGCCGACGCGTTCGCCACGGTGGACGACGGCGAGGTGTGGCTGCGCAACGTCCACATCCCGGAGTACGTGCAGGGCACCTGGACGAACCACACGCCGCGGCGCACCCGGAAACTGCTGCTGCACCGCAAGGAGATCGAGCGGCTCATCGGCAAGACCAAGGAGAGCGGTCTTTCCCTGGTTCCGCTGTCGATGTACTTCAAGGACGGCAAGGTCAAGGTCGAGATCGCGCTGGCGAAGGGCAAGAAGTCCTACGACAAGCGCCAGGACCTCGCCAAGCGGGACGCGCAGCGCACCATCAGCCGGGCCATGGGCCGGGCGCTGAAGGGCCGGTACAGCGAGTGATCCACGGGCCCGCGTCCGACGCCGACATCCCCGGCTGGATCTCGTCGCTGGGCATCGACGGGCTCGTGGACATCCACCTGCACTTCCTGCCGAAGCCGGTCATGGACAAGGTGTGGGCCTACTTCGACCAGGCCGAAGAGCACTACGGCATGGCCTGGCCGGTGCACTACCGCACTTCGGAAGAGCAGCGGATCGAAACCCTGCGTTCGCTCGGCGTGCGCAAGTTCGCGCCGCTGGTCTACCCGCACAAGCCGGGGATGGCCGAATGGCTGACGTCGTGGGCGCTGGAGTTCGCCGAGCGGGTTCCGGACGCCGTCCCGACGGGCACGTTCTATCCGGAGCCGTCGGCCGTGTCCGTTGTGGACGGAGCCCTGCGCGCCGGTGCGCGGTGTTTCAAGGCACACGTCCAGGTCGGTGCCTACGACCCGCGTGACGAGCAGCTGGACGGTGTCTGGGGCGCGCTCGCGGACGCCGGCGTCCCGGTGGTGGTCCACTGTGGACACGGTCCGTTGAAGGGCGCCTACACCGGGCTACGGCTGTTCGAAGAGATCCTGGTGCGGCACCCGGATCTGACGCTGGTGCTCGCGCACGCGGGGATGCCGGAGATCGACTTCGCGTTCGAGCTGGCCCGCAGGTATCCGCGGGTGTACCTCGACACCACGATGGTCGGGGTGGAGTTCACCGAGCGCGGCAACCCGCTCCCGCCGGACTGGACCGATCTGCTGGCGGAGTTCCCGGATCGCGTCGTACTCGGCACCGACTTCCCCAACATCCCGTACTCCTACGCCACACAGCTGCAGGCGATCGCCGGCTGGGCCGCCGACGATCGCCTGGGTGAGCCGTTCCTGCGGGCGGTGCTGCACGACACCCCCGCGAAACTGCTCAGCGTTTGAGCTGTGCCACCTCGCTGACGGCGACGGCGCGGCCGAGCGCCCGTGTCCCCAGCGCCTGGACCGAGATGTGCCTGCCCGCCAGGAAGTAGCCGATCATCGCCAGCGCCACCCACGGCACCGGTCCCCGCGTGATGCCGTCGCTCAGCGGGGCGAAACCGTGTGCCGCCAGTCCGAGCAGGCCGCCGGAGATCAGCAGCCCGGCCAGGACGAGCTGGGGCGTGTGCGCGGTGGGCGCCGGACCGGAGGCCTGCGTCTCGAAGCGGTCGAACAGCCGCAGGAGACCGAGGAGCACCAGCCCGCAGGCGCCCAGCCATGCGGGGACCATCGTCAGCCACAGCACCGAACCGGGTTCGGGAGTCTCGTAACCCAGGCCGTAGACCGTGACACCGGCGACGACGATCAGTGCCGGCATGTGCCACAGGTAGACGCTCATGAAGCGCGGGCCGATCCACTTCAGGGCGGCGTCGAGGTTCGGCCGAGCGGCCAAGGCGTTCAGCTGCGGTTTGAAGGCCAGCAGGAGGCCGATCTGGCCGATCGCGAGGAAGGCCAGCAGCACGGTCGGCGGGCTCATGTTCGACACCGGGGCGCCCGGCATGCCGATCATGCTGGCGGGGTACGGGCCGAAGGCGACCATCAGCGCGGTGATGCCGAAGCCCGCGGCGGACATGCCCAGGGTGGCGTTGCGGCTCAGCGAGCCGAGACGGCCTTGCGTGTAGTGGAAACCGAGCTGGTGCACAGCGACCCAGACGAAGACGGCGTTCGCGAAACCGATCAGGCCGAGGTCGTTGAAGCGGGCGACGTCGACGAGGACGGCGGCGCCGAGCATCGCGAGCGGGACTTTGAGGCCCCAGCGGCGGTGAGCCGCGGCCATCAGCGGGGTGAGCAGCACGGTGAGCACATAGACGGCCAGGAACCACAGCAACTGCGCGGCGATCGCTCCGCCGACCTGCAGCGGCTGCTCGGGAATGCCCATGCCGCGCAGGATGTCCGGGACGAACAGCCAGACGCCGACGAGCGGCAGCACCGGCACCATCAGCCGCTTGAGGCGGGCCGCGAGCCAGGAGCGCGAGTCCGTCGCGCGGTTGAGCGAGATCAGATTCGCCGCGCCACCGGCGAAGAAGACGAGCGGCATCACCTGCGAGGCCCAGGTGATCACCCACCAGCCCGGTGTCGCGAGGGCATTGCCGGTGGAGAGCCGGCCGTCGGCGTAGGAGAGCACCGGCATGCCCCAGTGCTGAACGACGACGGCGAGGATCGCGATCGCCCGGACGATGTCGAGGAACCGGTCCCGGCCCCGCTTCTGGCTCGTGTGCATGCCAAGAAGCCTGGTGCTTCAGGACTTTCGAAACAGCGGTGCGCGCCGCCGTATCCGTCTTCCTGTTTTCGTCCCTCGAAGGTGAGGTTTTCCCTACCCCACACCGTCGGTCTCGGGTTCCGGCCGCGGCGCGGGCTCCGGAACCGGGGCCGAGCACAGCCGGAATTCCCAGCAGTCGTCGGCGGCGAGGCCGAGTTCGTAGCGGGTCTCGATCTTCGGGCCGTCGTGCAGATGGACGTGCTTGAGCACGGTGCCCGCGACCGGTTCGGTGTCCCCGAGTTCCTGGACGCGCCCGTCGAGGGGCCCGCCGAAGAAGCGCGCGCTGTGGGAGGGCCGGTCGGTCATGGGTCCTCCTCGGTTCGGCTCGTCGCTCACCAACAGTCTGCCAATGTTAGGTGAGTGACCGCTTCGCCACCAAGAGCTACTTCAGCGTCCTAAGTAAGTCAGCACCGCGCGGACACGGCGGTGTTCCACGGAACTGGCTTCGAGGCCGAGTTTCGAGAAGATGTTGCCGATGTGCTTCTCGACGGCGCCGTGGGAGACGACCAGCGAGTTCGCGATCGCGGTGTTCGAGAGGCCTTGAGCCATCAGCCCCAGCACCTCGGACTCGCGGGCGGTGAGCGCGTCGAGCGGGTTCTTGCGGCCGCGCGCCATCAGCTGCGCGATGACGTCCGGGTCGATGGCCGTACCGCCGCCGGCGACCCGCCTTACCGCGTCGAGGAAGTCCCCGACGTCCGCGACGCGCTCCTTGAGCAGGTAGCCGACACCGCCTGCGCCACCGGACAGCAGCTCGACGGCGTAGCTCTCTTCGACGTACTGGGAAAGCACCAGGACAGGCAGGCCGGGGACGGCTTCACGGGCACCCAGCGCGGCGCGCAGGCCTTCGTCGGTGAAGGTGGGGGGCATCCGCACGTCGACGATCGCGAGATCCGGCCGGTGCTCCTTGACCGCCAGCAGGAGGTCGTCGCCGTTGTCCACGGCCGCGACGGTCTCGATGTCCTCGTCGGCGAGCAGGCGGATCACCCCCGCACGCAACAGAACCGCGTCTTCGGCGATGACGACCCGCATGCTGCCCCCAGCTTCGTGAGTGAATGGCAGAGCCTATTCACTCACGAACGGGTCACCATTGGCAGGGCAGGTCCGCTCGAATCACCGTCGGGCCGCCGGGAGGGCTGACGACGGTGATCACGCCGTCGATCGTGGCCGCGCGGTCGGCGAGCCCGGCGAGACCGCCACCGGGCCGGACTTCGGCGCCACCGTGCCCGTTGTCGGTGATCTCGACGATCACCATCGAGTCGGTGCGCCACACCTTCACGCCAGCCTCGGTCGCGCCCGAGTGCTTCGCGATGTTCGTCAGCGTCTCGCCGACGATGAAGTACGCCGTCGTCTCGACCGCGGCGGGCGGCCGCGGCTCGACGTCCACGGTGACGTCGACGTGGATCGGCGACTTCGCGGCCTGGGCGGACAGTGCGGCGTCGAGCCCGCGGTCGCCGAGGACGGCCGGGTAGATGCCCCGGGCGAGGTCGCGCAGTTCCGAAACCGCGAGCTTGGCGTCGAGGTGCGCTTCGTCGATCAGTTCCCGGACGGCGTTCGGGTCCTGGTCGAACTTCGACTTCGCGCGGCCGAGACTCATCGCCACCGCGACGAGACGCTGCTGCGCGCCGTCGTGCAGGTCGCGCTCGATACGGCGGCGTTCGGCTTCCGCCGCGTCGACACCGCGCGCCCGGGACGCCTGCAGGTGCTCCGCCTTCTGCTCCAGCCGCCGCGTGCGGTTCGGGCCGAGTAAGGAGAACGCCAGGTTGCCGTGCAGCCAGGCGAGCCACGGCGTCACCCAGATCGCCATCGGCAGCAGCACGATCGACGCCAGCGCGATCGGGAGTTCCACGCAGGCCAGCGGGAACGCGATCATCAGGTAGGTCAGATCGCGCCACGTCGTCGGGTCGGTCAGCCGGGTCAGCCAGCGCTTGACCAGCGGAAGACCCTCGAGCGGGAGCCGCTCGACCGGTTCCAGCGGCGTGCCGAGCATCTTCCGGGCCCAGCCACGTTCGCGATCGGCGGACCAGCGGATGAAGTTGGTCGTGGCCATGAGGATCGGGAAGCCGATCCACACCACCGCCGTCGCGATCCCGACCGCGAGGCCGGTGACGATCAAAATGAACTGGAGAATCCGGAAGAACCAGCTGAGGATCATGTAGACGATCGACTTCAAAGGTCTCGGGCGCGGGATCTCCACGTGCCGCACTTGCTGGTCGATCGTCATCCGTTCACCGTGCTCATCGTCGGAACCCCGCCCCAAGAATCCTCCAGACGCCGGCGCTGCGCCCAGGTGGGCCCGAGCAGCGCCGTCGCCAGCCGGGCGTGTGATCCGGCCAGCGCCTTCGTCAACGCTACCGAGAGCGCGATGCAGAGCACCCCGAGAGCCGCCCAGGGCAGCGCCGAGACCGTCGAATCGACCGTGAACCACGGGTCGTCGTAGTTCGGGAAGCGGTACTCGCCGCCCGGCAGGAAGCGGTAGTAGATCGGCAGGCCCGCGAGCCCGAGACTGGTCGACCAGAACACCGTGACCAGCACGAACTCGATGATGCCGACCGGGAACAGGATGAAGAAGTAGGCCAGGTCGCGCCAGGTCGAGCGGTCCTTCAAGCGTGCCTTCCAGCGCACGGACTGGGCGCCGGCGGGCAACGGGAGATACGGCAGATCGATGTAGCGGTCCAGCAGGGCGTACACCCTGGCGCGCTCCATCCGGGCCGCGCCGCGGACCGACAGGATCACGAGCGCGAGGATCGGCAGCCCGATCCAGACGATCGCCGTGCCGACGCCCAGCCAGATGAACGACATCAGGAGCGCGAAGGCCAGGATGCCCATCGGCAGGTTCATCAGCAGGTAGACCAGCGAGCCGCCGAACGACGGATCGGACCTGCTCAGCTCCCGCTCGGCCGCTAGCGAACTCATGGTCGTGCTCCTCTCCGGTTCGATGGGACAAGCATCCCGCCCGGGAGAGGTCGTCGACATGGTGCCCGCGGGTATCTCGCAGGTGGGGCTAGCCCCACCGCCGGGATTAACCCGGTTGCCGTCCGCGTTATGCTGTACAGGTTGTGTCCCACCAAGGGGGTGAACGGTTTCGACTTTGGACGTTGAATCAGGAGAAGCGTGCCGGTGCAGGCGAGAGACCACCGTAAGCGTCATCGCAAACCAATAAGCGCCGAGCCTAAGAGCCAGCGCGAGTTCGCTCTTGCTGCCTAAGCAGTAGAGCAACTCTGTCGGTCCGGGGTCGCCTCCGACCCGGTCACCGGCATCAGCTAGGAGGCTTACCGCCACACTCGGCTACGGGGTGTGGTTGGGAATCGAACAGTGGCTGGGCTCGTCACTTCAGCTTGTTCGCGTGACTGAAGGGGCCAAGTAGAGACATAGCGGACTGCGCACGGAGAAGCCCTGATGAAGCGCCAGAGGACCCGGGTTCAATTCCCGGCACCTCCACCATAAAATTGCTGTTGAAACCCTGGCCCGGTGGACGCCCTGCAGAAGAGGGCGACACCGGAAGTGGAAAGGCCACCCGCCGAGCGGGTGGCCTTTTGGCTGTTCAAAGGTGTTTTTCGGCGGGCGCAGCGTCCTCCTCGGGCTACCAGCGGATGCCGATGTTGGACGGTCCTTGCGGGCCGGAGACCTTCACCGTGTAGTGGCCGGTGGGGTAGTTGGAGCAGGTCCAGGACCGGGGCGGGTCCTCGGCGCGGAACGTGGTGCCACAGGTGCGGCCCTGGCCGGACACCGACCATGATGCCGTGCCGCTGCCGTGCACGTCGGCGTCGACGTGGAAGGTGGTGGCCTCGATGGTCAGGCCGAATTCGCAGGATGCGGTGGAGCAGTCGGTGTACTTGCCGCCCGCGTGCGCGACCTGGGGGGTGAGCATCAAGGCGCTCGCCGCGACGACGGCCGGGACGATTCCCCTAAGGAGTTTCTCGCGCATCGGCTCAGCCCCCGGTCGGGTTGTCGAGCCAGCGCAGGCCGATGGTCGTCGGACCCGCCGGGCCGGTCACACGCGCGTGATAGCGGCCCTTGGGCGACCAGCTGCGCAACCACGAGCCAGGCCCCGCGGCCGCGTCGAAGTCCTGCACGTGGTACCAGTTCTCGTCCAAACTCCACAGTTCCCAGCGCGCTGTGCCAGTGCCATGCGCGTCGGCGTCGATGGACAGGCCGCCACCCTTGTAGCCGGAGACGTAGAGGTCGCAGACCGTGGCCTGGCAGGTGGTGGAGAAGGCCGCGGCCGAAGCGGCCTGCGGAAGGAGCACCGCCGCGGAAGCGGCGATCACGCCGACCACCGCGCCGCGGGAAAGTATCTTGTTCATCGACACCCCTGAGTTGTTGTGAGCGAACGAGGAAGCCCTACTGCTTCCCGGAGGCCGCGCGTAGGCCTGGATGCGGGACAAAGCTCGCGATTACCAGCGGAGACCGATGCTCGAGGGGCCCTGCGGGCCTTCGACTCGCGCACCGTAGACACCCGCGGGTGCGTTGTGGCAGACCCACGAGGCGGGGCCCGCCGAGGCGTGGAAGGTGTTCTCGCACCAGTAGCCGTTCGGCCCCCAGACGAACCAGCGGCCGATCCCGACGCCGTGCACGTCGGCGTCCACCGCGATGGTGCCCCCCGGGAAGCCGTCGACGCCGGAGATTTCGCAGTCGCTCAGTGAACAGGTCGCGCTCCCCGGTTCGGCCATCGCCATCGGTGAGGCCAGCACCAGTCCGGCGCCCACCACCGCGGTCACGATCGCGCCACGGGAAAAGATCTTGCGCATCCAGGCTCCAGGATTAGTGCGCCCCAAGGAGAATTCCCGACGGCACGCGGCTATGGATTCGCGCATCCGTTTCCCTGGGGCGGAAGTCGCTGACGGGGCGACTTTAAAGCCGCAACCGGCGTCGCTGTGGTGGTTTCACTCCTCGATGAAGTTCTTGCGTTGTTTTGCCGCCGCGCACGAACTTCCGGCCATCCGAGCAAGAGATGCCGCTCCTTCGGCTGGGAGCGGGGCTGCGCCGGGTTGGGACTGTCCCGACGTGACAACGGCACCGTCATCCACGAGCGCTCCGTCGCGGAAGCTGCCGGTCAAGGCGGCGTCTCCGACCCCCTACGAGCCGGAGACGATCCGGGATCCCGCACATCCGGTCGGTCTGCCCTCCGCGCAACACCGAATTACAGCTCGATGCGTTGGCCTCAGCGGATTTCCCGCTGCTCGGCGAAGGGGCATTCGGTGCCCGACACGAGTGCGCCGTTCAATGCCCGGCTTGGACCTTTTTGGATCACGGAGAGTAGCAAAATCTAGATCATTTTCGTCTCAATTCACCCGCGCCGGGAACAGCTGCGGGGTGGGATGTCATGCTAAGTGTCCGACCATGGCCCTCTTTCGAACCGACCCCGTGTCGCCGGAGGGCCGGAAGAAGGTGGCAGATGACCTGGGCTAGGCATTCCAGTCGTCCCGATCCCGCAGAAGACCAGAGCCGGATGGCCGGTGTGCGCGCTGAGGAAGAAGTCCGCCTCACCCTGCAGAACGGCAGAGCCGCACGAACCGTCGCCGGGCACGCTTCGGACGCCCTCGACTGTGCGGAGCTCCTGGCGATGCTCGGTCTCGAGGGAGTGCAGAAGAAGCACGCTCAGCGCACCTGACCCCCGATCCGGGTGGTCAGTTCGGCCGCGGTCAGACGGACCTCTTCGGCGAGGTCGGGCCAAGTTTCCTCGCAACCTTCAGTCCCTGGGCAGAGGTGGCGGAGGGTCACGCTGATCGCGGCCATCGGCCGGCCGCCGTGGTCGAAGACCGGGCAGGCCACCGAGGCGAATCCCTCGGTGACGTGGCCGTCTTCGACCGCCCAGCCGAGCCTGCCCTCCGCGTTCAGCGTGCGGCGCAGTTCGGCGAGGGTGCGCGGGCCGCGGCCGGTACGCAGGACGAACGCCGACGCGGCCGGGAAGAGCGCTCGAACATGCGGCGACGGCAGGTGCCGCAGAATCGCCCTGCCTGACGCCGTGAGCTGGCCTGGCAGCCGGACGCCGACCTCGGTGACCAGCGTTTCCGGGCGCGTGGGGCGTTCCTTGACCAGATAGAGCGACTCGTTGCCGTGCAGTACGCCCAGGTGCGCTGTGTGGCCGACGCGGTCCGCGAGTTTGCGCAGCAACGGGACCGCGAGCCGTTCCAGCGGGTCGTGCCGCAGGTAGGCCGAGCCGAGTTCGAACGCGGCGATGCCGAGCCCGTAGCGGCGCTCGGTGGGCAGATGTGTCACGAACCCGGCGGCTTCCAGCTCCGCGAGCAGGTGATACGTCGTCGAACGCGGCAGGTCCAGCTCGCGTGCGATCGCGGCCGCCGACACCGGACCCGGCCTGGCGGCGAGGGCGCGAAGGATGCCCAGGCCGCGCCGCAGCGCCGGCACCTCGCTGCTCTCACCCATCTCGACCTCCTGTTCTCCGGCGTCGGGGGAGCAAGGGACCTTTGCTATCGCTGGGGGCTGTGAGGTCCGTGAAGGCCTCCTTGAGGGACCTAGGGTCCCTCAAGGAGGCCTTCACGGACCCGACACCTCGACGAGGGTCACTTTCCAAAAGAGAGTGATAGCAAAGGTCCCTTGCTCTCTTCCGTTGCGTCTTGGATACCAGACACAACCACCGGTTGGGGCCGCCCACCAGCGGGCATGGCGTTGTCCAATGGGGCTATGCCGGAAACCGTACTTCTGGGGTCCGAACCGCTTCGGCCCGAACAGGTCGTCGCGGTCGCCCGTGACCACTCGCCCGTCGCGGTCAGCGAAGCGGCCGAGAAGAACCTCGCCGCGACGCGTCAGCACATCGACAACCTCGCTCACGCCGAGACGCCGACGTACGGCGTTTCGACGGGCTTCGGTGCGCTCGCCACCAGGCACATTCCGCTCGAGAGCCGCACAGCCCTGCAGCGGTCGCTGATCCGCTCGCACGCGGCGGGCGCGGGCCCGGTCGTCGAGACCGAGGTCGTGCGCGCGCTGATGTTGCTGCGCCTCCGCACCCTCACCAGCGGGTACACCGGCGTCCGGCCGAAGACCGCGCAAGCGCTTGCGGCCCTGCTCAACTCCGGGATCACCCCGCTCGTCCACGAGTACGGGTCCCTCGGCTGCTCCGGTGACCTCGCGCCCCTCGCCGCCGTCGCGCTCGCGCTGATGGGAGAGGGCGAAGTCGAGTACAACGGCGAAGTCGTCCAGGCGGGCGAAGCGCTGAAGCACGCCGGGATCGAGCCGGTCGTTCTCGCGGAGAAGGAGGGCCTCGCCCTCACTAACGGGACCGACGGCATGCTCGGCATGCTCCTGCTCGCCGCGGCCGACCTCCGGAAGCTCTTCGACACCGCCGACATCACCGCGGCGATGAGCGTCGAAGCGCTTCTCGGCACCGATCGCGCCTTCGCCGCCGACCTGCAGGCGCTCCGCCCGCATCCCGGACAGGCCCTGAGTGCCCAGCGCATGTGGAACGCGCTTCAGGACTCGAAGATCGTCGAGAGCCACCGCGGACCGGACTGCAACCGCGTCCAGGACGCCTATTCGCTCCGCTGCTCGCCCCAGGTGCACGGAGGCGCACGCGACAGTCTCACGCACGCCGAGCTCGTCGCCGAGCGTGAACTCCACTCGGCCGTCGACAACCCGGTCGTCCTGTCCGACGGCCGCGTCGAATCGAACGGCAACTTCCACGGCGCGCCGATCGCCTATGTGCTCGACTTCCTCGCCATCCCGCTCACGGACGTCGCCAGCATCGCCGAGCGCCGCACCGACCGGATGCTCGACAAGACCCGCTCGCACGGCCTGCCACCGTTCCTCGCCTTCGACCCCGGCGTCGACTCCGGCCATATGATCGCCCAGTACACGCAGGCGGCCGTGGTCAGCGAACTCAAGCGGCTCGCG
Source organism: Amycolatopsis pittospori (assembly GCF_013870525.1). Lineage (GTDB taxonomy): Bacteria > Actinomycetota > Actinomycetes > Mycobacteriales > Pseudonocardiaceae > Amycolatopsis > Amycolatopsis pittospori. The sequence goes on from NZ_JACBXD010000048.1 coordinate 43,009, forward strand.
GTGCCGGCGTCGGTCGATTCGATCCCGAGCAGCGCTATGCAGGAAGACCACGTTTCGATGGGATGGTCCGCCGCGCGCAAGCTGCGCAAGGCCGTCGACGGGCTCACCACCGTCCTCGCCATCGAACTGCTCACCGCCGCGCGGGCACTCGACATGCGCGCGCCCCTGACCCCGTCGCCGGTCACCGGCCGGGTACGGGATCTCGTCCGCACCAAGGTCGAGGGCCCCGGCCCCGACCGTCATCTGGCGCCGGAGATCGCCGCCGCCGAAGAACTCGTCGCGTCGGGTGCCGTCCTCGCCGCGGCCAAACTGGAGGTCTGAGCCCATGTCCCGCACGGTCCGTGCCGCCCGAGGCACCACGCTCACCGCGAAGAACTGGCAGACCGAAGCCGCACTGCGGATGTTCCACAACAACCTCGACCCCGAGGTCGCCGAGCGCCCCGAGGACCTGGTCGTCTACGGCGGCACCGGCAAGGCCGCCCGCAACTGGGCCAGCTTCGACGCGATCACGCGTGAACTGACCACTTTGGACAATGACGAGACGCTGCTCGTGCAGTCCGGCAAGCCGGTCGGCGTGTTCCGCACGCACGAGTGGGCGCCGCGGGTGCTCATCGCGAATTCCAACCTCGTCGGCGACTGGGCGACCTGGCCCGAATTCCGCCGCTTGGAGGCGCAGGGCCTGACGATGTACGGCCAGATGACCGCCGGGTCCTGGATCTACATCGGCACGCAGGGAATCCTGCAGGGCACCTACGAGACCTTCGCCGCCGTCGCGAAGAAGCGGTTCGGCGGCAGCCTCAAGGGCACGCTCACCGTCACCGCCGGTCTCGGCGGCATGGGCGGTGCGCAGCCGCTGGCCGTGACCATGAACGACGGTGTCGCGCTCGTCATCGAATGCGACCCGCAGCGCGCCCATCGCCGCGTCGAGACCCGCTACCTCGACGAGGTCGCGGACGATCTCGATGACGCGATCCGCCGCGTGGAAGCCGCGAAGAATGAGAAGCGCGCGCTGTCCGTCGGCGTGGTCGGCAACGCCGCCGAGGTGCTGCCCGAATTGCTGCGCCGCGGCGTCGAGGTCGACATCGTCACCGACCAGACCTCCGCGCACGACCCGCTTTCCTATCTGCCCAAGGGAATCGGCGTCGACGAGTGGCAGGACTACGCGGACAAGAAGCCCGACGAGTTCACCGAGCGCGCCCGCGAGTCGATGGCCGAACACGTCGAAGCGATGCTCGGCTTCCTCGACAAGGGCGCCGAGGTCTTCGACTACGGCAACTCGCTGCGCGGCGAGGCGAAGCTCGGCGGCTGCGAGCGCGCGTTCGACTTCCCGGGTTTCGTGCCCGCCTACATCCGACCGCTGTTCTGCGAGGGCAACGGCCCGTTCCGCTGGGCGGCGCTGTCGGGTGACCCCGAGGACATCGCGGCGACCGACCGCGCGATGCTGGAACTGTTCCCCGAGAACGAATCCCTCGCGCGCTGGATCAAGCTGGCCGGCGAACGCGTCGCTTTCCAGGGGCTTCCGTCGCGGATCTGCTGGCTCGGCTACGGCGAACGCCACCTCGCGGGCCTGCGGTTCAACGAGATGGTCGCCAGCGGTGAGCTGAAGGCGCCGGTCGTCATCGGCCGCGACCACCTCGACTCGGGCAGCGTCGCGTCGCCGTACCGCGAGACCGAGGGCATGGCCGACGGTTCCGACGCGATCGCCGACTGGCCGCTGCTGAACGCGCTGGTCAACACCTCCTCCGGCGCGACCTGGGTGTCGATCCACCACGGCGGCGGGGTCGGCATGGGCCGCTCGATCCACGCCGGCCAGGTCAGCGTGGCTGACGGAACTCTGCTGGCCGCGCAGAAACTCGAACGCGTGCTCACCAACGACCCGGGCATGGGCGTCATCCGGCATGTCGACGCCGGCTACGACCGCGCCGCCGACGTCGCGGACGAGCGCGGCGTGCGCGTTCCGATGCGGGACGCCGAGTGACCGCGTCCTCGCTGCTGGCGGAGATCACCGACGTCGGCCGCGACCCGAAGCGCGGCGGCTACTCCCGCCATGCCTTCGATTCGGCCGAAACCGAACTGCGTGCATGGTTCATCGAGCGCGCGGGACGGCTGGGACTGGGCGTCGAGACCGACCGCAACGGCAACATCTGGGCTTGGTGGGGCACCCCTGGTCCGGACGCCGTCGTCACCGGGAGCCATCTCGACTCGGTGCCCGGCGGCGGTGCCTTCGACGGCCCGCTCGGGGTCGCGAGCGCGCTCGACGCGGTGGAAACCTTGCAGAACAAGGGGTTTCGGCCCGCGAAGCCGCTCGCGATCGTGGTCTTCGCCGAGGAAGAGGGTGGCCGCTTCGGTGTGCCGTGCCTCGGCTCGCGGCTGCTGACCGGGACCATCGACGCGGACAAGGCACGTGGCCTCCGCGATCCCGACGGCGTCACGTTCGCCGATGCGGCGGCGCAATCCGGGCTCGATCCCGCAGGTGTCGGCCGCGACCCGGAGCGGCTGGGCTTGATCGGGAGGTTCCTCGAACTGCACGTCGAGCAGGGGCGCGGGTTGATCGACCTCGGTTCGCCGATCGCCGTCGGTAATACGGTCATCGCGCACGGCCGCTGGCGGTTCTCGTTCCAGGGGCAGGGAAACCACGCCGGTGCGACGCTGATCGGCGATCGTCGTGACCCGATGATCCCGGCGGCTGAGACCGTCCTCGCCGTGCGGAAACTGGCGAAGGCGACGGCCGATGCCAGGGCCACTGTCGGCAGGCTCGTGCCTGTTCCCGGCGGCACCAACGTCATCGCGTCCACTGTGGACTTATGGCTGGACGCGCGCGTGCCGGGCACGGACACCCCGGAACTGGTCGCGGAGATCGCGAAACTGGCGGAGGAAGCGGCGGGCCAGGAAGGCTGCCGGGTCGAGGTCACCAGGGAGTCCTACTCGGACGACGTGGTCTTCGACGACGCGTTGCGCCGCGACCTCGGCACCTGGCTGGGCGGCCCCCCGGAACTGCCGACCGGGGCCGGGCACGACGCGGCGATCCTGGCCGGGTTCGTCCCGTCCGGGATGCTCTACGTGCGCAATCCCACCGGGATCAGTCACTCCCCGGAAGAATTCTCGGAGGCGGAGGACGTCGACCACGGAGCACGCGCCCTCGCGGATGCGCTGGAGAAGTTGTCGACATGACGACATATTGGTGCGAGCGGGCCTGGTTGCCGGACGGGATCGCCGAGGCCGTCCGGATCGAGGTCGACGGCGGGAAGATCGCGTCCGTCGCCGCGAACGCGTCCCGCGCCGGTACTGTCCTCAAAGGACTGACCGTGCCGGGGTTCGCGAACGGGCACTCGCACGCGTTTCACCGCGCGCTCCGGGGGCGGACGCATCACGACCGCGGGACGTTCTGGACCTGGCGTGAGCGGATGTACTCGCTGGCCGCGCGGCTGGATCCGGACTCCTATCACCGTTTGGCGCGGGGTGTCTACGCCGAGATGGTGCTGGCCGGCTACACGAGTGTCGGCGAGTTCCACTACCTGCACCACGCGCCGGGCGGGAAGCCGTACGCCGAGCCGAACGCGATGGGCGAGGCGCTGCGGCAGGCGGCCGAGGACGCCGGGATCCGGCTCACGCTGCTCGACACCTGCTATCTCGCGGGCGGGATCGGCGTCGAACCCGACGAGGTGCAGCGGCGATTCTCCGATGGTTCGGCGACCGGCTGGGCGCAACGAGTCGGCGAAATGCGGGAGGAAGGAACGTTCCGGGTGGGGGGCGCGATCCATTCCGTGCGTGCCGTGCCCGCCGATCAACTGTCCGAAGTGGACAATGGGGTCGCCGCCGGCCGCCCGCTGCACGTCCATCTTTCCGAGCAGCGGGCTGAGAACGAGCAGTGTCTGGCGGCCTATGGCTCGACGCCGACGGGCGTACTCCATGACCACGGCGTGCTCGGCGAACGGCTGACCGCGGTGCACGCGACCCATCTGACGCGGCTCGACATCGAGCGACTGGGCGCGGCTCGCAGCCGGGCCTGCTTCTGCCCGACGACCGAGCGGGATCTCGGCGACGGCATCGGGCCCGCGCGGACGCTGCTCGACGCCGGTGTGCGGCTCTGTGTCGGCAGTGACAGCAACGCGGTCGTCGACGCGTTCGAGGAGACTCGGGCGTTGGAGCTGAACGAGCGGCTCGCCAGCGAACAGCGCGGCCGGTTCACCGCGGAGGAGCTGCTCGCTGCGGCGACGGATCACGGCGCGATCGGCTGGGACGAGGTCGGCGAGCTGGCCGCCGGGGCGGGCGCGGACTTCGTCACGGTCGGACTGGGTTCGGTGCGGACCGCGGGGATCGAGCCGTCCGGGGTCGTGTTCGCCGCCTCCGGTGTGGACGTCCAGGATGTCGTCGTCGCCGGGCGGGAGATCGTCCGCGACGGCGCTCACCAGCTGATCGACCGGCCGGAAACGGTCTTGGCCAAGGAGATCGAGGCATTGTGGCAGTCCTGATCACGGGTATCGGCGAACTCACCACGAACGACGCCGAGCTGGGCAAACTCCACGACGCGGCCGTCGTCGTCGAGGGCGAAAAGATCGCCTGGGCCGGCGCCGCGGCGAACGCGCCCGACGCGGACGAGCGGATCGACGTCGATGGCCGGGCGGTGCTGCCGGGGTGGGTGGACAGTCACACGCACCTCGTGTTCGCCGGGGATCGCACGGCCGAGTTCGAGGCGCGGATGGCCGGGAAGGCCTACAGCGCCGGGGGCATCGCGGTCACTGTCGACGCGACGCGGTCCGCGTCCGACGAAGAGCTCGCGGCGAACCTACGGCGTCACGTCGACGAAGCGGCGAAGCAGGGCACGACGTGCCTGGAGACGAAGACCGGCTACGGGCTCAACGTCCAAGACGAGGTGCGGTCGGCCCGGATCGCCACCGAAGTGGCCGACGAGGTCACGTTCCTCGGCGCGCACCTGGTGCCGCCGGGTGCAGACGCCGAGTCCTACGTGGACCTGGTGTGCGGCGACATGCTCGACGCCGTCGCTCCGCTGGTGCGGTGGGCGGACGTGTTCTGCGAGACCGGCGCTTTCGACGAGGCGCAGTCCGGGCGGGTACTGAAGGCGGCGCGGGAGCGCGGGCTCGGCCTGCGGGTGCACGGGAACCAGCTGGGGGAGGGGCCGGGCGTGCGGCTCGCCGTCGAGCTGGGGGCGGCGAGCGTCGACCACTGCACCTACCTGAGCGAAGCGGACGTAGAGGCTCTCGCTGCTTCGGACACTGTCGCGACCCTGCTGCCCGCGTGCGATCTGTCTACCCGGCAGCCGCTGGCGCCGGCAAGGCGGCTGCTGGACGCGGGCGCGACGGTCGCGCTGGCCAGCAACGCGAACCCGGGGAGCTCGTACACGACATCCATGGCGTTCTGCGTCACGACGGCCGTGCTGCAGATGCGGATGACGATCGAGGAGGCCGTGTGGTCGGCGACGGCGGGTGGCGCACGAGCGCTGCGACGCGACGACGTCGGCTTCGTGCGCCCAGGTGCGCGAGCCGACCTTCAGGTGCTTGAGGCGCCTTCGGCCACTCACCTCGCGTACCGGCCGGGGGTGCCGCTGACGGCCGGGGTGTGGCGGCGCGGCAAGCTGCTGACCAGCGGTTTCGTGCCAAAACGATAGCAAAGGTCCCTTGCTCCCCCGGTGGGGGTCAGGAGGCCTCGCGGAGCGTTTCTTCGACGCGTTCCCGCAGCTCGGGCGGGAGTTCGTCGAGCAGGTGCGCCCACTGCTCGACGCGCTTCTCGCTCAGGTGCGTGAGGAGGTCGAGCACCGGCGGCCACAGGTCCTCGTCCGCGGCGGCGACCTGCAAAAGACCGCGGAAGCGGGTTTCGGAGAGCAGGCCGAGGACGTGATCGATCCGGCTCTTGTCGTCGAGGACGAACGCGATCCGGATCAGCGCCTCGTCGCCGATCACGCCGAGGGCGCGCCGCACGGTCGGGTCGGGCAGGTGGCCGACGAACCGGCCTACGGTAATCCATTCCTCGCGGCGCACCAGTTCGCCGGCGACCGCGACGACGGTGTCCAGCGGGATCTTCGCGATGATGGCGCTCGCCCGCCGCGGGTCCAGTTCGGCCGCGACGTCGGACAGGAACGGCGGCCTGAGCCGTTTCGCCACGTCGACGCCCCGGGAGACCTCCACCAGGCCGGCGATCCGGGCGCACAGAAGCGGGCCGAAGACCTTCTCGGCTATCTTCGCGAGGATCGGGCTCGGGATCAGTTTGCTCGCCATCGCCATCCGCTCGAGGACGGCGAGGTTCGCGTCGAACAGCGTGTCGGTGACCTGCTCGCGGAACGTCTGGAGTTCGGCGGCGTCCACGCGTTCGAGGTAGGCGAGCCGCTCGGGATCGGTACCGAGGACGCGCGCGAGTTTCAGGATCTCCGCCTGCGACGCGAAATTCTCCGTGGTCACAGGCCCACCACCTTGCGGATGGTGCCCCGCAGCAGCGCGGGCACGTACTTCAGGCCCTCTTCACCCGCTTCGGCCAGTGCTTTGGCCTGGCGGTGCCGCGCGTCGCGCAGCGCGTCGGAGAGGTCCTGTTTCTCGTCGTCGGCCAGCGCTTCGATGCCTGCCGGGACAGGACCGCCTAGCTGACCGGAGAGTGTGCGCTCGGCCATGGTCGATCATCATGCCTCATCCGTCCCCCGGTCGCGCCCCTCCCGGGAGACCTTGACTTTCGTCCATGGCGGAGCGGTCGCCGCGGCTTGTAGCGTCCGATCGTGTGAAGGACGCTGAGGAGCCCGTGCGGCGCGGGTGGCGACTGGTCATGGACATCGCGCTGTGGCTCGGACTCTGTGGGCTCGTGGTCATCGACGCCGGAAACGACGCTCTGGTCGACACCGAGTTCTGGGAGCTGGGCGCCGGGCTCGTCGCGGTCACGGTCGCGATCGCCGTGTCGCGTCGGTATCCGGTGGTCTCGCTGGCCATCGCGATGGCCGCCGGCTTCGTGATCTTGGGCAGTTTCGGCGGGCGGGTGCCGATCTGGGAAGCCTTCCTCATGGTCGCGGTGAGTTACCTCGCCGGCTACCGGCAGCCCATCGCGAGGCCGATGCTGCGTGTCTTCGCGGTCATCTCGCTGGTGGCCGTTCCGGTGGCGCTGCTGGTGAGCAACGACGGCTTCTCGTCGTGGGGTGCGCTGCTCGGCCTCCTGGTGTTCGCGTCGGTGACGCCGTGGCTGCTGGGCAGGTACGTCCGGCAGCGCGAGGACATGGCGCGGGACGGCTGGCGCCGTGCCGAGGAGATGGAGAGCCGGCAGCGCCTCATCGCCGATCGCGCGCGGCTGCGCGAGCGCACGCGGATCGCCAGCGACATGCACGATTCGCTGGGGCACGAATTGAGTCTCATAGCCGTGCGAGCGGCCGCGCTGGAGGTCGCGGGCGGGCTCGACGAAAACCAGCGGCAGGCCGCGGGCGAACTGCGGCAGAGCGCCGCGACGGCGACCGAACGGCTACGCGAGATCATCGGCGTCCTGCGCGAGGACGACGCGCCGACCGAACCGGTGCACGAGACCATCGACGAGCTGCTCGACCGGGCCAGGGCATCGGGCGTGCTGATCGAGTCCGTTGTGGATGACCCCCTCGACGGCGAGCCCAGGATGGTCGACCGCGCGGCATATCGCGTGGTCCAGGAGTCGCTGACGAACGTCGTGAAGCACGCGCCCGGCGCCGCCGTCACCGTGCGAGTGGTGCGCTCGGAGGGGCGGACCACCGTCGTGGTCACCAATGCCGAGCCGCCGGCGGGGCCGTTGCCGGGCCGGTCTTCCGGACGGCGTGGGCTGATCGGACTGCGCGAACGGGTCCGGCTGGTCGGCGGGACCCTGCGTGCGGGACCGCGCGATGGCGGGTTCGAAGTCGGCGCGTCCTTGCCGCACGACGCGGCTCCGTCGGAGGAATCGCCGGAGAGTCAGGCCGCGATGGACGCCGAAGTGGGGCAGTCGACGTCGGCCAAGGAACTGGAACGCGCCCGCCGCGACGTCCGGCGCAGCCTGATCCAGGCGATCGTCGTGCCGATCGGGCTTTTCGGCCTGGTGATCGGGATCAGCGGCGCGGTGTTCCTCGTCCAGTGGTATCGCTCCGAACTCGCCGGTGCCGATTACGACCGGATGCGGCTCGGGCAGCCGAGGGCGGAGCTCGCGTCCGTGCTTCCGGCGGGGCAGCGGATCTCGCGGCCGCGCGGGGTCGAGCCGCCGGTGCCCGCGGGGGCGACATGCGAGTACTACGGCACCGAGCGCATCGTGTTCAACTTGAACTACGAGGCCTACAGACTGTGCTTCGCCGACGGGAAGCTCGTGGCGAAGGACGTGATCAGTGAAGACGAGCAAAGGGGGAACCCGGATGATCCGGGTGGTGCTGGCCGATGACGAGGCGATGATCCGCGCCGGTGTGTCGGCGATCCTGGCCGCGGACGCCGGGATCGAAGTGGTCGCGGAGGCCGAGGACGGCCGCGTCGCCATCGACCAGGCGCGGGCGACCAGGCCGGACGTCGTGCTCCTCGACATCCGGATGCCGGTCATGGACGGGCTCAAGGCGGCGGAGGAGATCCGGCGTCTGCTGCCGGACATCGGCGTGATCATGCTGACCACGTTCGGCGAAGACGCCTACATCGAACGCGCGCTCGGCCTCGGCGCGAGCGGTTTCCTGCTGAAGTCCGGTGATCCGCGCGAACTTCTCGCCGGGATCCACGCGGTCGCGGGCGGGGCCGCGTTCCTTTCGCCGAAGGTCGCCCAGCGGGTCATCGCCCGGTTCTCCGGCAACCGGGTTTCCCGCGCCGAAGAGGCCAGGGCACTGATCGAAAAGCTGACGCCGCGCGAGCAGGAAGTGCTGGCGCTGCTGGGTTCCGGACTGTCCAATGCGGACATAGCGGGGAAGCTGTTCGTGGTCGAGGGCACGGTCAAGGCCTACGTGAGCACCATTCTCAACCGGCTCGGCGCGCGGAACCGCGTGCAGGCCGCGATCACCGCGTACGAGGCGGGGCTGGTCGGCGGGGAACCGGAGGCGTCCAACCGCTGACACCGGCGCCGATGCGGGCGGTGAGCGCGCCGGGGAGCAGCCGGAACACACCGTTGCGGATGGCCACGGCGACCGGATTCCTCAGCTGTGGGCCCACTTTTCCCGCTTGGATCGAGGCTCTGACGACGCCTTGGCTGCGAGGGCGGCGTTGCTCGTCGTAGATTTTGAGCGCCGCGTCGACGTCCTCGGTGTTGCTGAGCGCGGCCGCGAGTACGACGGCGTCTTCGATCGCCTGGCAGCCGCCCTGGCCGAGGAACGGCGGCATCGCGTGCGCCGCGTCACCGAGGAGCGCGACGCGGCCCTTCACGTACGACGGCAGGGGAGTGCCGAGCAGGTAGAGATCGTGGTGAAGCAGCGCTTCGGGCTCGGTCGCGTCGATGAGCCGCGGGATCGGTTCGTGCCACCCACCGAAACGCTCGCGTAGGTACGCCTTCGGGTCTTCGTGCCGGATCCCCGCTTCGGCGACGTAGCTCGCCCACCAGTAGACGCGGCCGTCGTGCAGCGGGATGACGCCGATCTCGGCGCCGTCGTCCCAGCTCGTGCTGAGATCCGCCGGGTACGTGGTCACCGCGCGGAACGCGGTGTTGCCGCTGTAGACCGGTTCGGGGTGCTCCGGCCACAACTGTTTCCTGAGTCCACTGTGGATTCCGTCGGCGGCGACGATGACGTCCGCGTCCAGGTCTCCGAGGCCGGTGACTTCGGTGCCGGTGCGGACGGATCCGGCGGGCAGGGCGTCACGGAGGGCACCGATGAGGTCGGCGCGGTGGATGGCGGCGAGCGGGCGGCCGTGATTGCGGCGGAACGCTTCGGCGTCCCAGCGGGTGATGCGGCGGCCGTCGCGATCGTGGAGTCCGCCGGACGACTGCTCCTTGAGCTTGTCGAGGTGGACGCCGAGCGTTTCGAGGGAACGCAGGGCGTTCGGCCACAGGGAGATGCCGGCGCCGACGGCGGTGAGTTCCGGGGCGCGTTCCAGGACGGTGACCTCCCAGCCGATGCCGTGCAGCCCGATGGCGGTGCTGAGCCCGCCGATACCTCCGCCGACCACGATCGCTTTGCGCATGGTGACCTCCTCTACACTTGTAGAGTACTACTACACTTGTAGAGTGCGAAAGGCGATAATCGGGGACGCGGCCATCGAGGTGATCGCGGCCGAAGGCATGCGGGGGCTGACCCATCGCGCCGTCGACCGGTTCGCGGAGCTGCCGGCGGGTTCGACCTCGTACTACGCGCGGACGCGGGCGGCGCTGCTGGAGCTGGCGATCTCGCGGATGATCGAGCTCGACGAGGTCACCCTCGACCCGCCGCCCGGCCGGCTGGCCGAGTTCGTGGCGGGATTCGCGCACGCGGCGATCACGCGAGGGCGGACGAGGATGCTCGCGCGGTACGAATTCGCGCTGGAGGCGACGCGGCGGCCGGAGCTGCGCGAGGCCTACGACCGCGGGGGCCTGCTCATCCGAAAGCGTTGTGCCGACGTGCTGGCCGACTCCGGTTCGGCGGAGCCGGAGCGCCACGCGCGGGTGCTCGTCGCGTGGATGGACGGGACGATCTTCGACGCGCTCGCGGGAACCGGCTCACTGCGGCCGCCCGGTCTGGAGGAGCTGACGCAGGCCGCGCGGGACGTCCTGGCGGGGCTCGGCGTGGCGGGGTAGCAAGGGACCTTTGCTATCGCTTGGGGCGCTGACCTGCGGTTATGGTGTACCGCTGCGCTGAAGTCCGTGAAGGCCTCCTTGAGGGACTCTGGGTCCCTCAAGGAGGCCTTCACGGACCGACAACGCCCTCGACGACGCTCACTTTCCAAAAGAGAGTGATAGCAAAGGTCCCTTGCTCCCTTTCAGGCGTCGCGGCGGCGGAGGACGGTCGAACCGGCCGCGAGACCAGCGGCCGCCCAAGCCGTACAGAGCGCGACGCCGACCCAGGGCGCGTAGGGCGCGACGCCGCCGAAGATGGGGTTCGGCTCCCCTGAGGTGACCATCGCGTTGACGCCCGCGAAGCCGGGGAAGTAGTTCACGAGGTCTTCCCAGCCCAGCGATCCGGCGAACATCGGGATCATCACCAGCAGCACGAACACGGTCACGATCGTCCCCGCCGTGCTCCGCAGCGCCGTTCCGAGACCGAGGCAGAGCAGGCCCAGCAGCGCGAAGTAGCCGCCCATGCCCGCGGCGGTCGCGAGGACGTCGCCCACCGACGAATCCGGTGCGGGGATCAGCGGGGCGGAGAGCGTCACCCCGGCGAGTGTGTTCAGCACGCCGTACCCGAACAGCACCGGCAGCAGCACGGCCGACTTCGCCAGGAGGACCTTGTTGCGCACGGGCACCCACTGCAGGGTCGAGCGGATGCTGCCGCTGGCGTACTCGCTCGTCATGAACAGCGTCGCCAGCGCGACCACGGCGAACTGCGAGAGGTAGAACGCCGCCCCGACCACGACGGCGTGTGGCGCCATCGGCTGGTCGATGCCCGCGTTCGCCGCCAGGCCCAGTGCGCCGGAGTAGGCGAGCATCAGCACGACGCCGCCGATCAGACACCACCACGTCGAGCGGACCGACCAGAACTTGGTCCATTCCGAAGAGATCGCGTTCATCGTGCACTCCACTGCTTGAAGAAACCGGTCAGCCGGTCACGGAAGAAGTCCAGCGCCACCCGCGAGTCGATCGAGCCGTATTGGTTGGTGACGACCTCGGCGGGCATCGAGGACCGCAGGCCGAGTTGGTCGATGAGGATCGCGGAGTCGGTCACCGAGGCATGACCGCTGTTCTCCAGCAGGAACCGTTCCTTCGGGCCGGTGAGCCGCGGCCAGGTCTCGTCCCAGGACGGGCTGTAGTACTTCTCGCCGATCGGGCTGGCCAGCAGGAGCAACGGCCGATCGAGGGAAAGGGTGCCGAAGAAGGGACCGTCGACGTTCACACCCGCTTTGATCCGCCGGTCCCCGGCCATCGCGGTGGCCGTCGCGGAGCCGCCGGCGGAATGCCCGGCCATCCCGATCTTCGCCGGATCGAGCGACCAGCGCCGATCCTTCAGCAGGGTGTCGATGACGAACGACGTGTCGGCCGCGCGGTTCACGATCGCGCCCGGCCACGGCTCGCCTGGGAGTCCACAAGGGACACACTGGCGCAGTCCGTCGGGGAACTCCGTCGCCCAGGCTTCATAGGCGTGGTCGATACCGGCGACAACGAATCCTTGTGCGGCAAGGCGTTCGGCCACCGCGGTCAGCGTCGTCCGGTTGTTGCCCGCACCCGGCGACAGCAGCACGAGCGGACGTCGTCCAGGCAGGGAAGGCGCGTTTTCCCGCGAATGGACCCGCACCTTGCTCAGCGTGTCCGGCGGAAGGTCGAGTCCGCGCCCGGCGATGGCCGCGGCCGACTCGGCCCGCGTCATGTACAGCGGCGCGCGCCCGACCGGGACGGCCGGGTACCAGACGTTGACCATCAGCTCGCGACGTTTTTCGGGTACCCAAGGGTCCGCACGCTGCTGATCGGTGAGGTGCAAGGTGCGCATCCCGATCGGAAGAGGACCGCCGGGCGCGGGCAGGGACAAGGGTGTCGAAGCCGAGGCCACCGCCGGCACCCCCAGCAGACCGGCGATCACCGCCACCAAGATCATGAGCGACTTCACGCCGCGACCCCCGTTCCGTATTCGACCGACGACGCGGTCAGTTCCATATAGGCCTGTTCGAGTGACGCTGTCCGTTCGGCCAGGCCGTGTACGCGGATCCCGAGTTCGTGCACCACGTCGCCGACGCGGGCGACGGGCAGGTCGTACACGGTCAATTCGCCCTGATCGGATTCCGTGGCCGCGCCGAGCGCGCGCAGCCGCTGGTCGAGCGCCCGCAGTTCGCCGGGGACGGGCACACGCACCGCGACGGACGTCCGCGAATTGCCCGCGATGAACTCGTCGACGGGGGCGTCCGCGAGCAGTTTTCCCTTGCCGATGACGACCAGCCTGTCCGCGGTCAGCTGCATTTCACTCATCAGATGGCTCGACACGAACACCGTGCGCCCCTCCTCCGCGAGCGAGCGCATCAACTGGCGCACCCACCGGACACCGTCGGGATCGAGGCCGTTGACCGGCTCGTCGAACATCAGCACCGACGGATCGCCCAGCAGCGCGCCGGCGATGCCGAGCCGCTGACCCATGCCGAGCGAGAACGTCCCCGCCCGCTTTCCCGCGACGTCGGTGAGACCGACCGTCGCGAGCACCTCGTCGACCCGGCTCGCCGGGATCCCGTTGCTGCGCGCCATCGCCAGGAGATGCTTGCCCGCGCTGCGCCCCGGATGCAGCGCCTTCGCTTCCAGCAGCGCGCCGACCTCGCGCAACGGATACCGCAGGTCGGCGTACTTCTTGCCGTCGATACGGACGTCACCGGCGCTCGGCGCGTCGAGGTCGAGCGTCATCCGCATGGTCGTCGATTTGCCGGCGCCGTTGGGACCGAGGAAACCGGTCACCTTGCCCGGTGCGACGGCGAAGGTCAGCCCGTCGACGACCGTCTTCTCGCCATAGCGCTTCGTGAGTCCTCGAAGCGTGATCATCTTGGCCTCCTTTGTGTCCTCGAAGTGTCTTGCGCGAGGCCCCGCGCGCACATCGCACCGAGGTCAACGGCCACCCCTTACTTTCGGCAGGTGCCGTTCGGCACGAGTCACCGCGGAAAGGCAGAATCGGCGCCATGACCACCCGCGAACAACGGCGCGTGAATCCGATCGACCTGGTGATGCTGGTACTCGCCGTGTTCTCCGTCGGGCTGCTCGCCTACGTGACGTTCTTCCCGCATTCGGACGAGACCGCGCACACCGTCTTCATCATCGACACCGCGGTGTGCGGGATCTTCGCGCTGGAATTCCTGTGGCGGTGGCGGCGCAACGGCTGGGAGAAATGGTTCCCGCTGCGCAACTGGTACGAGATCCTCGGCATGATCCCCATCGCGCATCCGGCGCTGCGCGGGTTCCGGCTGCTGCGGATCATCGTGGTGCTGGTCCGGCTCGCGCGTACGGCGGACCGCGCGTTCGGGGAGCGGTTCACGCAGCGACTGGTCGAACGGCTTTCGCGGCCGATCGTGCTGGCGATCAAGAAGCCGATCACGATCGCGGTGCTCGACGAGGTCGTCAAGGTGCTGGAAACCGGGAACTATCCGCAGAACCTGGCGCGATCACTGGGTGACAACCAGACGTTGCTGCGGGGGATCATCGCGGAGAAACTCAAGAACGACCCGCAGGCGGGACGGCTTTCGAAGCTGCCGTTCCACGACGAGGTGGTGCGTTCGGTGATCGACACCGCGATGCGCGTGATCCTCGAAGTGCTGACCGATCCGCGGATAGACGAGTTCTTCGCGCATGTGGTGCGGGAGAACCGGGAGCAGATCCGGAGCGCGGTGCAGCTCGGGCTCAACGAGCGCGAGGACGACGAGGAGCTGGCCGCGCAGCTGCCGACCCGGCCTCAGCACCAGATGATGGACTGACCTCGTCCGGTTCGGTGCCGGGGTACTGACGGGAACTGGGCAGATCGCCCCGTCCTCGACCGGCTGTTGTCCGCGTCCATGAAGGAATTGGGACGTTGACTGTCCCAATTCCTTCATGGACGAGCTCAGGCATATTTCGCTCGGATCGTGAAAAGAGCAAGGGACCTTTGCTATCGCCTGGTCTACATGATGTGGCGACCGAGGGGCCCTGACCACCACATGAGCCAGAATGCGCGAGAAACCCAAGGAATGAATGGTCCGTTCACGCGCCACCGCGCCGGGTGGTCCGGCGGGTGGGCGCGGCGCTGAGCGGGTCGTCCGGCCAGGGATGCTTCGGATACCGTCCGCGGAGATCGGCGCGCACGGCGGCATAACCGTTGCGCCAGAACGATTCCAGATCCGCGGTCACCGCAGCCGGGCGCCCGGCGGGGGAGAGCAGGTGCAGGACGACGGGCACCCCGGCCAGCTCGGGCGTCGCGAGCCAGCCGAAGGTCTCCTGAAGTTTCACCGCCAGCACCGGCTGCTCGCCCGAATAGTCGACCCGGATCCGCGAGCCCGACGGGACCTCCAGCCGGTCCGGCGCCAGTTCGTCCAAACGCGACGCTTCGGGCCACGGCAGCAAACCGCGCAAAGCGGAACCCGCGTCCAGTGAAGCCAGATCCGAGCGCCTGCGTGCTGAACCGAGATCCAACCACGAGTCTAAAGTGGACAGTAAGGCCGGTGAGTCCACCGATGGCCACGGTGCGCCCAGAACCCGGTGCAGGAAGGACATGCGTTCGCGCAGCCGCCGCCCGTCCTCGGACCACCGAAGCAGTCCGAGTCCTTCGGCGCGCAACCCGTCCAGCAACGCGGCGCGGATCGCGTCCGGCGCGGGGGAGCGCAAGGGCTTCTCCGACAGCACGATCGCACCCAGCCGTCGCACGGAACGCGCCACGACGTCGCCGCCGGACCAGTGCACTTCCTCCGCCGACGAAACGAGATTCGGTGCCGCGCGCACGGCTAGGTCTTCATCGGCGGGCGCGGCCAGCCGGATGATGCCCTGCGCCCTGCCGGGATCGCGGGTTGCTTCGGCCACCGCCAGCCATTCGACGTCGGCCAGTCCGCTGCCGCGCGGCAGTTCCGCCGCCGTACCGCCGGCCATCAAATAGACGGGCGTACCCGGCGAGCGTCGCCGTGCGAGCCGTTCGGGATGCGCCAGCGCGACGACCAGCGCGGGATCCGGGGAGCCGCCGCCATCGGGCACCAGCTTGGAAAGCCTTCGTACGTCGCGTTTCCAGCGTTCGTCGTTCCGCACCCGCCTCAGTTCGGCTTCGAGGTCGGTCAGTGTGCCGCCGCTGTCCAGCAGCGCGACGACCTCGGCCGCCGAACGCGCGTTGGTCCGCGCGGCGCCGTCCAGCAGTGCCCGCGCCAGGCGTGGGTGCAGCCCGAGTCCGGCCATCTTCCGGCCGCGTTCGGTCACCGTGCCGTCCTCCCCGGTCGCTCCGAGCGTCACCAGCAGAGCGCGCCCGGCGGCCAACGCGCCTTCGCCGGGCGGGTCCCACCAGGCGAGGCCGGAACCATCCGGAGTGGACCAGCACGCGAGTTCGAGAGCGAACCGCGCCAGTTCCGCCGTCCGGATCTCGGGCTCGGGGTAGGCGGGCAGGGAACCCTGCTCATG
>NZ_JACBXD010000049.1 GCF_013870525.1 Amycolatopsis pittospori
CGGTGCGCTCCACCAACCGGTGCAGGGCCGAGAACAGGCCGGGGACCTCGGCGGCACGCTCGCCGACGAGGATCACGGACCCTTCGGCCGTCAGTGCCGCGTCGACGTCCTGCGCGTGCTGCGCGATGCCGTCGATCGCCGCGGCTTCGCTGCCCGGCGCGCAGGCCAGCAGCTCACCGAAGGTCTTGCGGACCGAGGAGGTGGTCCACTGTCCCAAGTGGACGACGCGGGTGCGGTTCTTGCGGGCCGCCTTGCGCAGCCGCAGGAACACGATCGGCGCCTCGTCCTCCGGCTCGAACGCCACGCACAGCACGGTGCGCGCCCGCTCGATCTCGCCGAAGGTGACGCCGCTTTCCGGCGTCGTCCCGACCACGTGCGACGCGAGGAAGCTCAGTTCCTCGGCCGAATGCGGGCGGGACCGGAAGTCGATGTCGTTGGTGCCCAAGGCGATCCGCGCGAACTTCGAGTACGCGTAGGCGTCCTCGACGGTCAGCCGGCCACCGGTGAGCACCGCTGCGCCCTTGCCGTCACGCGCCGCGGCCAGTCCGGCGGCGGCCGCACGCAGCGCGTCGGTCCAGGAAGCCTCTTCCAGGACGCCGTCGGCGTTGCGGACCAGCGGACGGCGGATGCGGTCGTCGGCGGAGGCGTAGCGGAAGCCGAACCGGCCCTTGTCGCAGATCCACTCTTCGTTGACCTCGGGGTCGTCGCCCGCGAGCTTGCGCATGACCTTGCCGCGGCGGAAGTCCGTCCGCTCGGCGCAGCCGGACGAGCAGTGCTCGCACACGCTCGGCGAGGACACCAGGTCGAACGGCCGCGAGCGGAACCGGTACGCGGCCGACGTCAGCGCGCCGACCGGGCAGATCTGGATGACGTTGCCGGAGAAGTACGACTGGAACGGGTCACCGGAGGTCGTCCGGGAGGCCATGTCCAGCACGTCGGCCGTCTCGGCGGTGCCGATCTGCTGGTGGGCGCCGCGTTCGAGCAGTTCGATGAACGGGTCGCCGGCGATCTCACGGGAGAACCGGGTGCAGCGCTGGCAGAGCACGCAGCGCTCCCGGTCCAGCAGCACCTGCGAGGAGATCGGCAGCGGCTTCGCGAACGTCCGCTTCGTGTCGACGAAGCGGGACTCCGCGCGGCCGTGCGCGAGCGCCTGGTTCTGCAGCGGGCACTCGCCGCCCTTGTCGCAGATCGGGCAGTCCAGCGGGTGGTTGATGAGCAGCAGCTCCATCACACCCTGCTGGGCCTTGTCCGCGACGGCCGAGGTCAGCTGGGTCTTCACGACCATGCCGTCGGCGACCGTCATGGTGCACGAGGCCTGCGGCTTCGGCATCGGACGGCCGCCCATTTCGACCTCGACGAGGCACTGGCGACAGGCGCCTGCCGGGTCGAGCAGCGGGTGGTCGCAGAAGCGCGGGATGACCGTGCCGAGCCGTTCGGCGGTGCGGATCAGCAGCTCGCCCTTGGGCGCGATGACCGTTTCACCGTCGATGACCAGCTTGACGTGGCCCTCGGGAACCGGAGTGTCCTCAGTGGACGTCCCGGGCTTGTCGGGTGCGATCGTCATGCCTGCGCCCCCACCAGTTCCTGCTCCTGCTTCGGAGCCTTGTTCTTTTCACACAGCGCCAGGAATTCATCCCGGAAGTACTTGATCCCGCTCTGGATCGGCGAGACCGCGCCGTCACCGAGGGCGCAGAACGAGCGGCCGAGGATGTTGTCGCAGACGTCGAGGAGGGTGTCGATGTCCTCTTCGGTGCCGTTGCCCTCGACCATGCGCTCCAGGATCTGCGCCAGCCAGTAGGTGCCCTCGCGGCACGGCGTGCACTTGCCGCAGGACTCGTGCTCGTAGAACTGCGTCCACTTCATCACGGCCCACGGCACGGAAACGGTCTCGTTGAAGACCTGCACGGCCGTCGTGCCCAGCATCGACCCGGCTTCCGCCGCGCCTTCGAAGTCCAGCGGGACATCGAGGTGTTCCTTGGTGAACATCGGCGTGGAAGAACCACCCGGCGTCCAGAACTTCAGCGGGACGCCGTCCTTCATGCCGCCCGCCATGTCGAGCAGCTCGCGCAGCGTGGTGCCGAGCGGGCACTCGTACTGGCCGGGCTTCTCGACGTGACCGGAGATCGAGTAGATCTTCGGGCCGGGCGACTTCTCGCGGCCCATCTGGCGGAACCAGTCCGAGCCACCGTTGATGATGTACGGCGCGCTGGCGATGGTCTCGACGTTGTTGACCGTGGTCGGCGCGGCGTAGAGACCCGCGGCGGCCGGGAACGGCGGCTTGAGCCGCGGCTGGCCGCGACGGCCTTCCAGCGAGTCCAGCAGCGCCGTCTCCTCGCCACAGATGTACGCCCCGGCGCCCGCGTGCACGGTGATGTCGAGGTCGAATCCGGAGTCGAGGATGTTCTTGCCGAGGTAACCCGCTTCGTAGGCCTCGCGCACGGCCGCGTTGAGACGGCGGATGCAGTGCAGCGCCTCGCCGCGGACGTAGATGAAGCAGTGGTGGGACCGCATCGCGTACGAGGCGATGATGCAACCCTCGATGAGCGAGTGCGGGTCCGCCATCATCAGCGGGATGTCCTTGCAGGTACCCGGCTCGCCCTCGTCGGCGTTGATGACGAGGTAGTGCGGCTTGTCCTCGTTCGGGGGCATGAAGGACCACTTGATGCCCGCTGGGAAGCCCGCGCCGCCCCGGCCGCGGAGGCCGGAATCCTTGACCAGCTGGACGATCTGCTCGGGAGTGCCCTTGAGCGCCTTGCGGATCGCGGTGTAGCCCTCAAGGGCCTCGTAGGACTGGATCGTCCAGGAGTTGGGCGAAAGCCAGCGCTTCGTGAGGACCGGAGTGATGGGGTCTGCCATTACTTCTTCTCCCCTGTTTTAGAGGGCACAGCAGGCAGTGGGACGTCCTTCAGCGCGGGCGCGGTCCAGCCGCGGTCTTGCGCGACCTGCGCTCCCCGCAGGGTTTCGACGGCCTGCGAAGGACCATCGACGTCCGTGCGGTACTGCTGCGCGTCCTCCGGGAAGAACCCGGCGAGCTGCAGTTCGGCACCCTTGAAGTTCGTCAGCGGCGCGCCACGCGTCGGAGCCGGCTTCTTGCCCGCCTGCAACGCGTCGACCAGCGCGACGGCCTTGTCCTCGGTCTGGTTGTCGAAGAACTCGTAGTTGACCTGGATCACCGGGGCGAGGTCGCAGGCCGCGAGACATTCGGCGTGTTCGAGGGTGATCGAGCCCGGCTCGTTCGGCGTCCCCGCGGTCTCGTTGTGTCCCAACGGCTTCTCGTCGGAACCGAGATGCGTCTGGAGCTTCTTGTAGATCGCGTCGCCGCCCATGGCCGCGCACAGCGTGTTGGTGCAGACGCTCACCAGGTGCTCGCCGCACGGGCGGCGCTTGTACATGGTGTAGAACGTCGCGACCGCGCTGACCTCGGCGTCGGACAGGTCCAGCTGCGAAGCGCAGAAGGAGATGCCCTCCTGGCTCACGTAACCCTGCACCGACTGCACGAGGTGCAGCAGCGGCAGCAGCGCCGAGCGCGACTGCGGGTAGCGCGAGATCAGGTTCTGCGCCTTGGCGTGGATGTCGGCGTCGAAGATGTCTTCGGGCTTCGCGTTCTCAAGGATCCCTTCCGCGAGGGCGGGATCCGGCGAGATCGCGATGACGTCGACGTCACCACCGGCGGCGGCGTGGGTCTGCTCCGCCTGACGGGTGCCCGGTTCGGGCGTCGGCGTCTTTTCGGGCTGGTTGCTCAACGGTCCACTCCCCCCATGACGGGGTCGATCGAAGCGATGGCGGCGATGACGTCCGCCACCAGGCCGCCTTCGGCCATCGCGGGCATCGACTGCAGGTTGATGAAACTCGGTTCGCGCACGTGGACCCGCAGCGGCCTGGTGCCGCCGTCGGACACGAGGTGCGCGCCGAGCTCGCCGCGCGGCGATTCCACCGTCGAGTAGGCCTGACCCGCCGGGACCTTGAAGCCCTCGGTGACCAGCTTGAAGTGGTGGATCAGCGATTCCATCGACTGGCCCATGATCTTGCGGACGTGCTCGAGCGAGTTGCCCATGCCGTCGCTGCCGATCGAGAGCTGCGCCGGCCAGGCGACCTTCTTGTCCTCGACCATGACCGGGCCCGGTTCGAGCTTCTTCAGGCACTGCTTGATGATCCGCAGGCTCTGGTGCATCTCCTCGACGCGGATCAGGTACCGCGCCCAGCAGTCCGCGTCGGTCGAGGTCGGGATGTCGAACTCGAACTCGTCGTAGCGGGAGTACGGCTCCGTCTTGCGCAGGTCCCACGGGAGACCGGCACTGCGCAGCACCGGACCGGTGACCCCGAGCGCGAGGCAGGCGTCCACCGGCAGGTAGCCGACGCCCTTGAGCCGGTTGCGCCAGATCGGCTGACCGGTGAAGAGCTTGTCGTACAAGGGAAGCCGCTCGTCCATCGTCTTGACGAACGCGCTGACCACCTCGTGGTAGTCGGCGGGCATGTCCTGCGCGAGACCGCCGGGGCGGATGAACGCGTGGTTCATCCGGAGACCGGTGAGGTGCTCCAGCAGGTGCAGGACCTCTTCGCGCTCACGGAACCCGAGCGTCATCGCCGTGGTGGCACCGAGTTCCATCCCGCCGGTGGCGATGTAGACCAGATGCGAGCCGATGCGGTTGATCTCCAGCAGCATCACGCGCAGCAGTTCGGCGCGGCGCGGGGCCTGGATGCCGAGCAGCTTCTCGACCGCGAGGCAGTACGCCAGTTCCGTGGAGAGCGGCGCGAGGTAGTCCATGCGCGTCACGAACGTGACGCCCTGGGTCCACGTGCGGTACTCGCAGTTCTTCTCGATCCCGGTGTGCAGGTAGCCGATGACCGAGCGGAGCTGGGTGACGGTCTCGCCCTCCATCTCCAGCACGAGCCGGAGCACGCCGTGCGTCGACGGGTGCTGCGGGCCCATGTTGATGACCATGCGCTCGTCGTGGCGCGAGTCCTCGATGACGTCTTCCCAGTCACCGCCGGAAACGGAGTAGACGCGGCCTTCGGTGGTGTCCCGGGAATCGGCTTCGGGGACTTCGGTTGCTTCTTCGTGAATGCTCACGAGTAAGACCTCCGCTGATCCGGCGGCGGGATCTCCGCGCCCTTGTATTCGACCGGGATCCCGCCGAGCGGGTAGTCCTTGCGCTGGGGGTGGCCGTCCCAGTCGTCCGGCATGAGGATGCGGGTCAGTGCCGGGTGACCGTCGTAGACGATGCCGAACATGTCCCAGGCTTCCCGCTCCTGCCAGTCGGCCGTCGGGTAGAGCCCGACCAGCGACGGGACGTGCGGGTCCTCGATGTCGAGGGTGACCTCGATGCGGATCCGGCGGCGGTAGGTCATCGACGTGAAGTGGTAGACCGAGTGCAGCCGCTGCGGGACGTCGACGCCGTAGTCCACGCCGGACAGCGAGCTGAGCAGCTCGAACCGGAGACCTTCGTCGTCGCGCAGGGTCCGCGCGATCTCGACGAGGTGCTCGCGGGCGACGTAGAAGGTGATCTCGCCGCGGTCGACCGTCGTCTGCAGGATCGCGTTCGCCGGAACCTTGTTGTCCGCCAAGGCCGCGTAGAACTCGTCGGCGAACTCGTCGAACCAGCCGCCGTACGGGCGCTCCGCCGGAGGCGGGCTGTACGCCGGGAGCCGGACACCGCCGTAGCCGGAGGTGTCACCGGTGCCGTGCACGCCGAACATGCCCTGGCGCTCTTTACCGGTGACGACCGGCTCGGCCGGGCGGACGCCCTGCGGCTCGAGGCCGCCTTCGGGCCGGTCGGCGCTGGACTGCTCGCCGCCGGTTTCCGGGGTTTCTGGGGTCTCTTCAGGCACGTCGCTCACTTCTTCGCGTACTTGATCGAGGAGGCGATCAGCTCGGTGCGCTCACCGCTGGCGGCGCGGATCGCGGCCCGGCGGGCGTTGATCGGCTCGTCCTGGATCTTGGCGTGCAGCTTCAGGATCGCGTCGAGCAGCATTTCCGGGCGCGGCGGGCAACCGGGGAGGTACATGTCGACCGGGACGATGTGGTCGACACCCTGCACCACGGCGTAGTTGTTGAACATCCCGCCGGAGGAGGCGCAGACGCCCATCGCCAGCACCCACTTGGGCTCGGCCATCTGGTCGTAGATCTGGCGGAGCACCGGCGCCATCTTCTGCGTGACACGGCCGGCGACGATCATCAGATCCGCCTGGCGCGGCGTCGCGCTGAAGCGCTCCATGCCGAATCGCGCGATGTCGTAACGGGAACCGCCGACGGTCATCATCTCGATCGCGCAGCACGCGAGACCGAAGGTGGCAGGCCACATCGAGTTCTTGCGCGCCCAGTTGACCAGGCCCTCAAGACTCGCGAGAAGGATGCCGTTGGGGAGTTTTTCTTCGAGGCCCATGCTTCTCTAGTTCCAATCCAGGCCGCCGCGACGCCACACGTAGGCGTACGCGAAACCGACCGTCGCGATGAACAGCACGATCTCCACCAGGCCGAACATGCCCAGCGCGTCCGCGGAGACCGCGAACGGGTAGAGGAAGACCATCTCGATGTCGAACAGGATGAACAGCATCGCGGTGATGTAGTACGCGACCGGCATCCGGCCGCCGCCGACGACCGGCTGCGGCGACGGTTCGATACCGCATTCGTAGGCCGCGAGCTTCGCCTTGTTGGCCCGGCTCGGGCCGACCAGCGGGCCGAGCAGCACCGACAGCACCGCGAATCCGAGAGCGAGGACGAACAGCAGGACCAAGGGGAGGTACATATCCAGGTTGGGCACCGAAGGGGTGCCGGCCTGGGTCAGCACGGGCAACATCAGCACGGGGTTTTCGCCATCCTTTCCGCGCCGCTGCGGTTTTCGAGTCGGGGTTCACCGCTTCCCTGGTCGGCACCCTAAGTCACCTGGGTCACACCGCCGAGGGTTAGGCAACCCTTACGGGCCGTGCATGACGACCCCCTTGCTTGTGAAATAGTTCACAAGCCTCCCGTCGAGGATGTGAAGCGATTCACAAAGCATGGCCCGAGTGTAGGACGTGACTCACATTCTTGTCCCTAGGCCCCGTGCTATAAGGCTGCCCTAACTTGACCGCACGGCCAGTACGGTTACTTCCTCCGTGCGGTACCGGTGACCTGCGACGTCGTTCCCAAGATCGACTGCGATGAGGGTTTTGACCGGTTGTGTCCTGTGACCGATACCACTGTGGAGGGTGCTCCAGCGCTGGTCCAGACGTGTGGAGACCAGCGCCATCAGTCGCCTGATCGCGGCCGTCTCCAAGCGTGTGAAGGCCTCTTTCCTTCGGCTGAGCCGAGGGAAAGAGGCCTTCACACGCTTGAGTGTGGGTGAGTCGGTGCCTGCCGTCGATGGCCCCGCGGGATGTTGCGAAAGCCACTTTCGCAACCCTCAACGTTGCGAAAGTGGCTTTCGCAACCCCTCGTCCGGGAGAGAGCAGTCGCAAGTAGGTGACTACTTGCGCCGACGGGTCAGCGAGGCGTGGGGGTGGCTCGCGCCAGCGCGGCGATGAGGCGGTCGACGCCGTCCCCGCCCTTGGCGTCGTAGCAGCCCGAGAGTCCCTTGTAGACCAGCGGAAGGATCGAGTTGATCCGCAGCCCGTACTTCGTCGCGGCGTGCATGATCTTCGGCTTCCCGATCAGCTTCGCGAAGACGTTGCCGAGCCGGTAGTAGCCGCCCATCAGCTCCCCGACAGCGCGCGGGTAGCCCTCCAGCGCACGCTCGCGCGAAGGCCCTTCGCGCCGCGCCAGGGCCTGGACGACGAACTCCGACGCCAGCTGCGCGGACTCCATCGCGGCCGAGATGCCCTCGCCGTTGAACGGGCTGACCATGCCGCCGGCGTCGCCGAGGAGCAGCAGGCCGTCGCGATAGTGTGGGGTGCGGTTGAAGCCCATCGGGAGTCCGGCGCCGCCGACCTTGCCGATGGCGTTCTCCTCGCGGTAGCCCCATTCCTCGGGCGTCCCGTCGAGCCACTGGCGCAGCAGCGCGCGGTAGTCGGTGCTGCGGAACGCGGCCGACGTCGACAGCATGCCGAGGCCGACGTTCACCGTGCCGTCGCCGAGCGGGAACGCCCAGCCGTAGCCGGGCAGCAGCTTCGGGTCGCGTGGGTCCGAGCGGTCCCACAGCTCCAGGTGGCCCTCGATGAACGGGTCGTCGTGGCGCGGGCTCTTGTAGTACTGCCGCACCGCGACACCCATCGGGCGCTTCTCGTTCTTCTGGATGCCGACGCTCAGCGCGAGCCGCGCGGAGACGCCGTCGCAGGCCAAGACCAGCGGAGCGCGGTAGCTCACCGGTGTCTTCTCCGGGCCGACCTTCGCCTCGACGCCGATCACGCGGCCTGTCGGGCTGGTGATCGCACCGGTGACGGTGGTGCGCTCGTACAGCCGCGCGCCCGCCTTGACCGCGGTCTTCGCGAGCAGGTCGTCGAAGTCCTGACGAGTACGCGAAACGCCGTACGGCGGGTAGCTGGTCAGGTCCGGCCAGTCGAGTTCGAGCGTCAGCTCGCCGGTGAGGATGCGCAGACCGCGGCTGTGCACCCAGCCCGCGTCCTCGCTGGTGTCGATGCCGAGGTCGATCAACTGCTTGACGCCGCGTGGGGTCAAGCCGTCGCCGCACACCTTCTCGCGCGGGAACTCGGTCTTCTCCAGCAGCAGCACGTCGACGCCCGCGCGGGCGAGGTACGTGGCGGCGGTGGAGCCGGCCGGTCCGGCACCGACGACGATGACTTCGGCGTCGTGGTCAGCGTTGCGACGGGTGGTCATGCTTACGAATCTACAGTCGAGCGAAGCTCGTCCGTTGAGGGTGGCGGCGGGGAGGGAGGCGGAGTTACGGATGGCTTCTTCGCGCGGTGGATGGCGACGACGCCGAACGTGAGGTTCAGCCACTCCACCTCGGTCCACCCGGCGCTCGCGATGATCTCGCCGAGCGTGCGCTGATCCGGCCACGCGAGCATGGATTCGGCCAGGTAGGAGTACGCCTCGGGGTTCGTCGAGGTCCGGCTGCCGACCCAGGTGAGCAGCCGCAGGATGAACTTCCGGTGCAGGAACCGGATCGGCGGGAATGTGGGCGTCGACACTTCGCAGACGACCAGGCGCCCGCCCGGTTTGACCACACGCGCGATCTCGGTGAGCGCGGCCTTGGTGTCGACGAAGTTCCGCAGCGCGAGCGAGATGGTGACCGCGTCGAAGCTGCCGTCGGCGAACGGCAGCTTCAACGCGTCGGCGGCGACCATCGGCACGCCGCGGTGCTTACCCGCCTTGAGCATGCCGACCGAGAAGTCCGCGGCGAGACACCAGGCTCCGTTGCGCGCGTACTCGACGGTGGACACGCCGGTGCCCGCCGCCAGGTCCAGCACCTTCTCGCCGCGTTTGGCGTCCAGCACCCGTGCGGTGGTGGTGCGCCAGCGGCGGTCGAAGCCGAAGGTCATGAACGAATTCGCGCGGTCGTAGCCGTCCGCGACGTCGTCGAACATGGCGGCGACTTC
This sequence comes from Amycolatopsis pittospori, assembly GCF_013870525.1. Lineage (GTDB taxonomy): Bacteria > Actinomycetota > Actinomycetes > Mycobacteriales > Pseudonocardiaceae > Amycolatopsis > Amycolatopsis pittospori. The sequence goes on from NZ_JACBXD010000049.1 coordinate 9,475, forward strand.
GTGCGGATCCTTGTCAAGACTCGCTCGGGACATGCTCGAACTTTAACCCCGAGCTCCTGAGACACGTCGGCCAAGCGGGAGCAAAGCGGCGCGCCGTAGGGTCACCTGGCCCGGTGAAGCAACGCCGGGGCTCGGTGCGCACCGGCCCCCGCGACCTCGCCGGAGAGGATCCGCCGCTCCAGGAACCGCAGTTCCGGCCCCGGTTCGAGGCCGAGCTGACCGATCGAGACCCGGCGAGCGCGCCGGTAGGCCGCCAGCGCGTCGGACGTGCGCCCGGCCCGCCAGAGAGCGTCCATCAGGAGGTACTGGGCACGCTGCCGCAGCGGATGCCGCCGCACCAGATCCGCGAGTTCGACGGCCGCGCTCGCATACCGTCCGAGGTCGAGTTCCGCCTGGTAGAGCTCTTCGAGCAGGACCAGCCGGTGCTCCGAAAGCCGCATCGTCTCGTCCGAGAGCAGCGGGACGTCCAGACCTTCGTACGGCGCGCCTTGCCAATGCGTGAGCGCCTGCCGGATCAGCGACGCGCGCTGCGCGGGATCCGCGGACCTCAAGGCCTGGCTGCCCAGCGTCTCGAAGGTCTCGACGTCGAGTTCGCCGGGGTGGACCTCCAGGCGGTAGCCGCCGTTGTCGAACCCGAGCCGTTCGCCCTCGGGCAGGGTCTGCCGCAGCTTGTGGACGTGCCAGTGCAGCTTCGGCACGGCCCTCGGCTCCCAGCGGCTTTCCCACAGGGCTTCGGTGAGCACGTCCACCGGAACGAAAGTGTTCGCCCGGACCAGGAGCACCCCGAGCAGTGTTCTTCTCATCCGTCCGCGCAGCGGGACCGACCGCGGACCGGAAGAGATGGTGAACGTCCCCAGTACTTCGAACCTCACGTGCCGTCCTCTCGCTCGATGGCTGAGGGGACGATGAATGCCGGTTGTACAAAAGTGATACAAATGATCTTGGGGTAATCAGACGAGCGCGGAGAGCATTCCCTGAACCGACTTCGGCCAGGCGAATTCCTCGGCCCGCGCCCGTGCGGCCGCACGCCTCGCGTCCTCCGGACCGTCCAGCAGTCCGGTGACGGCGCCCGCGAACGCCGTCGCGTGATCGTCGACGGCAGCACCGCAGCCCGGGCCCACGATCTCCCGCAGCGCGGACGACGCCGAGACCACCACCGGCGTCCCGGAAGCGAGCGCCTCCAACGCGGCCAGCCCGAACGTCTCGTGCGGTCCGGGCGCGAGGGAGACGTCGGCGCTGGCCAGCAGGCGTGCGACGTCGCCGCGACCGGCGAGGAAGCCGAGGAAGGTCACCGGAAGCCCGCGCGCCCGTCGTTCCAGCGCCCGGCGGCGAGGGCCGTCGCCGGCGATCACGAGCCGCACGCGATGCCCGGCCTCGGTCAGCTCGGCGACCGTGTCCACGCTGCGCTCGACGTGCTTCTCCGGCGATAACCGTCCACAGTGGACGATCAGCGCGTCGGCGTTCCCGGACAGCGTGTGCCGCCACCCGTCGTCACGCCGGGCCGGGGTGAACGTCGCGAGGTCGACGCCGAGCGGGACGCGGCGCACGTTCGGCGCGGCGATCCGGTCGAATTCCGCGCGGGCGAACGCCGTCGTGCAGACGACCGTGTCGTAGTGCCGTGCCATCCGCCGGTTCGCGGCGTCGGCGACGCGGCGCGCGAACGGCTCCGGCATCAGGAACTGCTCCAACAGCCTGTCGAGCCGCTCATGCGAGATCACCATGCTGGGCACGCCGTTGCGCTGGGCCCAGACGCCCATTCCGCGCAGCGTGAGCCGGTCGGACACTTCCAGTCTGTCCGGTTCCAGCCGTCTCAGGACCGCGCGGACCCGGTGCGGGTCGACGGCGCGATAGCCGCCCGTACCCGGGATCTGCGGTGCCGGAAGGGAAAACCGGCGGACTCCCGACGGCAACGTCTCGTCCGCGTAGTGCCGTCCAGGCACCACGAGGGTCACCTGATGTCCGCTCGCCACATAGCCCGCGCCGAGGTGGTGCAGCGCCGTCCGCAATCCGCCCGAGCGCGGCCCGTAGAAGTTGGCCAGCTGGACTATATGCATTCGAGCCCGCCTGGTGCCCGGACCGTTCCCAGCCGCTGCATCTTCAGGCCGCGCGAGCGACTTTGCCCTGGACGGCCTCGTAGTGGCCGACCAGTTCCCGGCAGACCGCGGGCCAGGTCCGGCCCAGCACCACCTTGCGTGCCTTCTCCCCCAGCCTGGCGCGCAACGCGTCGTCGCGGAGGTCGTGCACCTTGTCCACCAGCGTCGTCGCGAATCCGGCCCGGTCGGCGGGCAGCAGGAAGCCGGTGCGGCCGGGCAGGACGAGGTCCTTCGGGCCGCCCGCGTTCGGCGCGAGCACCGGCAGCCCGGAGGCCATCGCCTCCTGGATGGCCTGGCAGAACGTCTCGTGCGGTCCTGTGTGGACAAAGACGTCGAGACTCGCGTACGCGGCGGAAAGCTCTTCGCCGTATCGGGCGCCGAGGAACGCCGCTCCCGGGATGCGTTCGCGCAGCATCGGCAGTTCCGGGCCGTCGCCGACGACGACCACGCGGATCCCGTCGATCCCGGCCAGCGCCGTCAGCCGTTCGACCTCTTTTTCGGGCGCCAGCCTGCCGACGAAACCGACCAGCAGCTCACCGTTCGGCGCGAGCTCGGCCCGCAATGCCGGACTCGCGTGCACCGGCGAGAACCGGTCGATGTCGACGCCGCGCGCCCAGCGGTGCACCCGCGGGATCCCGTGCAGTTTCAGCTGTTCCACCGAATCCGACGACGGCGCGAGCGTCCGGTCGGCCCGCGAATGCAGGCGGCGCACCCAGCGCCAGGCCGCGCGGGCCGCGATACCGAAGCCGTACGCGGCGGCGAAACCGGCGATGTCGGTCTGATACACCGCGACACACGGCACACGCAGCCGTCTGGCCGCGGCGAGCCCGCGGGCACCGACCACGAACGGCGACGCGAGGTGGACCACGTCCGGCCCGAAATCGGCGAGGGCGGTCAGCACGGTCCGGGTCGGCACGCCGACCGGGAGCGAGTTCACGCCGGGGAAGTCGAGGGCGGGAATACGCACGACCGGGGCGCCGAGGTACTCCCCGGGACCCGGTCCCGGGGCGATGATCAGCACGTCGTGCGCGCGTTCGCGGAGGTGTTCCACGACGCGGAGCACGGAGTTGGTCACGCCGTTCACCTGGGGCAGGAAACTTTCGGTGACTATCGCGACTCGCACGGCCTCACTGTCGCATCCGGTTGTGACGCCCACGCCAACAAAAACAGAACAGACGACATGTCATCTCATGGTCGTGTTCCGGAAACCAGTTTCGGCCACACTAGGCAGGCATGACCCTCCTGTCGTCAAGGCCGCCGCAGCCCGTCGAGCCCGGGTTGCTGTCGAGGGCCCTCGAAGTGGCCGGGCGGCTGGCCAACGACGCGACCGACGTGATCACCGCGACCGCCGGACGAGGCGCGCACCCCGATCTGAAGGACTCACCCTTCGATTGGGTCACCGACACCGACCGCATCCTCGAACGCCACACCCGCCGCGTGCTGACCGCGGAATTCCCCGGCATCCCCGTCGTCGGCGGTGAATTCGGCGCCGACCACGGGGCCGACGTCGCCGAATACCGCTGGGTCGTCGACCCCGTCGACGGCACCGCGAACTACGTCGCCGGCGTCCCCTGGTGCGCGTACAGCCTCGCGTTGATCGACGCTTCGGGACCGGTGGTCGGCGTCGTCGCCGACCCGTACCGCGCCCAGATCTACGCCGCCGCCCGCGGCCGCGGCGCCCGCGCCAACGGCAAACCGATCCGGCTGACCGACCGCTGCGGGACGGCCGGGGCGATCGTCTGCACCGAACTCACCCGCAAGGGCGTCTGGCCCGGAATGGGCGACTTCATCGAACGCGCCGCCGCCGCGCACGCCGGAGTGCGGGTGCTGGGCTCGGCGGCGCTGTCGATCGCGCAGGTCGCGCTGGGCCACGCGGCCGCCGCGGTGCTGCACAGCTACCGCGAATGGGACGTCGCCGGCTCGGTCGCGCTGGCCATCGAGGCGGGAGCCGTGGTGCTGGACCGGCACGGCGAAGACACGGCACTGCCCGTCGACGCGCTTCTGGTGGCGGCTCCGGGCGTGGCCGACGAGATCCTGGGGTGGTGGCAGACGTCCGTCGGCTGAGTTCACCTTCTGATCACGCGTGACGTCCGTCCGATCACGCGTGCCGTCCGTCTAGTCACGCGTGACGTCCGTCCAGGCACAAGAGCCATACGTGCGGAAACGGCGAACTCGCGTGATCAGACGGACGGCACGCGTGTCTGGATGGACGACTCGCGTGATCAGACGGACGACTCGGCGCGCGAGCGGGCGTTCAGCCGCCGGATCCACCACAGCAGCGGCCCGGCGACCAGCCAGGTGAAGAAGATCATGCTGCCCAGCGGCAGCAGCGTGTTCGACGCCGAGCGCCCGGCCACCCGCGCGAGTTCCGGGTCGCCGACGTCGTACTCGATGTTCACCAGCTGCCCGGCGGCCAGCCCGGCCGGGTAGAGGACGCCGTTGGCCGGGCTGTGCACGATGCCGTCGGGAGTGGCGTAGTTGATGATCGTGCGGTCGAACGTCACCGATTCGACCTGCGCGGTCGCCTGCCCGAGTTCCGCTTCGATCGCGCTGTCGTTGCGGAAGGCGGCGAACAGCAGCGAGACGCCGAGCACGGTGACGAGTGAGGCGACAACGAGGGCGGCATACCACCCGATGCGCCTCACCCGCTCCGCTTTGGCCGTCACGCCGCGAGCGTAGCGCTACCCGTCAGTGGGCGTGTCGCTCGCCGAGGAATTCGTGCGTCGCCTTGATCTGCGGCCAGGACTTGGGCGCGACCGGAGCCGCGGCCGCCCGAAGAGCGCTCGCCGGTGTCCCGTTAGGACTCACCGAGGGCTTGCCCTTGGTGTAGAGCCAGGTCTGGAACAGGTCGTACAGCGGCTTGCCCGAGATCTTCTCCGCCAGCGCGATGAACTCTCCGATCACCGCCGACTTGTGCTTCTTCGCCTGCTGCCAGGTCTTCAGGATCCGGAAGAACGTGTCGTCACCCACAGCCTTGCGCAACGCGTGCACCGCGAGGGCGCCGCGGTCGTAGACGGCCGCGTGGAACTGGTTCTCCGCGCCCGGGTCGGCGGGCAGGACCTGCCAGAACGGGTCGTCGGCCGGAGCCGAGTCGTAGATGTACTGCGCGAGTTCGTCGGCGGTGCCCTCGCCGGTCTCCTCCGACCACAGGAACTCGCCGTAGGAGGCGAAGCCCTCGTTCAGCCAGATTTCGCTCCACTTGCCGAGCGTGACGTTGTCGCCGAACCACTGGTGCGCCTGCTCGTGGGCCACGATCGAGGTGTTCGAGCCGGAGCGGAACGCCCTAGCGCCGTACACCGGCCGGGTCTGGTTCTCCAGCGCGAAGGTGATGCCGGTGGTGACGACGCCGCCCTGTGCCTCGAACGGATAAGGCCCGAACTTCGACGCCAGGACCTCGGTGATCTCCGGCGTCCGCTCGATGCTGGTCTTGGCCGCGCCGAGCGATTCGCCGAGGTCCGCGCCGTAGGCGGTGATGAACGGCTTGCCGTCCGGCGTGGTCTGCTCGTTCACCTCGAACTTGCCGACCTCCAGCGACGTGAGGTACGTCGCCTGCGGTTTGGTGCTGCGCCAGTTCCAGCGCGTCCACCCCGGCCGCTGGACCGTCTTGCGCACGAGCGAGCCGTTGGACAAGGCCGCGACGTCGTTCGGCACCTCGACGGAGATGTCGTAGGTGGCCAGGTCGGTCGGGTGGTCGTTGGACGGGAACCACCAGGCCGCGCTCTGCGGCTCGTCGACGGCCAGCGCGCCGTCCGGGGTCTTCTTCCAGGCGGTGAAGCCGTCGATCTTCACCTTCGACGGCGTGTCCGCGTAGGCCACGACGACGGTCGCGGTCTGGCCCTTCTTCAGCGGAGCGGCCGGGGTGACGCTCAGCTCGCCGGTGCCGTCGGTCGACGTCGCGAACTGCGCGGGCCGGTTGTTGACCCGGACACTCGTCACCTTGAGCCCGAAGTCGAGGTTGAACCGCGAAAGGTCCTGTGTCGCGGTGAGCAGGATCGTCGTGGACCCGGAAAGCAGGTCGGTCGAGGGCTGGTAGGTCAGCCGCAGGTCGTAGTGCCCGACGTCGTAGCCCCCGTTTCCGGCGTGCGGGTAGTACGGGTCACCGACGCCGATCGAGCCGGGCGCGGGTGCGGCGACGGCAGTGCCCACGAGCAGCACCGAGACGACGCCCGCGGTCAAACCGGCGAAGCCGGCGCGAGTCTTCAAGCGCATTGCGAATCCCTCCCAGGATTTGTCTGCGCGCTCGAACGTAGCCAGATGATCAGCACGGAGACACGTCCGAAGGAGGGGTTCCTAGCCTCTGGGACTGAGACGGAAATTCCATCCATGCCCCCGCCACCGCCCTCAACGGACGTGCTTCGCACGCGAATCACTTCATACAGCCCGCACCGCGGAAGACACCGCCGTACGGAGTCGCGCGTGCAGCTCACGGTGGCGCGTCCGGTCCACTCTGACCTCCACCACTCGCAGACCTGGCGCGGGCTTCAGGGCCGCCCGGAACTCGGTGAGCGTCTCCGCGACGACGTGCGGGACGCGGTAGCCCGCGCACAGCGCGCCGAGATCGGCGCCGTGCGGCGTGCCGAAGACGCGTTCGAAGCTGGCGTTGTGCTCGGGCGCGCCCTGCTCCAGGAGCGAGAAGATGCCGCCGCCGTCGTCGTTGAGCACCACGATCGTGAGATCGGGGCGCTGCTCCGCGGGCCCTGTCAGCAGGCCGCTCGCGTCGTGCAGGAACGTGAGATCACCGAGCAGGGCGTACGAATGTCCCCTGTGGACGGTCGCGGCGCCGATCGCGGTCGACACCATGCCGTCGATCCCGGCGACGCCGCGGTTGCGGTGCACCAGCACGTCCGGCCGCAGGCGTCCGGCGAGCGCGACGTCGCGGGTCGGGTTGGACGAGCCGACGACCAGCAGCGACCCCTCCGGAACGGCGTCGATCAGCTCGGAGGCGAGGCGCAATCCGCTCGGCCACGGTTCGCCCGCCAGCGCTTCGGCGACCGCCGACGACGCCGCCTTGTCCGCGCGCTGCCAGCTCGCGAGCCACTCCGGATCGGCGGGTTTGGTCGGCTCGTCGAACCACTGCCCGACCTGGCGGACGTTGTGCGCGGGCGCCGGCCAGTCCGAATCGGGCCGGACCAGCAGCACCTCGACGTCGGGATCGGACAGGACCCGCTGGACCTGCCGGAACACCGTCGGACGGCCGATGCACAGCACCTGCTCGGGCTTGTGCCGCGAGATGAACTCCTCGACACCGAGCAGCCAGGCGCCGTGCGAGATCGCCGTCGCCCCCGCCAGCCCGATGCCGCCGGTCTCCGAGACGACCGGCCAGCCGTGCAGCTCGGCCCATTCACTGGCGGCCTGCACGCCGGTGTCGCACGCGATGACCAGGCCCGAACGAGCCGAAGGCACCACGAAGGACGGAAGCGCGCCGAAGTCGGGAAGTTCGGTCCAGCGAGCGCCGTCGGGACGTCCTTCGAGTGACTCGAACCACTCGCCGGCCTTGTCACCGTCGTCGAGGTCCGGCACGAGCGGTTCGCGGAACGGGATGTTCAGATGCACCGGCCCGCAGCGCCATTCGCCGTACGCGGCGTTCCAGGCGCGGCAGATCTGGCCGCGCCAGTACGAGTTCTGCCCGGCACGGCGTTCGGCGACGGCGAGCTCGTCGAAGTAGCGGATGGCGTTGCCGTAGAGCTGGTGCTGGTCGATGACCTGGCTCGCCCCGGCGGCCCGCAGCTCGGGCGGGCGGTCGGCGGTCAGGACGATCAGCGGGACGCCGGCGCGGTCGGCCTCCAGGACGGCGGGGTGGAAGTTCGCGGCCGCGGTACCCGAGGTGCACAGTACGGCCACCGGACGGCCGGTGCGCGCGGCGATACCGAGGGCGAGGAAGGCGGCGCCGCGTTCGTCGATGCGGACGTGCAGCTGGAGGCGTCCGGCCGCCGCCGCGTCGTACAGCGCGATCGAGAGCGGGGCGTTGCGGGAGCCGGGACAGAGCACGACGTGGGAAACGGTGTTGCGGACGAGCTCGTCGACGATGACCCTGGCCTGCGCGGTGGAAGGATTCACCGGCAGACCTCGGGTTTCACACTACGACTCACAGCCACACGTCCTATTCTCCCAAACGTGGATGACGCCCAGGTTTCCGAGCTGTTCGACCCCGCCTCATGGACGGAAGTCGAAGGTTTCGACTTCACCGACATCACCTATCACCGCTCCTCTGAGAGCCGCTCAGGCAAACGCGTGGTGCGTATCGCGTTCGACCGTCCCGAGGTCCGCAACGCCTTCCGGCCGCACACCGTCGACGAGCTGTACCGCGCGCTCGACCACGCGCGGATGAGCTCGGACGTCGGCTGCGTCCTGCTCACCGGCAACGGCCCGTCGCCGAAGGACGGCGGCTGGGCGTTCTGTTCCGGTGGTGACCAGCGTATTCGCGGACGCTCCGGGTATCAGTACGCGGATGGGGAGACCTCCGACACGATCGATCCGGCCAGGGCCGGACGGCTGCACATCCTCGAGGTCCAACGGCTGATCAGGTTCATGCCGAAGGTGGTCATCGCGGTGGTCCCGGGCTGGGCGGCCGGTGGCGGGCATTCGCTGCACGTGGTGTGCGACCTCACGCTCGCGTCGGCCGAGCACGCGCGGTTCAAGCAGACCGACGCCGACGTCGGCTCCTTCGACGGCGGCTACGGCTCGGCGTACCTCGCCAAGCAGGTCGGGCAGAAGTTCGCGCGGGAGATCTTCTTCCTCGGCCGCGAGTACACGGCCGAGCAGATGCAGGCGATGGGCGCGGTCAACTCGGCCGTCCCGCACGCGCAGCTGGAGGCCGAGGCGCTGGACTGGGCGTGGGCGATCAACGGCAAGTCGCCGACGGCGCAGCGGATGCTGAAGTACGCGTTCAACCTCACCGACGACGGCCTCGTCGGCCAGCAGCTCTTCGCCGGCGAGACGACCCGGCTGGCCTACATGCAGGACGAGGCCGTCGAGGGCCGGGACTCCTTCCTGGAGAAACGCTCCCCCGACTGGTCGGCCTTCCCTTACTACTACTGAGACCCCGCATTTAGTCCTCTCGATGCTGTAGTTGCGTGCGCAACGATCGCATCGAGAGGACTAAACGCGGGCATAGGCTGGCGGGATGCGTGCGATAGGGGTGGACGGGAGTCCGGCGTCGATCACCGAGCTGACCTCGGCGCTGGCCGAGGCGCTCGGGGGCGGCGCGGCCATCCTCCCCTACGCGTCGGAGGCCCTGCGGGACGCGATGGAGCCGACACGCCCGGCCGAGCCCGGGACGGCGGTGATCATCGCCACCTCGGGGTCCACCGGCGAACCCAAGGGTGTCCTGCTGTCGGCCGCGGCGCTGGCCGCGTCGGCGCGCGCGACCCATACGCGGCTCGGCGGGCCGGGCCATTGGCTGCTCGCGACCCCGGCTCAGTACATCGGCGGGCTGCAGGTGCTCGTCCGCTCGCTGCTGGCCGGGACGACGCCCGCCGTGGTGCACGCCGGCGGTTTCCGGCCGGACGACTTCGCCGAAGCCGCCTCGCCGCTCCTCGCGCTGAACGGGACGCGCTACACCGCACTCGTGCCGACCCAGCTCGGCCGTCTGCTCGACGCGGGCGGCCCGGGACTGGCGGCGGCCCGCGCGTTCGACGCGATCATCGTCGGCGCCGCGGCGACCACCGCGGAACTCCGGGAGCGCGCGGCCGAAGCGGGTGTGAAGATCGTGCCCGCGTACGGCATGAGCGAGACGGCGAGCGGCTGCGTCTACGACGGCGTACCGCTGGATGGAGTACACGTCGAACTCGAAGACGAGCGGGTCTGTATCACGGGTGACGTCCTCGCGCATGGCTACCGACTGCGACCCGACCTGACCGCGGAGGCCTTCGAAGGGGGCCGCTTCCGCACCTCCGACCGTGGCCGGTTGTCACCCGATGGGCGTCTGGAGGTCCTCGGGCGGGTCGACGACATGATCAACACCGGCGGGGTGAAGGTGGCCGCAGCGGCGGTCGAACGGATCTTGACCGCGCAGCCCGGAATCCGGGACGCGTGCGTGGTCGGAGTACCTGATCCCGAGTGGGGCGAGGCGGTCGTCGCACTCGTCGTCGGCGCTGGTTGCGACGTCGATTCCCTTCGTGCCGCGTGCCGCGAAGAGGCCGGTGCGGCGGCCGCTCCGAAGCGGGTCGAATTCACGGAAGAACTACCGTTGCGGGGCCCCGGAAAGGTCGACAGGACGGCCGTCCGAAATCTCCTACGAAGGTCGTGAATTCTCCACCGATTACTGGGACGTTGTTGACACGATCATTACCCGCGGGTTTACGTCTAAGGCATGACGCGCTGGACACGCACAGTATTGGCCTGCACCGCCGTCACGATGGGTCTGGTCGCTTTGGCCGGGCCCGCGCTGGCGGACGAACCGGAAACCGCCGTTCCGAACAGCGGCACACTCACCTGGACGCTCGAAGACACCATCAAGGATCTGAAGTAGCGGGATTCGTCGTCCGCTCGCGGTGGCTCGGCACCGCGAGCGGGTGACGAGCCCCGCATACCGGCAGGTGGTCGCCAAGGCCAGAATGGCGGCATGGCGACTGCTGGTGAATGGATCGAAGGGGCGCGCCCGCGGACGCTGCCCAACGCGGTGGCGCCGGTGGTCGCCGGAGTCGGCGCGGCCGTCGCGCTCGACGGGTTCTCGTGGTCGCGCTCGCTGCTCGCCCTGCTGGTCTCTCTCGCCCTGATCGTCGGTGTCAACTACGCCAACGACTACTCCGACGGCATCCGCGGCACCGACGAGAACCGCGTCGGCCCGTTGCGGCTGGTCGGCTCCGGAGTCGCGAAGCCGAAAGCCGTCCTGGCGGCCGCTCTCGCGGCCCTCGGACTCGCCGGAGTCCTCGGACTCGTGCTCGTCGCGATGAGCGGGCTCTGGTGGCTGCTGGCCATGGGAGCGGTCTGCATCCTCGGCGCCTGGTTCTACACCGGCGGCAAAAAGCCTTACGGCTACTACGGTTTCGGTGAGATCGCGGTCTTCGTCTTCTTCGGCCTCGCAGGCGTGCTCGGCACCGTGTACGTCCAAGCCGGACAGATCAGCTGGACAGCGCTCGGCTGCGCCGTCGCGGTCGGCGCGTTCTCGACCGGCGTGCTGACCGCCAACAACCTCCGCGACATCCCGACCGACATCGAGTCCGGCAAGCGCACCCTCGCCACCCGGCTCGGCGACAAGGGCACTCGGCGGCTCTACCTGGCGCTGGTGGCCGTGCCTTACGTCGTCAGCGTGCTGCTCGCCTTCGTGACGCCGTGGGCGCTGGTGGGCCTGCTGACCGCGCCGCTGCTGCTGAAGTCGGTCAAGGCCGTCGGCAGCGGCGAACAGGGACGGGCGTTGATCCCGGCGCTGCGGGACACCGGTCTGGCGATGCTGGGCTGGGCGATCCTGACCGCTGTCGCGCTCTCGATCTAGCGGCTTCCCGGCTACCGGCGGCGCCGTCACCGGACCGCCGGGGAGGGATGAACGGACCGTTCATTCTTTGAGATTTCCGCCTCGGACCACCAGGCGTGCCCCTTCGACGCCTGGGCGACCACTAGATGCGCCCCAGGCGATAGCAAAGGTCCCTTGCTCCTTTGGTGATCCGGTCCCGCCATGCTCAGGGCACCCCGACCGCTCACCCTCCAGAACCCCCGTCACCGGACCTTTGAGGCACGACCGTGTGGATTTCGGGTCATCCAACGTCCCGAAATCCACACGGTGCGGCACGAAAGGGCCGGTCACGACATCCCAGGCTCGGGCAGCGACCGTCAGAGCGAGGGAGCGAACTTCCCGCTCACCAGGAACTCCTGGTACATCTCCCGGTACGGCTCGATGTCGATGCTCTTCTGCGCCAGCCATTCGTCGTTGTAGTACGTGTTGGCGTACCGCTCGCCGCCGTCGCACAGCAGCGTGACGACGCTGCCCGCCTGCCCCTCGGCGAGCATCCGCGAGATCAGCGTGAAGGCGCCGAAGAGGTTGGTCCCGGTCGAGCCGCCCGCCCAGTGTCCGGTGCGTTCGCGCAGCAGCCGGATGGCGGCGAGCGAGCCCGCGTCGGGCACCTGGAGCATCTCGTCGATGACGCCGGGCACGAACGACGGCTCGACGCGGGGGCGTCCGATGCCTTCGATCCGCGAAGGCATGCCGGTCGCGTAGTCGAGCGCGCCGGTCTCCCAGGCGCCGTAGAACGACGAGTTCTCCGGGTCGACGACGGCGATCTTCGTGGTGTGGCGCTTGTAGCGGACGTAGCGGCCGAAGGTCGCGCTCGTTCCGCCGGTGCCGGCGCCGACGACGATCCAGGTGGGCACGGGGTGCCGCTCGGACTGCATCTGCGCGTACACGGACTCGGCGATGTTGTTGTTGCCGCGCCAGTCCGTCGCGCGCTCGGCGTAGGTGAACTGGTCGAGGTAGTGGCCGTTGCACTCCGAAGCGAGCCTCTCGGCCTCCGGGTACATGTCGGGGGCGCGGTCGACGTAGTGACACTCGCCGCCGTAGAACTCGATGAGTGCGATCTTCTCCGGCGACGTGCTTCGCGGCACCACGGTGATGAACCGCAGCCCGAGCATCCGCGCGAAGTACGCCTCCGAAACCGCCGTCGAGCCGCTGGAGGCCTCGACGAGCACGGTGTCCTGCCCGATCTGGCCGTTCACCAGGCCGTACAGGAACAGCGACCGGGCGAGCCGGTGTTTGAGCGAGCCGGTCGGGTGGACGGACTCGTCCTTCAGGTAGAGGTCGATGTTCCAGTCCGCGGGCAGCGGGAAGACGTGCAGGTGCGTGTCGGCGCTGCGGTTCGCGTCGGCCTCGATGATGCGGACGGCCTCGCGGACCCAGCTCCGGCTGTGCAGCCGGCTCACGCCGCCCCGTCCACTCGGTCGCCGCGCAGCTGCGAGCGCAGTTCCGCGCGGGCGCGGGCGCGCTTTTCGTTGCGGCGGGCGAGCCCGGCGGTCACGCGCGCGTTCAGCGGGCGGAACAGGAGCAGGCCCAGCGGGAGCCCCACCACCAGGCCGATCAGCAAGGCGACCAGCAGCGGGACGTTGACCAGCAGCAACCCGCCCGCGATGACACCGACCAGGACGAACCTGGCCAGCACGTACAGCGTCAGGTCACGGGCCAGGTGATCGGCGGTTTCCGGCGTATCGCTCACATCAACGCAGGTTACGCGCCGCCGTTGCGGCCGTCGTCCAGACCCGCGTTGTTGGGTCGCCCCTCGAACCGCGTGGAAAGCACGACGGTGGTGTTGGTCCGGCCGACGCCGGGGATGCGCCGCAGCCGGTTGAGCGCCGCCTCCAGATCGTCGACGGTCGCCACCCGCACCTTGACGACGAACGCCTCGTCACCCGCGACGGCGTAGCAGCTTTCGACCTCGTCGAGCGCTCCGAGCGCCTCCGCTACTTCGTCGTCGGCAGCGGTGTCGGTGGGGTGGATGCCGACGAGCGCCGTCACCCCGAGTCCGACCATGCTGGGATCGACCATGGCGTGGTAGCCGGTGATGACGCCGGAGGCCTCGAGTTTGCCGACCCGCTCGTGCACTGATGACGCTGAGAGCCCGACCGATCGGCCGAGGTCGGCGTAGGTAGCCCGGCCGTTCTCCCGCAATGCCGCGATGATCTTCCGATCCACCTGGTCCACCGCTACACCTTAGGGGCCATGCGCCGATTCGCATGACCAGGGCGCGTTTTCGTACTTCTGTGACAAGACCTGCGGGTTCACCGGCGCATGTCGCGGTTGTCGGTTTTGACCTTTAAGGGCTCTTTACTGTTGGACAACCGTTCGAGTACCTGACGGGTGAGATGCAACGATTGCCGTGTTGGCCACCCGGCACGAAGGCCCGTTTCGGTTTTGGCAGTGAAGCCGGTTTAGCAGTGAAGCCGTGAAGGAGGCGGAAAATGACCGCGACCATGGGCGGAAGGTTGCTCACCCCCGGTGAAGTGGCGGCCCTGTTCCGGGTTGACCCCAAGACCGTGACCCGTTGGGCGACCGCGGGCCGGATCGGCTCGATCCGCACCCCCGGCGGACACCGCCGGTTCCGTGAGGCCGAGGTGAACGAGCTCCTCGCCGAGCTGACCACCGACGCCAGCGAACCCGCTCGCAAGGTCTGACCTGGCATTTCTCTCAGATACGACTCCAGTGACGAAGGGCGCAAACCGGCCCTTCGTCACATTGGGGTATCCGTAGGTCCCCCCGCGCGCGGCAAAGAGGCTAGCCTCGTGGGACTGAGCAACGTCCTCCACGCGGAAAGGGACCGAGCATGATCTATTTGCTCGCGGCCATCGGAGCGCTCACCGTCGCCGTTGTGTTGTGGCGCGCGTTCGGGATCGAGCGCGTCGGGGTGCCCTCGTCGCGGCCGACGCTGGCCCCGGACGACGACCCCGACTTCCTGCGCAAGCTCGGCGAGCAGCAGCGCAAAGGTAAAGAGGACGACAAAGAGTAGGCCCGGGAACGCCGCTCCTCCGTTGAGGGCGGCGGCGGGGCATGGATGGAGTAAGAGCCGCTAGGGCTGGACCTGCCGGTACTGCTGGCCTCCGAAACCGTCGGCGACGGTGGCGGCCAGTTCCAGCAACGCCAGCCGGGTGTCGGCGTCGAGCCGGTCCAGTTCGATCTCCGCGCCCTCTTCCAGGTGCGGGTCGAACGGGATCCGGCAGACCGAGCGGACCCGTGCGCCGAAGTGCGCGGAGAGCTTGTCGAGGTCGACGGAGCCGCCCTTCGGCCGCACCGAGTTGATCACCGCGACAGACCGTTTGACCAGGTCGCCGTAGCCGTGTGCCTCCAGCCAGTCCAACGTCGCCGAGGCACTGCGCGCACCGTCGACGGAGCCTGAAGAGACCACGACCAGCGCGTCCGCGACGTCCAAGACGCCCTTCATCGCCGAGTGCATCAAGCCGGTCCCGCAGTCGGTGAGCACGATGTTGTAGAAATGCTCCAGCAGGTTGACCGTGCGCCGGTAGTCGTCCTCGGAGAACGCCTCCGACACCGCCGGGTCCTGCTCGCTGGCGAGGATCTCCAGTCGGCTGCCGCCCTGCGACGTGTACGAGCGGACGTCGCTGTACCTGGTGATCTTGTCCGCGTCGCGCAGCAGGTGGCGCACGGTCGCGGTGGTCTCGATGGGGATCTTCTGCGACAGCGTCCCGCGGTCGGGGTTCGCGTCGACGGCGACGACGCGGTCACCGCGCAGCGACGCGAACGTCGAGCCCAGCGTGGTCGTCGTGGTGGTCTTGCCGACGCCGCCCTTGAGGCTCAGCATCGCGATCTTGTAGCACCCGCGCAGCGGCTGGTTGATCTGCGCGATCAGTTCGCGCTTGCGGGTGTCGGCCGGGCTCTCACCGGGGTTGATGAGCTTGCCGGTGCCGACGTACAGCGCCTTGCGCCACCCCGACTGCGGTTTGCGCTTCTGTGGTTTGACCAGGCTCGCGGTGGCGAGTTCGTCCGGCAGCGCGTGCCTGCCCTGCGGCTGCGGGAGCCCGGGCGGACCGGGCTGCTGGACCGGCTGAGGCTGCTGCTGCGGCGCGTACTGCTGCTGCGGCTGGTACTGGGCCTGCTGGGGTTGTTGCGGCTGCAGCGGCGGCAGGTTCTGGTCGTAGGGCTGCTGGTACTGCCCCTGCGACGGCTGCGGCAACGGCGGCTGCTGCTGGGCGGGCTGCTGCGCGTACTGCGCCGGCTGCGGATACTCGGCCTGCTGGGGGTACTGCGGCTGCACGGCCTGGGTCGGCTCGGATTCGAAGCCGACCGGGGCCGGGTTCGGGTGCGGGGCCGAGTCCGTCCGGTCCTCGGAGAACAACTCCGAGGGCGGAGCGCTCTCGGTGGGTTCGGGGTGGCCAGGAGCCGATTCTTCACTGGGTCCGGTCACCGCTGAATTCCTCCTCCGCGCACGTCATCCCCCTACCTCAGTATTGACGGTAGTCGGCGACCGTGCAGCGGTGGCGGTCAGCCCCCGGCGTAGGAGTGCAGACCCGAAGTCACCAGGTTCACGAAGAACATGTTGAAGATCGTCGCGGAGAATCCGACGATGTTGATGATCGCGGCCCGCTTCCCGCGCCAGCCCGCGGTCGCACGCGAGTGGAGATACGCCGCGTAGACGACCCACGCCACGAACGCGACGGTCTCCTTGGGGTCCCAGCCCCAGAACCGGCCCCACGCCGCCTCGGCCCACACCGCGCCGCAGAGCACGCCGAAGGTGAAGATCGGGAAGGCGAAGATGGTGGTGCGGTAGGCGATGCGGTCGAGCACGTCCGCGGCGGGAAGCTTCGAGCCGAACTTGGCGAACTTCGCCGGATTGTCGTCGTGAGCGGCGCGGAAAAGGTAAAGGACGCTCGCGACACCCGGCACCAGGAAGACACCCGAACCGATGATCGCCGCGGAAACGTGGATGATCAGCCAGTACGACTGCAGCGCGGGCTGCACCGGCGCGGCCGTCGTGTACAGCATGGTGCCGTTGACGAACATCAGGATCACGACCGGCAGCAGCAGGAAGCCGGTGAGATGGCGGACCGGGAACTTCCGCATGATGACGATCCAGGTCACGACGGCGATGAACGTCGTGGCCATGCCGTACTCGTAGAGGTTGCCCCACGGCGCGCGGTGCACGGCGAGCCCGCGCAGCACGATCGCGGAGAGGTGGAGCAGCGCGGCCAGCACCAGCAGCGCGGCGCCCATGCGGCCGATGCGCTCGGGACGGCCGATCTCGCGCGGGGCTTCGTAGGCCGTCCCAGGCAGCTGCGCCGTCGACGGCGGACCGCCCGCGCCGACCAGTTCGCGCGAGCGCTGGATACTGCGCTCCGCCGCCAGTCGGCCCTTTGCCCCGAAACCCTGCTCGACGAGGGCGAACATCAGCGCGATGACGTAGATCGCCGCCGCGGTGGTGTAGGAGTAGTCGCTGTACTGGGACAGCGTCTCGTTGATCGGCATGATCTCTAGTTGCCTCTCTGCCCCTGGACCAGCTTGTCGCTGATCCGCTGGAACTCTTCGCCGTAGCCCGCCTGATCGGTGCGCGCCAGCCCGGCGACCTCGATCACGGTACCCGTCTCACCTTCACGTGCCGGGGTCACCCGCACCCATATCCGACGGCGTTTGACCAGCAACGATCCCGCCAGCCCGATCAGCATCGCGACCGCGCAGACCAGCACCCAGCCCTGCACCGGATCGTGCGAGACCTGGATCGCGACCCATTCCTGGACGCCGTCGAAGCGGACCTTCGTGCCGTCGTCCAGCACGGTCTCCTGACCCTGGTCCAGGTTCTGCCGGGTCAGCTTCTTGAGCCTGCCGTCCTCGACGAGCGACTGGTCGATCTGGAAGATCGACTGCCCGCGGCCGGCGTCGAGCCCGAGGTCGCCGCGGTAGATGTCGACGGCGACCGCCGGTTTCTTCGCCTCCGGCCTCGACGACGTCAGCACGTTGCCGTGCAGGAACGCCGTCGGGGCGAGGAGGCCGGTGATCGCGAGCTGCCGGGTGCGGCGCTCGACCGGGTCGGTGATGCCGGGCTGGTCGATCTTCGTCGCGCCTTCGGAGAGCTTCGTCGGCTCGTCGGCGGGACGCCACGGCGTGATGTTGGTGCGCACGGTGCCGTCGGGGAAGGTCACCGTGAACTTCGGCGAGTAGCCGAAGTTCAGCAGGTAGACGCGGTCTCCCGCGGTGCGCAGCGGCGAGTTGACCTCGAGTCCGTACGGCTTCCACGCGCCGGTCTGCAGGTCTTCGCCGGACTGGTACTCCATGTTGGAGTGGTAGAAGTTCGCTTGCCCGGCCTGGGTGTAGCGCGCTTCGAAGTCCTTCAGGCGGATACAGAAGGGGTTCAGGTCTGTGCCGTCGACGCGCAGCCCGGCGTTGAAGGTGTCGTAGCCGAGGATGCCGGAGTTGCACCACTGGCTGTTGTCGGCCTGGACGATGACCTGGCCTTCGTAGCCGAAGAGCTTGCCCAGCGCGAAGAAGATGATGAGGCCGAGCATCCCGAAGTGGAAGACGAGGTTGCCGGTCTCGCGAAGGTACCCGCGCTCGGCGGAGATGCTTCGCACGCCGTCGGCCTCTTCGCGCTCGACGCGGCGCCAGCCCTTGAGCAGCGCGTGAGTGTCCTTCATGACCGTCTCGGGCGTCCGGTCGGTCGTGGTGGACAAGTGGTGCGGCATCCGCGAAAGGCGGCGCGGGGTGATCACCGGCTTGGCGCGCATCGCCTTCGCGTACTCGAAGCTGCGCGGCGCGAGACAGCCGATGAGCGAGATCATCAGCAGGATGTAGATCGCGGAGAACCAGACGCTGCCGTAGACCTCGAAGAACTGCGTGCGGTCGAGCAGTTCGCCCCACCAGCCGTGCGCGGCGATGTACTCGTCGGTCTTGGCGACGTTGAGGTTCCGCTGCGGCAGCAGGGCGCCCGGCATCGCGGCGAGCGCGAGCAGGAACAGCAACACGAGCGCGGTGCGCATCGACGTCAGCCCGCGCCAGGTGTTGCGCAGGAACGCGAGGACGCGCTTCAGCGGCGTCGAACGATATTCGTTCTTGGGCGGAGCGTCAGTGGTGGTCACAAGGGCAGCCTGAGTTCGGTCACGAGGGTGTTCCGGATCCAGCCGGTCATGTCGCCCCACAGTCCGGTTACCAGCAGGACGCCGACGATCAGCAGCAGGACGCCGCCGAAGACCTGGACCTGGCGGCCATGGCGGCGCAGCCAGTCCGTCGCGCGGACGGCCCAGCGGGCCCCGAACGCGATGAGGAGGAAAGGCACGCCGAGACCGAGGCAGTAGACCAGGATCAGCACGTACCCGCGCGCCGCCGCCCCGCCGGTGGCGCTGGCCATGGACATGACCGCGGACAGCGTCGGCCCGATGCACGGCGTCCAGCCGAGGCCGAAGACGGCGCCGAGCACCGGCGCGCCCCAGAGTCCGCCGCGCGGCACATGATGCGAGCGGAACTCGCGCTGCAGACCGGGGATCCAGCCGAGGAACACCAGCGCCATCGCGATCGTCAGCACGCCGCCGAGTCGCTGGAGGAGGTCCATGTTGAGCTGGACGACGTCGGCGATCCACACCAGCGTCCCCAGCGTCACCACGAAGACGACAGTGAACCCGAGTACGAACAACGCCGCCGCGCCGACGACGGCGTAGCGGCCCTTCTTGCGCTCCTCGTCGGCGCTGACCGCGGGGGCGTCCGCGCCGACCAGCGCCGCCAGGTACGCGAGATACCCGGGCACCAGCGGCACGACGCACGGAGACGCGAAGGAGATCGTCCCGGCCAGCAGCGCGACACCCGCGGCGAGCAGCAGCGGCCCGGAGAGCGCCAGCTCGGTAACGGAGTTCACGCAAAGGAGCGTAGGCAGTGTGGTCGAGGTGAAAACGCCGGGGCGCCCTCAACGGGACCTACGTCGCACCCGGTCAGGACGTTGGTCCCGTCCCCTTCCCCGCGTTTAGTCCTCTGAATGCGGTAGTTGCACGCGCAAGGACCGCATTCAGAGGACTGGACGCGGCTACTTGAGGGTGTCGGGAGGGGTCAGCGGGATGGTGGGGAACGCGGGTGCGGTGACCTCGGGCTTGGGACGCCGGTCCCGGAACACCCAGCCGCCGGCCAGGCCGCCGAGGAACCCGAAGAGATGCGCCTGCCAGCTGACCCTCGCGTCCTGCGGGAACAGGTTCGCGAACTGGTAGGCGAAGCACAACGCCATGACCAGGCCGATCATGATGTCGATCTTGTGCCGGTCGAAGATCCCGCGCACGAGGACGTACCCGAAGTACCCCATGACCAGGCCGCTCGCACCGACCCCGACCGTGCCGGAGTCGTGCAGGGCCCAGGCACCGAGACCGCTCGTCACCGCGATCAGGACCGTGACGCTGAGGAACTTCTTCACCCCGCGATACGCCGCGAGGAACCCGAAGATGAACAGTGGCCCGGAGTTGAACTCGATGTGCCCCCAGCTCGCGTGCATCAGCGGCGCGGTGAGCACGGTGGGCAGCGAGCTGATCTCCCTCGCCCGCGTCCCGTATTCGTACACGAGGCTGTAGCCGTCCACCGCGTTGTAGATCTGGATCAGCCAGAGGACCACCAGCACGCCGACCATGACGAAGAGGGCCTTCTTGGCCTCGGCGATCATCGCCTCGGCGTCCTGTCGCCCGGATCTGGGCACGTCTGAAGCAGTCGTCATTCCTTCTCCCCAGTTCAGAGCCGCTCCAAGCGGCGAGTCCGAGGAGGATAACCAGCTCGGCGCGATTAGTCCTCTGGATGCGGTAGTTGCAAGCGCAAGGACCGCATCCAGAGGACTGAACGCGCAAAGGGTCAGGCGGGTTCGGCGGCCAGGCGCTGGACGACGGGCAGCAGGTCGGAGGCCAGCAGGTCCCGCAGGAAGACGGCGGCGACGCGGTGCTGTTTGTCGAGCACGATCGTCGACGGGATGATGTTGCGCGGGTAGCCCGAGAGCTGCAGCAACGTCCGCCCCGACGGGTCGTAGATCGACGGGTAGGTCAGCTTCCGGTCCCGCACGAAGTCCTGCGCCGGCGCGCGGTCGTTGTCGCGCAGGTCGATACCGACCACCTGGACGCCGGACGCCTTCGTCTGGTCGTAGACCTTCTGCATCTCCGGCGCCTCGACGCGGCACGGCCCGCACCACTGACCCCACAGGTTCAGCACGATGACCTTGCCGGGGAAGTCGGCGATCGAGAGCTGCTTGCCCTCGTTCATCAGGTCGTCCCCGGACAACGTCGGCGACTGCTGCCGGTCGGCGACGTCGTAGGTGATGTCGACCTTCCCGCCCGGCGACACGAAGTTGAACGAGCCGCCGGTGACGACGGCGTCCTTGCCTGTGGTGCAGCCCGTGACGACGAGCAGCAGCACCGCCATGGCCGCCAGCGCGCGCTTCATGCGCCGGTCACCTTCGGGTCGGTGGTGCCGGCGGGCTCGCTGTAGACGATCCGTACGAGCTCTTCGCCCTCGAAGACCAGGCTGGTCAGCGAAGCGAGCGAGCACTGCCGGACACGAGGGTCGTGCCAGAGCCGCTTCGCCTCCAGGAACCGTCGCACGGTCCAGATCGGCAGCTGGTGCGAGACGCACAGCGCCTCATGTCCCTCGGCCGCCTGTCGCGCCCGGTAGATCGCGCCGAGCATGCGGTGCGCGATCTCGACGTACGGCTCGCCCCACGACGGCTTGAACGGATTGACCAGCTTCGGCCAGTGCTTCGGCTGACGCAGCGCGCCATCACCGACGGCCACCCGCTCGCCCTCGAACTGGTTGTCCGCCTCGATGAGCCGCTCGTCGGTGTCGACGTCGAGCCGGTGCGCGGCGGCGATCGGCGCCGCGGTCTCCTGCGCGCGCTGAAGCGGCGAAGCGACGACGTGCGTGATGTCGTGCGTCGCGACGGCTTCGGCGACTGTCAGCGCTTGGCGCTGGCCGCGATCCGACAGTTTGAAGCCGGGCAGGCGGCCGTACAGGATCTTGTCCGGGTTGTGCACCTCACCGTGGCGGAGCAGGTGCACGATCGTCGTCTCGCTCACGCCTTGACCGCCTCGGCCGCGGCACGAGCGGCCACGCGCAGCGCGGACTCGATGATCTCGAACTCGGCGTCGCCCATGGCCGCGTTGACGAACCATGCCTCGTAGGCGCTCGGCGGCCCGTAGACCCCGTTGTCCAGCAGCGCGTGGAAGAACGCCGGGAACCGCCAGGTCTCCGAGGCCTGCGCGCCCGGGTAGTCCGTCACCGGGCCGTCGCCGAAGAACACGCTGACCAGGTTGCCCGCGTACTGCACGTTGTGCGCGACGCCGGCCTCGGTCAGCGACCGGTCGAACAGGTCGCCGAGGCGCTTCGCGTTGGCGTCGAGGGCGGCGTACACGGCGTCGTCGGCCGCACGCAGCGTCGCGAGCCCGGCGGCGACGGCGACAGGGTTCCCCGACAGCGTCCCGGCCTGGTAGACCGGCCCGCCCGGGGCCAGCTTCGCCATGACGTCGGCGCGACCACCGAAGGCCGCGGCCGGCAGTCCGCCGGACATCACCTTGCCGAAGGTGTACAGGTCACCCGCGACACCTTCGAGGCCGAACCAGCCCGCCTTCGAGACGCGGAACCCGGTCATCACCTCGTCCATGATCAGCAGCGCGCCGTGTTCGTGCGCGAGCTCCTTGAGCCCGGCGTTGAAGCCTTCGATCGGGGCGACGGCGCCCATGTTGCCCGCGGCGGCTTCGGTGATGACCGCCGCGATCGAGTCCGGGTTGTCCACAAAGGACTTCCGGACCGCGTCGAGGTCGTTGTAGGGCAGGACGATCGTGTCGGCCGCCTGCGCGCCGGTGACACCGGGCGACGTCGGGAGGCCGAGGGTCGCGACGCCGGAGCCCGCTTCGGCGAGCAGCGCGTCGACGTGACCGTGGTAGCAGCCCGCGAACTTGATGATCTTCGCGCGGCCGGTGAACCCCCTGGCGAGCCGGATGGCGCTCATCGTCGCCTCGGTGCCGGAGTTGACCAGGCGGACCTGCTCGACCGGCTCGACGCGGCCGATGATCTCTTCGGCCAGTTCGACCTCGCCGCGGGTCGGCGTGCCGAACGACAGCCCGTGGACGGCGGCATCGCGCGCGGCGGAGACGACGGCCGGATGCGCGTGCCCGAGGATCATCGGGCCCCACGACGAGACCAGATCGACGTAGCGGTTGTCGTCGGCGTCCCAGAGATACGGGCCCTCGCCGCGCACCATGAACCGCGGGGTGCCGCCGACGGAGTTGAAGGCCCGCACCGGGGAGTTCACCCCGCCCGGGACCACGGCTTTCGCTCGTTCGAACCATGCCTTGGACTGATCGACTCCGGTAGCCACGTCCCCAGTCTCGCAAATCCACCGATGACACCCACCGCCGAGTCCTCGCGGTTCCGGGCGTGGCGTGACCGGCCCCACTAGGGTGGGAAGTACTCCTGTCGAACCCTCGCGGAGGAATCCACGTGTCCACGGTGCCCTCACCGCCGACCCACCACCGTCGCCTGCGCTGGCAGGCGCTGGCCGGATTCGTCGCGATGTCGGCGATCGTGGGGGTGGTGGCCGCGCTGGCCGTGGCCACCCGGCCGGAGTCGAACAGGCTGCTCGCGCGCCCGTCGTGGGCGCCGCCGGGCTGGCTCTACGGTCCGATGTGGTCGGTCCTGCTCCTGGTGGTCGCCTTCGCGGGCTGGTACTACTGGCGGACCGACGGCGAAACGCGCGGCTTCGCCTTCTACGGCGTCTGCCTGCTGCTGACGCTGCTGTGGACGCCGTTGTTCTTCGCCGGCAGCGCGCACGTCCTGGCGCTGGCCGACGTCGTCGTCCTGGACTTCGTCGTACCCGTCACGATGATGGAATTCGCGCGCCGGTCGAAACTCTCGGCCTGGCTGCTCGTGCCGTATCTGCTGTGGCTGCTGTATTCGACCGCGGTCAACGCCGCGGTCGTCTGGCTCAACTGACTTTCGGTTCCTTGGGCTTGCGCCCCTTGGCCCGGACGGCGAGCAGGAACTGGCGGATCGCGTCCACCAGGAGGATCGCCGCCAGCACGCCCAGCCCGATGGCACCGGCGAGCGGGCCGCCGAAATACCGCTGCGATTCGAGCGTCGTGTCGCCGTAGGTGATCACGACGGGGACGACGCCGGCCTTCCAGCACGCGAAGACACCCCACACCGCGAGCGCGGCCAGGATCAGTTCGACGACCCCCACCAGAGCGCGCAGGGGCTTGTGCAGCCGGGCTTCTCGCCGGGTCTCCTCCGGCGGCCACAGTTCGGCCCCGGTCGGCTGGGGAAGGTCGATCACAATGAGCAGCTTCTCATGACTCTGTGGTGCGAGCACGCACCAAACCCGCCAGGGCCTCGCGCAAGGCGTCCGGATCCTTGGCCCAGGCGCGGACGAACACGCCGTCGTCGAGCTTCAGGCCGACCTCGTCATACTTCTTCGGGATCGTCCAGTTACCGCCGAGCACCCGCGAGCCGACCGGCGCCTCGTCTTCGAGAACCTCCGCGATCCGAGCCGCTTCCAGCGTTTCCCGGCCCTGCCGGTAGCCGTCGGCGGTGACTTCGAGCGAAAGGTACCGGCGGCGGGCGTACACCCACGGCACGGTGATCAGCACCAGCCCGGCCGCGATCAGGATCCAGGCGAGCCAGTGCACCGGCCCGCCGGTCAGCAGTTCGGCGAGCAGCCCGGCGAGGGCGAACAGCGGTGCCCACAGCAACGCCGTCCAGCCGACGCCGGGTTCGTCGTAGAGGGCCGGCTCGGACGTCATGGCAGCTCGCGCCCGACCTTCGGGAAGTGATGGGACACGCTGGGCAGGTACATCAGGATCAGCGCGATCGCCACCAGCAGCGTGGCCACGAGCAGGAACACGTTGAGCGTGCCGCGGAGGACGAACAGTTCCACCAGCACCAGGAAGACCGCGCCCACGGTCAGCACCGTCCTGGCCGAACGCGTTCCCTCGCGGGCCTTGTAGGCGAACAGCGCGAACAGGAGCGCGAAGGTGACCGCCCCGCCCAGCAGCGTATAGAGCAGCACCTCGACCCCGGAAGCGATCTGCGCCGGGTCGACCGGCTGGCCCGGGACCGGGTTGGCGGTGATCTGCTTGAGGATCCCGTCGGTCAGTTCCTGCTTCAGCACCAGCAGGGCGATCTGACCGGCCACCAGGATGACGCCGGCCGCGATCCACAGCCAGAAGGAGACCGCCACCGGCGTCGGCACGTCGATCTTCGGGGCCTTCTGTCCGGGGAGGAGCGGATCCGGTGCCCTCCCCCGTGCGCGGCGCTCGTCGTCGGTCTCGTCGGCTGTGCTGTCACTCACGCCGGGCAGCCTACGTGGTTCCGCAGGCCAGAGCGTTGCCGCCCAGGTAGCTTGTGCGCGAATCGACACGAAAACTGGGGAAACCGAATGACCATGAACACTCCGCCCGGCGGCGGGCCATGGCCGCCACAACAACCCTGGCAGCACCAGGCCTACCCGCCACAGCAGTACGGCTATCCGCAACAACCGCCACCCCCGCCGCCGAAGCGGAAGAAGTTCCTCTTCTGGCTGATTCCGCTCGTCGTGGTGGTCGTCGCCGCGGCCGTCGTGATCCCGATCGCGCTGACCGGCGGGGACCCGCCCCGGGATCAGGCCGCGCAGCAGCAGCCGCCGAGCAGTTCGGCGCCGATGGCCCAGAAGGTGAAATGGCGGCTGTCCGGGCTGGAGGGGGACGTCCCCGAGTACAAGCAGGGTGTCACCACCTGGCTGTACGAGGACACCATCGTCGTCGTCCGCGACAAGTACGTGGCCGCGTTCGCCAGGGCCGACGGCAAGCAGCGCTGGCTCACCGAGGTACCGGACGGGAAGCGGGCGTGCGGCGCCTCCGTGGAACCGGTCGACGGGAAGATCGCCTTCGCCTACGGCGAGGAGAAGACCTGTGACAACGCGGCCGTCCTCGACTTGAAGGACGGGAAGCTCGGCTGGCAGCAGCCGCTCGACATACCTCAGAAGCTCAAAGGCGACCGGCCGCCCAAGTCCGCGATCCTGCAGATCGCCGGTGACGCCGTCTTCGCAACGCAGGGCGAGGGCATGGGCGCGCTCGACCTCGCCACCGGGGCGAAGAAATGGGCGAAGACCCATACGCGCGAACCCGACCGCGCCGACGACCCGACGTGCGCCGGACAGGACGCCGTGCCCAGGGACGGCAAGGTCGTCGTCGTGATGACCTGCCTCACCGGGAACTACGGCCTCAGCATGCTCCGGGTCGACGCGTCGACCGGGACCATCGAGGCCGAAGAACACCTGCCGAAGGAGAGCTCCTCGCTCGGCAGTGTCGGGGTCCTTTCGGTGAAACCCCTGCTGGTCTACGGCAAGACCACCGATGCGGGCACGTTCTTCCTCTTCGGGGACGATCTGAAGCTCAAGTCGAAGATCGACGGCGGCGACCCCTTCACACCGGACGGTCTCAACGGCACGGACGGCCAGGGCTTCGACAGCGACGCGTCCGGCACCGAGCATGCGGTCAGCCCGGTCCTGGTCACCGAAGAAGTGCTCTACACCATCACGATGCCTCAGGCGGGCACGGTGAACGCGCTGGTCGCGGTGGATCTGAAGAACGGGCAGCGCAAGTGGTCGGCGAAGGTCCCCGAGGGCACGGTGATGGCCCCGCTCGCGATCGAGGACGGCCAGGTGATCACCGAGGTCGCGCCGGTCGAAAGGACCGGGCCGCAGCGAGTGGTCAAGGTCGCCGTCTCGGACGGCGCCGTGACGCCGATGGTCGAGGCCCAGATCGAGAACGCCGACAACGACAAGAACGGGCCGATTTCGGGCCTCTACCGGTATCTCTGGGCGGACGGCCGCGTCTACGCCGTTTCCGGCCGTTTTCCGAAGTTCAGCCTGGACATCTACACCGTCGAACCGTAGTCCGAGTAGCTTTTCCGCGATCGTCATCCAGTGACTGGGGAACAGAATGACCAGACCTACTCCGCCGGGCGGCGGGCAATGGCCGCCGCAACAACCCTGGCAACCGCAACAACACCAAGGCTGGCAACAGCCGCAGCCCTACCCGCAGCAGCAGTACGGCCCCCCGCCGCAGGGACCGCCCCCGCCACCGCCCAAGGGCAAGAAGTTCCTCTTCTGGCTGGTACCGCTGGTCGTCGCGGTGGTCGCCGCGGCGGTGATCGTCCCGATCGCGCTCAGCGGCGACGGAGACGCGAAGCAGGACCAGGCCGCCCAGACCTCCGCCGCCCCCGGGGCTTCGGGCGGATCGGCGAAGACCAAATGGGAACTGTCGGGGGCGAAGGACGTCCCGGAGTACAAGCACGGCATCACCACCTGGCTGCACGAAGAAGACCTCGTCGTCGTCCGCGACCAGTACGTGGCCGCGTTCACCAGGGCCGACGGCAAACAGCGCTGGCTGGCCAAGGCACCGGACGGCAAGGTCTTCTGCGGCACCGGGGTCGAACCGGTCGCGGGCAAGATCGTCCTCGCCTTCGGTAAGGCGAAGGCCGACAAGGAGGACGGCAGCTGTGACAACGCCACCCTCCTCGACCTGAAGGACGGGAAGTTCGGCTGGCAGGTGCCGATGGCCGTCCCGCAGAAGATGCAGGACCGGGTGGTCTCGGTGGAGGCCGTCGTCACGCAGATCATGGGCGACGTCGTCTTCGTCACCGCGGACCAGGGTTACGCGGCGCTCGACCTGGCCACCGGTGCGATCAAGTGGACGAAGACGTTCTCCCGCAAGGCCGACGGCGAGGACACCTGCGCCGGGCAGGACATGATGCCCAGGGACGGCAAGGTCGTCGTCGCGGTGTCCTGCGTCACCGGCGACTTCTCGGTCACCGCGATGCAGATCGACCCGGCGACCGGGAACGTCGAAATGGAGGACAGCGTCCCCCACACCGGCTACACGATCTCCGGGATCGGTCTCCTGTCGGTGAAGCCCGTGCTGATTCACGGCGCCAACACCGAGGAAGGCACGTATTTCCTCTTCGACGACAACATGAAACTCAAGTCGAAGATCGACGGCGGTAAACCCAACTCCGAGGAAGAGCTCGACGGCGCCTCGTCGCAGGGCTTCGGGCACAGCACCTCGGGGACCGAACACCATCCGAGCGCCATCATCGTGGAAGGCGACACGTTCTACACGCCGACCAGGACGATCGGCGGACAGGTGAACGCGCTCGTCGCGGTGGATCTGAACACCGGGCAGCGCAAGTGGAAGGCCTCGGTTCCGGAGGGCACGATCCAGGCGCCGATCAAGATCGTGGACGGCCAGATCCTCGCCCAGGTCGGCCCTCTCTACAACACCGGACCGCAGCGGACGGTCAAGATCGCGGTCGCGGACGGGAAGGTGACCCCGTTCCTGGAGGCGCAGATCCGGAACTCCGAGCAGGACGAGACCGGGCCGATCCCGGGGTTCTTCCGGTACCTCTGGGCCGACGATCGCGTCTACGCCGTGGCAGGCAAGTGGTCGAACCTCAGCGTGGACGTCTTCCTGCTCCAGGCCGAGTAGCTGGTCCGAAGTCCGTGAAGGCCTCCTTGAAGGACTCTGGGTCCCTCAAGGAGGCCTTCACGGACTGGGCACAGGCGCGGCGTGGCTGCGAGTCAGTCCAGCCAGGCGGCGGCTTCGGCGGCCCAGTAGGTGAGGATCATGTCCGCGCCCGCGCGGCGGATCGACGTCAGCACCTCGAGGATCGTGCGCTCGCGTTCGAGCCAGCCGTTCGCCGCAGCGGCCTCGACCATCGCGTACTCGCCCGAGATGTTGTACGCCGCGACAGGAACCGTCGACGCTTCGGCCGCGGCCCTGATGACGTCCAAATAGGACAGTGCGGGCTTGACCATGATCATGTCCGCACCCTCGGCGATGTCCAGCTCGATCTCGCGCAGCGCCTCACGCACGTTGCCCGGATCCTGCTGGTACGTCTTGCGATCGCCCTTCAGCTGCGAATCGACGGCCTCGCGGAACGGGCCGTAGAACGCGCTGGCGAATTTCGCCGAGTAGGCGAGGATGCCGGTGTCGGTACGCCCCGCGCGGTCGAGGGCGGCGCGGATGACGCCGACCTGGCCGTCCATCATCCCGCTGGGCCCGAGCAGATGCGCGCCCGCTTCCGCCTGCGCCAGACCCATTTCGGCGTACAAGCGCAGGGTCGCGTCGTTGTCGACACCGCCGTCGGCGTCGAGGACGCCGCAGTGACCGTGGTCGGTGAACTCGTCGAGGCAGGTGTCGGCCATCAGGACCGTCGCGTCGCCGAGTTCGGACCGCAGGTCGCGCAGGGCGACGTTGAGGATGCCGTCCGGGTCGACGGCGCCGGAGCCCTCGGCGTCACGGGTCTTCGGGATGCCGAACAGCATCAGGCCGCCGACGCCGGCGTTGACCGCGTCGACGGCGGCTTTGCGCATCGTGTCGCGGGTGTGCTGGACGACGCCGGGCATGCTCGAGATCGGGCGGGGCGAGTCGATGCCCTCCGCCACGAACATCGGGAGGATCAGCTGGCGCGGGCGCAGCGTCGTCTCACCGACCAGCCTGCGCATGGCCGGAGTGGTACGGAGCCTGCGGGGACGATGCTCTGGAAACACCCTTACGACGGTACTCCCGCCCGCTTGAGAAGCGGTCCGCAGGCGCGATGAACGGCTCATTGGTCCGGTCGGGCGGCGATTCCTAAGGGACGGCAAAGAATCACCTTTGCCCGTTTTGCGGGCGGTGTGACGCGGGTTACCTTCCACCCCATGTCGAGTTCAACGGTGACCGACCAACTGGAAGAACCGCCCGTCGGCTGGCGCGCACGGCTGCGCCAGGTCGGGCCCGGGATCATGGCCGCGGCGACCGGCGTCGGCGCGGGCGACCTCGTCGCGACGATGGTGGCCGGATCGCGCTTCGGGTACACGCTGCTGTGGGCGGTGCTCGTCGGGACGATCTTCAAACTCGCGCTGGCCGAGGCCGTCGGCCGCTGGCATCTGACGTCGGGGCGGACGATCCTGTCCGGCTGGCGGACGCTGGGGATCTGGGCGCTGATCTACTTCGGGATCTACGCGGTGATCTGGGGCTTCGTCTACGGCGCGACCGCGATGTCGGCGTCCGGGCTGCCGCTGAACGCGCTCTTCCCGGCGCTTTCGGTGCGTTATTGGGCGATGATCTGCGGCCTGCTCGGCTTCGCGCTGGTGTGGTTCGGGCGCTACGCGATCATCGAGAAACTGATGACGATCCTCACCGGCATCATGTTCGTCACCGTGGTCGGGACCGCGATCCTGGTCGTGCCGAACTTCGCGGAACTGTTCAAGGGCGCCGTCCCGACCCTGCCCGACGGCTCGCTCGTCTACGTCCTCGGCCTGGTCGGGGGCGTCGGCGGCACGATCACGATGGCGGCCTACGGCTACTGGACGCTCGCGAAGGGCTGGCGCTCGGCGAAATGGCTGCCGATGATGCGCACCGACAACGCCGTCGGGTACGTCATGACCGGCATCTTCGTGATCGCGATGCTGATCGTCGGTGCGGAACTGTTGCTGGGACAGAAGATCATCTCGGGCGACAAGGGCCTGCTGTTCCTCGGCGACACACTCGCCGCGGATTACGGGCAGTGGGCGCGGATTCCGTTCCTCATCGGGTTCTTCGCGGTTTCGTTCACCTCCGTGATCGGCGTCTGGCACGGCGTCAGCCTGCTCTTCGCGGACTGGTGGCGCATTCTGCGACTGCCCGCGAACACGACGGAAAGCGTTGAGGCGTATGAAAAGAAGGCCGGGGAACGCAGCCCCGCGTATCGGGGTTACGTGCTGTGGCTGACCTTCCCGCCGATGGCGTTGCTGTTCCTGGACCAGCCCTTCCAGCTCACCGTGATCTACGGGGTCCTGGGGTCGCTGTTCATGCCGTTCCTGGCGGGGACGTTGCTGGTGCTGATGAACACGTCGCGAGTACCCCGGGAGGGTCGGTCCGGATGGATCTCCAACGGACTGCTGGGGATCTGTCTCGCGATGTTCGCTTACCTGGCCTACACGGAAGTCGTGAAGTTCTTCAGTTGAGCGGGAAGGCGAACGCGGCGTGGTCGGTACAGCTGGTCGTGAGTGGCGATTCGGGTTAGAACCCGAATCGCCACTCACGACCCACTGGCACTAAAGCGGCACTGTCACCGTGTTGCAGCCGCCGGACCCGCCGCCGGTGGCGCAGGCGCTCACGCCCAGCTCGGTGAAGGCGTCCGGCGCTGTGATCACCTGCCGCTGCGTTCCGTTGTCGGCGACGACCTGCTGCATCACGGAATGGGGCCCGCGCAGGACGAATACGGCGGTGAGCGACGCGTTCGGCGAACTGTCGGTGACGGTGGCGATCACCCGCGTCTGGCCCGCGGTCGTCTCGACGGTGCCCTGCACGCTCTGCACCGCGCATCCGAGCGGGCTGCAGACCTGGAACGGCGTGGGCAACGCCGCGCTGGCGGTACCCGTGAGCCCGGCGAAACCGAGCGCCATGACGCCCAGAGCGGTACTGATCCTGGCGGCATGAACCAGTGATTTCATGATCACTCCCCAGTGATTTGTCCGGTGGACCACCGACGCTAGCGTCCGCCGCTGGACGCCCGCCAAGGTTTCACCAAGGAATGAAAAGGCCCCCTCACTCCGCGAGAATCGCGGCGTGAGGGGGCCTTTCGAAAGAACGAACCGTCAGGAGCGACGGGCCCGCTTCGCCTTGCGCGGCGGCGGAAGCGCACCTTCGGCGCGCAGCCGGGCGGCGTGCTCGGCGAGCGCGTCGACCAGGTGGGGGACGTCGGCCTTCTCGGGCTGGACGTCGACCCGCAGCCCGAACTCCACGGCGGTTTCCGCGGTCTTCGGGCCGATGCACGCGACCAGCGTGCGGGTGTGCGGCTTGCCGGCGATGCCGACGAGGTTCCGCACGGTCGAGGACGAGGTGAAACAGACCGCGTCGAAACCGCCGGTCTTGATCATCTCGCGGGTCTCGGCGGGCGGCGGCGCGGCCCGCACGGTGCGGTACGCGGTCACGTCGTCGATCTCCCAGCCGCGTTCGCGCAGGCCGGCCGAAAGGGTCTCGGTGGCGATGTCCGCCCGCGGCAGCAGCACGCGGTCGACGGGGTCGAGGACGTCGTCGTACGGCGGGAACTCGGCCAGCAGGCCCTCCGAGGACTGCTCGCCCTCCGGGACCAGCTCGGGGATGATGCCGAAGGAACGCACCTTCGCCGCGGTCGATTCACCGACGCAGGCGATCTTCACGCCGGAGAACGCGCGGGCGTCCAGGCCGAACTCTTCGAACTTCTCCCACACCGCGCGGACGGCGTTGGTCGAGGTGAAGACGATCCACTGGTAGCGGCCGTCGACGAGACCCTTGACCGAACGCTCCATCTGGGCGGGGCTGCGCGGCGGCTCGACCGAGATGGTCGGGACCTCGTGCGAGGTGGCGCCGTGGCCGCGAAGCCGCTCCGCCATCTCACCGGCCTGCTCCTTGGTGCGCGGCACCAGGACCTTCCAGCCGTACAGCGCGCGCGACTCCCACCACGACAGCTTCGACCGCTGGCCGACGGCCTGGCCGATCGTCACGATCAGCGGGCCGACGAGCTCGCCCGCCTCGTTCGCGACGGTGGCCAGCGTGGTGTCGAGGGTGCGCTGGGTGTTGATGGTGCCGTTGGAGGTCACCGCGACCGGGGTGGTCGCCGGCAGCCCGTGCTCGGTCAGCGCGGACGCGGCCTCGGCGAGGTGCGCCGAAGTCGCGTGCAGCACGATCGGGCCCGGGGTGGCGGCCAGCGCGGCCCACTCGACGTCGCCGCGGACGTCGACCTCGGTGTGCGTGCCACCGAGCGCGACACCGGCGTAAGCCGGGACGGCCGCGCCGGGCGAGACGCCCGGGATGATGTCGAAGACGGCGCTGGTGCGGGAAACGGCCTGCACCTCGGCGACGACGGCGGGCTGGGTCAGCGGGTCACCGGCGATCAGCCGGAGCACGAGCCGTCCGGCCTTGGCCTCGTTCACCAGGTCCTTGGCGACCTCGGTGGCCTCGCCGACGGCGGGGCGCACTTCGGCGCCTTCGGCGGCGAAGGCCAGGACGCCCGAAGGCACGTCCGGATCGGTCACCACGACCTCGGCCTTGGCGAGCAGCTCCTGAGCGCGGACGGTCAGCAGACCGGCGTCACCGGGGCCCGAGCCCACGAAGGCGACACGCCCGGTGGTCTTACGCGCGGGGGTCATCTGTGCGTTCTCCTCTTAAGCGACCGCAGTCCTTCGCGGCCGAACCTTGCAAAACGTTCTGGCTTGACTCACTGAGCGGGGCCGGAAAGCGCTCCGGCCCCGAGGTCCAGCAGTTCGGCGGCCAGTGCCCGGCCGAGCTGCTCAGCTTCGTGCTTGTCGGCGAGCGCGATCGCGCGCACCATGTCGACCGCGTCCCCGTCTCCTTCGACGGCGGCGGTGCCCCGCAGCGAGATCCGCTCGACGACCCGCCCTTCGGCGTCCAGGTCTTCGACGATCTCCGCCAGCGCTCCGACCGGCGCACTGCACCCGGCTTCCAGCGCCGCGAGCAGTGCCCGTTCGGCGGTCGCCGTCGCACGGGTGCCCTCATCGTCCACTGTGGACCCGAGCAGGTGCTCGAGGTCCACGTCTTCGGCCCGGCATTCCACCGCCAGCGCACCCTGCGCGGGAGCGGGCAGCATCTGGATCGGGTCGAGGGTCTCGGTGATCTCCCCGGCCCGGCCGATCCTGGCCAGTCCGGCACGCGCCAGGACGACGGCGTCGAGCTCTCCGTCGGTCACCTTGCGCATGCGGGTGTCGATATTGCCTCGGATCGGCACGATTTCCAAACCGAGACCGAGCGCGCGCAGTTGCGCGGTGCGCCGCGGCGACCCGGTGCCGACGGTCGCGCCCGGCGGGAGCTCACCCAAAGTCAGCCCGTCACAGGCGATCAGCGCGTCACGCGGGTCCTCGCGGCGCGGCACGGCGGCGAGCGTGATGCCCGGCTCCGGCTTCGTCGGCAGGTCCTTGTAGGAGTGCACGATGACGTCGACTTCCTTGCGCAGCAACGCTTCGCGCAGCGCGGAAGTGAAGACGCCGACCCCGATCGTGGGAATCGGCGCGGACGACTTGTCGCCCGGCGTCGTCACGGTGACGAGTTCGACCTCGGCCCCGGTGGCGCGCAGGGCGTCGGCGATGGTGCCGGTCTGCGCGAGGGCGAGTTTGCTGCCGCGCGTCCCGATCCGGATGACTCTGCTCACTGGTGATCACTGTCTTTCGGTGTGGCGGTGGGACTCGCCACGGCGGCGGGCGCCTGCGGGTCGAGGCAGAACAGCTCGCGCAGCGCGTTGGCGTAGTCGGTGTCGGCCGTCTCGGCGGCCAGCTGCTTGACCCGCACCGTCGGCGCGTGCAGCAGCTTGTCGACCACCCGGCGGACCGTGCGGCCGACCTCCTCGCGGACCCCGGCTTCGAGGTCCGGCAGGCGGTTGTCCAGGCGCAGCAGTTCGGCGTCGACGACCTCGGCCGCCCGGCGCCGCAGCGCGGTGACCGTCGGGGTGACCTCGGCGCTGCGCTGACCGGCGAGGTATTCACGCACCTCGTCGAGCACGATGCCGGTGGCCTTCGCGGTCTGCCGGTCGGTGGTCGGGGTGCCCTTTTCGCGCATGCGGCGCTGGATGGTCTCGAGGTCGACGACGGCGACGTCGGCCAGCGCGGCGACATCATGGTCGACGTCACGCGGGAGACCGAGGTCGCAGACGACCAGCGGACGTCCGGCGCGGACCGGGACGTGCTCGGCGGTGAAGACCGCTTCCTGCGCGCCGGTGCAGCAGACGACGACGTCCGCCTCGGCGACCGCGGCCGCGATGCCGCTCATTTGCACGGCTTTGGCGGGCACTCCCTGTTCGACGCTCGCGGCGGCGAGGCGGGCGGCCCTTGTCTCGGTGCGGTTGGCGATGGTGATCTCGCCGATTCCGGTTTTACGCAGGTGGGAAGCGGTGAGCGCGCCCATCGAACCGGCGCCGATGATCAGTGCGTGCTTGCCGGAGATGTCGCCGGCGGCGGCCAACGCCTCGGAGACGACCGAGGCGCCGAGCTGGTCGAGGCCGGTCTCGGAGTGGACGCGTTTGCCGACGCGCAGTGTGGTCTGGATCAGTTCGTGCAGTGTGCGGCCGACGGTGCCGGCGTCGCGCGCGGTGGCGTAGGAGGACCGGATCTGGCCGAGGATCTGCGTCTCGCCGACGACCATCGAGTCCAGGCCGGAGGTGACCGAGAACAGGTGCTCGATCGCCGCTCCGGCGTAGTGCACGTACAGCGAGTCGTAGAGGTCCGCGGGCTCCATCCCGGCCTGGCGGGCCAGCACGTCGGAGACGTCGTTCAGACCACCGTGGAAGGTCTCGACGACGGCGTAGACCTCGATGCGGTTGCAGGTGGAGACCAGGATGGCCTCGCTGATGTGCTCGGCCTGCTGCAGTTCGTGGAGCACCTTGGTCACTTCGGTCGCGGGCACCGCGACGCGTTCCAGGGTGTTCAGCTCGGCACTGCGGTGCGAGAGCCCGACCGCCAACACGCTCATCTCAGCGCACCACCATTCCATTGCCGTGGCCGTTCACGCTGCCATTCTCGGCTCCCCCGGGGCCAGCGTCTCCTCCGCCGTTGCCATTAGCGGCCAGATCCGCGCGACGAGCGACGTGGAACGACAGGATCTGCAGCTCGACGGCGAGATCCACCTTGCGGACCTCGATATGTGCCGGAACCTGCAGCACGACCGGGGCGAAATTCAGGATGCACTGCACGCCACCTGCGACGAGCCGGTCGCAGACCGACTGCGCGGCGGTGGGCGGAGTGGCGATGACGCCGATGGAGATCTGCCGTTCGGCGCAGACTTTGGGGATTTCGTCGAGATGTGACACCGGAAGGCCGCCGACCGGCACCCCCACCAGATCCGGGTCGAGGTCGAACAGCGCCTCGACCGGGAAGCCGCGGCCGGGGAACCCGCCGTAGTTGGCCAGCGCGTGGCCGAGGTTACCGATACCGACCACGGCGACCTTGTGCTTGCGGGTCAGGCCGAGGATCCGCTCGATCTGGCTGACCAGCACCTGGACGTCGTAGCCGACGCCGCGGGTGCCGTACGAGCCGAGGTAGGACAGGTCCTTGCGCAGTTTCGCCGAGTTGACGCCCGCGGCCTGCGAGAGTTCCTCACTGGAGATCGTGGTCGCGCCCTGCTCGGCCAGCCCGGAGAGCACCCGCAGGTAGACGGCGAGGCGGGCGACCGCGGCCTCGGGGATCGACTTCGCGCGGACCGCTTCGGGCTCGGCGGCGGCCTCGACGGCCGGCATCTCCGCTGTGGGCGCGTTGTCGGCGTCCGGTGTCACCCGGGTGCGCCGGCCTCGTTGCGACACCACGCTTGTCCGCTCCTCTGGCTCCTGCTGAGTACATGAGTCGCCCGAACCAGGAAACCGGCTCTTGACCCGAAGCGCTGAGTCCGGTTCGATGCCGGGCGCTTTCGGAAGCGACGTATCTACGGTAGCCACTTGTGAACGCAGGCACAAAGTCACAGGTGAGCGCTGTGTTCAAGCTCGCGTCAGCGCGCGTTGACCGACACCGTATGCCAACCCGTCGCGCCATCGGGCACGGTTCCGACGCGCCGATCGGTCTGCGTGTAGCCGGACCGGTCCGTCGCCCGGACGGCGACCTCGTGCTGACCTGGGGCGACGTCGACCTCGGTCCACCACATCCGCCAGGTGTCCTTCGAAGTCTCGGCCGACAGGACGGTCTCCTGCCACGGCCCCTGGTCGACGCGGATCTCGACCTTCGCGACACCGGTGTGCTGTGCCCACGCGATCCCGGACACGACGACCTTGCCCGAGGTCACCGCCGAACCCGGCGCGTCGATCCGCGATTGTGTCTTCACCGGGCCTTCCCGGCCCCAGCCGCGGTCGAGCCAGTACGCCTCACGTGCCTGCCAGGTGGTGATCTCCAGGTCGGTGACCCATTTCGTGGCGGACACGTAGCCGTACAGGCCGGGGATCACGATCCTCGCGGGGAAGCCGTGTTCGATCGGCAGCGGTTCGTCGTTCATGCCGATGGCGAGCATCGCGCCGCGTCCCGGGTCCAGGGCGGCTTCGACCGGGGTTCCGCAGGTCCAACCGTCGACGCTGGTGGCGAACATCTGCTCGGCGCCGGGTTTCACGCCCGCTTCGTTCAGCAGGTCGCGCAGGTCGATGCCGATCCAGCGGGCGTTGGAGATGTACGGGCCGCCGACCTCGTTGGAGACGCAGCACAGCGTGACGTCGCGTTCGAGTAGCGGGCGTGAGCGGATGTCGTCATACGTATAGGTGACCTCTCGGTCGACCATCCCGTGGATCTTGAGGCTCCAGTCCTCGGTGCGGACCTGCGGAACGACCAGAGCGGTGTCGATCCGATAGAAATCCTTCGATGGTGTGACGTACGCCGGGGTCCCGAACT
The DNA here is from genome assembly GCF_013870525.1 of Amycolatopsis pittospori. Taxonomy (GTDB): domain Bacteria; phylum Actinomycetota; class Actinomycetes; order Mycobacteriales; family Pseudonocardiaceae; genus Amycolatopsis; species Amycolatopsis pittospori. The sequence goes on from NZ_JACBXD010000049.1 coordinate 46,352, forward strand.
TCACGAAATCCGCGTCCGGAGGAATCGGCGGCGCGGTCCTGGTCACTACGAGCCTGCCGACGGCGTCGCGTGATTCCGCGGCGTTCTTCCTGGTCCCGAAGATCTCTCCGGCCAGCGCGGCGACACCGGCCCCAGCGGCGACGGAAGCCCCGGTGATCAGCACCTTCCGCCGGTCCGGGCCCTCGCCTTCGCGGTCGTCGAAGAACACCCGCGGGCGGAAGAACGAATGCATCCGGGTGAAGACGACGAGACCGGCGACCGTCGCGAGCACCGGCGCCAGCAGCGCGATCTGCCCGAGGTCGGTGCGCACGAAGACGGCGGCGACCCCGGCCGCGCCGAGGACGCCGACCAGCACCTGGCCCGGGAGCGGCTTGCGCCGCGAGAGCTGCCCGGCGAGCAACGCGAAGAGCACCAGCACCACGGCCAGGCCGAACTTGAGAACGGGTTTGTCCCAGGTCTCCAGTGTCCGCTCGGCCCAGGCCACGACGGCGTGCGGGCTGTGGTCGATGACGAAGTTCGCCACCGCGACGAACGGCGAAGCGGTGTACCCGACGAAGCCCGCGACGAGATGCCCGACGCCGAGCGCGGCGACAAGCGCGAGCAGTCCGGTCAGCGCGGCTTGCGGGAGGGTGAGCCTGCGTTCTTCGTCCACGACTCCATCTTCGGAGCGAAAGCGGCTTCGGGTCGGCCGTTCGCCCCTTACGAGTGTGTTACGCCAGTGCTTTGCGGAGCCTGTCCTCTTCGACCCGCCAGTAGCCGTGCTCGGCGTCGTCGATCAGGATCACCGGCACACGGTCGCCGTATTCGGCCCGCCATTCGGGGTCGGTGTCGACGTCCTGAGCCGACCAGGCGACCCCCAGCTCGCCGCAGATCCGCTCGATGTCCTGTTCCGCGACCTCGCACAGATGGCAGCCGGCGCGGGTCATGACGGTCACATGGTGGGCCATGCCGTCAATCCTTACCTGGCCCGAGGCACTCTTTCCCGCCGAGGGCCCCTTAGCGCAGCCGCAGGCGCCGGAGCTTCCCGGTGGCCGAATGCGGCAGGGACTCCGCGAACTCGACGGTGTGCGGCACCTTGTATCCGGCCAGGTTGGCCGCGCAGTGCTCGACGACCTGTTGTTCCGAAAGGGAAGCGCCGGACGCGGGGACGACGACGGCCTTCACCGCCTCACCGGTCCGCTCGTCGACGACGCCGACGACGGCCGCCTCGACGACCTCGTCCAGCATCGCGATCACGTTCTCGACCTCGTGCGGGAAGACGTTGAAGCCGTTGACGATGATCAGGTCGTTGGCCCGGTCCACCAGGTGCAGGTCACCGTCGGTGTCGAGGTAGCCGACGTCGCCGGTGCGGAACCAGCCGTCTTCGTCGGGGCCGTGCGAGCCGTCGGGCCAGTAGCCGGAGAAGAGGTTCGCGCCGCGGATCGACACCAGGCCGGTGCCGCCGTCCTCGTCGAAGGCGTCGCCGAGTTCGTCCGGGTCCTGCGGGACGGGCGTCGCGTCGCCGTCGCTGTCCACCAGCCGGACCTCGACGCCGGGCAGTGGCCGCCCGACCGAACCGGGTTTCGGATAGCCGGTGACCAGCGTCGTGGTGACCACCGGCGCGCATTCGGTGAGGCCGTAGCCCTCGTAGACGTCCAGGCCGGTGGCGCCGCGGATCGAGGTGAGGATCTTGGGGTGCAGCGGCGCCGCGCCCGACGTCATCCGCCGGACGGTGGAGAGGCCGTTGCCGAGCTCCTCCGGGTCCATCGCGGCGAACTCGGCGTACATCGCGGGTACGCCGGCGATCGAGGTCACCCGGAGCTCGGCGCAGTCGGCGAGGGTCCGCTCGGCGAGGAAGCGCTCGGACAGGATCGCCGTGGCGCCGACCGACGTGGTCTGGAGCAGGCCGGGTCCGAGGCCGTAGACGTGGAACAGCGGGATGGTGATGAGCACCCGGTCGCCGTGCACGAGCGGTGTCGGGACGATCTGGCTCAGCTGGTCGAGGTTCGCCAGCAACGCCCGGTGCGACAGCATCACGCCGCGCGGCGGACCGGTCGTGCCGGAGGTGTACGAAATGACCGCTATGTCTTCACCGGCTCCGGCGGACTCGACCGGCTCGACTGCTCCATCCGAGGTAACACGTGGTGAGAGACTCGTCACCCCATCGGGGAGTCCGTCGGTCGTTTCGCGTTCGAGCAAGATCCGCGCGCCGCTGTGCTCCAGCAGTCCGGTCAGCTCCGCCACCGGCGCCTGCGGCGAGAGCGGGACGACCACCGCGCCCGCCCGCAACGCCCCGAAAAGCGAAACGGCGAAGGCGGCCGACGTCGGCAACCGCAACGCCACCCTGTCCCCGCGCTCGATTCCCGCGTCGAGCAGGGCGCGGGCCAGCGCATGGGCGGCTTGATCGACTTCCGCCCACGTCAGTGCGACCCCGCCGCCGGTCTCGTGGACGGCCGTCTTGCCGGGCCACTGCCGGGCGGCCTCGGCGAGCAAGGTGGGCACGCTTCGTTCGGCAACCTGCTCCGCGCTCAACTGCGAACCTCTTCCCTCGGTGAACGGCGTTGCCAGTTTGTCATCTCGACCACCGTCATGGGTGTCACTCGCTTTCGTCGCAGTTCCGTAACCCCGGCACCGCTACCTACTTCGCGGTAACTACACGTATGCTGCTGGTCGTCGTCGAGTGGTGTTGATCACTCGATGGTGAGAAAGGGAGTCCGGACGTGCAGATCTTGCAGGCCCACGCGGCGGTGGGACATGCGGGCCGGTCTTCGGAGTCCGGAACGGGAGGTGCCCCATGACCCTTCCCGTGTCGAAACCCGTCTCGATGCTGGCGGGCCACATCCTCCGCCGGAGCGGCCTCACCCCGGTGCCGTCTTCGCGTGCGAAGACGGAAGAAACGACCGACGCGGCCGCTGAAGCCGCGAAGGCCGAGGCGTGGGACCTGGTCAGCGCCGCTCAGGGCGGCGACACGTCCGCCTTCGGCCGGCTCTACGACCGCTACGTCGACGTCGTCTACCGCTACGTCCTGTTCCGCCTCGGCGACCGGGACCTCGCGGAGGACGTCACCAGCGAGACGTTCCTTCGCGCGCTTCGCCGCATCACCTCGGTCAGCTACCAGGGACGTGACGTCGGCGCGTGGTTCGTCACCATCGCGCGCAACATCATCCTCGACCACGTGAAGTCGAGCCGGTTCCGCCTCGAGGTGGTGACCGACGAGGTCGCGGAGCCCAACGGGGCACCGATCGGGAACGTCGGCGTGCAGGCCGTCGCGGGTCCCGAACAGCAGGCGATCAGCCGCGCCACCCGCGCCGAACTGCTGCGTTGCGTCGCCGAACTCGGCGAAGACCAGCGCGAGTGCATCGTGCTGCGGTTCATGCAGGGACTCTCGGTGGCCGAGACCGCGGCGATCATGAAGCGCAACGAAGGCGCCATCAAGGCCCTTCAGCACCGCGCGGTACGCCGTTTGGCACAACTTCTCCCGACCGGATTGCGTTAAAGTCCCATCTTTCGGTTGACACCGGCAGCTTCCGTAACCCCTGGGCGTCCCCGCTCGTTTTCCCAGCCAGACCGGTGTCAGGACCGGGCTGAGCAGATGGAGACTTCGCCGTGGGCGTGCCGGGATGGTTCGCACGGGAGCGAGCGGACGGTGACCGCTTCGCGGACCTTGTCGACGGCACCGCACCGCAGGACGACGAATTCGAGCTCGAACTCGCGCTCGTCGGCGGTTTACGCGACCTCGGCGCGAGCGGTGCCCCCGACGCCGAGACGCGGAAGCGGATCCGCGACGAGATCGCCGGACGTCTCGCCGAAGCCGAAGCCCCGCCGAAGCGTCGCGGGCACGCCGTCGCCAACCTCTCCGCGGCCGCCGTCGCGCTCGTCCTCGCGCTGGGCGGCATCACACTGCTGCTGTCCAAGGACGCGCTGCCGGGCGATCCCCTCTACGGCATCAAACGGGCGGGTGAATCGGCCGCACTCGGGCTCACCTTCGACGAACAGGACAAGGCGAAGAAGCACTTGGAGTTCGCCACGAGCCGCGTCGGAGAGCTCGACGAGCTGACACGGCAAGGCGCCGACACGGGGGCCTACTTCAGAGGGCTCACCGATTTCGAAACCGATCTGCGCGCCGGGGTCACGCAGCTGACCGCGCTCGTCACCGACCAGGGCGGACAGACCCGGCTGGCCGAACTCCGCAGCTGGGCACGGCAGCAATCGGACCGGCTCGGCCTCCAGGTCGACCACGCGCCCGCCGAGGCGCGGAACAAGTTCGACGCCGCCCGCGTCCTGCTCGACAAGGTCCAGGCCCGGACGACGGATCTCGGATCGCGCCTGATCTGCTACACGATCACCACCGGCTCGTCCGACGATCTGGGCGCCGTCCCGGCGGCCGGCGAATGCGTCCGCAACCCCGACTCCCCCAACGCCGTCGTGCCCCCGGTGACGTCGCCCGTACCGTCGTCCGCGCCGACAGGATCGCCCGCACCGACTTCGGTGCCGCCGACCACGGTCGTGGACACCGCGAACCCCACCGGACCGCTCGCGCCGCCCACCGGCGGCACGCCGCCGCCCGTCGTGGCCACGCCTCCCCAGACGAAGACGCCACCACCGCCGACGACCACGACGCCACCACCGCCGCTGATTTCCATCCCGCCGCTCATTCCGGGATTACCGCCGATCACCATCGGCTGACACGGTGTGAATGAGGCAGGCGCCACACCCGGGACAGCTCGGTTGAGCGCTCGCTACGCTGTGCACAGGCACCTGGGATTCCGGAGGCGGTGTGCGTGTCAGTTTGGCGGGGCAAGGATAAGAGTCAAGAGCTCGAACGGCTGGCCGCGCTCGCGGGCGAGGCGTCGGCCGAGGCCGCGATGGCGACCGCGTCCGCCGCGGCCCTCGAGCCGCCCGCGCCGCCCGCTCCACCGGACCTGACAGCGGCCGCGTTCTTCGACGTCGACAACACCATGATGATGGGTGCGTCGATCTTCTACTTCGCCCGCGGCCTGGCCGCGCGCAAGTTCTTCACGTCCGCCGATCTGGCCGGATTCGTCTGGCAGCAGGTGAAATTCCGGCTCGGCGGCCGGGAGAACAAGGAGGACATCAAAACCCACCGCGAACGCGCACTGTCCTTTGTGGCCGGTCGCACGGTGCAGGAACTGACCGACATCAGCGAAGAGATCTACGACGAGCTGATGGCGGACAAGATCTGGTCCGGCACCCGGGCCCTCGCGCAGATGCACCTCGACGCCGGCCAGCGCGTCTGGCTCGTCACCGCGACCCCGATCGAACTCGCGGCCATCATCTCGCGGCGTCTCGGCCTCACCGGCGCGCTGGGCACCGTCGCGGAGACCAAGGACGGCGTCTACACCGGCCGTCTCGTCGGCGACCTCCTGCACGGCCGCGCGAAAGCACACGCCGTCCGTGCGTTGGCGTCACGCGAAGGGCTGAATCTCAAGCGCTGCACGGCGTATTCGGACTCGCAGAACGACGTACCGATGCTTTCCGTCGTCGGGACCGCGGTCGCGGTGAACCCCGACGGCGGCCTTCGCGACGTCGCACGGGCCCGCGGCTGGGAGATCCGCGACTTCCGGACCGGACGGAAAGCCGCGAAGATCGGTGTTCCGTCGGTGCTCGGAGTCGGCGCCGTCGCCGGTGCCGTCGCCGCCGGCATGGCCTACCGCCGCCGCTAGCGCCTTCCCGCGTTTAGTCCTCTAGTTGCGGTCCTTGCGCGTGCAAGTACCGCAACTAGAGGACTAAACGCGAAGGAGGTCAGCCCTTGAAGACGCTCTTCCGCTGCGAAAGGCGTTTGTACAGCGACTGCTGGATCGACTCGCGCACCTGGTCGGTCAGCGTGAACACCAGCATCGGGTCGTCGACGGCGTCCGCGTCGTAGGAGTCGGTCCGGATGGGCTCGCCGAACTCGATGCTCCACTTCGTCGGCAGCGGGATCGCGCCGAGCGGGCCGAGCAGCGGGAAGAACGGCGTCACCGGGAAGTACGGCAGGCCGAGCAGCCGCGCGAGCAGCTTGATGTCGCCGACCTTCGGGTAGATCTCCTCCGCGCCGATGACCGACACGGGGATGATCGGCACCCCGGTCCGCAGCGCCGCGGAAACGAAACCGCCGCGGCCGAACCGCTGCAGTTTGTACCGCGACGAGAACGGTTTCCCGATGCCCTTGAAGCCTTCCGGCCAGACACCGACGAGTTCCCCGTTGCGCAGCAGGCGTTCCGCGTCGGCGTTGCAGGCCAGCGTCTGCCCGGACTTGCGGGCGAACGAGCCGATCAGCGGCACCTGGAACACCAGGTCCGCACCGAGGCCGCGCAGGTGGCGGGCGCCGGGGACGTGGTCGTGCACGGCGACGGCGGTCATCAGCGCGTCGAGCGGCAAGGTGCCGGAGTGGTTGGACACCAACAGCGCGCCGCCGTCGGCAGGCAGGTTCTCGACGCCGAAGGTGTCGACGCGGAACCACTTCTCGTAGAGCGCGCGCAGCGGCGGCAGCAGCAGGGTTTCGGTGAGCTCGGCGTCGAAGCCGAACTCGTCCACGGTGTAGTCGCCGGTCAGCCGGTCCCGCAGGAATCCCAACGCCGTCCGGAGCGACGAGGGGAGGGAGTCCAGGGCGTCCACAGCGGGTCGCGTCCTGGCGGGCGAGACCCGCGCCGAGCCGGGGAACTCGACGACGGGAGCGTCCGCCCGGCGCTCCTGCTGCTTCAAATGGTCTTGAGCCTCTTCGGACTCGCGAAGATCCCGATCCGCCTGGGTGGCCGAGTCCGGCTTCTCTCTGCCGGGGCCGTGCAACGGGATGACCTGCGCTTCAGCGCCGCTCACGTCTTCCGCCTCGCCTTCATGAGAGTTCTCGTAGGGCCTGCTCACCGGTGCGCCGCCTGCCCGGTCGCCGCGGCGACCAGCACCTTGCCGGCGAGGCCGGCGAGCCTGCCACCGTCCACCACGGGCCTCAGCCCGCGGCCGGTGATGTAGTCGTCGAACGCCTCACGCGTCGTCCAACGCGGTGTGTAGCCGAAGTCCTTCTTGAGCTTCGTGATGTCCACGACCCGGCCGAAGTTCAGCAGCCGGACCTGGTCGGCGGAGAAGTCGACCACGCGAGCGCCGCGCAGGACCTTCCCGACCGACGGCACGACACCACTGGGCATCGGCAGCTCGACCCGGCCGGCTCGCCGGATCGCCTGAGACAGGGTGAGTACCCCTTCCGAGCCGACATTGAACACACCGGGCTTGTCTTCCAGCGTCGCCTGCTCGAAAACGGCCAGCGCGTCCGAAGCGTGCAGCAACTGGATCCGTGCGTCGTAGCCGAAGACGGTCGGGACCACCGGTAGCGCGAAGTAGCGCGAGAGCACGGTGTCGATCTCGGGGCTGATGATGTTGGCGAACCGGAACAGCGTCGTCGTGATGTCGGGACGACGGCGCATGAGCCCGCGGACGTAGCCCTCCATCTCGACGGCGTCCTTGGCGTAGCCGCTGGTCGAGGTGGGGATGAGTTCGGAATCCTCGGTGAAGACCGCCTGCGAGCGCGCCCCCGCGCCGTAGACCGCGGCGGTGGACTTCACCACGAGCTTGCGCACGAGCGGCGAACGCTGGCAGGCCGCCAGGAGCCGCATCGTGCCGATGACGTTGACCTCTTTGATCGCCGTGCGGCGAGCGGGCCCGGCCGGATGCGCGGTGCACGAGGCGTGCACCACGGTGTCGACCTTGGCCGTGCTGATCACCTTCGCGATCAGCGGGTTGCGAATGTCCGCGCGGACGTATTCAGCGCGACCCATGCGCTGCAGAACCGACTTCTGCGGAGGCGTGGTGTCGACGCCGATCACCCGCTCGAACTCCGGATTGTTGCCGAGTCTGGCGAGCAGCTTCCCGCCAAGGTCTCCCCCGACCCCGGTCACGAGCACGATGTTCGACGGCATAGGACTCCCTGCGGCTTTGGGCTGTTCTCGGTCTTGTGATCACGGGGTCCTGATGACCTTGAGCGCGGCGAAAACGATCCACCGTGTGTGCGCGTACCTGCACTCACTGGAAGCATCGCGCGGCTGCCCTTGAGATGTTACCGCTCATTAGGGGTAGTCGAGTCAGCCCTTACATGCTATTAACCCGCTGCTCGCAGAGGGGATGCACGTCTCACTCGAATGGGCGGACAATGTCCACTAAATGGGAGTGGCCCGCCCAGAAACTGGACGGGCCACTCACCGGCAGTGTCTTACTTGCCGGCCTTCCTACGCTGAACGCGCGTCCGGCGCAGCAACTTGCGGTGCTTCTTCTTCGACATGCGCTTACGGCGCTTCTTGATCACAGAGCCCATCGTGAGCGCTCCTCTCCTAGTCGTCGGTCACGCTGCCCGGCGCAGCGTCCAACGGGTGGAGCGCACAGGCACGAGCGGTCTTCCAGGGTACTCGCGCCCCGGAAGACGCCCGTCGGCGGGCACGCCGTCCTCGCGAAACGGGCCTCAGCCCACGTCGAAGTAAGCGCCCTGAAGGTATTCGTGAACGGCCTTTTCGGGCACTCTGAACGACTTCCCCACGCGTACCGCGGGCAACTCGCCCGAGTGAACCAGGCGATAGACGGTCATCTTGGAGACCCGCATCAGCGTGGCCACCTCGGCGACCGTCAGGAACTGGACCTGACCTACCGTGTTCACCTTGGGTAGGTCTTCTTTCTTGTTCGGCGGCATGTTTCACCGTGTCCTTCGACACGTGTCGCGCCACGAGGCTTCCCCACCTGTGGTATCGACACGCACGTGCTCTCCTGAGAGTAGCGGGACACGTGTGGCTAAAGCGACGCGAGTCACCGAGATGGGCCCGTCCGATTACGCATTTCGTCCTCTGGATGCGGTGGTTCGACGTCGAACCACCGCATCCAGAGGACTAATTGCGAGGTTCGTGAGCGGCGCCCAGTTCGGTCGACCGGTCCTTCGCCGCTTCGATGGCGGCCAGGAGCGCCGCGCGGACGCCGTGCTTCTCCAGCTCGCGGATGGCGTTGATGGTCGTTCCGGCGGGTGAGGTGACCGCTTCACGCAGCAGCACCGGGTGCTCGTCGGACTCCGCGAGCATCTTCGCGGCGCCGACGGCCGACTGGATGATCAGCTGCCCGGCGAGCGCACGCGGCAGGCCGAGCAGGATCCCGGCGTCGATCATGGCCTCGACCAGGTAGAAGAAGTAGGCGGGCCCGGAGCCGGACAGCGCGGTGACGGCGTCCTGCTGCGACTCCGGCACCTCGACGACCTGTCCGACGTGCGAAAGCAGGTCCTTCACCACCGCGATGTGCTCGGCGGTCGCGTGCGCACCCGCGGACACCGCGCTCATCGCCTCTCCGACGAGCATCGGGGTGTTCGGCATGACCCGCACCACGGGGACGCCCGCGGCCAGCCTGCGCTCGTACAGGGCGGTCGGCAGGCCCGCGCACAGCGAGACCACCAGCGACTTCTCCCCGAGCAGCGGCGCGAGGTCGTCCAGCACCTGGTCGATGTCCTGCGGTTTGACCGCGACGACCAGCACGTCGGCCCGGCGCGCGGCGTCGGCGACGGTGACCCCGTGCACGCCGTAGCGTTCGGTCAGCTCGTCCACGCGCGCCGGATAGCGTTCGGTGAACAGCAGGTCGTCGGGGCTGTGCCCGCCCTGCAGCAGGCCCGAGAGCAGGGCCTCCCCGATCTTTCCGGCACCCAGCACCGCGATCACACTCATGCGGCTCAGCGTGCCAAACCGCCGTCAGCCCCCGGGCGCCGGGGCGAGTGCCAGCTGACGGGACTGGCAGACCAGCCTGCCCTGGGAATCCACCACGACGGCGTCGGAGTCGAACCAGGCCTCGTGCACCGACTGGGCCTGCACGATCACGCGCAGCCAGCCCGGCGCCGGCCGCGTACGCAGCAATGCGGTCAGCTGGACGGTCGGCGCCCAGCCGACGCGGCCGAGGTTGTAGACCACCGGCGGGTTCACGTCGCCCGCGAGCAGGGCGAAGTACGGGTCGGGCAGACCGTGCCGCGGCCGGACCCACAGGCGCATCTTGGGCGGGTCGCCGATCCGGCCGTGCAGGTAGCCGACGCTCGCCGGGTCCAACCGGACCTCGCAGCCCTTCGCCAGGTTGAACAGGCCCTCGGACGTCTCCCCGGTGATGGTGACCGCGCCGGGAGGCGGTTCGGCGGGCATGGCCGGGACGTCGGTCCATTCCGGGCGCCGCATCGGCAGCCGCCCGGTGGTCACCCTGGCCTCGACGCAGCTGCGGCCGCGTTGCTCCAGCAGGACCGCGACGACCGACGCGCGCCGTCCGACCTTCCGGACGTCGGTGCGCAGCAGGACCGGCCCGACCGCGGGCGGGTGCAGGAACTCCGCGCTGATCGCCAGCGGTTCGGATGGCGGTTCGCCGCGTTCGTGGAGGAGCGAGAGGGCGGTTCGCGCCATCAACGCCATCAGGAAGCCGCCGTGCGGATGCCCGCCGATGGACCACTCCGTGCGCAGGACCGCTGTGAAGGTGCCGTCACCCAGTGATCGCGTCGCGCATGCCGCGTCGAAGGAGGTGACCGTGTCGTCGGCCGCGCTCACCGAGCACTGACCAGGGCCACGAGCCGATCCATCGGGGTGCGGGAGATCAACAAGCGCAGCGGGTTCACGGTCGGAACTTTACGTGTAGCAGCGCCTCGGGCGCAGGCAGGAATGAATCTCCGCACCCGGGGACGATCTTTGTCACTGACCGAGGTGGAACCTTGCGAACAAGAGCGACTCGGCGAGGTCCCTCGACCGCTGTGCCGCGCTCGGCGACCGGCGGGTGTTGATCTCCAGCACGATCTGTCCGGCGAAATCGCTGTTCACGAGCTTTTCGAGGAGTTCGGCGCAGGGTTCGATGCCGCGGCCGGGGACCAGATGTTCGTCCTTCGGGAGCCCGGTGCCATCCGCCAGATGGACGTGCGTGAGCCCTTTTCCCATCCGTTCGGCCAGCGCGAGGGCGTCCATTCCGGCTGCCGCTGTATGGGACAGGTCGAGCGTGTAGTGACGAAACCCTACGTCCGTAGGGTCGATCGAAGGCCGGAAGGCCGACACGCGGGACGTCCTCGATCCGCCGGGCGGGCGAACCTTGAACATGTTCTCGACCGCGACCTCGATGCCGCTCTCTTCTTCGAGTTCGTCGACGAGGTCGGAGAACGCGTCGCCGTAGCGGCGCTGCCAGCGGAACGGCGGATGCACCACGACGGTGCGCGCGCCCAGTTCCTGCGCCGCGTCCACGGACATCCGCAGGCGCACCTCGGGATCCGGCGACCACACGCGCTGGGTGATGAGCAGCGACGGCGAATGGATCGACAGCACCGGTACCCCGGTGCGGCGCGACCACCGGCGCAGCGCGGAGACGTCCTGGCTGACCGGGTCGGCCCAGATCATCACCTCGACGCCGTCGTAGCCGAGGTCGGCGGCCATCTCGAAGGCCGCGCCCGCCTTCAACGGCCAGACGGACGCGGTCGAAACGCCTACCGGAACCTGATGGACCATTCCGGCATTGTTCCCGAGGCCGCTAACGCGCGACCAGCAGGAGTGCCGCCGGTGAGACCGTGACCACCAGGCCGACCAGGACCGCGAGCACCGTGGTCTGCAGGTCTTCGGCCCGGCGGATCTTCCGGACGATCCACACCAGCGCGACGATCACCAGCAACGCGGCGACGAGCGCGGCGGCGGGGATGTTCACCCACAGCCAGTTGAAGCCGAGCCAGACCCCGGCGCCGCCGACCACGCCGAGGGCGAGCTGACCGGCCAGCGCCAGCCACTGCTTCCCCGGCGAGGTGTTCTCGGCGAACTCCTCGGGTTCTTCCTCCTCGACGACGTCCGCGTCCTGGTCGTCTTCGTAGTCGTCCTCGTACTCGTCGGGCCGGTAGCCGGCCGCCGTCCGGCCGAAGCCGTACTCCTCGCGGCCGAAGTCCGGGCTGCCGTCGGGATACGCCGGGTCGGCGAACTCGCGCTCGTAGTCGTCGAGTTCGTCGCTCTGGCGATCACGGTCGTCGAGCGAATGGGGCGGCACGAAGGGCATCGGCGCGGGGTGATTCATCGTGGGAGGGCCCGCGTCGAACGGATCCGGTTCGGCGTCCACGTCCGGTTCCCCGGACGCGACCGGGGGCGGCACCGGCGGGATCCCGCCGATCTCGGTGTCCTCGGACTGCACCTTCTGACGTCGTTTGCGCCAGCC
>NZ_JACBXD010000005.1 GCF_013870525.1 Amycolatopsis pittospori
CCCGGTCGGCGTCCGCGGGCAGCGGCACGGGGACCGGGACCGAGGGGATACCGAGGGCGGTGCGCAGGTGGTTCAGCTCGGCCAGGAAGACCGCGGCGTCGGCCGGGCGCTGCGACGGATCACGACGCGTGGCGCGCAGGAGCAGTTCGTCCAGCGCGGGCGGGATCCCCTGCCGCAGTTCGCTCGGGCGCGGGACGTCGTCGTTGACGTGCCGGTACGCCACCGAAAGCGCGGTGTCGCCGACATACGGCGTGCGGCCGGTGAGCATTTCGTACAGCAGGATCCCGGCGGAGTAGACGTCGCCGCTGGACGTGGTCGCGCCGGTGGCGACCTGCTCGGGCGAGACGTAGGCGACGGTGCCGAGGATGACGCTCGAACTCGTGGTGCCCGCGCTCGCGATCGCGCGGACCAGGCCGAAGTCGCCGACCTTGACCACACCGCCCGAAAGCGCCGTGCCGCCGCGGCCGATGAGCACGTTCTCCGGTTTGACGTCGCGGTGCACCAGCCCGGCGGCGTGCGCCGCGGCCAGCGCGGACAGCACCGATTCGGTGATGCTCAGCGCGAGCGCGACGTCCAGCGGGCCGCGTTCGGCGAGCAGTTCGCGCAGGGTTCCGCCGTCGACGAGTTCCATGACCAGGAACGCGCGACCGGATTCCTCCCCGTCCGGGGTGTCGAAGCCCTGGTCGTGCACCGCCACGACGTGCGGGTGGTGCAGTCGGGCCGCCGAGCGGGCCTCCCGTTCGAAACGCTCGACGAACGACCGGTCGTCGGCGAATCTCGGGTCCATGATCTTGATGGCGACCTGGCGGTCCAGGCGGGTGTCGACGCCCCGGTACACCGACGACATCCCACCGCGTGCGAGCAGCTTGTCCACCCGGTAGCGGCCCTCGAGCAGAGTGCCCACCGGAGTGGGGTCCGTGCGTGTCACGGCTATGGATCGTACGGAAGTGCCCATGTTCTGGTGTACGGGACCTGGCCCGGCGGGGATCACGATTTCCGTCATTTCGTCGAATCGGCGGTATGCGTCACCGCGTGGGCACTTTCCGTCACGACGTACGCCGTGACCGGTCAAGGCCACGCCGTCACCCATGCGCACTAAAGGAGCGGGAGACGGAATGTGGCACAGTGTCACCTGTGAGTGGTATCCCCGTCGCCGACGACGTTCTCGAAGCAGATGTGTCCGTTCTCCCGCTTCCGGAGGTCGCGACCGCGCTGAACGTTTCGGCCAACAAGGTCCGCCAGATGCTGCGCGACGGCCACCTGATCGCCGTGCGGCGCAAGGGCGAGCTGTACGTCCCGGCCGCGTTCCTGGTGAAGGACGGCGTGGTCAAGGGCCTGGCGGGCACCATCACCGTGCTCGCGGACTCCGGTTTCAGCCGGACGGAGATGCTGCGCTGGCTCTTCGCCGAGGACGACACGCTGCCGGGCACCACGCCGGTCAACGCGCTCCGGACCAGCCACGGCACCGAGGTCAAGCGACGCGCACAGGCGATGGCCTTCTAGTCCGCCCGGACGTTCCGAACAGGACATACGTCGCAGCCGCGAGGACCTGGCAGCTCGCCGCGCCGATCATTCCGGCGGTTACGGAGAGTGCGCTCAGCGGCCCGGCGCCCGCGGCGCCCGTCGCCAGTCCGGTGATCTTCACGCTCGCCGCCGTCGTGAAGACCTGAGCCCGGACTTCCGCGGGCGCTTCGCGATGCCGGATGGCGAAAAGCGCCGAAAGCTGGGGCCCTTCGGCGAATCCGGCGAGGACCGCCGCGGCCAGCAGGGTTACCATGTCGTGTCCGGCCGCCGCGAGTACGAAGCTCGCGGCGAGCAGGACGGTGCTGGCGAACACGGTGCGATCCGGAGCAGGCGGCCTGCGGGCCAGTACGGCGTTCGCGATCAGGGACGCCGCCGCCAGCACGGTCAGCATGAGCGCGCCGAAACCCGGATTCCCCAGCCGTTGGGCGCCGAGCAGCGGATAGCAGACCACCGCGATCCCGATACCGACGAAGGACACCGTGGACGTCGCGGTGGCCCGGAGCAGCGCGCGGTTGCGGAACAGGACACGGAAGCCGTCCGCGAGCTGCCGCCGGATCGGTTTGGTGGGTTTGGCTTCGGCGGGGGGCAGTGACCACGCCGCGGGAAAAGCCGCCGCGACCAGGACGATCGCCACGGCCACCGAGGCGGGGGCACCCGCGTAGGCGGCCACGAGCCCGGCGAGCCCGGGCCCGGCGAGACTCGCGGCGGTGAACGTCATCGCGTCCAGCGTGCTCGCCCTCCCCAACCGTGTCGGCCCGGTGACGTTCGGCAGCTGGGCCGTCCAGCCTCCGGCCAGCGCCGGATTGAGCAGTCCCACGACGATGGCCACCCCGATCGACGCCGGGATTTCGACGAGCGCGAGTACCGCGCCGAGCCCGCCCGCGTAGGCGAGGAGCGCCCACGCGAGCAGCCGCCCTGGGCGGGGGCTGCGGTCGAGCAGGGCGCCGAGCAGCGGCCCACCCGCCGCGGCGGAGATCGTCAGGCCCGCGAACAGGGCGGAACCGATCGCGGCCGAGCCCTCGATACTCAGGCCGAGCAGGAGCAACGCCGGTCCGGACAACTCGTCGCCGGTGCGGGCCACCGTCGCACCGGTGAGATAGACGGCGAGCCTGTAACGTCTTATCATGAGGAAGACGTTACAGTGGGGGTATGACTTCAGCAAAGCGGGACTTTCTCCCCGGCCGGTCGGCGCGCGCGGCGGCACAGCGTGCGGTGGATCTGCTGGAGGTCCTGCTCGGGGAACCTTCGGTTCCGGACGTCCAGATCGTCCTGGAAGCTCATGGCGAAACCGACGTTCGCCTGACGTCGTCAGATGTGGCTTCGCTGCGTGAAGCGGCCCTCGAACTGCGGGAGGTCTTCGCGGCGCGCGATACCGCGGAGGCGGCCGAAGTACTCAACCGCCTGCTGGCCCGCTACGCGCATCCGCCGCGGCTGACCGATCACGACGCCGGCTTCGGCTGGCACCTGCATGTGGACGCCGACGACGACGGGCCGTGGGGTGCGTGGCTGGTGACGTCGTCCGCGCTGGCGCTGGCGGTGCTGCTGGCGGACCGTCAGGCGGCGCCGGGCGGGCTGTGTGCCGCTTCGGGTTGTGGGAAGCCCTTCGCGCACTTAGGTGGGGGAAGTCCGCGTCGGTACTGCTCGACGCGATGCGCTACTCGGGAGCGGGTCGCGGCTCACCGCCGGAAGTAGTCGCCGACGCTATGAACGGCCCGTTCCTTGCAAAATTTGCAAGGAACGGGCCGTTCATAGCACGCCTCGGGTGCGGGAAAGGGACGGTCAGCCCTGCTTGTCCCGCCAAGCGATCCAGGAGCGCAGCAGGTCGAAGTTGTAGTCCGGGCCACCGGTCGCCACGGTGAACAGCGAGACGCCCTGCTCCAGCAGCTTCGGCCCCAGCTCCTCGGGCTTCTCCTGCACGGCGACGGACCGCTCGATCTCCTTCGGGTCGCGGCCGACGTCGGCGCAGTGCTGGTCGAGGATCTTGACCTTGCGCTCGACGACCTCCGGGTCTCCGAAGCCGTGCCAGATGTCGGCGTGCTTCGCGACCAGGCGCAGCGTCTTCTTCTCGCCGCCACCGCCGATCAGCACCGGGATGTCGCGGACCGGCTGCGGGTTCAGCTTCCCGAGCCTGGACTCGATCCGCGGCAGCGCCTCGGCGAGGTTGTCGAGCCGGCCGCCGGCGGTGCCGAACTCGTAGCCGTACTCGTCGTAGTCCTTCTCGAACCAGCCGGAGCCGATGCCGAGGATGAGCCGTCCGTCGGAGATGTTGTCGACGGTGCGGGCCATGTCGGCCAGCAGTTCGGGGTTGCGGTAGCTGTTGCACGTCACCAGCGCGCCGATCTCGACCCGCGACGTGGATTCCGCCCAGGCGCCCAGCATGGTCCAGCACTCGTAGTGCAGGCCCTCGGGCTCGCCGTACAGCGGATAGAAGTGGTCCCAGTTGAACACGATGTCCACACCGAGGTCTTCGGCCTCCGAAGCCGCCCGGCGGATCGCCTTGTACTCGGCGTGCTGCGGCTGCAGCTGGACGCCGATCCGGATCTTCCTGTTCGAAGCAGTGGTCATGTCCGCACCTTAAGCCTGGAGTTGCTCCACGCGCTCGCCAGTAGCCTCGGGAGGGCGACGGCCGCGCGACGACGGCGAGGCACGACTGCGCGGGTGTTCAGCACGTCGTAACCGAGCGCCACGATCTCGTCGAGAATGCCTTCGTAGAGGACGAGCGCCGTCCGCACACAGGGGCGGGCTTCCTCACGCAGCAAAGGGATTCCCGCTTCGGCCCGCCGGTACACCGCCCGGTTGCGCGCCACCGCCACCGCGAGCGCGCGGCGGATCCGCCGGTCCGGGAGCCCGCGGGCACGCGACCATTCGAGCAGGTCGCGGTCGACGCCGAACGCGGCCAGCTCCCCGGTGGGCAGATAGAGCCGCCCCCGGTCGAGGTCCTCGCCGATGTCGCGCAGGAAGTTCGTCAGCTGGAACGCCTCACCCAGCGCCGCCGCGCCGGGCTCCGCTTCGGCGACCGGGACGACGGTGCCGAAAACGGGCAGCATCTGCAGGCCGATCACCTCGGCCGAACCGTGGACGTACTCCTTGAGATCGGCGTAGGTCGCGTACTCGGTGACCTTGAGATCCATCGCCATCGACCGGAGGAACGCGTCGAACAGGTCGCGGTGAAGGTCGTGCCGCCGCACGGTGTCGGCGAGCGCGGCCAGCACGGGATCGGCGGGCGTGCCGCCTTCGAAGACCTGACCGACCAGTCCGGCGACCTCGTCGAGCGCGAGCGCCGGATCGGTGCCCGGCGCGGGATTGTCGACGAGCTCGTCCGCCATCCGCGCGAAGCCGTACAGCGCGTGCGCGAACGGCCGCGCTCGCGACGGCAGCAGCCGGGTCGCGAGGAAGAAGGTGCGGCCGTAGTGCGCGTTGATGCGGCGGCATGCGGTGTACGCGGCCCGCAACGCCGGTTCGGTGATGCCCGCCGCGTCGAGTTCGTTCATCGGCCGGTGACCCTTCCCGCCGCGAGCCTGCCGGAGATCACCACCGGCGGGATGCCGACGCCCGGAGTCGTCCCACAGCCGGCCAGTACGACGTTTTCCGCCGCCCGCAAGAGATTCCCCGGCCGGAACGGGCCGGTCTGGGTGAAGGTGTGGGCGAGCGAGAACGGGGTGCCCGCGGTGAGGCCGCGTTCGGCCCAGCCCGCCGGGGTGATCATCTCGTCGACGGTGAAATCCTCCGCGAAACCGGTGAGGCCGCGCTTTTCCAGTGTCCGCAGGAGTTCCGTGCGATAAGCGGGCCCGACGCGGTCCCAGTCGATCTTGCCACGGCGCAGGTTCGGCGCCGGGGCGAGCACCGAGACGACCTGCTCGCCGCCGGGGGCGAGCTCCGGTTCGGTCGCGGTCGGGCGGGTCACCAGCAGCGACGGGTCGCTCATCAGCTTGCCTTCGCGGATGATCTCCGAGAACGTCTCTTCCCAGGCGCGGCCGAAGAAGATGGTGTGGTGGCCCAAATCCGGCCACGATTTCGCCGCGTGCCCGTGCAGCACCACCGCCGACGGCGAATACCGCAGCGGCAGCACCCGCCGCGGACGGGCGCCGAGCAGCCGGTACGCGGTGCCGAGTTCGGTGGCGAGAACGACGGTGTCGCAAGGGATCCGCTCGCCGGAGCGGGTCCGTACCGCGCGCACCCGCGAAGAAACCCTTTCCAGCCAAGCGGCTTCGGTGCCGAACCGCAGTTCGGCCCCGGCGCGTTCGGCGGCGCTCGCCATCGCCCGCGCGATCGCGCCCATTCCGCCCGACGGGTAGTAGACCCCGCCGACGGTGTCCATGAAGGAGATGACGCCGTACGCGCCGATCGCGCGGGCCGGGTCGAGCCCCGCGTAGAGCGCTTGGAAGGAGAACAGCCGTCGCACGCGGTCGTCGCGCAGGAAGCCGCCGATCTTCGGGCCGAGCCGTCCGAAACCGCCCAGCGCGGCCAGTTTCGCCAGTTCCGGGCGCACGAGACCGAGCGGCGAGTCGAAGTTCGCGCCGATGAAATGGTCCTTCTGCACCGCGTACAGCTCGGTCAGCCAACGCCGCAGACGGCGGTAACCGTCGGCCTCGGCCGGACCGGCGGCCGCGCGGATCTCGGCCTCCATCGCCGCGGCTTCGGTGTGCACGGCGATCGTGCTGCCGTCGGCGAACCGCGCGCGATACGCGGGATCGAGCCGGGTCAGCGTCAGGTTGTCCGCCAGGGATTCGCCCACCGCGGAGAAGGCCTCGTCGAGCAGTTCCGGCATGGTCAGCACGCTGGCGCCGGTGTCGACGGTGTGGCCGCCGAAGTCCGCCTGCCCGGCGCGTCCGCCCGGGATCTTGTCCTGCTCCAGCAGCGTCACCCGGCGGCCCGCGCCGAGCAGGTGCAGCGTCGCCGACAAGCCGGCGAGCCCGGCACCGATCACCACCACGTGGTCACTGGGGCCGGTGACGGTCCGCATCAGTACGTCCGCTGGGTCGCCTTGACGACCAGACCGGTCAGCGCGGCGGGGGCCGGTTCGGCCAGGTGGGCGCGTTCCAGGGTGGCCATCGCGGACTCGGTGAGCTCGTCGATGCGGCTCTCCACCGCGTCGACGGCGCCGACGTCCCGCAACGCTTCTCGCACGTTCTCGACAGCGTCCTCGGACAGGTGCGCGTCGCCGATGGCGTCGGAGATGACCCGCGCCGCGGCGTCCTTGCCCTGTTCCGCCGCCCGCCGCAGACCCAGCGCGACCAGCAGCGTGCGCTTGCCCTCACGCAGGTCGTCGCCCGCGGGTTTGCCGGTGACCGACGGGTCGCCGAACACGCCGAGCAGGTCGTCCCGCAACTGGAACGCCACGCCGACCTCGTCGCCGAACTCGCGCAGCGTCGCGATCAGGGCTTCGTCGGCGCCGCCGAGCGCGGCACCGAGGTGCAGCGGGCGCTGGACGGTGTACGCGGCCGTCTTGAGCTTGCAGATGTGCAGCGCCGCCTCGGGGGAGGCGTCGCCGGTGGCCTGGGTGCGGACGTCGAGGTACTGCCCGGCGAGCACCTCGGTGCGCATCGCGCGCCACGCCGGCCGCGCGGCGGCCAACGCCGCGGGCTGGAGGGGCGCTTCGCCGAACATGTCGTCGGCCCAGGCGAGCGCGAGGTCGCCGACCAGGACGGCGGTCGCGAGCCCGAACGTGCTCGGCGAACCCAGCCAGCCGCTGTCGGCGTGCAGTTTGGCGCCGGCGATGTGCACCGTCGGCGAACCGCGGCGCGAATCGGAGGAGTCGATGAGGTCGTCGTGGATCAGCGCGCAGGCCTGGATCAGTTCGAGACTCGCGACCGCCTGCAGCACGCCTTCGACGTCCGGCCCGGCCGGATCGCCGCCCGCGCCGCGCCAACCCCACCAGGCGAACGTCGGCCGCAGGCGTTTGCCGCCGCCGAGCACGAATCCGGCCAGCGCGTCGATCCCCACCCCGACGCTCGGCTCGGTGCGGCGGATTTCGGCACCGGCGCGCTCGAGGAACCCGGCCAGCGCCCGCTCGACGTGGGCGGGCAGATCGGCGTCGTAGGCGGACGTGTCCATGAGCACATCCTCCGGGAAGGACCCCTCCGTGACCCAGTCGGGTGTCGTGGAATGTGGCGAAACAGACGCCCCCTCACCGCATTTCGTCCTCTGAATGCGGTCCTTGCGTGTGCAACTACCGCATTCAGAGGACTAAACGCGGTAGTGCGGTCAGCCGCGGCCCTTGTCGTAGTGCCGCTTCGCCCGTGCCCGGTTCCCGCAGTCCGACGAACTGCACCAGCGCCGCGAACGGTTGCGCGTGTGGTCGGTGAAGATCCAGCCGCATCCCGGCCCTTCGCACTCCCGGATCCGCGCGAGGTCCCCGGACCGCAGCAATTCCTCGGCCGCCAGCGCGAGCCGATGCGGCAGGGCGGCGCCGTCGGTGAGCGGGACCGTCCATCGCAACGGCAAGGACGCCGCGAGTTCGGCGTGCCGGTACGCCGCGAGCAGCGGTTTCCGCAGGGCCGAGGCGTCCGGCGGATCCGACACGAGCACGCGATAGAGCGTCTCGCGGAACGCCTTCACCGCCTCCAGGACCTCCTCGGAGATCTCCAGTCGTTCCTCGCCGAGACCGATCAGGACGACCCACTCGGACAGCCGCACCGGATCGGAAAGCCGATCGTCCCGCCGGGCCGGGTCGCGGCGCCAGGAAACGGTGTTGACCAGGTCCAACGGCACACTCCCGCCGACGCTGTCGTAGCCGTCCCAAGGGTCGCTCACGAATCCTCCTAATGGTCAAACTCAGTTTAGCTTGTTAGGGTCGGGGATATGACAACGCTCCGGCAGCGCTACCTCTCCGGTGCCCGTGTCGGGCTCGGACTGGGTGTCGCCACCTTCGTCCTCGGTGTCACCTTCGGCGCCTACAGCCAGACCCTGGGCTGGGGGATCGTCGCTCCGATCGCGGCGTCGATCCTCATCTTCTCCGGCTCGGCCCAGTTCGCGATGGCCACCGCGCTGGCAGGCGGCGGCAACATCGCCGTAGCGGTCGGCGCGGCCGCCCTGATCAACGCGCGTTTCCTGCCGATGGGGGTCTCCGTCGCCGGGGATCTGCGCGGCGGGCGCTTGCGCCGCGCGTGGGAAGGCCAGGCCGTCGTCGACGGTTCGTGGGTGGCCGCCCATCTCGGCGGCGGACGCTTCGACCGCGAGAAACTCATCGGTTGCACGCTCGTCCAACTGCCCGCCTGGGTACTGGGCACCGTGCTCGGCGTCCTCGCGGCCCCGCCGCCGGACGTCGTCACGCGCTTCGGGCTCGACGTCGTCTTCCCCGGCTTCTTCCTGGTCCTGCTCATCGACGAGATGCGCCGTTCGCGTGAAGCGGTCCAGGCCGCGGCGCTGGCCGCCTGCCTGGCCGGGATCCTGGTCCTGTTCGTCCCGGTGGGCCTCGCGCTGATCGGCGCGTCCGCCGCCGCGTTGCTGGGACTGGCGGTGCGCCGATGACGCTCTGGATCGCCATCGTCGCCGTGGCGCTGGTCAGCATCGGATTCAAGGCCGCGGGACCGGTCCTGCTCGGCGACCGGGAACTGCCGCCGCGTCTGGCCGGGGTGATCGCCCTGCTGGCGCCCGCGCTGCTGGCCGGTCTCGTACTCACCGACGTCACCGGTCCGGCCTGGACCGGCGTGGACTGGACACTCTGCGCCGGACTGGCCGCGATCGCGGTGACCTACCTCCTGCGTGTCCCGGTGCTCGCCGCGATCCTGTGCGGGGTCGTCGTCGCGGCCGCGCTGAGGTTCCTGGTCCAGGGGTTCCTGGTCTAGGGCGTGTTTCATAAGTCTGTTCGATGGGCTTCGTGATCCAGGTGGTTCCTGGCGGTGCGGGCGGATCGCCCTCGTACCGGGGGTCGTACTCGGGCGTATCCGCCGTGCCGTCAGGGGCCGCCTGGGCGCGAAGACCGCGAACCCGACTTGTGAAACACGCCCTAGGCCCAGAACGGGCCGCTCAGTCCGGCCTGGGTGAAGTACGCGGCCGCGGCAGCCGGTTCCCGCCGCCGGTAGCCGTGGTCGAGCCTGCCCGTGTACCAGCCGGCCGCGAGCCGCCACAGGATCGCCAGATCCATGACGTATCCCTTGTCCTGTCCCGTTTCCGCGAGCCAACCGTCCACACAGGACTCGCCACAGAACAGTCGCTGGTTACCGCAGGTGTGCACGACGTCGTCCCACATCCGGGCCGCCGGGACCAGGAAATGCGCGACCAGATCACCCTTCGGAGGCGTCTGGTCGTTCACCATCAGGGCCTGCGGTTCGCCGCAGCCGCGGCAGCGCGTGGACACCAGCACCTCGGGTTCGGCCTTCACCAGATGGGGGATCGCGAACGCGTCCCACGCGCAGCCGCCCCACCACAGCGTGCTGGTACCCATCACCGAGAACCCCAGCGGGATCGCGGCGAAAGGATGGGCCATCGCGACGTGCTCGCGGGCGTCGAGCACCAGGTGCCGCTGCTCCGCGAGCCGGTGCAGCGCCTGTTTCGCCACCGCGAGTGATCCGTGAGCGGCGTCGGCGAGTTCCGGTGCCGTCGGCGGCCTCCCATGGTCGGCGAAGGCCCGGTAGACCGCGACGCGGACATCTTCGTCCCAGCTGGTGTCGTTTTCGGCGCTCATGTCGGCTCCCTGTGCTTGTCTGAAGAGTCTCCCCAGGTGGGCACGGGTCGGCAACCTCTGGTGGAGGTCGGCTCGCGAGTGGCTGAAGTCGCACGTCCATTGCCTGAGAGGGGGCTCCCAGCCAGCGGACTTTCCCCCTTAACATGGCGGTATGACGTCGGTGGTCGAGCGGTTGCAGGGTGATGGACCCGTGTTCTCCATCGAGTTCTTCCCTCCGAGGGACACGGCGGACGAGGCCGTGCTGTGGAAGTCGATCCGGGAACTCGAGCCACTGGACCCGGCGTACATGTCGATCACCTACGGCGCCGGCGGCTCCAGCCGCGACGGCACGATCCGCAGCATCGCCCGTGTCGCCACCGAGACCACGCTGGTGCCGATGGCGCACCTCACGGCCGTGAACCACTCGGTCGCGGAGCTGCGCAACGTCATCGGCTGGTACGCCGCCGTCGGCGTCCGGAACATCCTCGCGCTGCGCGGCGACCCGCCCGGCGACGTCTACGGCGACTGGGTCCCGCATCCGGACGGCCTCAACTACGCCGAAGAACTCGTCGAACTGGTGCGCTCGCTGGGTGACTTCTGCGTCGGCGTTTCGGCGTTCCCGTACGGCCACCCGAGGTCGGCGAACCTCGAAGCCGACACCGAATACCTCGTGCGCAAACTCCGCGCGGGCGCGGATTTCGCCATCGCGCAGCTGTTCTTCGAACCCGAGGACTTCCTCCGCCTGCGGGATCGCGTGGCCGCCACCGGCTGCGAGGCGCTGGTCATCCCCGGGATCATGCCGCTGACCACGCTGCGGACCCTGCACACGTCGATCAAGCTGTCCGGCGCGCCCGCCCCGAGCCGGCTCCTGGACCGGCTCGAACCGCTGGCCGACGACCCCAAGGCGTTCCGCGCGGCGGGTATCGACACGGTGACCGAGCTGTGCGAGCGGCTCATCGCCGAAGGCGTCCCCGACCTGCACTTCTACACGTTCAACCGGTCCAAGGCCACACGTGAGGTGGTCAGCAGGCTCGGGCTGGTGCCCGCCCGCGCGTAACTCCGTACCGAAGTCGCCCGTGGTCCCGGTAGCGTGCCGGGCATGGCTTCAACAGAGCACGGTGTGCATCAGATCTGTGACCGGTTCGTCGACGAGATCGCGGCGGCGGACCCGGTCGAGGCGACGATGCTCGGCGTCACCGGATACGACGATCAGCTGACCGACTACTCGCCCGCCGGGCACGCGGCGCGGGCCGCCATCGCCGCCCGCGCGCTGGCCGACATCGAAGCGGCCGAGCCCGCCGACGACGCCGAGAGGGCGGCGAAGGCGGTCTTCACCGAGCGGATCGGGCTGACGCTGGAGATCCACGAGGCCGGTCTCGACCTCGCCGTGCTGAACGTGATCGACGGTCCCGCGCAGAACCTGCGGATGGTCTTCGACCTCATGCCCACCGACACCGAGTCGGACTGGGCGACCATCGCCGCCCGGATGGCCAAGGTCCCCGAGGCGCTGGACCAGCTCCGCGCGTCGCTGCTCGCGGCCGCCGGCGCGGGTCGTGTCGCGGCGCTGCGCCAGGTCGGCAAGGTCGCCGAGCAGGCCGAGACCTGGGCCGGGCTCAAGGAGGACGCCGGGTTCTTCAGCACGCTGGCCTCGGGCGCGAAGAACGTCGACGAGAAGCTCCGCGCCGAACTCGACCAGGCCGCGAACGCCGCGCAGGAGGCGTACGCGGAGTTCGCCGGCTTCCTCCGCGCCGAACTCGCCCCGCAGGCACCGGTCAAGGACGCCGTCGGCGCCGAGGTCTACAAGCTCTGGTCCCGTGTCTTCACCGGCGCCACCCTCGACCTGGACGAGGCCTACGCCTGGGGCTGGGCCGAGTTCTCCCGCATCGAAGCGGAAATGCGCGAGGTCGCCGACCGCATCAAGCCCGGCGCGACCCTGGCCGAGGCGGCCGCCGCCCTCGACGCCGATCCGAAGTACGTCGTGCGCGGCCGCTCGGAATTCCAGGCCTGGATGCAGAATCTGTCCGACAACGCGCTGAAGTCGTTGCGCGGCAAGCACTTCGACATCTCCGACCGGGTCATGGAGCTGGAGTGCAAGATCGCCCCGCCGGGCGGCACCGTCGGCGCGTACTACACCGGGCCCAGCGAGGACTTCTCGCGCCCCGGCCGCATGTGGTGGTCGCTGCCGCAGGGCAAGGAGGAGTTCACCACCTGGCGCGAGGTCAGCACCGTCTACCACGAGGGCGCGCCGGGCCACCACCTGCAGATCGCGACCGCGGTCGACCAGTCGGAGTCGCTCAACAAGTACCAGCGCCTGCTGGCGTTCACCTCCGGGCACGCCGAGGGCTGGGCGCTGTACTCCGAGCGCCTCATGGAGGACCTCGGCTTCCTCGCCGACGACGGCGAACTCCTCGGCATGCTGTCCGAACAGCTGTTCCGCGCCGCCCGCGTGATCGTCGACATCGGCATGCACCTGGAACTGGAGATCCCGGCGGGCACCGGATTCCACGAGGGCGAGCGGTGGACACCCGACCTCGGCCTCGAGTTCATGCTCACCCGGACCATCACCGACCCGGCCCACGTGCACGACGAGATCGACCGGTACCTCGGCTGGCCGGGACAGGCGCCGTCGTACAAACTCGGGGAACGTCTCTGGCTCGCCGCGCGCGACGACGCCCGGGCCCGTCAGGGCGACGCCTTCGACATCAAGCGGTTCCACACGCGGGCGCTGGCGCTCGGCGGGATGGGACTGGACACGCTGCGGGAGATGCTGGCCGCGTTGGACTGAGCTGTGGTCCTTCGAACCCACCCGAGTCCGTGAAGGGCTCCTCGCCTACTTTCAAGGTAGGCAAGGAGCCCTTCACGGACTTCGGGATCAGCCCAAGGTGGGTGCTCCCGCAATTCACGTGCGGCCCCCGCCCGCCCCTTGATACGTTCCCCTCGTGCACCGGATCTTTCTCGTCACCCCACCCCCAGCCTCCTGAGCGGGGTGTGTGCGGCCGTGCGGCGTTCCAGCCGTCCGGCCGAAAAGTGATGCGCTGAAAGCACCCCGCGTCGTCGCCGTCCCTTGACACGACAAGACGCAGGAGCGTTTCCCATGTCCGTTTCCGTTGCCGTACCCACGCGCGCGAAATCTTCCGCGGCGCTGGTCCTCGCCGGTGTCCTCTGGGGGACCGGCGGCCTCGCCGGTTCCCTGCTCGCGTCCCGCGCGGGGCTGCATCCGCTGAGCGTCGCCGCATACCGGCTGCTCATCGGTGGCGCGATCGCCACCGGCTACCTCTGGCTCACCGGAAAGCTCACCGGAGGCCTTCGCGGCGTTCTCCGGACCTCGGCGGCCCGACGTCGTCTGCTCGCCGTCGGCGGGCTGTTCGCGTTGTTCCAGACCAGCTACTTCGTCGCCGTCTCGCTGAGTTCGGTGAGCGTCGCGACCATGACCACCATCGGCAGCGCGCCCGTGCTGCTCGCCGTCGCGACCGTCGTCAAAACCCGCAGTCTGCCCGGAACCTGGACGCTGGTGTCCCTCGTGGGCTCGCTGGTGGGTCTCGCGCTGCTGCAGTGGACGCCGGGGGAGAGCGCCGACCTCGCCGGAGTGCTGTTCGCCCTGCTCGCCGCGGCCGGGTTCGCCGCGCTCACGCTGGTCACCGCGACTCGCGTCGAGGGGTTGGATCCCTTGCCCACCACGGCTTTCGGCTGTCTGATCGGCGGCGCCGCGCTCACTCCCGCCGCGTTGTGGTCCGGGATGGCGATGCCGGTCGAGGCCGACGTGCTCGCGCTCGTCCTCTACTTCGGCGTCGTGCCGACCGCGCTGGCGTACGCCGCGTACTTCCGCGGTCTCGAAGGCGCGCATCCCGTGCCGGCCGCGTTGTCCGCGCTCCTCGAACCGCTGACCGCCGCGCTGCTGTCCATGGTGGTCCTCGGGGAACGGCTCGGCGCCGTCGGCTGGTGCGGCGCGGCGGTGCTGATCGCCGCGCTCGCCCTCGCCTATACGAAGCCTTAGAGCGGCAGCGTCCGGCCGAGGATCGCGAACGCCCGCGGATCCCCGGCGAAGTGGTAGTCCCGCAGCACATCGACGAATCCGACGCGCCGGTAGAGGTTCCAGGCCCGGCTGGTGCCCTCCGGCGTGGAAAGGAGGACGTGGGCGCTGGGCACGCCGTCGAGCAACCGTCGCAGGAGATCCTCGCCGATCCGCTTCCCCTGGCTGCCGGGGCTGACGTGGATCTCGGTGAGCTCGAAGTAGTCGGACATCCAGTGCTCGGCGGCGGCCTGGCCGTCACGGCGGGTCAGGCCGTGGCGGACCTGCTCGTGCCACCACTGGCCGCCGCGGCCCTTGTAGCCGTACGCGAGCCCGAGCAGGACGCCGTCCGCGTCGAGCGCGGCCATACAGCGCCAGCCCTCGCGCAACGCGTGCGTGAGCCACATCGGGGCGCGCTGTTCCGCCGTGCCTTCGGGGTAGCGCATGGCTTCGACGTAGATGGTCAGCGCCTCGGGGAGCCGGGCGCGGAACTCGTCCGCGGACAGCTGGACGTAGCGGGTGCATTCCGAGGACATCGCGGTCACGGACGCCCATCCTGCCCGTCGCCCGCGACGTCCGCGGGAGTGCCCCCGGTCAGTTCGACGAGACGAGCGAACGTCGTGGGGAACACCGACTTCGGGTGTCCTGCGGCGGCCCAGACCACTTCGTGGGCGCCCAACGCGGTGTCGACGAAGGTGGTCAACGCCTTCGGGTGACCGACCGGCGCGACCCCGCCGATCGGCTGGCCGGTGTGCTCGCGGACGAAATCCGCGTCCGCCTTGCCGATCTCGTCGGCCCCGGCGAGCGACGCGAGGAGTCCGGTGTCGGCGCGATGCGCGCCGGAGGTCAGGGCGAGCAGCGCGGTCTCCGTGCCGCCGGTGCGGCTGCGGAACACGAGGCTGTTCGCGATCGCGCCGACCTCGACGCCGAGCGCTTCGGCGGCTTGAGCGGCCGTGCGGACTTCGGCGGGGAGGATGCGGATCCCGTCCGCGGCTGTCTGCTGACCCGCCTCGGCGAGCGCGGCCGCGACCTTGGCCACCGAGGGGTGGCCGGGCTGGTCGATGGTGCTCATGGGCCTATGAGATCACGTGGCCGATCCGGTGTCCCGCACCACATGCGGCGATCACCCCGCTATGGGGTCGAGGCCGCCCGGGGTTGAAGAAGGGGGCACTTCAGGGTTACATTGGTCTTGTTCGAACAGACGTTCGACATTCGGTGAGCGCGCACCGGTAGGTGCCCGGAGCCGGGGCGGGGGAAGCGCCTCGGCACCGGGCACCGGCCGGCGCTCACGTACAGGAGGAGGGTCGTCATGTCCGTTTCGGTCGTGTCCCCCGACGAAGCCGAGAGGCCGGGGGGCTCCGCGCAGCCCGCCCTGCCCATGTCGTTGCGCCCGCCGGCACCACCCGCGGCGGTCTCCTTGTACGCACAGGCCAGGCGCGGTCTCGGTGAGGCGGAGCGGGAGATCGATCCCGCGGAGCGGTTCATCGGGGCTTATCTCGCCGCGCTGCGGGGCGCGGCGGCGGTACTGGAGGCCCGCGGGCGTCCGCACCGGGGCCGGGCCCGCCCGGCGAGCGGCTGGGTGCTGCTCGAATCCGTCGCGCCGGAACTGAAGGAGTGGGCGGTGTTCTTCGCGGCCAACTCCGCGACGCGGGCCGCCGCGCAGGCCGGGATCACCGGCAAGGTCACCGTCGAAACGGCGGACGACCTGGCCCGGGCGGCCGGGGTGTTCCTGGAACTGGTGCGCCGGGTGGTGCACGGGCTGCCGATGGGTGACGGGGCACATGTGGCCTAGCGCGCCACGGAGAGGGGGTGCCCGATGGCCGGGCAGGCCATGATCGACCAGAGCCGGTTCCTGGAGGTGATCGGCGCCGAAACCGAACTGATGGCCCAGGTGGCTCACGCGGCGTCCGCCGACGCCCCGGTCCCGACCTGCCCGGGCTGGACGCTCGGTGAGGTGCTCCGGCACGTGGGCAGCGTGTACCGCGTGACCCGCCGGTGGATCACCGACGGACGGCGTCCGGAGCACTGGCAGCGCAAACCGGGGCCGCGGCAGTCGCTGGAGGAGTACTTCCGCGAGGGCCGGGACGAACTGGTCGCCGAACTGTCCGCGCACGACGCGGACGAACTGGCGCCGACCTGGTGGCCGGCGGACCGCAGCTACGGGTTCTGGCGGCGGCGGATGGCGCACGAGACGACGATCCACCGGATCGACGCCGAGGGCGCGGCCGGGCGCGAGGCGTCGGAGATCTCCGAGGACGTGGCCCTCGACGGGATCGACGAGGCGCTGACGCTCTGGTTCGGCCAGCGATTGCCGCTGCTGGGGCTGTCCGGGACCAGGACGGGATCGGTCGGCGTCCGCACCGAGGGCCACAACTGGATCGCCAGGGCCGGACCTTCGGAGACGGTCGCCTGGCGATGCTCGGCCGAAGAGGCGCAGCGGGCGGACGATCTGATCACCGGGAAACCGGACAAGATCTACCGCTGGCTCTGGGGCCGGGCGGGTCCGACGGCGGTGACGGTCAGCGGAGACCAGGACATGGCGGGACAACTCTGGGCCCTGTTGCGGCTCGCGACCCGATGACCGGTCGGTGGGGAAGCCAAACCGGTCAGAAGTGTCGGTCTAGGGTCACCGAGGTGGGAACACACCTGGTGAACCTGGTCTTCGACTCGGCCCTTTCCAGAGATCTGGCGGGTTTCTGGAAAGGGCTGATCAGCTGGGACGCCCCGTTCGGCCTGGCCTTCCGTCCCGAGGCGGAGGCGAAGCGGGGCAAGAACCGGCTGCATCTGGATCTGGCGAGCCGGACGCCGGGGCACCAGGCCGCACTCGTGGACCGCGCGCTGTCCCTCGGCGCGCGGCACGTCGACGTCGGCCAGGGGCCGCCGGAGGAGAAAAGGGTGCCGTGGGTGGTGCTGGCGGATCCCGAGGGCAACGAGTTCTGCGTCCTCGAACCTCGCGAGCAGTACGCGGGCACCGGCTCGATCGCCTCGGTCGTCACCGATGCCCGTGACCCGGCTCGCGTCGCGGGGTTCTGGGCGGCCGCGCTCGGCTGGGAGATCGGCGTCCGGGAGCAGGCGATCGTGGGTCTGCGGCCACCGGACGGCCGGGGGCCCTGGGTCGAGTTCCTGGCCTCCGAACAGGAGAAACAGCACGAGAACAGGCTGCGTTTCACCCTCGCGCCACCACCCGGCGGTGATTGCGCGGCCGAGGTCCGGCGTCTTCGCGAACTCGGCGCGACGGTGCTGGACGACGACGTCCTGCGGGACCCGGAAGGCAACGAGTTCCGCCTGATCGAGCCCCGCTGAGTGTTTCGCCGGGATTGCGCGGCGGCACCGAACGCTGACCTGAGCGAAACACCGGCGCCGTGGGCAGGCAACAACCGGCCGGGACCGTGGAAGGCATGGAGACCTCTCGAGTCAGGACCACTCAGGTTCATTCCGTCGACGAGACGACGACAGCGTCGGCCTGGCGGGTCCGGATCCGCGTCGACGACCGCCCCGGCACCCTCGCCAGGATCGCGATCCGGCTGGCCGACCTCGAGTGCAACATCCTCGGGCTGTCGGTGCTCCCGGTTCCCGGCGGCGTGCTCGACGAGATCGTCCTGCGGCCGGCCACCGGGCTGCCGCGGCAACTGCTCATCGACGCGATCCGCGACGAGGGCTGCGAATGCTCCGCCGTCATCGACGCGGACCTGGCCGAACTCGTCGACCCGGCCACCGCGACGCTCACGTCGGCCAAACGGGCCGCGGAGGAGCCCGGCGGGCTCGCGGAGGTGCTCCGCGGCGTCCTCGCGGCCGACCTCGTCACGAAGGTCCCGTCGATCGAGGCGAACCCGGCCCGCACCGAAGGCGGGCACCGGGCGGTTTTCCCCGCCGGGGACGGCACCGCCTTCGTCGCGCGCCGCCGGTGGTCGCCGTTCGTCGAACTGGAACTGAGCCGGGCCGTCGCGTTGATCGGCCTGATGACCGCGGTACGCGACAACGTGACCGGGCCGATCGTGCTCGACCGGCCCGACGGCGCCGCGGTCGTCCTGCGGAAGGGCGTTCCCGGTGACGCGGAGGCGGTTTCCGCGCTGCACCAGAGATGTTCGATGACGACGCTCTTCCATCGCTATCACACCGGGATGCGCGCCGTGCCGCGTCGCTGGCTGCACCGGCTGCTGATGCCGCCGCGCGGGGTGAGCCTGCTGGCGGTCTGCGGCCGGGACGTGATCGGGCTCGGTCAGCTGATCCCGGCCGCGAACGGCGGCGCCGCCGAGGTCTCGCTCCTGGTCGAGGATTCCTGGCAGCGCCAGGGAATCGGCTCGGCCCTGCTGACCCGGCTCGCCGTCCTCGCCACGGCCAAGGGAGAAACCGAACTCGCCGCCGTCTGCCTGCCCGGCGACGATTCCCTCTACCGGACCGCGGCCCGGGTGGGCCTGCGCCCCGAACGCGTCCCCGGGGATTCCGGCACCCTGCGTTTCGCGCTCCCCAACCCCCGCGTTTAGTCCTCTGAACGCGGTAGTTCGTACCCCCGACTACCGCATCCAGAGGACTGAATGCGATGAGAGAGGGGAAGGGGTCAGCGCTTCCAGAACCAGTCTTTGCCCCGGGCCTCGCCCAGGGCCTGCTTCTTGCGCTCGGCGGTGAGCCGGTCCAGATAGAGCTTGCCGTCGAGGTGGTCGGTCTCGTGCTGCAGGCACTGCGCGAGGACGTCGACGCCTTCGACCTCGACCGGTTCGTTGCGCAGATCGACACCGCGCACGACGGCCCGCTTCGCACGCACCACCGGGAACCACAGCTCCGGAACGGAAAGGCAGCCCTCGCCGATCTCGTGCGTCTCCTCGGAGAGTTCGGCGATCTCCGGGTTGATCACGTATCCGGTCAGGCCGCCGACGTCGTAGCTGAACACCCGCAGGCCGACGCCGATCTGCGGCGCCGCGAGTCCCGCGCGCCCGGCCGGTTTCACCCCGTCCATCAGATCGGTCACCAGCGACTCGATCTTCTTGTCGAATTTCGTGACCGGGTCGCATACGGTCTTGAGCACGGGATCCCCGAAGTAGCGCAGGTCGCGCATCACCATGTTCGAACGTCCTTCTCCGCAGGTCTGGGGCCCAAGTCTAGGCCCGCAGCCGCAGGCCCTTCGGGGTCGCCCGGAATCCCGCCTCCTGGAGCACCGCCGAGAGCTCCGAGGTGAGCGCCACCTCACCGTCGGCCTTCTGCACCGCGAGCTGGCCCAGCCAGCCTTCCCGGACCGCCGTGGACAGCGCCCGCGCGGCCGACCGCAAGGCTTCCTGATCGTCGGTGAAACTCAGCAGCGACCGGCCGCCGCGTTCGACGTACATCGCCGGGACACCGTCGACGAGTACCGCGAGCGCACCCGCTTTCCTTGCCGGACGGTGCTTCGTGTCGCCTGTCGCGGCAGGCCACGGCAGCGCGGCGCCGTAGGGCTGCGCCGGGTCGGCGGCGGCGAGCACGACCGCACCCTCCTTGGTGGTGCGCTGGTTCCCGGACTGCGCGCGAAGCCTGTCGACGGCGCCCTTCGCCGCGAACTGTGCGGCGCCGAGCCCCTCGACGACGTAACCCCGGACGACCTGACCGGAATCCTCCATCCCGCGCAAAACCTTGTAGATCCCGGAAAAGCCGCCCGTCACGCGTTCGGTGTCGAGCGCTCCCCGCGTGAGCACGCCGTGGCGTTCCAGGAACGCCTCGGTCCGCGCGAGCGCACGCCGGGTCGGATCCGCTTCGCGCCCCGGAGTCAGCGCCCAGCGACCTGCCACCGTGGGCGGCCCGGTCCGCGACGGCATCGCCGGCCGCCCGGCCCGCAACCGGGCGTAGCGCCCGCGGGGCGCCTGACGCCGGGGTTTGTGCGCCGCGCCCGAACCGGACACCTGCGCCCGCAGCGGCCCCAGCGTGTCCCCGGTGACCAGTCCGGCCCAGACCAGATCCCACAGCGCGGCAACGACTTCGCCGTCGTTCGGCGGGGTCTCGACCAACGGCGAAGCCCGGTCCACGAGCTGGCGGAAGAACTGCGCTCCACCCTCCAAAGTGGACAGGATGGCCTCGTGGAGCGGGCCGGAGGGCAGATCGTCGTCGAGATCGGGCAGCAGCAGATCGGCGACGTCGGTGGGTGCCAGCGCCAGCCAGCCGTCCCCACCCGACAGCGAACCGCAGCCGCACCAGGTGACCTCGCCCGCCGTGGTCAGTTCGTCCAGCAGTGAGGGTGTGTAGCCGGGCAGCCTGCTCGGCAAAATCAGCGACTCGACCGCGCTCGCCGGCAGCGGCGCCCCCGCCAGTTGCTCGACCACGGACAGCACGTCGTCCGCGGTCGGCGCCGACCGCACGCGCGCGCCGATGCCGTGCCACGACGGCAGGAACCGGCCCAGTGCCGCCGGTTCCACCGGCTCGACCTCGGCCCGTAGCCGGGCCAGCGACGCCCGCCGGAGCCTGCGCAGCACCGACGCGTCGCAGAACTCGGTGCCGACACCGTGCGTTTCCGGATGCCCGACCGGGCTCAGTTCGCCCCGGACCAGCCGTCCCTGCGAGGTCAGCCTGTCCAAGACGCCGGTGACGACGGCCGTCCCCAGCCCGAACCGTTCCGCGGCCTGGCGGGCGCTGAACGGGCCGCGGCTGCGAGAGTAGCGGGACAACAGGTCGCCGACGGGATCCTCGACCGGTTCGGTGAACGCCTCCGGTACGCCGACCGGCAGCGCGGTGCCCAGCGCGTCCCGTACCCGGCCCGCGTCCTCGATGGCGATGAACCGCTCGCCCCCGCCGATACGGACCCGGATCACCCGCCGCGCCGATTCCAGTTCCTCCAGCCATTCCCGCTGGATGCCGCGCGCGGCGGCCTCCTCGATCGAGAGATCTCCGAGGAACCGCAACAGATCCGCGGCCTCTTCGGCGTTGCGGGCATGCCTGTCGGGATCGAGCCGCTGCAACGAGCGTTCGACTTCGGCGACGACCTCGGCGTCCAGGAGTTCCCGGATGGCCTCGGTGCCGAGCAGTTCGGCCAGCAGTGTCGAATCCAGTGCGAGCGCCGCCGCGCGCCGTTCCGCGAGCGGGGCGTCGGTCTCGTACAGGAACATCCCGACGTACCCGAACAGCAGGCTGCGCGCGAACGGCGACGCCGACGGCGTCTCGACCTCGACCAGCTTGACCTTCCGCGACCGGACGTCGGCCATCAGTTCGCGCAGCCCGCCGACGTCGTACACGTCCTGCAGGACTTCCCGCATCGCCTCCAGCACGACAGGGAACCGCTCGTACTTGGCCGCGACCGAAAGCAGCTGCGACGCGCGTTGCCGTTGCTGCCACAGCGGCGTACGGCGGCGCGGGTCACGGCGGGGGAGCAGCAGCGACCGTGCCGCGCATTCCCGGAACCGCGCGGCGAACACCGCCGAGCCGCCGACCTCGGCGACGATCAGCTGCTCGACCTCCTCCGGATCGAGCAGCACGTCGTCGACGCCGATGGTGACCTCGGCACCTTCGGCGTCCAGAGCCTCGGGGAGCCGCAGCACGATGCCGTCGTCGGAATGCGCCACCTGCGCGTCGACCCCGCGGTTCTCCCGCAGCCGGGCCGCGATCGCGAGCGCCCACGGCGCGTTCACCTGGGCGCCGAACGGGGAATGCAGGATGACCCGCCAATCGCCCAGTTCGTCGCGGAACCGTTCCAGCAGCACGGTCCTGTCGTTCGGGACGTGCCGCGTGGCCGACTTCTGCTCTTCCAGATACCCCAGCAGGTTGTCGCACGCGTACGCGTCCAGCCCGGCGACGGCCGCGCGTTCCCGCGCCGCCGCGGGGTCCGAAGTGGACAGTTCGCGGACGAACGCGCCCAGCGCCCGCCCCAGTTCCAATGGACGACCGGGGGCGTCGCCCTTCCAGAACGGCATCCGCGCCGGCTCGCCCGGCGCGGGCACCACGATCACGCGGTCGTGGGTGATGTCGGTGACCCGCCAAGAGGAGGTGCCGAGCAGGATCGTGTCGCCGACGCGGGACTCGTAGACCATCTCTTCGTCGAGTTCACCCACGCGCGACCCGGGTTTGTCGTCGGCGCCCGGCGTCATCACGGTGAACAGACCCCGGTCGGGG
Organism: Amycolatopsis pittospori; assembly: GCF_013870525.1. Lineage (GTDB taxonomy): Bacteria > Actinomycetota > Actinomycetes > Mycobacteriales > Pseudonocardiaceae > Amycolatopsis > Amycolatopsis pittospori. Next base: position 22,203 of record NZ_JACBXD010000005.1, read on the forward strand.
ATCGTGCCGCCGGAGGTCACCGCCAGCCGCTGCGAACCCGGACGGCCGTGCAGTTCGCCGCTGACCCTGTCCCAGGTGATCCGGGCGCGCAGTTCGCCGAACTCCTCGCTCGGATACCGGCCGGCGAGCATGTCGAGCACCGCCATCAGCGCGTCGTCCGGCAGGGACGCGAACGGCGCCGCGCGGCGGACGAGGGCCGCCACCTCGTCGACCGTCCACGATTCGAGCGCCACCATCGCCACGATCTGCTGGGCGAGCACGTCCAGCGGATTGCGCGGGTAGCGCACGGCTTCGATCGCCCCGGACGCCATCCGCTCCGCGACCACCGCGCACGAGACGAGGTCGCCGCGGAACTTCGGGAACATCACCCCGCTCGAAACGGCGCCGACCTGGTGCCCGGCCCGGCCGACCCGCTGCAGTCCCGAAGCGACCGTCGGCGGTGCTTCGATCTGCACGACGAGGTCGACCGCGCCCATGTCGATGCCCAGTTCCAGCGACGACGTCGCCACGACACACGCCAGCCGCCCGGACTTCAGTTCTTCTTCGACGTGGGTGCGCTGCTCGCGCGACATCGAACCGTGGTGCGCCCGTGCGATCACCGGCGCCGCGCCCGTGGTGAGCCCGGACTGCCCGATCGCCTCGGCCGGGAAGTGGTGCTCCGGCTCGAGTTCGGTCTGCTCCGCGACGAGTTCGTTGAGCCGCGCCGTCATCCGTTCGGTGAGCCGCCGCGAGTTGGCGAACACGATCGTCGACCGGTGCGCCTGGATCAGTTCCAGTACCCGTTCCTCTACGGCGGGCCAGATCGACGGCCTTCGCGGTACGCCGTCGATCTCGTCCAGCGAGCCGGGCAGTCGCGCGAGGCCGGCGTCGAGGTCTTCGTTCTGCTTCGGCCCCTGAGGTCCGTCGAGGTTGGACATGTCCTCGACAGGGACCTCGACGCGGACCTCGATCGTCTTCGCGAGCTTCGGCTGGACGATGGTGACCGGCCTGCCACCCGCCAGGAACGACGCGACCTCGTCGATCGGCCGGACCGTTGCCGACAGCCCGATCCGCTGAGCGGGCTTCTCCAAGAGAGCGTCGAGCCGTTCGAGCGACAGCGCGAGGTGCGCGCCGCGTTTACCACCCGCGACGGCGTGGACCTCGTCGATGATCACCGTCTCCACGCCGCGCAGCGAGTCGCGTGCGGAAGAGGTGAGGATGAGGAAGAGCGACTCCGGCGTCGTGACCAGGACATCCGGCGGCGTCTTGCCGAAGGAGCGCCGCTCGGCGGCCGTGGTGTCGCCGGTGCGCATGCCGACGCCGATGTCCGGCACCGGCAGCCCCAGCCGCCGTGACGCCTGGGAGATCCCGGCCAGGGGAGCCCTCAGGTTGCGCTGGACGTCGACCGCCAGCGCCTTCAGCGGCGAGACATAGAGGACACGGCAGCGTTTCCGGGCCTCGGCGGGCGGAGGCTCCACCGACAGCCTGTCCAGCGCCCAGAGGAACGCCGACAGTGTCTTACCGGACCCCGTCGGCGCCACGACCAGCGCGTTCTCCCTCGCGTACGCGGCACGCCATGCCCCTTCCTGCGCGCGGGTGGGCGCGGCGAAGGCCCCGGCGAACCAGTCCCTGGTCGCGGGGGAGAAGAGGTCGAGTACGTCTGCCACGCCGTCCATAGTGCGCCGGACCACCGACAGTTTCGCCCCGAGGTCCGTGACCTGCGGTATCCGTCACCCGGATCGGACGAGTTTGGCGGGTCCGCACGTACGGTGACCGCGCTCGTGGGAGCATCACGGCCAGCGCGGCCGGATCGGCACTGGGGCGGCCGCCGTCGTCATGTGAAGGGGAAGAGCTGTGCGGATCCTGTCGGTGGACCTCGGGACGTCCAACACCGTGGCCGTGTTGTCGGCGCACGGGCGGCCGCCTCGGGTGGTCGAGGTCGACGGTTCGGCCAACATGCCGTCGGCCGTGTTCGCCACCGAGGACGGCACGATCATGGTCGGCCGCGACGCCGAACGCCGCGCCCGCCTCGACCCGACCCGCTTCGAGCCCAACCCCAAACGCCGCATCGACGAGCAGACGCTGCTGCTCGGCACCGACGTCATCCCGGTCACCGAGGTGCTGGCCGCGATCCTGCGCCGCGTCCTCGACGAGACCACCCGCCAGCTCGGCGGCGAACTGCCCGACGAGGTCCGGCTCACCCACCCCGCGCAGTGGGGCCAGACGCGCCGCACCGTGCTGCTGTCCGCCGCCCGCCTCGCCGGGATGGGCGGCAACCTGGTGCTGGTGCCCGAGCCGGTCGCCGCGGCGGCGCATTTCGCGTCGTTCCCCGGCAAGACCCTCGCGCCCGGCCAGGCGCTCGCCGTGTACGACCTCGGTGCCGGCACCTTCGACGTCGCCATCGTCGGCGCGACCCCGAACGGCGGCTTCACCGTCGTCGCCGAAGACGGTCTTCCCGACCTCGGCGGTCTCGACGTCGACCAGGCGCTCCTGGTGCATGTCGGCCGCGAGGTCTCGCATAAGGATCCTCAGCGCTGGCAGCGTGTTCTGCGGCCCGAGTCCACTCCGGACCGGCGTACGCGCCGCGCGCTGCAGGAGGATGTGAAGGCGGCGAAGGAGGCCCTTTCGCGGCACCCGCAAACCGAGGTTCCGATGCCGGAGCCGTTCGAAGACGTCCTCGTCACGCGCGGCGAACTCGAGGCGCTGGTGCGGCCGTCGATGCTGCGCAGTGTCGAGCTCATGTCGCGAGTGGTCCGCTCGGCCGGGATGACCCCGGACCGTCTCGCCGGTATCTACCTCGTCGGTGGTTCGAGCCGGCTCCCGCTGGTCGGCAGCCTGATCGCGGAGAAGCTCGGCGTCGTCCCGGGCAGCCTCGACCAGCCCGAGACCGCGGTCGCGCTCGGCGCGCAGCACGTCGCCTCCGACGGCATCAGCTCGCGTACGCAGGGTGTCGAAGGGCAGGTCGCGGCCGGTACCGGCGCGCACCAGGTCGGCCCCGGCGCTTCGGGCCCGTACGCGCCTCCGCCCCAGCAGGTGGCGTCGATCCCCGGCTACCAGGGCGCCGGACCCGGTCAGTCCGGCGGTTTCCCGCAGACCGGCTACCCGAACAGCGGCCCGCAGCAGGTGCAGCAGCCCGCGCCGACGAACTTTCCGACGTACTCCCTGGCAGGTGGCGAAGCCGGCGACAACGCCAAGGCGGGCAAGAAGAAGCCGCTCGTCATCGGCGCGATCGCGGCCGTCGTCGTGCTCATCGCCGCCGGTCTCGTGTACTTCCTGACCTCGTCGTCGACGACCACCTACACGGCCGACGAATGCAAGACGCCGAGCGCGGCCGACGACAAGGGCCTCACCGGCTGCCTCCGCCAGCTCGCCGGGAAGATCGCCGACACCGGCGACTGCAAACCCGGGATGGGCAACGGGCCCGCCAAACCCGCGGAGAGCCTCGGCGTGACCTCGACCTGCTCCGCGCCCGGCCGTGCCGGGACCCAGGTGACCTACCTGCAGAGCGACTCCCCGGAGAAGCTCAAGTCCTACACCGACGGCCTGCTCACCTCCGCCGGCGGCGACCGCACCGAGGCCAAGTGGGTCGGCAACGCGCTCGAAGGCCAGTACTCCTCGGCCGCCGGGCAGAACGCGGCGGTGCTGGTGTTCACCGTGACCGACCGGCCGCTGGTCGGCTTCATCTACCAGGTCCCGGCCGAAGGACAGACCCCGACACCGGGCGAGCTGGCCGATTACTTCGAGAAGAGCGTCCAGCCGGGCGAGTGAGTCCCGGGGTCGTGAGAGGCGCTCCGGCTGATCGCGGGTCCGGTCCGTGAAGGCCTCCTTCCCTACTCTGACGGTAGTGAAGGAGGCCTTCACGCGTTTCGGCCCGGAGCCCGGTCTAGACTTCTCCCGATGCGTATCACGGTCTTCCGACGGCTGATGGCCGACGAATTCGGTCCCGGACGTGCGGAAACCCTTTCCAGGGATCACGTCTTCGGCGAGCTCGGGGGCCGGACCGTCGAACAGGCACTGGACTCGGGAACCTCGGCCAAGGACGTCTGGCGGGCCGTCTGCGACGCCTTCGAGATCCCGCCGGAACGGCGCTGACCTCGGCGAAAGGGCAAGAATCCTAGCGCAACGGCGTGTCGGCCACGGCCTCGAACACACGTTCGTCTATGGTGTTGTCCACAACGGGGTCAGCGATCCACAGCTTGGGCGCGAGGCCTGGAATTGTCGGTGGTCGCCCGTAGCGTCGGACCCGACAGCTCAGAACTGAAACAAGCCCTACCGGCTCAACCAACGAGGTGGACTCCATGGCACCAGCAGCACCCGACAAGGACAAGGCGCTCGAACTGGCGTTGGCCCAGATCGACAAGCAGTACGGCAAGGGCTCGGTCATGCGCCTCGGCGAAGAGGGCCGTGCCCCGATCGCCGTCATCCCCACCGGCGCCATCGCGCTCGACGTCGCGCTCGGGATCGGTGGCCTGCCCCGCGGCCGGGTCATCGAGATCTACGGTCCGGAGTCCTCCGGTAAGACCACCGTCGCGCTGCACGCGGTCGCCAACGCGCAGAAGAACGGCGGCATCGCCGCGTTCATCGACGCGGAGCACGCGCTGGACCCGGAGTACGCCAAGAAGCTCGGCGTCGACACCGACGCGCTGCTGGTCTCCCAGCCGGACACCGGTGAGCAGGCGCTCGAGATCGCGGACATGCTGATCCGCTCCGGCGCGCTCGACATCCTGGTCATCGACTCGGTCGCCGCGCTCGTGCCGCGCGCCGAGATCGAGGGCGAAATGGGCGACAGCCACGTCGGTCTCCAGGCCCGGCTGATGAGCCAGGCGCTGCGGAAGATGACCGGTGCGATGAGCAATTCCGGCACCACCGCGATCTTCATCAACCAGCTGCGCGAGAAGATCGGCGTCATGTTCGGCTCCCCGGAGACCACGACCGGTGGTAAGGCGCTGAAGTTCTACGCGTCGGTCCGTCTGGACGTCCGCCGGATCGAGACGCTGAAGGACGGCGGCGAGCCCGTCGGTAACCGCACCCGCGTCAAGGTCGTGAAGAACAAGGTCGCGCCGCCCTTCAAGCAGGCCGAGTTCGACATCCTCTACGGCAAGGGCGTCTCCCGCGAGGGTTCGTTGATCGACATGGGTGTCGACCAGGGCATCCTGCGCAAGTCCGGCGCCTGGTACACCTACGAGGGCGACCAGCTGGGTCAGGGCAAGGAGAACGCCCGCAAGTTCCTGCTGGACAACCCGGACATCGCCAACGAGATCGAGAAGCGCATCAAGGAGAAGCTCGGTATCGGCGCCGTCGTCGACGCCGAAGCCGCCCCGGCGCCCGTCGACTTCTAAGGAGGCCGGGTTTGCGAGCGCCCAAGGTGGATCCGGCGGAGCTGCCGCCGGACGAGCGGAGGAAGAAGGCCAAGGAGATCTGCTTCGATCTCCTGGCCGCGCGCCCGCGCTCCGCGGAGGAACTCCGCCAGGCCCTGAAACGCAAGGGCTTCGACGAGGAGACGACGGAGACCCTGCTCGGTAAGCTGGACCAGGCAGGGCTCGTCAACGACGCCGAGTTCGCCGAGATGTGGGTTCGTTCCCGTCATGCCACCATGGGTCTGTCACGGAACGCCCTCGTGGCCGAACTCAAACGCAAAGGAATAGATGGGGATATCGCCGTCCAGGCCGCCGACGAGGTGGACCGAGAGGCAGAGGAGCAGCGCGCCCGTGAGCTGGTACGGAAGCGCATGCGCTCCCTGGGCAACGTCGACGAGCAGACGGCGATCCGCCGCCTGCTGGGCGTCCTCGCCCGCAAGGGCTATCCCCAGGGGCTGGCCTACACCGTGATCCGCGACGAACTTCGCGAGTTCGGCGCCGAATCGGTGCTCCCGGACGACGCCGGTCTCGACTGAGCCGTCCTCCACCGAGCCGTTCTTCACCCTGGCTTCCTTGATCTGAGCTGCTCACCGGCCGAGCGGGCCACCTGCCCGCCGGTCGGTGTTTTGCTGTCCGCGAAAGCCTCCTGACCAGCGCCGATGTGACCGATCAGGAATCAAGAAGCACCAGGAGCCCGCCGGGAAATAGCGTTACCGGCATGAACTTCATCGACGCCATCACCCTCGAAGTCACCGACACCGCGGCCGCCGAAACCTTCTACACCAACGCCTTCGGCCTCGACTCCCAGCTGAACCTGCGGGCCTCTCAGGAGCCGAGCACCGGCTTCCGCGGCTACACCCTTTCCCTCACGGTGTCGCAGCCCGCCAACGTCGACGCCCTGATCGAAGCCGCGCTCGCCGCCGGTGCCACAGTGATCAAGCCCGTCGCGAAATCCATGTGGGGCTACGGCGGTGTCGTCCAGGCCCCGGACGGCGCGCTCTGGAAGATCGCCACCTCGGCGAAGAAGAACACCGGCCCGGCCACCCGCGAGTTCGACGACATCGTGCTCCTGCTGGGCGTCGCCGACGTGGCCGCGAGCAAGAAGTTCTACGTCGAGCACGGCCTCACCGTGGGCAAGAGCTTCGGCCGCATGTACGTCGAGTTCGAATCCGGGACGAGCCCCGTCAAGCTGGCGCTGTACCGGCGCAAGGCCCTGGCCAAGGACGCCGGCGTCGCCCCCGAGGGCACCGGATCGCACCGGATCGCGGTCAGCGGCCCCGCCGCGCCGTTCACCGACCCGGACGGCTTCGCCTGGGAGACCTCGGCTCTCGCCGCCCAGTCCTGATGTGCCGCTACCGGATGCCCCCGCCCGCCGCCTACCAAGGAGAAAACGCCATGAGCACCACCACTTACGAAGGATTCTCGGCCGAAGAGAAGGCCGCGATGAAGGAACACGCCCAGGACATGAAGAAGGCGGCTCGGCGCGGGGCGAGCGCAGACAAGGCGGCGGCCGCCGAACAGGACGTGGTCACGAAGATCGCCGAGATGTCCGACGCCGACCGCGTGCTGGCCGAGCGTGTCCACGCCATCGTGAAGACCAACGCCCCGATGCTCGCGCCGAAGCTCTGGTACGGCCAGCCCGCTTACGCGCTCGATGGCAAGATCGTCTGCTTCTTCCAGGCAGCGGCCAAATTCAAGACGAGATACGCCACGCTCGGCTTCAACGAGGAGGCCAAGTTGGACGACGGTGCGATGTCGGCGACCGCTTTCGCCCTGGTCGAGATGACCACCGCGGTGGAGACGCGCATCGCCGCTTTGGTGAAGCAGGCCGTGAGCTGACCTGTGAGCGGCCGCCGTTGGCCTTCGGCTCAGCGGTACGTCAAAAGGCAGGTGTTGCGAAAGCCACTTTCGCAACATTCAACGTTGCGAAAGTGGCTTTCGCAACACCTGCCTTCGCGACATCAAGGCGGCCGTGGTGGGGGCGCGTGAGTGGTAGTGCGCTTTACCGCGCAAGTGGCCACTCCTAGCGCGGCAAGGAATCCCTAGGCTCGGGTGATCACTGGAGGGACACACCATGATCACCATCGCCCCACTCGAACCAGAAGACCGCGAAGCCTGGGAAAACCTGTTCCGCGCCTACATCGCCTTCTACGAACGGGTTTCGCCCCAAGAGGTCTACGACCGTGCCTGGCGTGAATTCCGGGAGGGGGAGCGGATGCACGCGCTCGGCGCCCGGGTGGACGGCGAGCTGGTCGGGATCGTGCACTTTCTCTTACACCCCAGCACTTCCGCGCTCACCGACGTCTGTTATCTGCAGGATCTGTTCACCGCACCGGAAGCCCGGGGCAAAGGCGTCGCGCGAGCGCTGATCGAAGCGGTCGCCGACTGGGCACGGGCCCGTGGCTGTGAACGGGTTTACTGGCACACCAAGGAATCCAACGCGACCGCGCGCCGCCTGTACGACCAGGTCGCGGTCAACCGGGGGTTCATCCAGTACCAGTTACCGCTCTGAAAGCGTGAAGGCCACCCCGGCGCGGGATGGCCTTCACGGTACGACTTCAGAGTTTCGAGGCCTCGGCTGCCAGCGCCTCGATCTTCCCGAAGTCCTTGGCCGCCAACGCGTCCTTCGGCGTCAGCCACGAACCGCCGATGCAGCCCACAGTGGACAGTGCGAGGTAGTCCGGCGCGGTCTTCACGGTGATGCCGCCGGTCGGGCAGAACCGCAGCCCGGGCAGTGGCCCGCCGATCGACTTCAGGTAGGCCACGCCGCCGCTGGCCTCGGCGGGGAAGAACTTCAGCGCGGTCAGTCCGCGTTCGGCCAGCCGCATCGCCTCGGACACCGTGCTCGCGCCCGGCAGGAACGGGAGCCCGGTGTCGAACGCCGCGTCGAGGACCGAGTCGGTGCAGCCCGGGGTCACCAGGAACTTCGCCCCGGCGTCGGCGGCCTGCTTGGCGTGCTCCGGTGCGGTGACCGTCCCGGCGCCGATGACGATCTCCGGGACCTCCGCGGCGATCCGCTCGATCGAGGCGAGTGCCGCCGGGGTGCGCAGGGTCAGCTCGATCACGCCGATCCCGCCCGCGAGCAGCGCCCGCGCGGTGGGGACCGCGTCGGCGACGTCGTCGAGCACGACGACGGGCATCACGGGGGACAGGCCGAGCAGGTCGGCGCCGGTGGTCACTGGGTTACCTCCACAGGGGTCAACGTGTGCGCCGGAGCGCCGAAGTGTTCCGGCGTGAGCGGTCCGAACACGCTCGCGCCCTGATCGGCGGGGCCGACCGCGCGGCGCAGCGCCGCGAACAGCTCCCGGCCGGTGCCGGTCCAGGATGCCTCCGAAGGCGGGGAGTCCACCAGTTCACGGCGGGCGAGTTCTTCGTCACCCACGAAGACGTCCAGGGTCCCGGCCCTCGCGTCGAGGCGGACGACGTCGCCGTCGGCGATACGCGCTATCGGGCCGCCCACAGCGGCTTCCGGGGTCACCTGGATCGCCGCGGGGATCTTGCCCGAGGCGCCGGACATCCGGCCGTCCGTGAGCAGCGCCACCTGGTGCCCGCGGTCCATCAGCACCCCGAGCGCCGGGGTGAGGCCGTGCAGTTCCGGCATCCCGTTGGCCTGCGGACCCTGCTGGCGGAGGACCACGACGACGTCGCGGTCCAGTTCGCCTGCCTCGAAGGCGTCCTTGAACGACTTCTGGTCGGTGAACACCCGCGCGGGGGCCTGGACGATCCGGTGTTCGGGCGCCACCGCGGACACCTTGATCACCGCGCGGCCGAGGTTGCCCGCGACCATCCGCAGTCCGCCGTCGGCGGCGAACGGCCGCCACGCCGGGCGCAGGACGTCCTCGTCGAGGCTGTGCGTCGGGACGTCGCGCCAGACGAGCTCGCCCTCGGACAGGATCGGCTCCTGCCGGTACCGCTGCAGTCCCGGCCCGGCGACGGTCCGGACGTCTTCGTGCAGCAGGCCCGCGTCGAGCAGCGTGCCGACCAGGAACTGGATGCCCCCGGCGGCGTGGAAGTGGTTGATGTCCGCGCTTCCGTTCGGGTACACACGCGCCAGCAGCGGGATCACCGACGACAGGTCGGAGAAGTCGTCCCAGGTCAGCTGGATGCCCGCGGCCGCCGCGATCGCGACGAGGTGCATCGTGTGGTTGGTCGAGCCGCCCGTGGCGAGCAGCGCGATGACGCCGTTGACGACCGCCTTCTCGTCGATCACCCGCGACACCGGCGTGTACTCCTCGCCCCGCGAAAGCGTCACCACGCGACGTCCGGCCTCTTCGGTGAGTGCCTTCCGCAGCGGTGAGTTCGGCTGCACGAAGCTGGCGCCCGGCAGGTGCAGGCCCATCACCTCGACGACCATCTGGTTCGAGTTGGCCGTGCCGTAGAAGGTGCATGTACCCGCCGAGTGGTACGAAGCCGCTTCGGCGTCCAGGAGGTCCTCGCGGGACGCCTTGCCTTCGGCGTACAGCTGGCGTACGCGCGCCTTCTCCTTGTTCGGCAGACCCGAGTTCATCGGCCCGGCGGGGACGAGGATCGCCGGGAGATGCCCGAAGGACAGCGCGCCGATCAGCAGGCCGGGCACGATCTTGTCGCAGACGCCGAGCAACAGGGCCGCGTCGAACATGTCGTGCGACAGCGCGATCGCGGTCGACATCGCGATGACCTCGCGGCTGAACAGCGAGAGCTCCATGCCCGGACGGCCCTGGGTGACGCCGTCGCACATCGCGGGCACCCCGCCGGCGAACTGGGCCACCCCGCCCGCCTGGCGCACGGACCCCTTCAGCATCGCGGGGTACTCCTGCATCGGCTGGTGCGCCGAAAGCATGTCGTTGTAGGACGAGACGATCGCGACGCCCGGCGCCCGCGCGGCGCGCAGTGCCGCTTTGTCGACACCGTCCATCGCGGCGAATCCGTGGGCGAGGTTGCTGCAGTCGAGTCCTCGCCGGACCGGTCCTTCTTCGTGGGCGGCGGCCACGCGCTCGAGGTACGCGGTGCGGGTCTCGGCGCTGCGGGCGGCGATGCGTTCGGTGACTTCGGCGATGATGGGGTGGACGTTCGGGGCGGTGCTCATTGTCCGGCTCCGGATCACTGGTCGTGGTGGTCCGCGGGACGGCAACGCTGACGTCGCTGGGTCGTGACAGTGGCCACAGTACCTCGGGGGAAAGCGCGAATCAAAATCGATACAGAAGATCGACTCGCGTGACCTCCGTCACGCCCCTAGGTTCTACTGTGCTACTTGTCACATTGCACAACGCGCGGCAGAGTCGAGACGGCGAGGATCGCTTGTCCTCTCAGGCTCAAGCGGCCAACCGAACCGACCATCGGGAGGTACCGATGTCCACCACAGAGATCGCCGAGCTTCGGCGAGCCATCGGTCAGCTGAGGCAGTGCGTCGGCGCGCTGCGGTCCCGATACGGCGACGCCTCGGCGGTACGACGCCTGGCGAACGACGTCGAGCGGCTCGACATCGACGCGACGGACCTCGACACGACGCCGAACGCGGTGCCCGCGCAGGCGAAGGCGGCCGATCGCGTCCAGGTGCCCGACACGCCCTACGACCCGGCGCTCTGGCACGGCGCCGATGACGAAGGCGTCGGCGGCTACAAGCGCGACCAGCGGTGAGCGCCCCCGCCGGCAACGAGGCCGGACGGGGTACGGGGGTCCACGCACCCGCGCGGGCCCGGATCGCCGAACGAACGCTGCGCACCGACCGGTGGTGGCTCTCCCCGCTGCTGACCGTCCTCGGTCTCTCCACCTTCATCATCTACGCGACGATCAGGGCCTTCGTGCGCACCGCGTACTGGGTGCCCGAGTACCACTACCTGACGCCGTTCTATTCGCCGTGCGTCTCGGAATCCTGCGTCGAGGGCTCCCGGCATTTCGGGGCCTGGTTCGGCGAACTGCCGGGGTTCATCCCGCTCGGCTTCCTCGTCCTGCCGTTCCTGCTGGGCTTCCGGCTGACCTGCTACTACTACCGCAAGGCCTACTACCGCGCGGTCTGGTTCTCGCCGCCCGCGTGCGCGGTGGCCGAACCGCACAAGAAGTACACCGGTGAGACCCGGCTGCCGCTGATCATCCAGAACGTCCACCGCTACTTCTTCTACGTGGCCGTGGTCGTCTCGCTGATCAACACCTACGACGCGATCACCGCGTTCCACGGCGAGGGCGGCGGTTTCGGCTTCGGGCTCGGCAACATCGTGCTGCTCGGCAACGTGGTCCTGTTGTGGGCCTACACGTTGTCGTGCCACTCGTGCCGGCACGTGACCGGCGGCAGGCTCAAGCATTTCTCCCGACATCCGGTCCGCTACTGGATCTGGACCCAGATCACGAAGCTCAACACCCGCCATATGGCGCTGGCGTGGACGACGCTCGGCACGCTGGTGCTGACCGACCTCTACGTGATGCTCGTGGCCAGCGGCGCGATTTCGGATCTGCGGTTCATCAACTAGCGGCGCGGGAATCTCCCGTCCCCGGCGACAAGCTTCGAGGTGGCTCTTTCTATGACCGAGGTCGAACGGCTCAACTACGACGTGGTGGTGATCGGTGCCGGCGGTGCCGGTCTCCGCGCGGTCATCGAGGCGCGCGAACGCGGCTTCAGCGTCGCGGTGGTGTGCAAATCGCTGTTCGGCAAGGCGCATACGGTGATGGCCGAAGGCGGCTGCGCGGCGTCGATGGGCAACGCGAACTCCAACGACAACTGGCAGGTCCACTTCCGCGACACCATGCGTGGCGGCAAGTTCCTCAACAACTGGCGCATGGCCGAGCTCCACGCGAGGGAGGCGCCGGACCGGGTCTGGGAACTGGAGACCTACGGCGCGCTGTTCGACCGCACGAAGGACGGCCGGATCAGCCAGCGCAACTTCGGCGGGCACACGTACCCGCGGCTGGCGCACGTCGGTGACCGCACCGGACTCGAACTGATCCGCACGATGCAGCAGAAAATCGTTTCGCTGCAACAAGAGGACTTCAAGGAGACCGGCGACTACGAGGCGCGGATCAAGGTCTTCGCCGAGTGCACGATCACCGAACTGCTCACCGAGGACGGCCGGATCTCCGGCGCCTTCGGCTATTGGCGTGAGAGCGGCCGGTTCATCCTGTTCGAGACGCCCGCGGTGGTGCTCGCGACCGGCGGCATCGGGAAGTCCTTCAAGGTCACCTCGAACTCGTGGGAGTACACCGGTGACGGGCACGCGCTGGCGTTGCGGGCCGGGGCGAACCTCATCAACATGGAGTTCGTCCAGTTCCACCCCACCGGCATGGTCTGGCCGCCGAGTGTGAAGGGGATCCTGGTCACCGAAGGCGTTCGCGGTGACGGCGGGGTTCTCAAGAACACCGAGGACAAGCGGTTCATGTTCGAGTACATCCCCGAGGTGTTCAAGGGGCAGTACGCGGACAGCGAGGAAGAGGCCGACCGCTGGTACACCGACCAGGAGAAGAACCGGCGCACCCCGGACCTGCTGCCCCGGGACGAGGTCGCGCGCGCGATCAACTCCGAGGTCAAGGCTGGCCGGGGATCGCCGCACGGCGGAGTCTTCCTCGACATCGCCAGCAGGCTGCCCGCGGAGGAGATCCGCAAACGGCTGCCGTCGATGTACCACCAGTTCAAGGAACTCGCCGACGTCGACATCACCAAGGAGCCGATGGAGGTCGGCCCGACCTGTCACTACGTGATGGGCGGGATCGAGGTCGATCCGGACACCGCGTCGTCGAGCGTGCCGGGGCTGTTCGCCGCCGGTGAATGCTCGGGCGGGATGCACGGTTCGAACCGGCTCGGCGGGAACTCGCTTTCGGATCTGCTCGTCTTCGGCCGCCGGGCGGGGCTCGGCGCCGCGTCCTACGTGTCGGAACTGCAGGACCGCCCCAAGGTCAGTCAGTCCGATGTGGACGCTGCCGCGAAGATGGCGCTCGCGCCGTTCGACCCGCCGGAGAACGGTGTCGAGGAGAACCCGTACAGCCTGCACACCGAACTGCAGCAGTCGATGAACGACCTCGTCGGCATCATCCGCAAATCGGAGGAGATCGAGAAGGCACTGGTGAAGCTCGGCGAACTCCGGGAGCGGATCCTGCGCGTGACCGTCGAAGGGCACCGGCAGTTCAACCCCGGCTGGCACCTCGCCGTCGACCTGCGGAACATGCTGATGGTCAGCGAATGCGTGGCGCGGGCCGCGCTGCTGCGGACCGAGAGCCGGGGCGGGCACACGCGCGACGACCACCCGGGCATGGACGCCCAGTGGCGTAACAAACTCCTGGTCTGCTCGGCCGCCGCCGGCGACAACCCGGTGGTGCCGGAGATCGGCATCGAGGTCAAGGCTCAGACTCCGTTGCGGCAGGACCTGCTGGAACTGTTCGAGCTGTCCGAACTGGGGAAGTACTACACCGACGAAGAACTGACGTCGCACCCCGGGAGTCAGGCATGAGCTACAAGGCGAGTTTCCGGGTCTGGCGCGGCGACGCGGACTCCGGTGAGCTGAAGGACTACACCATCGAGGTCAACGAGGGTGAGGTCGTCCTCGACATCATCCATCGTCTGCAGGCCACGCAGGCCTCGGATCTCGCGGTGCGGTGGAACTGCAAGGCGGGCAAATGCGGCTCGTGTTCGGCGGAGATCAACGGCAAACCGCGGCTGCTGTGCATGACGCGGATGTCGACCTTCACCGAGGACGAGGTCATCACCGTGACGCCCATGCGGACGTTCCCGGTGATCCGCGACCTGGTGACCGACGTGTCGTTCAACTACACCAAGGCACGCGAGATCCCGTCGTTCACCCCGCCCCCGGACCTGAAGCCGGGGGAGTACCGGATGCAGCAGGTCGACGTCGAGCGCTCGCAGGAGTTCCGGAAGTGCATCGAGTGCTTCCTGTGCCAGAACACCTGCCACGTGGTGCGTGACCACGAGGAGAACAAGGAGTCCTTCGCCGGGCCCCGGTATCTGATGCGCATCGCCGAACTCGAAATGCACCCCCTCGACGTCGCCGACCGGCGGGACGAGGCGCAGGAGGAGCACGGGCTCGGCTACTGCAACATCACCAAGTGCTGCTCGGACGTATGCCCGGAGGGCATCCACATCACCGACAACGCACTGATCCCGATGAAGGAACGCGTCGCGGACCGGAAGTACGACCCCATCGTGTGGCTGGGGAACAAGCTGTTCAAGCGGGACAAGTAGAGCCTCGTGAGTGGTAAGGGCGGTTCTAACCGTCCTTACCACTCACGAGGCTTTAAACCGTTTGCGCCCACTCGTCTACCCGTTGCACACTTACCGCACACCACCGAGGGAGGACACATGACGCGACACTGTTACGCCATGCCCCTTGGTATGGAAGAGAAGCACGGCTCCCCGCCGTCGTCCTGACACGACGCCGCATAGGTGGAGCCGCCCTTCGGGAAACCGAACCGGGCGGCTTTTTCGTTATGCGCTCTTCTCGGTGAACCCTTTACTTCTGGAACGAAGCGGTCCGGTGCGCAGTGTGTGCCGGACCGTGTTCCAGGCCAAGGCGCGTTGGTCCAGCGGTACGGATACCGGGTTTTCACCCCGGTGGCATGGGTTCGACTCCCATACGCGCTACGCCCCGGCACGGCGGGGAAACCTGTTCCGTCGTCCGGTGCGGCGGTGTGGGGTCCGTGTGGTCCACACCGCCAGACGCGCACGGTCCGGCGACCGGCCGGGATTCATAGCCCCGGCCAGCCTGGCTCGACACCAGGGTGCGCGACTCAGGACGTCTTACGCGCGCTGTGCACGTCGCCGTGCTCGTCGCGATGCAGCACGATGTCCTGGAAACCCTTGTCCCGCAGGCCTTCTTCCAGGGAAAGACCGTTCGTGGCGACCACCACGAGCAGTCCGCCGGTAGTGAGGCTGGCGGCGATCCGGCCTAGATGGTCGGGAGCGTCCACGAACGCGACGACGATGTCGAAGGACCCCATCACCGGCAACCGGGCCGGCTGATGGACCTCGTAGGAGATCCCGATCGGATCCCGTTCCTCTTCGCGTTGCGCGACCGCGATCAGCACCTGGTCCGCGTCGACCCCGACCACGCGGCGCGCGCCCTTGCCGCGGAACAGCCGCGGATAGCGGCCATCACCGCACCCGACGACCAGGACCGACCTGCCCGCCAGGTCCGGCAGCGCTTCGAGCAGCGTCGCGGCCTGGTCCGCCATAACGCCGACGCTAGCCGACGGTGTCACCCTCCCGACAGGACCAAGAGGCCCTATCCCTGAAGTACAGGAAGGCCCCCTTCCTTGCGTCTGACGCAAGGAAGGGGGCCTTCCTGTACTTGCAGAGAGCTACGTTGCGCGACCGGTGTTGAAGTCGGTCGCGTCGACGACCGACGCCGGCGCGTCGTGCAACGGCTTGGCGCCCTTGGGGGCCTTCTTCCGCCGTGCCAGCTTGTTCTCCAACCAGCTCGCGAGCTGCGTCAGGAGCAGGTTCAGCACGATGAAGATGATCGCGACCACGATCAGCGACGGGATCGTGTTGCCGTAGAGACCGGTGAGCGGTCCCGAAGCGCGGATCAGCTCGTCGAAGTTGATCGTCAGCTGACCGGCCAGCGCGGTGTCCTTGAGGATGACGACCAGCTGGCTCACCAGCGCGGGCAGCATCAGGGTGACCGCCTGCGGCAGCAGGACGTTGATCATCGTCTGGGTCTTGCGCAGGCCCAGCGCGGACGATGCCTCGGCCTGGCCCTTCGGGAGCGCCAGGATGCCCGCGCGGAACACCTCGGCCAGAACCGAACCGTTGTAGAGCACCAGACCGGTGACCGCGGCGAACAGCGGACGGATCTCCGCGTCGATGTCGGTGTAGAAGGAGTAGAACGCTGCCGCGAACACCATCAGCAGGAGCACCGGGATCGCCCGGAAGAACTCGACGATGGCGGCGACCGGGACCCGGATCCACTTGTGGTCCGAAAGCCGGCCGATGCCCAGCAGCGCCCCGATCGGCAGGGCGATCACGATCGACAGCCCGGCCGCCTTCAGGGTGTTGAGCAGACCCGGAAGCAGGAACTGGGTCCACGTCGAACCCTCGATAAAAGGCTTCCAGAGCGCTCCGGCCCACTGGCCCTTCTCGTCGAAGCCCACGTAGACGTAGTAGACGACCAGTGCCAGGACGAGCACGAAAAGAACGCTGTAGAGCCAGTTCCGGGCCCGTGCCTTCGGGCCGGGGGCGTCGTAAAGGACAGCCTGTGTGCTCATCGCTTGACCTCGACCTTCTTGGCGACCCAGCCCAGCAGGAGGCCGAGGGGGAGGACCAGGATGACGAACCCGGCGGCGAAGACGAAGAAGACCGTCAGAAGCGCGTCGGACTCGTTCTCCACCATCGCCGACATCAGCAGCGCCGCTTCGGCCACACCGATGACCGACGCGACCGTGGTGTTCTTCAACAGGGCGATCATCACGTTGGTCAGCGGCGCGATCACCGATCGGAACGCCTGCGGCAGCACGATCAGCGTCAGCACCTGGAAGAAGCCGAGACCCAGCGCACGGGCCGCCTCCGCCTGGCCGACGGGGACGGTGTTGATCCCCGACCGCAGCGATTCACAGACGAACGTCGCGGTGTAGGCGACGAAACCGAGGATCGCGAGCCGGAAGAAGTTGTCCTCCAACGACGTCGTCGAATCCTTCGAAGCCAGGTTGAGCCCCAGGGTGGAGGACAAGCCCAGCGACGTGAAGACGATGATCACCGTCAGCGGGGTGTTCCGGAAGATGTTGACGTAGGCGGTGCCGAACGCCCGCATGATCGGAACGGGACTCACCCGCATCCCCACCAGGATCGTCCCCCAGATCAGGGAACCGATCGCGGAGAAGAAGGTGAGCTTGATCGTCATCCAGAAGGCGCCGAGCAAGTCGTAATCGGGATTGTCGAGGAAATCGAACAAGGTGCTCAACCCAGCCTCGGTATGGGAACGGTGCGCCGCGGTACACGGCGCACCGTTCGATTCCTTTTAGTTCAGCGGCTCAGCGAGCCGGGTTTCAGGAGATGGCCGGGGGCTCGGGGATCTTGTAGCCCGACGGGCCGACGTTCTTCTCCAGAGCGGCCTTCCACGCGCCGTCCTGCTGCATCTTCTTGATCGCGTTGTTGATCGCGGTGACGCTCTCGGTGTCGTCCTTCTTCAGGCCGACGCCGTACTTCTCGTCGGTGAAGCCCTTGCCGACCAGCTTCAGCTTGCCGGGCTGCTGCGCGGCGTAGCCGGCGAGGATCACGTCGTCGGTGGTCATCGCGTCGACGGTCTTGTTGAGCAGCGAGGTGACGCAGTCGGTGTACTTGCCGACTTCCTGCAGCTGAACTTCCTTGGCGTACTTGTCCTTGACGTTCTGCGCCGGGGTCGAACCCTTGACCGAGCAGAGCTTCTTGTTGCCGGTCAGCGACTCGGGGCCGGTGATGTCGGTGTTGTCCGCCTGGACCAGCAGGTCCTGGTGGGCGATGAAGTACGGGCCCGCGAACGAGACCTCGTTCTTGCGCTTGTCGGTGATCGAGTAGGTGGCGACGATGAAGTCGACCTCACCCTTCTTGATCAGGTCCTCGCGCTGCGCGGACTGCGCTTCCTTCCAGGTGATCGCCGACTCTTCGACGCCGAGCTCCTTGGCGATGTACTTCGCCACGTCGACGTCGAAACCGGCGTAGGTGCCGTCGGCCTGCTTCTGGCCCAGACCCGGCTGGTCGAACTTGATGCCGATGGTCAGCTTCTTGTCGTTCTTGGCCTTCGCCACCAGGTTCTTGGCGCCGCTGGAGCCGCTGCCGGCGTCCGACCCGCCGCCACCACAGGCGGTGAGGGCGAGGCCGGCCGCCACGACGGCCGCGCTCATTCGCAGAACTCGGTTCAACCGCATTCTTCTCAGTTTCCTTCCGAATCTTGTCCAGCCTGACCGGCCGGCGGGGAAGTCCTTAGTGGGTCAGGATCTTGCCGAGGAAATCCTTGGCGCGGTCCGTCTTCGGCTTCGTGAAGAACTCGTCCGGGGTGGAGTCCTCGACGATCTCGCCGTCGGACATGAACACCACCCGGTTCGCCGCGCGCCGGGCGAAGCCCATCTCGTGGGTGACGACGAGCATCGTCATCCCGTCCTTCGCGAGCGTGGTCATCACGTCGAGGACCTCCTGGACCATCTCCGGGTCCAGTGCCGAGGTCGGCTCGTCGAACAGCATCACCTTGGGGCGCATGGCCAGCGCGCGGGCGATCGCCACCCGCTGCTGCTGCCCGCCGGAAAGCTGTGCCGGGTACTTGTCGGCCTGGTTGGCGATGCCGACGCGCTCCAGCAGGTCCATCGCGGTCTTGCGGGCCTCGCCCGAGCCGACCTTGCGGACCTTGATCGGCGCGAGCATCACGTTCTCGACGATCGTCTTGTGCGCGAACAGGTTGAACGACTGGAACACCATGCCGACGTCGGCGCGCAGCGCGGCCAGCGCCTTTCCTTCGGCGGGCAGCGGAACGCCGTCCACCGCGATCTCACCGGAGTTGATGGGCTCCAGGCGGTTGATCGCCCGGCACAGCGTCGACTTGCCAGATCCGGACGGCCCGAGCACGACCACGACCTGCCCACGCGGCACCTCGAGGTTGATCTCCTTGAGCACGTGCAGGTCGCCGAAGTACTTGTTCACGGCGGCCGCCTTGATCATCGGCGCCGCCACCTCCGCGGTCATCTGGCCTCCAGGAGCGTTCGTTTGCAGGGGACTGCGGGGTCAGGCACCACGCGATGGCGGAAACCTACTCCCGTCGGACCGGTTGTAAAGGCGGCTTGACCAATACTTAGGGTTTCAAGTCCGTATCGTTCTCAAGCCACCGGACGGCCTCGATCCACGCCCGTCCGGCGCTGATCAGCCTAGACAAGGTGAGGGTCTCCCGTAACCGGGGTCACACAAGATCTGTGACGCATCGTGACCAATGCCGCATGCGGTGGCGGGCTCACTGCTCCGAACGGACGAGCGGTGCGGGCAGCGCGAAGGGTGACTCACCCCATAGAGTCGTTCTTCAGTCGTTGCGGCGCAGGGACGGCGTGAAAGGGACAACACGGGTGCGGGTACTGCTGGTGGAGGACGACGACCGGGTCGCGGGTGCCCTGACGCCCGCGCTGACCCGGCGTGGCCTGACGATCAAACGCCTCGCTTCGGGAGCCGGGGTGCTCGACGCGGTGCACGAGGTCGACGTCGTGCTGCTCGACCTGGGGCTTCCCGACATCGACGGGATCGTCCTGTGCCGCCGGATCCGCGCGGTCAGCGATGTCGCGGTGATCGTCGTTTCGGCGCGGGGCGAGGTCGACGACCGGATCCAGGGCCTGCGGTCCGGCGCCGACGACTACCTGGTGAAGCCCTACGACGTCGACGAACTCGTCGCCCGCGTCGAGGCCGTACGGCGACGGCGCGGAGAGCGCCCGGCCGCGCCCGAGGCCGCCGGAGTCATTCAGGCGGGTGATGTCTCCGTCGATATCGGGCGGCATGAGGTCCACGTCGACGGGCAGCCGGTTTCGTTGTCCCGCAAGGAGTTCCAGGTGCTCGCGCTGGTGGTCACCGCCCGCGGCGCGGTCTGCGCGCGCGATCACGTGCTGAACGAGGTCTGGGGCCATCGCGGTCCCGCCGAGAGCCGCTCGCTCGACGTTCACGTCGCCACCCTGCGGACCAAACTGGGCAGGCCCGCGCTGATCGAGACCGTCCGCGGCGTCGGGTACCGCCTCGGCGGCGCCTACGGCCCGGCCGAAGAGGGCTGACCCGGTGCGGGTCCGGCTGCAGGCGATCGTGCTGACACTGGTCGCGGCCCTCGTGTTCGGCCTCGGCGTCCCGCTCGCGCTCAGCGTGGCGGCCAGTGTGCAGCTCGACCTCTTCCTCGACCGGCTCACCGACACCTCCCGGTTCGCTTCGCTCGCCCAACGGCCGCTGGTGGAGAACCGGCCAGGCCTGATCGAGGACGAACTCAACCGCTACACCGAGGTCTACGACGTGCCGGTGGTGGTCGTCGACCAGGACGGCGAGATCGTCGCGAAGGCGGTCATCGAACCGGCCCTTCGCATCGATCTGAAAGACG
This sequence comes from Amycolatopsis pittospori, assembly GCF_013870525.1. GTDB lineage: Bacteria > Actinomycetota > Actinomycetes > Mycobacteriales > Pseudonocardiaceae > Amycolatopsis > Amycolatopsis pittospori. Next base: position 42,538 of record NZ_JACBXD010000005.1, read on the forward strand.
CCGTGATCGCCTCGCACGTCCAGGCCGCGCTGGCCGGAAGGCGGTCGGAGCCGGGGGCGATCCTGATGCCGTGGAACTCCGAGCGCCTGGTGATCGCGGAGCCGATCCTGATCGACGGCGAGGTGCGGGGCGCGGTGATCACCTCCTCCTCGACCGAGAAGGCCCGCGCCGCGTTGCTGTGGTGGTGGCTGCTCATCGCGGCGGGGGCGGTGCTCGCGTTCAGCCTGGCGCTGCTGGTCGCGGTGCCGGTGGTGCGGTGGATCCTGCGCCCGGTGCGGCGACTCGACGACGCGACCGGGGAACTGGTCGCCGCCGTGGTCAGCGGCCGGGAGGTCCAGCGGGTGGGGGAGACGGGCGGGCCGCCGGAACTGCGGCAGCTCGAACGGTCCTTCGACCGGATGGCCGCGAGCGTCGACGAAGCCCTGTCGGCACAGCGCGCCTTCGTCGCCGACGCCTCCCATCAGCTGCGGAACCCGTTGACCGCGTTGAAGATCCGGCTCGGCAACCTCGACGGGCACGTCGACGACGACCTGGCCGCGGCCGACCTCGAAGCCGCCGTCGTGGACGCGCGGCGGCTCAACCAGATCCTCGACGAACTCCTGTCGCTGGCCAGGGCCGAGGCTTCCGGCGGCGAGCTCGTGCCCGTCGACCTCGACGAGGTCGTCGGCGCCCGGATCGCCGACTGGACGGTGGTCGGCGAGACACGAGAGATCGCGCTGGTCTCGTCCGGGCTCGGCGGCGGTCTGAGAGTGCTGACGCCGGCGCGCGGGCTCGAAGTCGTCCTCGACGCTCTTCTGGACAACGCGCTGAAGTTCAGCGGACCGGGCACCGAGGTGCGGGTCGCCGTCACCGTCGCGGACGGAAAGGTGGACATCGCCGTCCGCGACCACGGGCCGGGCCTGCGCGAGGAGGAACTCGAACGGGCGGCGGACCGGTTCTGGCGCAGCACCGCGCATCAGAACGTGCCCGGATCCGGGCTGGGCCTGGCGATCGTCACCGAGATCATGACCCGCTCGGACGGTTCGCTCCGGCTCGGCGCGCCCGAGGGCGGCGGCCTCGAGGTCACCGTGACGCTGCCGGTCGTCACTCCGTCCTAGCGGGCGCTGCCCGGTGGGCGACGGAGGCCCGACCCTCCCGGTCGTCGATCAGCCCTAGTCCTTGAGCGAACGGAAATAGCGCAGCGCACCCGGATGCAACGGCAGCGGGGCCGTTTCGATGGCGGGGTGGATGTCGATCGACAGCGCCGCGCCGGCCGCCTTAGCCAGCGCGCCGCGTGCGTCGAACAGGCCCCGCACCAGGGCTTCCGCGAGGTCGTCTGACATCGAAGCGGGCACGACCAGGAAATTCGGCAGTACGAGCGTGGTCACCGGCGCCTTGAGGTTGTAGGCCGTCACCGGGATGGTCGCCGTGCGGTAGACCGGACTGGTCGCCCGGAGCGCGTCAGCCAGGTCGGTGATGTCGAGCAGCCGGAGACCCACCGTCCGCACCCGCTCCGTGATCGACGGCGTCGGTACGCCACCCGACCAGATGACGGCGTCGATCTGCCGGTTCTCCAGCGCCGGCAGCGCCTCGGTGAGACCGAGGTTGCGCCGGTCGATCGCGCCGGTCAGCCCGGACACCTTCAGCAGCTGCTTCGACAGGAACTCGACGCCCGAGTCCGGCGAACCGATCGCGACCTTGCGTCCGCGCAGCTGGGCGAACGAGGTGATCGGGGAGTCGGCGCGGACGATGACGTGCAGGTAGTCGTCGTGGACGCGGGCGAGCGCGGCCAGCCCGGCGGTGTGCTCCGTGGCGACGTCGGCGGCCACGAACGCGACGTCGGCCTTCCCCGCGCGCACCCGGCCGATGTTGTCCGGCGAGCCCTGGGTCTCCTGGACCTCGGGGCGCGCGGAATCCAGCTCCGCGGCCCAGGCGTCGGCCAGCGGCTCGGCGAGCTTGTCGTAGACGCCGCCGTCGAGCCCCGCCGCGATGCGCACACGCGAGCCGGACAGATCGGGCCCGCACCCGGTGACCAGGGCACAGACCACGACCAGCCCCACCGCCAGTGCGCCCCGTCTCCTCATGAGGGTCGATCGTGCCATGGAACCCCGCCCGCGTACCCTCGAAGGCGAGATGAGCGCGCGTACTTACCAGATCCGCACCTTCGGCTGCCAGATGAACGTGCATGACTCCGAACGTCTTGCCGGGCAGCTCGAGGACGCCGGCTACGTTCCGGGTGACGGCGAGGCCACACCCGACCTGATCGTGTTCAACACCTGCGCGGTGCGGGAGAACGCGGACAACAAGCTGTACGGCACCCTGGGGCATATCCGGCCGCAGAAGACCGAGAAGCCGGGCATGCAGATCGCCGTCGGGGGCTGCCTCGCGCAGAAGGACCGCGGCGAGATCGTCAAACGCGCGCCGTGGGTCGACGTCGTGTTCGGTACGCACAACATCGGCGCGTTGCCGACGCTGCTGGAACGCGCGCGGCACAACGCCGAGGCCGAGGTCGAGATCCTCGAATCCCTCGAAACCTTCCCCTCGACGCTGCCGGCGAAGCGCGACTCGGCGTACGCGGGCTGGGTGTCGATTTCGGTGGGCTGCAACAACACCTGCACCTTCTGCATCGTGCCCGCGCTGCGCGGCAAGGAACGCGACCGCCGTCCCGGCGAGATCCTGGCCGAGGTCGAGGCCCTGGTGGCCGAGGGCGTGCTCGAAGTGACCCTGCTCGGCCAGAACGTGAACTCCTACGGCGTCGAATTCGGCGACAGGCTTGCCTTCGGCAAGCTGCTGCGCGCCTGCGGCGCGGTGGACGGCCTGGAGCGAGTCCGGTTCACCTCGCCGCATCCCGCGGCGTTCACCGAAGACGTCATCGACGCGATGGCCGAGACGCCGAACGTGTGCCACCAGCTGCACATGCCGCTGCAGTCCGGCTCGGACCGGGTGCTGCGCGAGATGAAGCGCTCGTACCGCTCGGCGAGGTACCTGAAGATCCTCGACCGCGTGCGCGAATCGATGCCGGACGCCGCGATCACCACCGACATCATCGTCGGCTTCCCCGGCGAGACAGAGGAGGACTTCCAGGCCACGCTGGACGTCGTCGCGCAGGCGCGGTTCTCCAGCGCGTTCACCTTCCAGTACTCGATCCGGCCGGGCACACCCGCCGCCGAGATGGACGGACAGCTGCCGAAGGAGGTCGTTCAGGAGCGCTACGAACGGCTCGTGCGGCTGCAGAACGATATCTCCTGGGACGAGAACAAGAAGATCGTCGGCCGCCGCGTCGAGCTGCTGGTCGCCTCCGGTGAGGGCCGCAAGGACTCCGAGACGCACCGCATGAGCGGCCGCGCCCGCGACGGCAGGCTCGTCCACTTCACGCCGAGCGGGCCGCTGGTCGACGGCTCGGTGCGGCCGGGCGACGTCGTCGAGACCGTGGTGACCTACGGCGCCCCGCACCACCTCGTCGCCGACGGCGACCTGCTTTCGCACCGCCGCACCAAGGCGGGCGACAACTCCGAGGCCGGGCTCCGGCCGAAGACCAACGGCGTGACGCTGGGCCTGCCGGGCTTCGGTGCCCCGGCCGTCACACCGGAACCGGTGAGCGGGTGTGCGCTGTGACCGAACCGAAGATCGACGAACTCGCCGCCGAGATCGACGAGGTCGGTGCACGCGCGGCCAAGACGATCGAGCTGGGCAGGCGCGGGTTCACCATCTCCGTGCTCGTGTTCGTGCTGCTGATCGCGCAGCTGCTGCCGTGGGTCGGCGAACACGCCGGCTGGGAGGTGCTGCTCGGCCGCGGCGGCGGGATCCCGCAGCTGTTCGCCGCGACCTCCACCGGTATCGGCGTGTTCGCTTCGGCGGTCGCGCTGGTGACCCGGCGCTGGTGGCTCGCGTGGGTCTGCGCCGCGGGCGGCTGGTTCGCCTCGGTCGACGGCATGCTCGCGATCTGGTCCCAGCAGTCCTCGCACGCGACCGGCGCGGCCGGTGGCGGCCCGGGCTTCGGACTGATCATCGCCTGGATCGCCACCGTGTCGCTCGCCATTTACTGGATGCGTGCCGCCTTCTCGCGGAGCTAGCCGACCCGCAGCGTCAGGTTGCTGGACGTGTACGCGCTCGCGTACAGCGTCGTCTCGGGGTGGTAGGCCCGCAACGTGATCACCGCGCTGAGGGAGAAACTCAGCTTCAGGGAGAACGTCGAGTTGGGCCGGCACGTGGTGTCGGCGATGTTCACCCAGACACTGCCCTGAAGCTGCTGCACGATGATGGCTTCCAGGCTTTCGGTCCCGTCGGCCCTGGCGCCTTCTTCACGCAAGGCGCCCTTGAGGGTGACCTTTTCGTTGACCTTCGCCTGCTTCTTGCTGAGCGAGGCGTCGAGTTTGACCTTCTTCTTGCTGATTTCGGGAGCGGCCGGGACCGGGGAACCGATCGCCGACGCGGCCGGGGCGAGCCCGGCCACCAGGGCGCAACTGATCGCCAGGGCGGTGAACGCCCGGCGCACTGGGGAAATCAGTGTGTGGTTCATGATCGAAGTGGAGCACGGTTGAGCGCGGAGAGCGCCCGAATACGCACTAAGAGGCGAAGCTTCGCTCCATAGTGGAGTTACGCGACCGGCTCGCCGCTTCGCCCCCTCAAATGCCATGAATGGCCCGTTACTTGCAAAATTTGCAAGTAACGGGCCATTCATGGCACGAAAGAAGCGCGAGAGCCTACCGGTCCGCGATGGCCGCTTCAGCCGCTTCGAGCCACTCGCGCCACTGCGCGGCCTGCTCGTCCGCCTTCTTCGCGCGACGCTCGTCGCCCGCCGCACGGGCCTTCGCCGCCTGCGACTCGAACTGCTCGACCCGCTCGCGGAACTGGGCAGCCCTGGCCTGTGCCTCCGGGTCGGTCCGCCGCCACTTGCTGTCCTCGGCCGACTTGATCGCGTCCTGCACGGTCTTCAGACGGCCGTCCAGTTCGCGGATGCGCTCGCGCGGGACCTTGCCGATCTCGTCCCACTGCTCCTGGATGCGGCGCAGGTGGTTCTTCGCCGCTTCGAGGTTCGCGGCCGGGTCGATCTTCTCGGCTTCGACGAGCAGCTGTTCCTTCTGCTGCGCGTTGGCCGCGAATTCGGCGTCCCGCTCGGAGAACACCTCCGACCGCCGGGCGAAGAACTTGTCCTGCGCCGCGCGGAAGCGCTGCCAGAGCGCTTCGTCGCTGTCCTTGGGCGCGCGACCGGCGGCCTTCCACTCGGTCATCAGGTCCTTGTAGCGGCCCGCGGTGTCGCCCCAATCGGAGGACTCGGACAGCGACTCGGCCTCGGCGATCAGCTCTTCCTTGCGGTTCTTGGCGCCCGCCCGCTGCTTGTCCAGCTCGGCGAAATGCGAGCCGCGACGACGGTTGAACGCCTCGCGGGCCTTGGAGAACCGCTTCCACAGTTCGTCGTCGGTCTTGCGGTCGACGCCCTTGACGGTCTTCCACTCGTCCAGGATCGCGCGCAACCGGTCGCCGGCGGCCTTCCACTGGGTCGACTCGGCGGCGAGCTTCTCGGCCTCGTCGGCGAGGGCCTGCTTGCGGACGACGGCGGCCGCGCGAGCCTCCTCGCGCTCCTGCTTGGCCGAGGCCAGCGACTTCTCGGCGTGCGCGATGACCTGCTCGATACGTCCGCTCAGCGCGGCGAGGTCGCCGACGACGGCGGCTTCGGCGAGGCCGTCCCGCAGCTGGGTGGCGGTCGCGAGCGCGTGTTTCGGATCGCCCGCGCCGGACTCCAGGCGTGTCTCCAGCAGCTCGACCTCGGTGCGCAGGTCGTCGAACCGGCGCGCGTAGTGGAGCAGACCCTCGTCCGGGCTCCCCGCCTGCCAGACGCCGACCGCGCGTTCGCCGTCGGGCGTGACGACGTAGACCGTTCCTTCTTCGTCGACCCTGCCCCAAGCGGACGGGCTGGGCTCGGCGGGCGGCACGGGGGGTGCGGCGTGCCCGCCACCGAGCGCGTGCGGCACCGGGTGCGGAGCCGGGGTACCGGTGGACGTGTTCTCCTGGGCCATCGCAGGCTCCTTATCGCCTGTACGCCCGCTGGTGCGGGCGCCCCGCCTAGCGGCGGGGCCGGGTAATGCGTTGCCGTCTTGCTTCCGGGGTATCAACCCCCTTGCGGCATTCAAGCAGCTCAGCGTCCACCGTGGAACCGGATGAATCACCAGAGAGCCGTGATCCTACTTCCGGTGGACGCTTCGTGTCGGTGGGTTGCCGGTCGTTCGGGGGCGGGAAGGTAACGTCGGCGGCCGTGATCCGCCGTGTCGCCGTGCTCCCGCAACCCCCGCTGCTCATCCCCGAATTGGCCGCCGGAGCGGCCGACGAGTGCGCCGAGCTGCGCGAAGCCTGCCTCCGAGCCGCACAACGGCTGACCAGCGCTTCCGTGGACTGGCTCGTCATCGGAGCGGTGCCGGGCGCGCCGGAGGTGCCCGAACACGCGAGTGGCTCCTTTCGCGGGTTCGGCGTCGACATCGGTGTCTCACTCAGCCGGGTGACAGCGCCCGAAACCGAACTCCCGCTGCCCGCGCTCGTGGCGGGCTGGCTCCGCGAGCGGGCGGGCGCGTCCTCCGTCCGAGTTCGCCTCGTCGATCCCGCGACACCGTCCGGCCAGTGCGAACAGCTCGGCGATGAGCTGAGGGAGGCCGCCGCGGTACTCGTCCTCGGTGACGGTTCGAGCCGGCACGGCTCGCGTTCCCCAGGGGGCGAAGACGAGCGCGCGGAGGGCTTCGACACCGGGATCCGCGACGCTCTGGCCAAGGCCGACGTCGGCGCGCTGGCCGCCCTCGACCCCGTCCTCGCCACCGAACTCGGCGTCGGCGGCCGCGCGCCCTGGCAGGTCCTCGCCGGCTTCGCGACCGACGAGGACTGGGCCGCCGAAGTCCTTTACTCGGCCGCGCCGTTCGGCGTCGGGTACCACGTCGCCGTCTGGGAGCACGCGTGATCAGGCCGGTGGCGGTCGTCGGCCCCACGGCGACCGGGAAGACCGCTCTCGCGGTGGAACTCGCCCTCACCCTCGGGGGTGAGGTGGTCAACGCCGACGCGCTGCAGCTGTACCGGGGGATGGACATCGGGACGGCGAAGGCGACCGTCGAGGAGCGGCGAGGCGTGCCGCATCACCTCCTGGACGTCCTCGACGTCACCGAGACGGCGTCCGTAGCCGCGTACCAGCGCGACGCCCGCGTACGGATCGAAGAGCTCCTCGACGCCGGGAAGGTGCCGATCCTCACCGGCGGTTCCGGGCTCTACATCCAGGCCGTGCTCGACGACCTCAAGTTCCCGGGAACGGATCCCGCCGTGCGCGCCAGGCTCACCGCCGAGGCCGACGAGATCGGCACTGCCGCCCTGCACGCCCGGCTCGGCGAACTGGACCCGATCGCCGCCACGGCCATCCTGCCGACCAACACCCGCCGCATCGTGCGGGCGCTCGAGGTCATCGAGATCACCGGCGAACCGTTCTCGGCGAACCTGCCGAAACCCGGTCCCGCGCGCTTCGACACGGTCCTGATCGGCATCGACCGCGATCCCGCCGAACTCGACGCCCGCGTCGACCGCCGTGTGGAGATCATGTTCGAAGCCGGTCTCGTCGCCGAAGTCCAGATGCTGCTGCGACAAGGACTCCGCGACGGGCTCACCGCTTCGAGGGCGCTGGGCTACCAACAGGTGATCGCCGCGCTGGACGGCGAAGACGACTTCGCGGCCGCCGCCGAGGCCACCGCTCAGGCCACCCGGAGGTTCGTGCGGCGGCAACGTTCCTGGTTCCGGCGCGACAAGCGGATCGAGTGGTTCGACGGTGGCTCGGAGCGGCTGGCCGAGCGCGTCCTCGACGTGGCGGCCCAGTAACCTGAAGCCCATGGGCGGCATCGAATTCCTTAAGGGACACGGCACACAGAACGATTTCGTGCTGCTTCCCGACCCCGCCGGCCGCCTTGAGCTGACCGAGGCCCGGGTGGCGGCGCTGTGCGACCGCCAGCGCGGTCTCGGAGCCGACGGTGTGCTGCGCGTCGTCCGTTCGGACGCACTCGGCGCCGAGGCCGAAGAGTCGGCGGGCGAGTGGTTCATGGACTACCGCAACGCCGACGGCTCGATCGCGGAGATGTGCGGCAACGGCGTGCGGGTCTTCGTGCGCTATCTGGTCGATTCCGGGCTCGTGACCGAGCGCGACTTCGTCATCGGCACCCGCGCCGGCGACCGGCCCGTGCAGATGCACGCGGACGGTTCGGTGACCGTGCAGATGGGACCGGCGACGATCACCGGGACCTCCGTGACCGTCGTCGCCGGGAAGCCGTTCTCCGGGGTCGCGGTGAACGTCGGCAACCCGCATCTGGTGTCGGTCGTCGAGGACGACGTCGACGAACTGGACCTGCGCGACCAGCCCGACTTCGACGAGGACGTGTTCCCGGACGGCGTGAACCTCGAGTTCATCAATCTCTTGGGGGACAACGCGCTGAAGATGCGCGTCCACGAACGCGGCGTGGGCGAGACGCGGTCCTGCGGCACCGGCACGGTCGCCGCCGTCGCGGCCGCCCTGCACCTCGCGGGCACCGACACCGGCGAGGCGACCGTCGACATCCCCGGCGGCCGGGTGATCGTTGAGGTGCGCCGCGGCGCGTCCACCCTGACCGGCCCCGCCGAGATCGTCGCGCGCGGCGAACTCGACGAGGACTGGTGGGCGGGTCTCGGGGCCTAGCCCACGGGCTGGGCGATCGGTTCGCTCGGCAGGTCGCGAAGCTTCCGAAGCGGGGAGAAGACCACCCACAGGAGAGCCGCGGTCTCGCCGGCCACGGCGACCCACAGCGTGCCCCTGATCCCGATCGCCTCGCCCAGGACACCGCCGAGCAGCCCGCCCAGCGGCAGCATCCCCCAGACGACGAACCGCACACTCGCGTTCATCCGGCCGAGCAACCGGTCCGGGCAGACGGCCTGCCGGTAGGAGACCTGCGCGACGTTGTAGACGATGATCCCGAATCCGGCGATCATCGTGGCCACCGGGAACAGGAGGACTCGCCAGCCCGGCGCGGCCAGCGGGAGCAGCAGGTAGAACGGCCAGGTCAGCAGCGGAACGAGCCAGATCGACCGGGCCTGCCCGATCCGCCGGGTGATGGCGTTGGCGAAGATCGCACCCGTGATCCCGCCGATGCCGCCGATGGCGAGCACGACGCCGACCGTCGCGGGCGACAGGCCCAGATCCCGGTTCAAGAACAGGATCTGTACCGCGGTGAAGGCGCCGTTGAACAGGTTGGCCGTCGCCGTGCAGGCGACGATCGAACGCAATGTGGTGTCGGTGAAGACGAACCGCAGTCCCTCGGCTATCTGAGGGAGCAGCTTCGCGTCTTCGTGCCGCTCGGGCTCCGGTTCGACGGTGCGGATCCGCAGCAGGAACAGCGCCGAGGTGAGGAAGCCGAGCCCGGTCGTGAGCACGGCGTTCGCCGCGCCGATCAGCTGGACCAGTCCGCCGCCGATACCCGGACCGGCCAGGAAGGCCACGGATTGGCTGGCCTGGAGCTTCGCGTTGCCTTCGAGAAGATGCTCGCGGCCGACCAGCGTCGGCAGATACGACTGGTAGGCGATGTCGAAGAACACCGTCGCCGTGCCGACGAGCGTGGCGACCACGATCAGCTGGGTCAACGACAGCATCCCGGCCCACCAGGCCACCGGGATGCTGAGCAGGAGCGCGGCGCGGACGAAGTCCGCCCGCAGCATCAGCGTGCGGCGGCGCATCCGGTCCACCCACACCCCCGCGGGCAGTCCGATGACCAGGAACGCGATGGTTTCGGCCGCGGTCAGCAGCCCCATCTGGAACGGCGTGGCGGCCAGCACGGTGGCCGCGAGCAGCGGGATCACGGTGTGCCCGGCGAACGCGCCGACCTGACTGGCCGTGTCCCCCGCCCAGAGCCGCCGGAAGTCGGCATGGAAGAAGAGTGAGTCTCTGCGCACCGGGCCACCCTTCCGCGAGTGATTGGAAAGTGTCAATCACTTTTCGCCTAAGCTTGCGCGGTGTCCGAATCACGACGTGCCGCCACCGAGGCCGAAGTCGCCGCCATGGCCTCCGGAATAAGGCTGCGCATCATCCGGTTGACGTACTCGGAGGCGCTCACCAACAAGGAACTCGCGGACCGGCTCGACCGCGACCCGGCGACGACACTGCACCACGTGCGCCGTCTCGTTGACACGGGCTTCCTCGAAGCGCTCCCTCCGAGGCGTGGCGCGCGTGGCGCGAAAGAAATTCCGTATCGCTCGACCGGGTTGTCCTGGCATCTTGATTCCCGCGACAAGGGGATCGATCAGGCGATTTTCGAGGCTTACCTGGAAGAGATCGCCGACGCCGGATTCGACGACGTGCATCAGACGAGGCTGGTCCTCCAGCTGCCGGACGAGCAGATCGTCGAGCTCGAGCAGAGGATCAACGAGCTGTTCGAGGAGTTCCTCGCCCGGCCGGTGGATACGAAAGCGAAGCGGGCGGCGATCTATCTGTCGAGGTATCCCAGCAGGTAATGAATTCGGTCCCGACGCCGAAACGTGGGACCATGGAGGCACGATGACGGAACTGACACACAGTGATTTGGAAAACCGGGACCTGAACGACATGGACCCTTCGACCGGCGAACTGGAGCTCGAGGACCGCGCCTCGCTCCGCCGGGTAGCGGGCCTGTCCACCGAACTCGCGGACGTCACCGAGGTCGAATACCGGCAGCTGCGCCTGGAGCGCGTCGTTCTGGTCGGTGTGTGGACCGAGGGCAGCGCCCTCCAGTCCGAGGCCTCGCTCGCCGAACTCGCCCGGCTGGCCGAAACGGCCGGCTCCGAGGTACTGGAAGGCCTGGTGCAGCGGCGGATCCGCCCGGATCCCGCCACCTACATCGGCTCGGGCAAGGTCAAGGAACTGCGCGACATCGTGACGGCCACCGGGGCGGACACGGTGATCTGCGACGGTGAACTCTCGCCCGGCCAGCTGCGCCAGCTGGAGGAGAAGGTCAAGGTGAAGGTCATCGACCGCACCGCCCTGATCCTCGACATCTTCGCGCAGCACGCCCGCTCCAAGGAGGGCAAGGCACAGGTCGAGCTGGCTCAGCTGCAGTACCTGATCCCGCGGCTTCGCGGGTGGGGTGCCGCACTGTCCCGGCAGGCCGGTGGCCGCGCGGGTGGCGCCAACGGTGGTGTGGGTCTGCGTGGTCCCGGTGAGACGAAGCTCGAAACCGACCGGCGGCGGATCAACAAGCGCGTGGCGAAGCTGCGTCGCGAGATCGCCGCGATGGACACCATCCGCGAGACCAAACGCGGTCGCCGGGTGGCCAACGAGGTGCCGAGCGTCGCGATCGTCGGCTACACCAACGCCGGCAAGTCGAGCCTGCTCAACGCCCTGACCGGCGCCGGTGTGCTGGTCGAGGACGCGCTGTTCGCCACGCTGGACCCGACGACCCGGCGGGCGCAGACCACCGACGGCCGTACCTACACGCTGACCGACACCGTCGGCTTCGTCCGGCACCTGCCGCACCAGCTGGTGGACGCGTTCCGGTCGACGCTGGAGGAGGCGGCCGGTGCCGACCTGCTCGTGCACGTCGTCGACGGGTCCGACCCGACGCCGGAAGAGCAGGTCAACGCGGTCCGCGAAGTGCTCGCCGAGATAACGAAGCGCCGTACCGAACCGCTCCCGCCGGAGCTGCTGGTGATCAACAAGGCCGACGCCGCCGACGAGGTGTCGCTGGCCCGGTTGCGGCACCAGATGGCCGGTTCGGTGCAGGTGTCGGCGCGGACGGGCACCGGCATCACCGAGCTGGCCGAAGTGATCGCGGAGCGGTTGCCGAGGCCGGAGGTCGTGGTCGAGGCCTTGATCCCGTACTCGCGAGGCGAGCTCGTCTCCCGCGCCCACGCCGACGGCGAGGTGCTGGAAGAGGAGCACGTCGAGACCGGTACCCGGCTGCTCGTCCGGGCCCGGCCCGATCTGGCCGCCGCCCTGGGCGAATTCCAGACGGACGGCTCGGCGCTGTAGACGACTCGGGCTCCCGCATTTAGAGGACTAAATGCGGGATCCGCCGGACGGGGCGTCGCGACATTTCGGGTCTGGCTCGTTGACGCAAGTCCGTGAAGGCCTCCTTGAGGGACCCAGAGTCCCTCAAGGAGGCCTTCACGGACGTCTGGCGGGTGCGTCCGGTCGGACGTGGCCTACGCGACATTCCGCCGCTTCTCGGCGTCCGCACCGAACTGCGCGCGCTCCCGGACGTCTCCGTAGTGTGGGGCTTCAGGGGTTCCACGGTACGGAGGTGGATGTGCGGGGGCTTATCGCGGCGGCGGTCGTGCTGGGGACGTTCGTCGGCGGGGCCGTTCCCGCTGTGGCGCAGGAGGTCCCGGCGCCACAGCCGGTGTGCACGAACCGCGATTCCCGGCTCAGCGAGTTGTCCGGCCTGGTGTCGGACGGCGAGCGCCTGTACGCCCTCAACGACGGCGGCACCAAGACACAGGTCTTCGTGCTCGGCCGCGATTGCAAGGTGCAGAAGGTCATCTCGGCGGCGACGGATCCGTATGACGCCGAGGATCTCGCGCGCACCCCGGACGGCACCTTCTGGCTTTCCGACACCGGTGACAACCGCAAGCAGCGGGACACGGTCGCGCTGATCTCGCTGACCCCGCAGGGCAAGGCGGCGGTACACCGGCTCACCTATCCCGACGGGCAGCACGACGTCGAAGCGCTGATCATGGACCGTTCGGGCACGCCGTACCTGATCACCAAGGACATGTTCGGCGACTCGAAGGTGTACCGGCCGAAGGGCGCGCTCACCAGTCCCGGCCCGACTCCGCTGGAGAGTGTGGGGTCGCTGCAGTTCAAGGAGACCAAGACACCGGGCGGACCGGTCGGGTCGATCGGCTCGATGACGGTGACCGGGGCGGCGTCGATGGCCGACGGGTCGGTGGTCGCGTTGCGCACCTATACCGACGCCTATCTCTACGCCGTCACCGACGGAGACCTGGCGGGTGCGCTTCAGCGCGAACCCGTGCGCGTGCCTTTGCCGAACGAGAAGCAGGGGGAGGCACTCGCCTTCGACCCGGACGGGACGCTGCTCTCCGGTGGGGAAGGGGTCGGAGAGCAGATCCGCGCGGTGAAGGGCGCGGCCGGGCTCGCCGTGGAGGCGGCGAAATCCGAGGGCGGCACGTCGGGAGGGACGCCCTCGGCCGGTGGCCAGGGCCAGGGTTCCGACTTCCCGTACGTGCAGATCGGTATCGCCGCCATCGTCCTGATCGGCGGATTCCTGCTGGTCGGCAGACTCCGTAAACGGCGCGCCTGACCGAAGCTTGCCGGGTCTGACCCGCGGTCTCGGACGACCCCGGGATCCCGGCGTGCTCCGGCTCTGGACTACTTCGACTCCGGACTACCGGCTTCGACTACAGCCTGCGCAGAACGGCGACGACCTTGCCGAGGATCGTGGCGTCGTCACCCGGGATGGGTTCGTACGCCTCGTTGTGCGGCATCAGCCAGATGTGGCCGTCCTTGCGCTTGAACGTCTTGACCGTGGCCTCGCCGTCGATCATCGCCGCGACGATCTCGCCGGGGTCGGCGGTCGGCTGCTGGCGCACCACGACCCAGTCGCCGTCGGTGATGGCGGCGTCGACCATCGAGTCACCGGTGACGCTGAGCAGGAACAGCTCACCTTCACCGACGATCTCCCGCGGCAGCGGGAAGACGTCCTCGATCGCCTGCTCGGCCAGCACCGGCCCACCGGCGGCGATCCGGCCGACGAGCGGCACGTACGCGGCCTTCGGCATCGCCTGTTGCTGCTCGATGTCGACACCCATCGGGTTGTCGTCGGTCGTGGCCAGCACCCCCACCGCACGCGGGCGGTTCGGGTCGCGTCGCAGATATCCCTTGCGCTGCAGGGCCTGCAACTGGTGCGACACCGAAGAGGTGGAGGTCAGCCCGACCGCCTCGCCGATCTCACGCACGCTCGGCGGGTAGCCGAACCGGCTCACCCACAGCTTGATCACGTCGAGCACCTGCTGCTGCCGCACGGTCAGGGTCTCGTCCACCTCGTAGACCTCGGGCAAGGCGCGCACCTTGCCCGAGCCCCTAGGCGCGCTACCCGCCTTGCTCTCCTTAGCCACCTTCTCGCTCCTTCATCTCCTGCGTCGCCTCCCAGTACGTCCGGTCTCCCGGACCGACTTCGCGTGTCTTCGCCGGTGGCGGACGATCTTCCCGCCCACGGCACCGGCGGCGTCCGCCCAGCAGACGCCCTGGTCAACGACGTTAGCCCGCCGGGACCCCGATTTCAAACATCTGTTCGATGGACACGCCGTGTCGCTCGATTTTTGTCGGTGGGAGGTGGTACACATTCGCACGGGCGTTCGATAGAACGCTTGTTCGATCTTGATCGCCAGGGCCTGGTCCTGGCGCTGGACCTGAGTGATGCAGGACTGCGAGGAGGTTCCGATGTCGATTCTGGCCGATCGAGGACTGGCGCGACCCAGTTCCCCCGGGCCCGTTCCGGCAGGAGTGACCCGGCCCGTACGGGTCGTGCGGGGCAGGCGGGCCGAGCCGCTGCGGCCGCCGACCAGGGCGCGGGTCGTGGCAGGGCGTCGTCCCGGCGTCGCCACCGCCTCCCCGGGGTGCCCGGCGCCCCGGCGGCTCCCGCTCCGGTGGCCGTCGCTCGCCGCGATGGCCTTGCTGGTCGCCGGCGTCGTCACCGGATTGGGTCTGTTCTTGGCGGGCGTTCCCGGCGCCGCGGTGCCCGAACGGACCACCACGGTGTCCGTTTCCGCCGGGGAGACGCTGGCCGATCTCGCGGCGCGATTCGCGCCAGGGAGCGACACCGGCGCGGTCGTCGCCAAGATCAAGGAGCTCAATTCCCTGGAAGGCGCCGTTCTCGTGCCCGGACTGCCGCTCACGGTCCCGGTCGCGGCCGAAGTCGCCGAGGGTGGGAGGTGACCGGAAAGGCCTGCTCACCCACTGCGGGTGAAGTCCCCTTTCGTGTCTGATCGACCCGCCGGTAGCGCTTGCGTGCGCCCCACCTGCGATCTAGTCTCCACCGCTATATGTAGTAGTTACATGGCTGTAGTTGGTCCATAGCTTGGGGTAGACTCGGTACCAGTTGTCCACAGCTGGCCGGTGTTCACCCACCGGATGTCCACAGATCGATCCACATGTCGATCTTTCCCATCGTTGCGTGGCGGCAGGGAACGGATGTCCACTCGGGACCGGCCGGCGCGGAGGGGAAGGTGATCGGCGGATGAGGTGCCCGTTCTGCCGGCATGCGGACTCTCGGGTCGTCGACTCCCGAGAGGTGGATGAGGGTCAGGCGATCCGGCGGAGGCGCTCGTGCGCCGCTTGCGGCCGGCGCTTCACCACTTCGGAGACGATGGTGCTCGCCGTCGTCAAGCGATCCGGGGTCACCGAGCAGTTCAGCCGGGACAAGGTCGTCCGGGGGGTGCGCCGCGCCTGCCAGGGCAGGCCGGTCGACGACGACGCGCTGCAGCAGCTCGCGCAGCGGGTCGAGGAATCGATCCGGTCGGCGGGGCTGGCGGAGATCCCGAGTCACGAGGTCGGCCTGGCGATCCTGGGTCCGTTGCGTGAACTCGACGGCGTCGCCTATCTCCGGTTCGCGAGTGTCTACCGCTCCTTCTCCTCGGTCGAGGACTTCGAGAAGGAGATCTCGGACCTCCGTGAGGCCATGGCTGCCGCACCGGACGAGAGCGATCAAGACGCGAAAGACGGCTGATGCCGCCTCCCGCGTGGGAGTGAGGGAAGACCCATGACCGAGACCGTGGGAACAGGTAACCCGGCCACAACGCGGACGAATGGGAAGAAGAAGCAGCCGGGCGGGCTCACCGTGCGGCGCGTCTTCACCACCGAGGGCGTCCATCCCTACGACCAGGTCACCTGGGAGCAGCGGGACGTCGTGATGACGAACTGGCGCGACGGCACGGTCAACTTCGAGCAGCGGGGCGTCGAGTTCCCCGAATCCTGGTCGGTCAACGCGACGAACATCGTCACCAGCAAATACTTTCGGGGCGCCGTCGGTTCGCCGCAGCGCGAGCAGAGCCTCAAGCAGCTGATCGACCGTGTCGTGCGTTCCTATGTCGGCGCCGGCCGTGAGCACGGCTACTTCGCGAGTCCCGCCGACGCCGAGGTCTTCGAGCACGAACTGACCTGGATGCTGCTGCACCAGGTGTTCAGCTTCAACTCGCCGGTGTGGTTCAACGTCGGCACCACCTCGAAGCAGCAAGTCTCGGCGTGTCAGCCCTATGACGCGCTGGTCAACACTCCCGGCGGCGCGGTTCCCATCGGGCGCATCGTCGAGCTGAACGCGGTAGGTGCCAAAGTCTATGACGCGCACGGCCTTACCCAGGTCGTCGCCACGAAGGCAAACGGGATCAAGGAGGTCCTTCGCCTCACGACCAAGTCCGGCCACCGTCTCGACGTGACCGCCGATCATCTCGTCTGGCGCTCGACAGGGAGCGGCGGATCCTTTGTGCCCGCCGGAGAACTCCGCCCCGGAGACACTCTCGAATGGCATCGGCGCGATGCCTTCGGTGAGGCCGAAATCAACGAACTGGACGTGGCCGAGGCCGCGCTCGCGGGCTGGTTGCAATCGGATGGCTTCGTCGGACAGTACGAGGGGACCAACCGGTCGCTGACCATCGAGGCCATGACGGTCACCGATGCCGAACTGGCGTGGGTGCATCGCGCTCTCGACCGTGTCTTCCCCGATGTCCACCGTCATGAGCGGAAGGTCGAGGCGCAGGATCAGTCGCTGGACTGCCGTCGCACTCGTCTTTACGGGACCGGACTGGAATCGTTCGTGAGTGCTTGGAACCTACGTGCTCGCGGCCTCGACATGACCGTTCCCGAGAACTTGAACACCGCACCTCTACCCGTCGTCACCGCGTACCTCCGGAGCATTTTCCAAGCCGAGGGTTACGTGTCCGAACGTGAGCGGTCGACGTTGGTCGGGCTCGACATGATCAGTGAAGAGCTGATCCGCGGAATCCAGCACCTTCTTTCGAGGTTCGGCATTTTCGCGCGGGTCGGCAAGGCGGAGAAGCGGGACAACCGGCACGACCTGTGGGGCATTCGGATCCAGAACGCGGGTGACCGCCGGATTTTCGCCGACGCCATCGGTTTCCTCGACCCGGTCAAGGCCGCGAAGCTCGAAGCATCGTTCGAGAAGCCAGGACGTCCCGCGCTGGAGACCGAACGTCTGCAGATCGCGGCCATCGAGAGCCGTGGCGAGATGCCGGTCTACGACATCCAGACGGAATCCGGCGAGTACCTGTCCGGTAACCTCCGCGTCCACAACTGTTTCATCCTTTCGGTCGACGACACCATGGAGTCGATCCTCAACTGGTACCGCGAGGAAGGCCTGATCTTCAAGGGCGGCTCCGGCGCCGGCCTGAACCTCTCCCGCATCCGTTCCTCGCGTGAGCTGCTGTCCTCCGGCGGCACCGCGTCCGGCCCGGTGTCGTTCATGCGCGGCGCCGACGCGTCCGCGGGCACCATCAAGTCCGGCGGCGCCACCCGGCGCGCGGCGAAGATGGTCGTGCTCGACGTCGACCACCCGGACGTCGAGGAGTTCGTGCAGACCAAGGCGCGCGAAGAGGAGAAGATCAAAGTCCTCCGCGACGCCGGGTTCGACATGGACCTCTCCGGTTCGGACATCACCTCCGTCCAGTACCAGAACGCGAACAACTCGGTGCGCGTCTCGGACGAGTTCATGCAGGCGGTCGAGACCGAGGGCGAGTTCGGCCTGCGGGGCCGGATGACCGGCGAGGTCCTCGAGCGCGTCGACGCCAAGAAGCTGTTCCGCACCATCGCGCAGGCCGCCTGGGAGTGCGCGGACCCCGGCCTCCAGTACGACGGCACGATCAACGACTGGCACACCTGCCCCGAATCGGGCCGGATCACCGCGTCCAACCCGTGCTCGGAGTACATGCACCTGGACAACTCCAGCTGCAACCTCGCCTCGCTGAACCTGCTCAAGTTCGCCACCGCGGACGGCGGGTTCGACGCGCCGCTGTTCGCGAAGGCCGTCGAGCTGGTCATCACCGCGATGGACATCTCGATCTGCTTCGCGGACTTCCCGACCGAGGCGATCGGCGACACCACCCGCAAGTTCCGTCAGCTGGGCATCGGCTACGCGAACCTGGGCGCGCTGCTGATGGCGCTCGGGCACGCGTACGACTCCGACGGCGGCCGCGCGCTCGCCGCCGCGATCACGTCGCTGATGACCGGCGTCTCCTACCGGCGTTCCGCCGAACTCGCCGCTGTCGTCGGACCGTACGAGGGTTACGCGCGCAACGCCGAGGCGCACCAGCGGGTCATGCGCAAGCACGCCGCGGCCAACGAACTCGTGCGGACGTACCACGCGAACGACGCCGCGGTCCGCGCGCTCGCCACCCAGGAGTGGAAGCGCGGCATCGAGGTGGGCGAGGTGAGCGGCTGGCGCAACGCACAGGCGAGTGTGTTGGCGCCCACCGGAACCATCGGATTCATGATGGACTGCGACACGACCGGGATCGAGCCGGACTTTTCGCTGGTCAAGTTCAAGAAGCTGGTCGGCGGCGGCTCGATGCAGATCGTCAACCAGACCGTGCCGCGTGCGCTGACCGCGCTGGGCTACCAGGACGAGCAGGTCGAGGCGATCGTCGAGTACATCGCCCAGCACGGCCACGTCGTCGACGCGCCCGGCCTGCGCCCGGAGCACTACGAGGTATTCGACTGCGCGGTGGGGGAGCGGTCCATCGCGCCGATGGGACACGTCCGGATGATGGCCGCGGTGCAGCCGTTCCTGTCCGGCGCGATCTCCAAGACGGTCAACATGCCGGAGTCGGCGACCGTCGAGGAGGTCGAGGAGATCTACTTCCAGGGCTGGAAGTACGGCCTCAAGGCACTCGCGATCTACCGCGACAACTGCAAGGTCGGCCAGCCGCTGTCCACCGGCAAGAAGGAGAAGGCCGAACCCGAAGCCGAAAAGGTCGTCGAGTACCGGCCGGTCCGCAAGCGCCTGCCGAAGAAGCGCCCGAGCCAGACGGTGTCGTTCACCGTCGGCGGCGCCGAGGGCTACCTGCACGCCGGCTCCTACCCGGACGACGGCCTCGGCGAGATCTTCGTGAAGCTCGGCAAGCAGGGGTCGACCCTCTCCGGCGTGATGGACGCGTTCTCGATGTCGATCTCGGTCGGCCTGCAGCACGGGATCCCGCTGGAGTTCTACGTTTCGAAGTTCTCCAACCTGCGTTTCGAGCCCGCCGGGATGACCGACGACCCGGACATCCGGATCGCCACCAGTGTGATGGACTACCTGTTCCGCAGGCTGGCGCTGGACTACCTGCCGTACGAAAAGCGCGCGCAGCTCGGCATCTTCACCGCCGACGAGCGCTCGGCGCAGGTCGAGGCGAACTACGGCGGCGGAACCTCCACCGCGGAACCCGAGAACGTCGACATCGACGCACTTCGGTCCACTGTGGACTCCTCGACGGGCGCTCCCGCCAAGCAGGCGCACTCGACGGCGGAACTGGTGGAGCTGAACCTCGGCACCGCCTCCGACGCGCCGCTCTGCATGACCTGCGGCACCAAGATGCGGCCCGCCGGTTCCTGTTACGCCTGTGAAGGGTGCGGAGCGACCTCCGGCTGCAGCTGATCTCCGAGAAGTGTCATGGAAGGGTCTTTCAGGGCGATTGATGTCCTGAAAGACCCTTCCATGACATCGGAGGCGAGTGCGTGACCACCGACGACGGAATCGTCGATCCGTTCGGCACGATCAAGCAGGCGCTGTGGATCTGCGGTGGACAGTGGGCGGGGAAGTCCACCGTCTCCCGGCTGCTGGCGCACCGCCACGGCATCACCGTCTACCACTACGACGTCCACGACGCCCGCGCCCACCAGGATCGCCGCGTGGCCCACCGCGTCCGGAACGGTTTGCCCACCACGGATCCCGATCCGGATTCGGTATGGGTCGACCCCACCCCCGAGCGGATGGCGGCCGACACGATCGCCGGTTTCCCGGTGCGGTTCGAGTGGGTGCTGGACGATCTGCGCGCCCTGGTTTCCGGCCGCCCGATCCTCGCCGAGGGCTGGGGGCTGCGGCCGGACCTCGTCGCGCCGCTGCTCGATTCGCCGAGGCGGATGATCGTCATGGTGCCCACGGACGACTTCCGTGAGCACCAGATCCGGGTGCTGCCCCGTGCCGCCGCGGTGGGGCGCCGGATCAGCGATCCCGATCCCGCGCTACGGAACCGCTTCGCGCGGGATCGCCTGGTCGCCGAGGACGCCGTGCGCACGGCGAGGAGTCTCGGCATCCGGGTGCTGGAGATCGACGGCACGGACGACGCCGAGGCCGTCGCGGATGTCGTCGCCGAACATTTCGCTCCCTACCTGCCGCCGGCCTGAGCCAGGTCGAGGACGAGCGTCGCCACCGCCAGCGCGAGGAACGTAGCGGGGAAGGCGATGTTGTAGAGCACGCGGGCGCGTACGTGGGTGATGACGGCGCCGATGTAGAACAGCACGAGCCCGATCGCCGCCGCGGTGCCGAGCGGAGGCAGCCAGAGCAGGCCGATCAGCAGTCCCGCCGCCCCGGCCGCTTTCAGTGAAGCCAGCGGCGGGATCCAGGACCGTGGGACGTGGACCTCGGCGGAGTTCTTCAGGACGAACGGGACGTGGGCGAAGTCGGCGGCGGCGATCGCGGCGTTGACCACGATCGTCACGATGGCCACGGTGACATAGGCGGAGAACATCCCTCCTGGACGAGAGCCGCGCCCGAAACGTGACAGGGTCAGCTTCGCCAGCGTTCGAGGACTTCGTCGATGGCGGAGCGGATGCGGTCGCGGGCGGTCTGCCGTTCCACGCCCGCCATGAGGAGGTCGTCGTAGTCGGTGTCCAGATGCCGGATCGAGGCCACGACGGCGAGGAACACCGCCTGCTCGGCCAGTGCCCGTCCGGCGGCGGACCGGCCGACCCGGCCGCTGCCGCGCAGGCCGGCGTGTTCGGCGATGGCCCGCGCCCGGTCGGGCGGGCAGCCGGGGAACATCTCGGTGATGGCCTCGAAGAACCGGGCGGTGAACTCGACGTCTTCCTGGGCGCGGCGCTCTCGATCACGGCCACGGCGGCGTTCGCGGATGTCCTCGTCGGCGAGGCACTGTTCCTCGGCACTGCGCAGTGCCGCCTCTTCGATCAGGATCCCTTGCCGCTCGTGACGTTTCCGCGACCGGTTGAACCGGGTGACCACGGCGGAAAGGCGGCTCGCCTTCTTCGCCCGCCGGGTCAGCGTCGCGTCGCCCGACGGCAGGAACACCAGATGTCCGAGGTCGGCGCACTCGAGGCAGTGCGGTATCTCGTTCTCCATGAACAGGAGGTCGCCGGTGTCACCGCAATCGGCGCAGGCCCAGTCCTTGAGCGCCACCCAGACGACGAGATCCGGGGCTTTCCGTTGGCGGGCCTCTACTTGCGCTCGTTTGGCCTCGGACAGCCCGGGCATGATCCAGTGCGTCCGGAACAGCGGTTCGAGACCGGCCGACTCGCCTGACGTCACCCGCAGCGGGGCACGGTCGCGGGTCGCCCCGACGAGTTCGATCTCGGAGCCTTCGAGTCCTTTTTCCTCGACCCAGCGCTGAAGCGTGCTCAGCGCGAAGCTCAGCTTCTCCGTACTCACCGGCAGCGCCGCGGCCAGGACGGGGATCCTGCGCTGCTGCCAGGCCTTGAGGACGTTCTCCGGCAACCAGCCGATTCCGCTCAGGATGTCGAGCGCGGTCACCGATTTTCGCGTGGACAACAGCTTCTCCGCCGTCTCCACGACGCGCTGTTCCAGTTTCGCCTCGCCTTGCATCGCCGCGAATCCTAGCGATCAGACGGTTTCGGTGCGCGCCCGGTAGGCGCGGATCTTGGCCCGGTTGCCGCAGCGTTCCATCGAGCACCAGCGGCGGTTGCCCGAGCGGGAGGTGTCGAAGAAGAGCAGGTAGCAGTCGCTCGCCGAACACTCGCGGACGCGGCCGGAGCGTTCGCCCGCGATGAGGCCGATCGCGTCGCGGGCGACCGCGCCGAGGAGTTGTTTCCCGGTGACGGGCGGCGCCCAGGCGAGCCGCCGCGTCTCCGGGGCGAGGATCGGGCGCGGGGTCGCGGCCGTCGCGTCGTTCAGGAGGACGACGTCGTCGGACGACTGCGCTTCGCCGTGCGCGAGGGCGGGGGCGACGCGGTAGAGGGCTCCCCGGAGTTCCTTGAGCGCGGCGAGTTCGGCGGGCCGGATCTGGACGTCGGTCAGCGGAGCCGTCAACGCCAGCCGGGAGCCGGTGAACCATTCGGCGAGGTCGGCCGGGGTGTGCGCGATCTCGTACCGCTCGTACGGGCCGGGGCCACCGGTCAGCAGGAGTTCGAGGCTGAGGCTGCCCGGATCGAACCGGTACCGCTCGCCCTGGGCGTTCACGAGCAGTCTTGTTCCCGGAGTCATGTAACCACTATAGTCGGTTTCAGAAACCAGGTAAGACGGTTACGGCGGAGGCGGCATGATCGGGAAGACGAAGGACGCGGGCTGGGAGATCGGCGTGTCCAAGACGGTGTCGTACCCGCTGGAGCACGTTTGGGAGTACCTCTCGGGTCCGGGCCTCGCGGCCTGGCTGGGCGACGTGCGGCTGGAGCCGGAGAAGGGCGCGCCGTACGAGACGGCCGAGGGCACCGTCGGCGAGGTCCGCGGCTATCGCGAGCGCGAGAAGATCCGCCTGACCTGGCGGCCGAAGGGCTGGGACCACGAGAGCACGGTCCAGGTGGGACTCCGTCCGGCCGGGCCGGGCAAGACGGTCGTGGTCTTCCATCAGGAAAGGCTCACCGGGCCGGAGGAGCGCGCCGCGCAGCGCGAGCACTGGCGGGCCGTGATGAAGGTCGTCGTCGACGGCCTCGCCGGCTGATCAGGACGGCGCTCATCAGGACAGGGCCCGCCGCGCCTGCTCGCTCAGCGCGTCGGTGATCCGTTCGGGACTCAGGCCGAGTTCGCCGGTCTGGAAGAGGAAGACCTCGGGCGCGAGGGGCGCCAGCAGGATGTCGGCGAGCGCGTCCGGATCCTTCGCGCCGGCCTGCTCGGCGAGATGGCGGACGTGGGTACGCCACAGCCGGTACGGCCCGGTGGTGAACCGCGAGTGCCCGACTTCGGTACCGAGCACCAGATGTACGTGCCGGGTGAGCAGGCCGGTCATCGCCGCGTAGAACGCGGCCAGCCGCTCGGCGGGTGGCGCGCCGGGGCCCAGCGGGGGAGGGCCGGCGAGCAGCCGCTCCTGCAGCTCCCGCTCGTGTTCGTTCAGCAGGGCGACGGCGATCGCCGAGCGATCCGGGTAGCGGCGGTACAGGGTGGCCCGGCCGACCCCGGCCGCCTTGGCGATGTCCTCCATGGTGACGTCGGCCGCCGGACGCGCCGCGAAGAGTCCTTCGGCGGCTTCCAGGATCTTCGCGCGGTTGCGGGCGGCGTCCGACCGTTCCCGTCCCGGACCGTTCGCGAGCAGATCTTCCGAAGGCATGTCCGCAGCCTAGGGAATATCCGGACGCGACGTCCACTTGTACCCGGCGAAGCAAGTGGACGCCGTGTCCACTTCCTGGTCCGGGAGGCCCGATGAGCCACCTTCTCCACCTCGACTCCAGCGCCCGCAGCGCGTCCTTCTCCCGCGAGCTGAGCGCTCGGTTCGCCGGCGTCTGGCGTGCCGCGCACCCCGGCGCGGGCTACACCTACCGGGACGTGGCGGCCGAGCCGGTGCCGCCGATCGGGCAGGCGTGGACCGAGATCTGCGACGCCCTCCTCGCCGGCGAGATCACCGATCCCGCCGGATACGCGTCGGTGGTGAAGACGCCCGAGCAGCGTGAGGCCTGGGCCGTCATCGAACCGCTGCTGGCCGAACTCCTCGCCGCCGACGTGGTGCTGATCGGCGCGCCGATGTACAACTTCTCGATCCCGGCGAGCCTCAAACTGTGGATCGACCAGGTGACGTTCCCGAAGATGTCGTTGGCGGGCAAGGCTTTCGTGGTCGCCGGGGCGCGAGGCGGCACCTACCTGCCGGGAACGCCGCGCGAGCCGGTCGACCACCACGAGCGCTACCTGCGGGACTTCTTCGCCGGGCATTACGACGTCCACGACGTCACGTTCCTGCACGCCGAACTCACGAACGCGCTCGTCGACCCGCGGCTGAGCCCGCGCGACGCCGACAGGGCCGCGTCGCGGGAAAAGGCGCTGCTGGTCGCGGAAACGCTGGCCTCGACCGGAACGGTGGCCTGATGGGCTGGGGAGTCCTGATCTTCGCGGGCATCGTCGAAGTGGCCTGGTCGCAGAGCATCAAACCGACGGAGAACTTCACCCGGCTCTGGCCGACGGTGCTCTGTTTCGTGCTCGGCGTGGCCGCGGTCTACCTGCTTTCCAAGGCGATGGACTCGCTCCCGGTGGGCACCGCGTACGCCGTGTTCACCGGGATCGGCGCGGTGGGCGCGATCGTGTTCGGCGTCGTGGTCCACAAGGATCCGATGAGTTTCGGGCGGTTCGCCGCGATGGCGCTGATCGTGGGAGGGGTGGTGCTGGCACGCGTGACCGCCTGAACCGGGTGACAGGAAAGGGTCTTTCAAGACATCTCTTGTCCTGAAAGACCCTTTCCTGACGCAGCGGCGGCGCTCAGGCGGTGAGCTTCTCCCACAGGAATTCGAGCATCAGCGCCCATTTGAAGGCCAGCTGCTCGTTGTCGGCCGCGGCGCCGTGCCCGCCCTCGATGTTCTCGTGGTAGCGGACGTCGTGGCCCTGCTCCAGCATCCGCGCGACCATTTTGCGCGCGTGCGCGGGATGCACCCGGTCGTCCCGGGTGGACGTGACGAACAGGACCGGCGGGTAGTCCGCTCCACTTCGGACGTTCTGGTACGGCGAGTACTTCCCGATGAAGTCCCATTCCGCCGGGTCGTCGGGGTCGCCGTACTCGGCCATCCACGACGCTCCGGCGAGGAGTTTGTGGTACCGCTTCATGTCCAGCAGTGGCACCTGGCTCACGATCGCGCCGAACAGGTGCGGGTACCGCGTGAGCATGACGCCCATCAGCAGCCCGCCGTTGCTGCCGCCCTGGATGCCGAGGCGGCCCGGCTGGGCGATACCGCGTTCGAGGAGATCGGCGGCGACCGCCGAGAAGTCCTCGTAGACCTTGTACCGCTTGGCCTTGGTGACCGAGGTGTGCCAGCTCGGCCCGTACTCGCCGCCGCCGCGGATGTTCGCGACGACGTACGTGCCGCCGCGCGAGAGCCAGCCTCGGCCGATCACGCCGCTGTAGCCGGGGGTCAGCGAGACCTCGAAGCCGCCGTACCCGGTCAGCAGCGTCGGGCCGCCTTCAGCGCCCGAGGGGCGTACGACGAAGTACGGGATCTTCGTGCCGTCCTCCGACGTCGCGAAGTACTGCGAGACCGTCATGCCTTCGCTGTCGAAGAACGCTGGAGCCCGCTTGAGCACTTCGACGTCGCCGCCGACGTGCCCGTAGCTCAGCGTCGACGGCTGGGTGTAGCCGCTGGAGTCGAGCAGGTACTCGTCGCTGACGTCGGGGTCGGTGCCGGTGATCTCCGCCGTGCCCAGTTCGGGGGCGCCGGCGAGCGGCTGCGAGCTCCAGCCGTCCTCCGGGGTGAGCACGCGCAGTTCGGTCCGGACGTCGGACAGCGTCGAGAGCAGCAGGTGGTTGTGCGTCCACGCCCAGTACTCCAGCGACGTGTGCGCGTCCGGGGTGAACAGCGTCGTGAAGGTGCGCTCGCCGGCCATGAACGCGTCGAAGCCGGAGGCGAGCAGGGTGCCCGTCGGGTAGGTGGTGCCGTCCACCGTCCAGTCCGAACGGAGGCGGATCAGCAACCACTCGCGGTGCGAGGACGTCTGCGCGTCTTCGGGGACCTCGATCCGTTCGAGTCCGCCGGACGTCCGGAGGTAGCGCTCGGTCCGGTAGAAATCTATCGACCGGTAGACGAAGTCGCGCTCGTATCCCTCGGTCGGGTCATGGTGGGCCGACACCGAGACGTCGTCGGGTTTGCCCTCGAAGACCACCGTCGCCTCTTCGAGCGGGGTGCCGCGGCGCCATTCCTTGGCCAGCCGCGGGTAGCCCGAGTTCGTCAGCGTCCCGGTCCCGAAATCGGTGCCGATGTAGACGCGGTCGCGGTCGATCCAGCCGATCCGGGTCTTGGCCTCGGGCACGAAGAAGCCGTCGTCGACGAAGCGGCGTTCGTCGAGGTCGAATTCGCGGACGACGGTCGCGTCGGCGCCGCCGCGCGACAGTTCGACCAGCGCCAGGTGATAGCCCGGCCGCAGCACCGCCGCCCCCTGCCACACCCAGTTCTCGCCGTCGGTCTCGGCCAGCGCGTCGACGTCGAGCAGGAGCTCCCACTCCGGCGCGTCGAGCCGGTACTGCTCCAGCGTGGTGCGGCGCCACAGGCCGCGGGGGTTCGCCGAGTCCTGCCAGAAGTTGTACAGATACTCGCCGCGGCGCCGGACGTACGGGATCCGGTCGTCGGCGTCGAGGACCTCGCGGACCTCGTCACGGATCCCGGCGAATCGGTCACCGGTGGACAGCTCCGCCAGAGCCTCGGCGTTGCGGGCTCGCACCCAGTCCAGCGCTTCGGCGCCGGTCACGTCTTCCAGCCACAGGTACGGGTCCTCGTCACTCATGTCCACAGTCTCGCCGGGGTGCCCGCCCCGGCGCCACCAGACGTCCGTTTTCGGCGCGTGTCTTCGCCTGACCTGCTCACCTCCGTATGCTGATGACTCGCACGCTTGGGGGAGACCATGACCGGCACCGACGAGGTACCCAGACCGTTCACGCCGTTTCCCCCTCGCCCCGAACGGCCACGCAACACCGGTGCCGCCGTGGTCGGCCTGCTCCTCGTCGCCGCCTTGACCGCCGCGGGGATGGCGATGGCGGGCGGACCGCGGACGGTCGACGGCCAGGCCCTCGCGGTGCCCGGCGCGCTGACCTCCGAAGGCGCCAAGGCGCCGGCCGGGAAGGCGAAACCCGCGCCCAAGGAGGTGCGGGAACTGGAGACGAACCCGTTGCTGGCCGAGGGCGTCGCGCTGGGCGCGGTGACCTGCCGTCTGCCGCCGATCAGCCGCGACCCGGCGAAGCTGGAGGCGTACTACAAGACCTTCGCCGCGTGTCTCGCCGACGCCTGGAAACCGGCGCTGGAGCAGGCGAACGAGCCGGCCTTGACGGCGACCGTGCAGGTGACCCTGCCCGAGACCAGCGCCTGCGGGAAGGCGCCGAGCGAGAACGAAGCCGTCGCCTACTACTGCGGCGGCGACACCACGATCTACGCGCCTACGGAGTGGATGCTGAGCGACGCGGGCCTCGAACGGTCTCGTCACCTCGCGACGATGGCCCACGAGTACGGGCACCACGTCCAGCGTTCCAGCGGGATCCTGTCGGCGGCCGCGGAGAAGATGTCCTCGCCGGACGAGGACAGTCCGGCCGACAAGGAACTGGTCCGCCGCATCGAACTGCAGGCCAACTGCTTCGGCGCGCTCGCCATCGCCGCCGCGGCGGGCCGCGGTTCGATCAGCAACTCGCTGGCCAACGCCGCCCTCGCCGACTACGGCCGCACCGACGACAGCGACACCCACGGCAGCCGCCGCAACCAGCTGAAATGGGCGAAGGCGGGGTTCTCCGGCAAGGCGACGTCGTCGTGCAACACCTGGGCCGCTCCGGCGTCGGAGGTGAAATGACCGACGACGTGATGGCCGAGATCGACACCGGACTCCAGCTGCACATCTCCGGCGACCGGGCCGGTGCGCGCGAGAAGTTCGCCGCGCTGTGGGAACGGATCGGCGAGGACGGCGATCGGCTGCACCGGTGCGCGCTCGCGCACTACATGGCCGACGTCTGCGACGACCCTGCCGACGAGCTCGCCTGGGATCTCCGCGCGCTCGCGGCGGCGGATTCGCTCACCGACGAACGCGCCCAGGAGTACCACGCGACCCTGGCGGTGCGCGGTTTCTATCCGTCGCTGCACCTGAACCTCGCCGAGGATTACCGCAAACTCGGTGATCACGAGGCCGCCAAGGCCCAGTGGGCGCTCGGACGGGGGACGCTCGGCGCGCTCGGTGACGACGCGTACGGCGCCGGGATCATCGAGGCCTACAACGCGCTCGCGACCAGGCTGGACATCGAAACGGACTCTCCGGACTTTCGCCCGAGGCGATCAGGCCATAACCTGGAGTGACTCAGGTCACCCATCCGGGAGGAGCGCGTATGCGGATTTCCGATCTGTTGCGGAACAAGGGGGCGGCCGTCGCGACCGTCTCGCCGGAGACGAACGTCAGTGAACTGCTCGAGAGACTCGCGAAGCACAACGTCGGTGCCCTGGTGGTCGTCGACGACGAAGGCGGGATCGTCGGGATCGTCTCCGAACGGGACGTGGTGCGCCGACTCAACGAGCGCGGACCCCAGCTGCTCGACGGATCGGTGTCCGCGATCATGACGAAGATGGTCGCCAGCTGTACCCCCGAGGACTCGGTGGACCAGCTGTCGGTGCTGATGACCGAACGCCGCATCCGGCATGTGCCGGTCGTGGTGGACGGCAGGCTCGCCGGGATCGTGAGCATCGGAGACGTCGTGAAGACGCGGATGGAAGAGCTCGAAAAGAGCCAGGAACAGCTCGAGGCCTACATCTCACAGGGCTGAGCCGCCGACGAAAGGGCCGTTCCCGGGACAGTCGCCCGGGAACGGCCCTTTTCGCGCGGCGGGTTCAGCCGATGGCTTCGTCCAGTGTGAGCGCCGCGTCGATGAGTCCGAGATGGGTGAACGCCTGCGGGAAGTTGCCGAGCTGCTCACCGGTCGGGCCGATCTCCTCGGCGTAGAGGCCGACGTGGTTGGCGTAGGTCAGCATCTTCTCGAACACCAGCCGTGCCTTCTCCGGATGACCGGCGCGGGCGAGCGCCGTGACGTAGCCGAACGTACAGAGCGAAAAGGTGCCCTCGTTGCCTCGCAGGCCGTCGGGAGAGGCGCTCGGGTCGTAGCGGTAGACGAGGCTGTCGGTGACGAGCTCGTTCTCGATGCCGTCCAGGGTCGCTTGCCAGCTGGGGTCGCGCGGGGTGATGAAACCGACGTCGGCCATGCGCAGCAGTGACGCGTCGAGCGAGGTCGAACCGTAGCGCTGGACGAAGGCCTGTTTGAGCGGATTCCAGCCGTGCTCCCAGATCTGGTCGTGGACGCGGTCGCGTTCGCGCCGCCAGGAGTCGAGCGCGCCGGGGCTGCCGTGCGCCGTCGCGAGCCGGATGCCGCGGTCGAAGGCGACCCAGCTCATGAGCCTGCCGTAGGTGAAATCGGCCTTCCCTTCCCGGGTCTCCCAGATCCCCTCCTCCGGCTGATCCCAGTTCGCCGCGAGCCAATCGAGCAGACCCTCCAGCGCCTTCCAGCCTTCGTGCCCGACCTCGGCGCCCCGCCGGTCGGCCTGGTACACCGTGTCGAGCAGTTCGCCGTAGACGTCGAGCTGGAGCTGATCGGACGCGGAGTTGCCGATCCGCACCGGCACCGAACCGCGGTAGCCGGACCAGTGCGCGAGGGATTCCTCCAGGAGATCCGAAGACCCGTCGACGCGGTACATGATCTTGAGCCGGCCGTCGCCGCGCAGATGCCGATCCCGCAGCCAACGGGCGAAGGCGACCGCCTCGTCGGTGAAACCCAGTGCCAGCAACGAAGAGACCGACAAGGACGCGTCCCGCACCCAGGAGTAGCGGTAGTCCCAGTTCCGTTCGCCGCCGACCTGTTCCGGCAGGCTCGTCGTCGGCGCGGCGACCATCGCCCCGGTCGGCGCGTAGGTCAGCAGTTTGAGGGTGATCGCCGATCGGTCGACCATCTCGCGCCAGCGCCCCCGGTAGGTCGACCGGCTCAGCCAGTCACGCCAGAACCCGACCGTCTCCTGGAAGGCCTGCTCGATCTCGGCGACCCGGATCGCCCGTGGCTCCCCGCCGTTCCATTCGAGTGTGAAACCGCGCATCTGCCCGGTTTCCAGGGTGACGGAGCCGTAGACGCCGCCTTCGATGACGTGGACGTGGGCCAGTTGCGCGTCCCCGGGTTCGCGGACCGCGTTCAGGGTCAACGCGGCCCTCCCGCTGTCGAACAGCACGCCGTTTTCGGTGACCGTGGTGAGGTGCGGACGGCGCGCGTAGTCGAAGCGCGGTACGACGTCCACGGAGAACTCGATACGCCCGCGCACGCAACGGATCATCCGGATCAGGCGGTGTCCGGTGGCGGCGCCCGGCCCGGGGACCGGGCGCAGGAAGTCGATGACCTCACCGGTGCCCAGCCGGGTGGTGAACCTGGTGATCAGGACCGCGGTGCCGGGAAAGTAGAACTGCCGCGACGTGTACGGCTCCCGGACGGGACGGACACGGCAGTGGCCGCCGTCCGGATCCAGGAGCGAGGCGAACACACTCGGCGAATCGAACCGGGGACAGCAGAACCAGTCGATCGCGCCGTCGGTGCTCACCAGCGCGGCGGTTCTCAGGTCCCCGATCAACCCGTGGTCGGCGATCGAAGTGTGGTTTTCCACGGGCGACTCCTTGCCAGCTGGGGGTTTTCGACCTTTCGACAAGACTGATCCGGCTCCGGGCAGCGGGCATCACCTCCGCCGGATGAGTTCGCCGCCGCACCGGCGCTCATCCGCCACAGGTGATGTGCGCACCCCCGGCGCGGCTGTGCGATGGCCACCGTCGAAACACCCACTTTTCGAGAAGGGACGGTGAGCCGTGGACACGTTGACCATCTGGATGTTCCGCTCGGCCGAAGGAGCGGATCGCGCGGCGGAGACGGTGAAGGGCCTGGCCAAGAACCAGCTCATCTCGGTGCACGACGCCGCGACGGTGTCGTGGCCGGAAGGAGCCTCCAAGCCGAAACTGCGCCAGTTGCGCAATCTGGCCGGCCGGGGCGCGCTGAGCGGCGCGTTCTGGGGACTGCTCTTCGGCCTGATCTTCCTGGTGCCGTTGCTCGGCGCGGCACTCGGCGCCGCGGCGGGGGCGTTCGGCGGTCTGGCGTCGGACTACGGCATCGACGACGACCTGATCAAACAGATCAGGGGAGAGGTCACCGAAGGCACGTCCGCCTTGTTCCTGCTCAGTTCGGGTGCCGTCATCGACAAGGTGCGGGATGCCTTCGCCGGTAAGGAATCGCCGGAGCTGATCTTCACGAACCTGACGGCCGAACAGGAGACCGCGTTGCGCGAAAGCTTTGTGGTGGAACAGGAATCGCAGGACGTCGAGGCGTCGGGGGCGGGGCGGAAATGAGCAGGCAGTGGACGGCCGATCCCGACGTCGTCGAGCGCTCCGGTATCCGGCCGGTCTGGGCCGGGTGGATCGTCTTCGCCAGCGTCATGATGCTCATGCTCGGCGCTTTCGACGTCATCGCCGGGATAGTGGCGCTGGCGCGGGGCGACTACTACATCTCGGGTCCGGAGTACTCGCTCGTCCTGGACGTGACCGGCTGGGCCTGGGCGCATGTGATCGGCGGCGCGCTGGTGGTGATCGCCGGCGGTTTCCTGCTCACGGGTTCCATCTGGGCCCGGGTGGTCGCGGTGCTGTTCGCCGCCGGGAACGCGGTGACCCATCTGGTGTTCCTGTCGGCGCATCCGCTGTGGTCGATGGTCGTGATCGGCCTGTGCGTGACGGTCATCTGGGCGGTCCTCGTCCACGGTGACGAACTGGCGAACCGCGGGTCATGGTGACCGAAGGTCCCGTACCCCGAATACCACGAGCGCTCGTCGTCCTGCTCGGCGCGGCCGCGATCGTGGTCGGCATCGCGGGGATCAGAGCGGTCGCGTGGCTCGCGGCGCCGATGTTGCTGGCGCTCGTCATCGTGATCACGCTCAGTCCCGCGCACGGCCGGCTGCGACGCCTCGGCTTCCCGCGCTGGGCCGCGACGGCGGCGCTCGTGGTTTTCGTCTACGGGGTTCTGCTCGCCTTCTGCGTCGCGATGATCGTGTCGGTCGCCCAGCTCGCGGCGCTCTTGCCGCGGTACGCCGACCGGATCACCGCGCTGTACACGGAAATCGCCGGCGTGCTGGCGAAATTCGGTGCCGGGCCCGCCCCTTTGCGCGATCTCTTCCTGTCGCTCGACCCCGGCAAGCTCGTCTCGTACGCCGGCTCCTTGCTCGCCGATCTGACCGGTGTCACCACGAGCCTGGTCTTCCTGCTGGGGCTGTTGCTGTTCCTCAGCGCCGAAACGGCGGACATCGACGGGCGGATCGCCGGGATAGCGGGAGAACGGGCGCGAACGGCCGAAGCGTTGCGTGACTTCGGCCGTCGCGTCCGGGTGTATCTGGTGGTGACCACGGTCTTCGGGCTCGTCGTCGCGGTGCTGGACGTCGTCGCGCTGGTGCTGCTCGGCGTTCCGCTCGCGCTCCTGTGGGGCCTGCTTTCCTTCGTCACCAACTACATCCCGACGATCGGCTTCCTGCTCGGGCTCGCTCCACCCGCCACTCTCGCCCTCCTCGACGGCGGCTGGCAGACCATGGTGGCGGTCGTGGTGATCTACATCGTCGTCAATTTCGTGCTGCAGTCGCTGATCCAGCCGCGGTACGTCGGCAACGCCGTCGGATTGTCCGCGACGGCGACGTTCGTCGCGCTGGTGTTCTGGGCCTGGGTGCTCGGCCCGCTCGGGACGCTGCTTTCGGTGCCCGCGACGGTGCTGGCGCTGGCCGTCCTCGTCGACGACCCGGGCCGCAGCTGGGTCACCGCGCTGGTGGGTTCGCCGCGGCGGGAACCGGACACCGGTCAGAACAGGATGAGCACCATGAAGAAGAGGCACACGACGATGTTCAGCAGCCAGCCGTGGTCGTTCGTCCAGTCGCGGATGGCGGGCATGACCCGGGCCGCGCGGCGCCGGAAGAGGAGGTAGGCCAGGAGCGGCAGGGCGGCGATCAGCGTGGTGGCCAGGAGGAACGGGACCGCCGCGCCGAATCCCGCCCCGCCGCGGCCGAGGCCGAGACCGACGACGCACATCACGACGACGTCCGACGGAAAGAACGCGATGAGCAGGAATCCGGTACGGAATCCTTGCCGCGGACCCGCCGACATGAGCGATCCGAGCCATTTCGGCGGTTCCGCGGTCTTGCGGTGGGTCCAGTTCCAGATCGCGTAGCCCAGCAGGAGCGCGACGAGCCCGTACTGGATCAGCGTGGAGAGGGAACCGCCCGAACCGGAGACGAGGGGATCGGGCGGCAGGAGTCCCGCCAGCCACGTCGTGAGCGCGGTCCCCGCCGTGACGGCCGTGGCGACACCCGCCACGAACGCGAGCGATGTCGGCACCGCGCGCGCCGTCGTGATCAGGATCAGCGAGGACACGAACTGTGGCCCCGCCATCATGGTGATCGCGAGCGGCAGCACCTTGAGCGAATCCGTCATTTCATTTCCCGTCCGAGGCCTTGGGGACAACGAATCGCGTTGCCCGCCACCGGTTGTCCCCGACGGCGACGGGCAACGCTCGCGCGGCGGTCAAACCGCCGGAGCCCTGGGCAGATTTCGGGCTTCTCGATCCGCGACCTCCAGAATGCGCCGATGGCGCGCGGAGCTCTTCCTTCGTGGCGGGTGAAAGCGAGTTCCCGTAATCGTCACCCAACGCGAGAAATCCCTTCCTTTAACCACTCTTCGCTACGGGAATCACCCCGACTCACCCGCCAGGGAGGAGGTGACGGCCGCACAGGGTGAGCAAGATCGGTTCCCTCACTCGTCCTGGGGAATCGAAAGGAGACAATCTGTGAGCACTGAGCCGCGTCGTCGGTCCAGAGCCAAATTCGTCCTGACCGCACTGACCTTCGTACTGGTCCTTTCGGCACAACCGGGAACCGGCCGGGCCTCGGCGGACGCCGTCCTTTCCGCGTTCGGCGTCGCCGTCGGCGGGACCTCCCGCGTTTTCGCCTTCGCCTGGCATGTCCTTTCCAGCGCGGCGATGTCATGCGCCGGCCGGTGACCCGCGTCGAAGGCACGACATCGGGTAAGCACGACGAAGAGCCGATCGTGGTTCCGTCACCGAAACTGGCCCCGCCACCGCCCGCCTCCGACGTCCTGGAGCGGGACCGGTTGCTGGACGTCCTCGACGAGGCCACCGTGGGCGAGATCCCCAGCGTCACCCTGCTCAACGCACCGGCGGGATCCGGTAAGACCGTTCTGCTCGGCAGCTGGTTCCGGCGACGGGCACGTGGTCAGGCCCTCGGTGAACATCTGGCCTGGGTCTCCTTGGACGTCAACGACAACAAGGTGTTCTCGCTGTGGTCGTCGATCCTGCGGTCGCTGTCCGGACCGGGGTCGATCCCCGGGCCGGCACTGCCGCGGGACGCTTCCGCCCAAGAATGGGTCGGTGCCTTCGTCGACGCGTGTAACAGCCTCCGGCGCCCGGTGATCCTGGTGCTGGACAACGCGCACGAACTGGTCGCGCCGGACGCGGTCAAGAACGTGAACCTGCTCCTGCGTTATCTGCCGTTCGGGGTGCGGGTCGTCATCGCGACGCGGTTCCCGCCGCCGCTGATCCTGCCCCGGATCCGGCTCGAAGGCCGGTTGCGGGAGATCACGGCGCACCAGCTGAACTTCACCGAGGAGGAAACCGGGGAACTGCTCGCCGGGCAGAACCTCGCGCTGACGAAGGCGGATCTGGACGAGATCGTCGACCGGACCCAGGGCTGGGCGGCCGGTCTGCGGTTCCTCACCCTCGCGCTGGCCGCCGACGGGACGATCCGGACCTTCACCGGCGACGACCGCCTGCTGGCCGAGTACCTGTCCGCGGAGATCGTCGGCCCACAGCCCGCGCCGATTCGCGAGTTCCTGCTGAGCACCTCGGTGTGCCAGGACATCACCGAGGAACTGGCCACCCGGCTGACCGGGCAGGAGAACTCCGGGCAGATCCTGTACACGCTCACCCGTACCAACGCGCTCGTGACCCGGCAGGGCCCTCGCTATCGTTGTCATCCGCTGCTGCGCGGCTATCTGCGCGCCGAACTGGGCAGACGGCATCCGCGCGGCCATCGCAGGCTGCACCGGCTGGCGGCGGAATGGTGCACGGAATCGGGTGACGTGCTCGCCGCGCTGGAGCACAGCATCGCCGCACAGGACGAAGAACTGATCACCCGGTACATCCAGCGGTTCGGGCTCCAGACCGTCCTCAAAGGACACGGTGCGCGGTTGCACGCGCTGCTCGGCGCGCTGCCGGAGCACCTCCTGTCCCGGCCACAGGTGGCGCTCGTCGCGGCGATCGCCTCACTCGACGCACAGGACCTCGTCGCCGCGGACCGCCATCTCGGCAGGGTCGACAATTCGGCCCAGCCGCTGCGTTCCGGGCGGTTGCGGGCGTTGAACGCGGTGGCCGTCCTCTACCGGGCGAGGTACGGCGGGCATCTCGACAAGGCGCTCGCCGAACTCCGCGCCACGAGCGCGGGGGACACCGGCGACGTCGACCTCGACCTGCTCGCCCTCGTCCTGGAAGGGATCGCCGCCCTGTGGCTGGGCGACGTCCCGAACGCCAAACTCGATCTGGAGCGCGCGCTGCGGACGGCCACCCTGGAACGGCGCGACGCCGTCCAGCTGCAGTGCGCGATCCACCTCGCGGGAATCGCCCGCGTCCAGGGTGACCTCGCGGAGCTGGCGGTGCACACCGGCACCGCCCTCGACCTGGCGCGTTCCCGGGGCTGGGGCGAGACTTCGCGGACGGCGTTCCTGTACGCCGTTCTCGGGATGGCGGCGTACCAGCGTCTGGACGAGGAGACCGCCCGCCGGTTCTCCGCGCTGGCGACCCGGCTCTCACCGCCGGTCGTGGACCCCGCCGTGGAAATGCTGACGGTGACGCTGAGCGCCGCCGTCGAATTCGGTCTCGCCGCCGATCCGCACGCCGTCGTCGAAACGCTGCGGAACCACCGGAAACGGCTCGCGGCCGCACCGATCGCACCCTGGCTCGTCGCGTGTACGGCGCCGATCGAGCAACGGCTGGCGCTGCGCGTCGGGGAACCCACCTGGGCGGCGGACGTGACCGAACGGCACCGGCATCTGCTGGCGCCCTACGCGGAGCACGCGCTGCTCACGACGCTCGTGCACCTGCACCGCGGGAGGACAGGAGCGGCCCGCCGTCGCCTGCGGCCGGTCATCGAGCGGCAGACCAGGCCGCTGGTGGCGCAGACCCTGATCGAGAGCTGGCTCCTCGAAGCCGTTCTCGCCGATCACGCCGGCGAACAGAACCGGGCGCACGACGCCGTCGGCCGCGCGCTCGACCTCGCGGCGCCTCAGCAGGCGCTCCGGCCGTTCCACGACGCCGGACAGGACGTCCGGGAGCTCCTGGTGCGCGGCGCCGGGCGGTTCGGGCGCACCGAGGAGTTCGCGAGCGCCGTGCTTCAGGCCCTCCCGGCCCGGCCCTCGGCCCCGGTCGACCCGCTCACCTCACGCGAGCTGGAACTCCTCACCGAGCTGCCGTCCATGCGGACCACGGAGCAGATCGCCGATTCGCTGTACGTCTCGGTGAACACGGTCAAGACGCATCTCCGCGGCATCTACCGGAAGCTCGGCGTCAACCACCGCCGCGACGCCGTCGTCGCCGCACGAAGGCGCGGCCTCTTGTAGCCCCCGTCGCCCGACAGCGTCGTCGGGACGGCTCGGCTACTCCCGCCACCCCGCGAGCTCGACACCCTTCGCGACGTCCACGCGATACCCGAGCGTCACGACGGTCTTCGAGCCCGGAGCGAGCGTCAGCCGCCAGGTGTACTCGCCCAGCTCCGTCCGCTCCACCGGGTCCGGCACGGCGCGGACATCGCGGATCGTGATCGCTTCGTCGCGGGAGACCGGAGCCTGGTCCAGCACGGTCACGACGGCTTCACGCGGGCTGTGGTTGCTGATCGTCGTGTCGTAGGAGGCCTCGCGCTTGCGCACGCCGGAGAGCGTCGCCTTGCTCGCCGTGCGGTGCGCGAGTTCGCGGTCGACCCGGATCCGGTCGTCCACGCCGAGGGCGAGTTCGAGTTCCTCGCCGGGCGCCCAGACGTCGAGCCGGGTGGTGCCGACGAACTCGGTCTCGTGGAACACCGACGCCTTCCCCGGCCGCAGGGTGTGGTCCGACGTGTTGACCACGGTCGCGCGCAGGAACGCTTCCGGTGAACGCGCCGGAGCGGTGATGTAGCCCAGTTTCGCCGTCAGGTCGAGCTGCGCCAGCGTCGTCCGGTGGCCCTGCGCGCCGGAAGGCACCGCGACCGGACGTCCCGGCCGGTAGGTGACGGCGGTGGTGCCTTCTTCGGCGGTGGCCGTCCGCGCCGCCATCGGAGCCCCGGCGGGTGCCGCCAGGTTCTGGAAGCCCACGGACTCCGGGATGCCGCCGCCCGCCGGTGACGCCCCGCCGTACGCGGCACGCGCCATCACGGGCGGGGGCGGCTGGACGCGGTCGAGGAACCACGGTTCGAGTTCCGGCACCGTCACGGTGTTCGCCGGCCGCGCGGTGGAGAGGGACAGCTCGCATTCGGGCCAGTCCTCGCCGGTGTGCTGGGTGATCCGCCCGTACCAGGTCACGCTGACGTCCTCGCCGCGGACGCGGACGTCGTAGCCCGGCTCCCAGCTCGCGTTCGTGACCACATAGGACAGTTCGAGCCCGATCTCGGCGCCGTCCTCCTGGCTTTCCAGCTCGACCGTGACCGTGGCGCTGTCCACTTCGGACGTCCCTTGCCTGGACTGGATCTCCCGGTCCAGCGCCTTGAGGTCGTCGCGGAGCCGGGCGAGGCGGATGCCGAGCTCACGCCGTTTCCCCAGCGCTTCGGCCAGCTGCGTGCCGAGCGCGTCGGTGACCTCCGCGACCCGGGGCGGTTCCGCGGTGCCCGCCGCGAGCGCCTTCGCGAAGCTGCCGCCACTGCGCTTCGCCACCCCGGTCAGCAGATCGACCTTCGCGGTCTCCGCGGCGACGGCGTCCGCGACCTCGTCGATCACGGCCTGGTCGGCTCGCCGCTGCTCGGACAGCGCGCGCAGGGAAGCGTCGGCGGGCACCGGATGGCGCTCGACGGCGACGTCGACCCCGGCGATGATCGCCGGCCCGGAACCGGTGACCCGGACCGAATCGGAATCCAGGTTCCACGGCAGGCCGGCGAAGGCGAAGCGCGTTTCGCCGTTCAAGCGCGTCGAAGCCCGCCTCGTGACGCGGGCATGGTGCGGGTAGACGGTGACGGCGACGATCGGTGCTTCCACGGTGCTCGGCATGCCTCCGACGTTAGTCTCTTGACACGTGTTCGGGTGGCCGGAAACCTCAGCTGGGTCTTCGCCCGCCCGCCCTTGGGGGTCCTGTGAGAGTCGCCAGACTCGCCGCTCTGTTCACCGCCGTCCTGGTCCTTCCCGCGACGGCTTCGCTCGCGCAGGCCGACGCGCCGCCGACACCGGTCTTCAAGGACGGTCAGGCGCAACCGGTGTTCAACCCGGCCGACGTCATCCGTGAGAACGTCTGGGTCACCGCGCCGGTCGACAGCGACGGCGACGGCAAGGACGACCTCGTGCACGCCGAGGTCGTGCGGCCCCGCGCGACGCAGCAGGGCATGAAGGTCCCGGTCGTCTACCAGGCCAGCCCGTACTACGCGGGCGGCAACGACGTCGCGAACCACAACGTCGACGTCGAGCTGTACGTACCCGGCGCGAAGCGCGCCCCGGCGGGCCCGCGGATCGCGACCAAGACCGTCGGCCCGAACGCCGCGCCGATCAGCTGGCGCTACCAGGACTACTTCACCGCCCGCGGGTTCGCGGTGGTGTACGGCGAATCGCTCGGCAGCGGCCAGTCCACCGGCTGCCCGAGCACCGGCGACGTCAACGAGACCATCGGCGCGAAGTCCATTGTGGACTGGCTGAACGGCCGGGCGACGGCGCGCGACGCGGCGGGCAAGGCCGCCGTCGCCGACTGGAGCACCGGCAAGACCGGCATGACCGGCGTCTCCTACAACGGGACGCTGCCCAACGCCGTGGCCAGCACCGGTGTCGAAGGACTGGAGACGATCGTCCCGATCGCGGCGATCTCCAGCTGGTACGACTACTACCGCAACGACGGCGCCGTCGTCGCGGCCGGCGGTTTCCAGGGCGAGGACGCGGACGTGCTCGCGGACTACGTCTACACGCGCCAGGACCGCGCCGTCTGCCGCCCGCTGATCGACGGCATCGCCGTCGACCAGGACCGGGTGACCGGTGACTACAGCCCCTTCTGGGACGTGCGGAACTACCGCAACGACGTGCGCAAGGTGCGTGCCTCGGTGCTCGTGGTGCACGGCCTCGGCGACTGGAACGTGAAGACCGACCAGGGCACCCGCTGGTACGAAGCGCTGAAGCAGCACGGCGTCGAGCACAAGATCTGGCTGCACCAGGCCGGCCACGCCGACCCGTACAGCCTTCGCCGCGACGTCTGGCTCGCCACGCTGAACAAGTGGATGTCGCACTACCTCTACGACATCGACAACGGCATCGAGCGCGAGCCGAAGGCCACCATCCAGCGCGAGGACATGTCGTGGGTGGACGAGCCCGAGTGGCCGCTGCCCGGCACCCAGGACGTCAAGCTCTACCCGTGGCCTGGCGGTTCTTCGAAGGGCAAGCTGGACACGCGGAACGCCGTCCCGGGCAAGCCGGCGGTCGAGAAGCTGGCCGACGACGCGAGCAAGACCGTCGAACAGCTCGCCAACGCGGCCTCGTCGGGCAACCGCCTGCTCTACTCCACCACGGCGGCGAAGCAGGCCGTCCGGCTTTCCGGTACCGCCAAGACGAATCTGTCGGTGTCCTTCGACAAGCCCGCCGCGAACGTGACGGCGGTCCTCGTCGACCGCGCCCCGGACGGCACCGCGAAGGTGATCACCCGCGGCTGGACCGACCCGCAGAACCGTCGCGACCCGGCCCGCACCGACCCGATCACCCCCGGTGAGAACTACCAGGTCGAGGTCGAACTCGTCGCGAAGGACTACCTGCTCGCGGCCGGGCACAAGATCGAGTTCCTGGTCGCCTCCAGCGACCACGACTACACGCTCCGGCCCAAGCCGGGCGCCGGGCTCTCGGTCGAACTGAACCGGACGTCGCTGGTGCTGCCGGTGGCGGGCGGGAAACCCGCGCTGCGCGCCGCCTTCGGCTGAGTGCTCCGTCTCCACCCGAATGCCACGTCCGTTCCGGGCGTGGCATTCGGCGTTCCCGGGGGCGGTGAGTCGGGACCGTGGCGGTGAGGCGTGGGTTGGGTGGGTCGTGAGTGGCGATTCGGGTTCTAACCCGAATCGCCACTCACGACGTACTCGTGGCTCTGACCTGAGTCGCTACTCACGGCCAACCCGGCCGACCATCCACCGCCGCCTGCCCCGCCTGAGTCGTCAAGCCGCGCTGGGGAAGTCCTTGCGCTTGATCTTCGCGCGCCGTCCGTCCGGATGGTGGAAGACGACGCCTTCGGCGAGGTGCCCGGGCGAGAACCGGCTGTCCAGTGTGGCGAGGAAATCCCGGAGTTCGTGGTAGTCGCGCGGCACCTCGGCCAGGGTCGGCGCCTGGAGGTCGAAGGGGACGCACCGGTGGTCCTCCAGCCCCAGGGGGTTGCCTTGAATGCGGGGGCCGAGTGCCTCGCAGGGGTGCTCCCCGTCCGACCATCCGGACACGTCGGTGTTCTCCGCGGCGGCGAGGATCCACTTGTCGTCGGCGGATCCGCCGACGGTGTCCACGTACCAGCCGTCCACAATGCCCTGCTGCTTCTGCGTCTTGCTCGGGTTGCGTCGTTTCTCGACCCGGACCAGCCGGCCCGAGCGCACGGTCAGCCGGACGTTGGTGCCGTCGAGCTTCTCGGTGCCCACCCCGGCGCCGTCGAAGACCCACGCGCATTCGGCACGGGGCCGGTCGATGACGTGGAAGTGCTCGTCGCGTTCGAAGAGCGTGGGGATCTTCTCCATGACGTGTTTCCCTTTCGCGACTTGCCCGATGAGTTCCTCGGCTGTGATGGCGCCGGCGGCCAGTCCGCCGGCCAGCGCCCGTATCAGCTCCGCGACCGGGACGTCGGCTTCGACCGCCACGTGCTTCAGTGCCTTTTTCTCTTCCGGAGAGATCCAGGCGACCAGTCGTGACCATCCCTCGGGAGGGGTCCATCGAGCGAGGGTCGCAGGGTCCTTACGCGGCCTGCCCCGTCCTCGTGCTTGCTCCACGGCAGGAACCGTAGCCAGTCGCGAACAACTGTGTCAATTGGCATAACAGAAAATCGGCGTCGGCGTTTCGGCCGGAAAACGCCGACCCGACCTCGGGCTTGTATGGAAAATGTATTTCCTCCGGCTTGGCTTCGACGCGTCCGGCTTCCCCACCTGATGGAGGTCTCCATGTCCAGGTTGCGCCGTTTCGCAGTGCTCGCCGCGGCCACCGTCATTCCCGCGCTAGGCCTGACGATGGCCGGAACGACCCAGGCTTCGGCCGCCCCGAACTTCCAGGTCCCGTTCAAATGCGGCGTGACGGTGACGGCCGCGACGTTCAGCGGGCACAGCCCGGCGAACTCGGTCGACTTCCAGAAGTCGGGGATCACCGGGATGCCGGTGCTGGCCTCGGCCGGCGGCACCATCACCCGGGTCGCCAACGAAGGCAGCACCAGCTACGGACGCTGGGTCGAGATCGACCACGGTGGCGGCTGGCGAACCCGCTACGCCCACCTTTCGACGCAGTCCGTCTCGGTCGGCCAGGCCGTCAGCCTGGGCAAGCAGATCGGCACGGCCGGGGCGACCGGCGGGGTGTCCGGTCCGCACCTGCACTTCGAAGAGCGGCTCAACGGTGTGGTGCAGAAGGCGAAGCTGAACGGCGTCGCGGTGCCGTACTACGCCCACACCAGCTTCACGAGCAAGAACTCCTGTGGTGGCAACCCGTACGAGGCCACCGAGGTGTGCGGCAGCGGGTTCTCGGTGGTCGACTCGCAGGGGCTCGCCGGCGGTTCGGGCACGGCGTACCTGCTCTACAACGCCTCGACCAAGGCCAACTGCGTCACCACGCTGAAGGCGGTTTCGCTCGGCACCGCGTCGCCGGTGTCGGCGTTCCTCGAAGTCCAGGGTTCGGCCCGTACGACCGACTCGGGCAGCTTCACGTACTACGCCGGCCCGGTGAAGAAGACCGCCGCCTCGACCTGTGTCAAGTGGGGCGGTTCGGTCGGCTCGAACACCTACGAGAGCCCGTTCGAACACTGCGACTGACCCCGAGGGGCCGCGCACTGTAGACCACCCCACCGACAGGATCCGGCCTCCGCGGCCGGGGCCCGGCGAGGTTGTCCACAACGGTCCCGGCTGTCCACAGATGTGTCCCGCCCCCACCCAGCGGCCCCATTCCCGCCGCAGGGTGGGGGCATGACCACATCCACCCCGACCGGCAGGCCCAAGGTCAATCTGACGGATCCGGCGGACCTGCTCACCGCGATCCCGTACCTCCTCGGCTTCCATCCCGAGGACTCCCTCGTCGTGCTCGGCCAGCGCGGGCCGGACCGCAGACAGCAGGGCATCGTCCTGCGCGTGGACCTTCCACCGCCCGGCCTGGAGCTCGATCAGGCACGCGACCTCGCGGGGCGGCTGGCCCTGACCGGGCATACCGGCGCCACCGTCGCGGTCGTCGGCGGCGGCTCCCCGAACCCGGCGGGGCGGCCACCGCGCCGTCGCTTCATCCGCCGTCTGGAGGCCTCGCTGGCCGAATTCGGCATCCCGCTGCTGCACTCGCTGTGGGCGCCGCGTATCGCCGCGGACGTACGGTGGGGCTGCTACCGCGAAAAGACGTGCCGCGGCGTCCTGCCCGATCCTCGCGACTCGGTGGTCGCCGCGATCGTCACCGGCGAAGGCCACATCACCCGCAAAAGCCGGGAAGAGGTCGAGCGCCTCTTCGATCCCGGCCCACCGGAGACCCTCGCCCGGCGCGCCGGTCTCCTCACCGAAATGTCCGAGCCGCCGTGGGCGGACGCGGACGTCGTCGGGGCGGGGATCGCCGAGGTGAACGCCGCCCTCGCCCGTGCCGCGTCCGGCGACCTGGCGGTCACCGACGCCCAGGCCGTCCGGCTGGCCTGGGCCATCTCACTGGTCGAGGTCCGGGGTGCGTGCATGCTGACCGCCGCCCCCGCGGACTCGCCGCTCGCGCGGACCGCGGAAGACCTCTGGCTCATCCTGGCCAGGGAGCTTCCCGAGCCGGAGCGCGCCGAGGCACTGGCCCTGAAGGCGCACGCCTCGTACATCCGCGGGGATCTGGCGATCACCGGGATGGCCTTGGAGAGGGCACGCGAAGCCGATCCCGAACACGGGCTGACGGACCTGCTGGCCAAGGCCCTGAACGCGATGATCCCGCCGTCCAAGGTGTCCGAGGTGGTCGTGCGGCAACGGGCCGAGGGAACGCCCGAGATCAGCCTCGAGCGGCCTGGCGGGACCGCGTGAACTCCCACGCGTCGGACACGATGCCGTCGAGGTCGGTGCGCTCGGGCTTCCAGCCGAGTTCGTCGCCCGCGCGCTCGCTGGAGGCCACCAGCACCGACGGGTCGCCCGCGCGTCGCGGCGCGACCGCGGCGGGGATCTCGTGACCGGTGGTGCGGCGGCACGCCTCGATCACTTCGAGGACCGAGAAACCGGTGCCGCTGCCCAGGTTGTAGATGCGGTGTTCGCCGTCGACGGCGTGGCGCAGCGCCAGCAGATGCGCGTCGGCGAGGTCGACCACGTGGATGTAGTCGCGGATGGCGGTGCCGTCCGAAGTCGGGTAGTCGTCACCGAAGATCTGGATCCGCTCGCGGTCCCCGGTGGCGACCTGGAGGACGAGGGGGATCAAATGGGTTTCGGTGGTGTGCCGCTCGCCGAAGACGCCGTAGGCGCCGGCGACGTTGAAGTAGCGCAGGCTGACGGCGGCGATGCCGTGGGCACGCGAGAACGACGTGATCGCGTGGTCGATGGCCAGCTTCGTCGCGCCGTAGGTGTTCGTCGGCTGCGTCGGGGCGGTCTCCGGGATGGGGGAGGACTCGGGCTCGCCGTAGGTGGCCGCGGTGGAGGAGAACACCAGCCGCTTCGTGCCGTGGTCGCGCATCGCTTCCAGCAGACGCAGCGACGTCAGGACGTTGCCTTCCCAGTACTTCGCCGGATCCGTCATCGACTCGCCGACCAGGGACTTGGCGGCGAAGTGGAGGACACCGTCGAAACCGTCGCCGAGCAGGCGGCGCGCGACTTCGGCGGCGTCACCCTCGACGAAGGTGGCGTCCGGGTGCACCGCGTCGGCGTGCCCGGTGGAGAGGTCGTCGACCACGGTCACGTCGTGCCCGGCCTCGACGAGCCGGGCGGCGCAGACACTGCCCACATAACCGGCTCCGCCCGTCACCATCAGCTTCAGGGTCTTGGTCGGTTCGTCGGTCACGTTCGCGCCTTTCTGCTGCGGATGCGGTCGCGGCCCAGTCTCCTCGCCCCGGACACCGACGCGCGCCCGGGGGTCGGAGTGCAGGGCTTGTTTCCC
The DNA here is from genome assembly GCF_013870525.1 of Amycolatopsis pittospori. GTDB lineage: Bacteria > Actinomycetota > Actinomycetes > Mycobacteriales > Pseudonocardiaceae > Amycolatopsis > Amycolatopsis pittospori. The sequence continues at coordinate 86,898 of NZ_JACBXD010000005.1, forward strand.
AAGCCGGGTTCGCGATCGAACAGACTTGTGAAACGCGCCTTAGAGCTCGTCGCGGCCCGCGCCGCGCGAAGGCACAGCGGTGAACAGCCTGGGGTGGCGCAGATCCGCCGCCTCGTACGCGGCCTTCACCGCCCGCCCGACGGTGTCCACATCGGACTCACGGACCAGCGCGATCGCCGAACCGCCGAAGCCGCCACCGGTCATCCGCGCGCCGAGCGCGCCGGCCTCGCGGGCCGAAGCGACGGCGAGGTCGAGTTCCTTGGTGGAGATCCGGTAGTCGTCGCGCATGCTGACGTGCGAGGCGTCGAGCTGCGGGCCGATCTCGGTGATCCGTCCGGCGCGCAGGAGTTCCACGGTGTCGAGCACCCGCTGGTTCTCCGTCACCACATGCCGCACCAGCGGCACCAGTTCGCCGGGCAGCTTGGCCAGGGCGGCGTCGAGCCCGTCGACGTCGATGTCCCGCAGCGCCTTCACTTCGAGCAGTTCGGCGGCGCGTTCGCAGCCCCGGCGGCGTTCGCCGTAGCCGCCCTCGGCGTGCGAGTGCTTCGTGCGGGTGTCGATGATCAGGATCCGGACGCCCGATTCCTCCAGGGGGAACGGCACCTGCTCCAGTTCGCCCGAGCGGACGTCGAGGAACAGGACGTTCGATTCCGTGCAGCACAGGGACGCGGTCTGGTCGAGCAGCCCGGTCGGCGCGCCGACGAAGTCGTTCTCCGATCGCTGCACCCAGCGCGCGACCTCGTGCAGGGTCGGCGAGCCGCCGCCGGTGCCCGGGGTGATGCCCGCGAGCCCCAGCAGCGCGAGCGCGACGGCGCATTCGAGCGCGTGAGAGGAGGACAGGCCCGCCCCCGAGGGCACGTCCCCCGCGATCACCAGGTCCGCGCCCTTGTCGAGACCCTGGTCTCGCAGTACCCAGGCGACTCCCGCCGGGTACGCGGCCCACCCCTCGACGGCGCCGGGCTTCAAATCGGCGATGGTGAGCGGGCCCGATTCCTGGACCCGGCCGTCCGAACCGAGGGTGGCCACGGTCAGCACGCCGTCCTCGCGCGGCGTCGCCGCGGCGGCGAGCCGGTGCGGCAGCGCGAACGGCAGCACGAACCCGTCGTTGTAGTCGGTGTGCTCGCCGATCAGGTTCACCCGGCCGGGAGCGGACCAGACCCCGGCCGGAGCCCGGCCGTGGAGCTCCCGGAAGGTCGCCTCAGCGTCCGACGCGGCGCTCACCGCGCCTGCGCCAGCACGGCGTGCAGCGCCGAAACGGGTACCTGGGCCGTGTTGTTGCCGCCGGTGACCTCGATGGTCCCGCCGGGTGCCGCCTTGCCGACCTTGACCCGGCTGCCGGGCACGATGCCGACCGATTTGAGCTCGGTCATCAGCGTCTCGTCCAGCTGAACGTGTTCGGCGATACGCCGGATCTCGACCTCGCCGCCGCCCGTGCGGGCGAACTCGTCGAGGCGCACCAGATCGGACTCGGCCGGGGGCGCGGGATCGCCGTCGCCGAGCTTGTCCAGCCCGGGGATCGGGTTGCCGTAGGGCGAGGTGGTGGGGTGGTCGAGGAGCTTGACGAGCTTGCGCTCGACGGCCTCGCTCATCACGTGTTCCCAGCGGCACGCCTCGTTGTGGACGTGCTCCCATTCCAGGCCGATCACGTCGACCAGGAGGCGCTCGGCCAGCCGGTGCTTGCGCATCACGGCGATCGCGAGTTCGCGACCGTGGTCGGTCAGCTGCAGGTGCCTGTCGTCCGCGACGACGACCAGTCCGTCGCGCTCCATCCTGGCGACGGTCTGGCTCACGGTCGGCCCGCTCTGCTGCAGCCGTTCCGCGATCCGGGCCCGCAGCGGGACGACACCCTCTTCTTCGAGCTCGTAGATCGTACGCAAGTACATCTCTGTGGTGTCGATGAGATCGTTCACGCTGTCCCCTTCGTCCGCGTTGCTCATCGTAGTCGCTGGCACCGACAGCGACGCAGGCGTGGGGATAACAAGCCCTCTGCCCGGAAAAGTCCCCCAAGCTGGGCGGCGAGCAGGAAGGCACGGGAAGATGGGCCCATGCGCCCCATGATCACCACCAGCGAGCTCGCCGCGCGGCTCTCCGGCCCGGAATCGGCACGCTCCGTAGTCCTCGACGTCCGTTGGCGGCTCGCCGGACCGCCCGGTGCCGATTCCTATCGTGAGGCACATCTCCCCGGCGCGGTGTACGTCGACCTCGACACCGCGCTCGCCGCCGAGCCGGGTGACGGCGGCCGTCACCCGCTGCCGGAGCCGGAAACGCTGCAGCGGCATCTGCGGGCGGCGGGGGTCCGCGCCGGTCACCCGGTCGTGGTCTACGACGACTCCGACGGGTCGGTCGCGGCGCGCGCCTGGTGGCTCCTGCGCTGGGCCGGGCACGCCGAGGTCGCCGTACTCGACGGCGGATTCGCCGCCTGGGCCGACGAGGAACGCCCGCTCACGGACGAGGTCCCCTCGCCCGAGGAGGGCGACATCGTCGTGAAACCCGGCGGAATGCCGGTGCTGGAGGCGGCCGAGGCCGCCGCGCTCGCCAGGGAGGGACTGCTCTTCGACGCCAGGGCCAAGCCGAGGTACGCGGGGGAGAACGAGCCGATCGATCCGCGCGCCGGGCACATCCCGGGCGCGGTCAACGCGCCCTACTCGGGGCATCTCGCCGAGGACGGCCGCTGGCGCGACGCCTCCGAACTGGCCGAGCGGTTCGAAGGATTCGGCGTGACGCCGGAGACCGCGGTCGGTGTCTACTGTGGATCGGGCGTCACCGCTTCCTCCGTCGTCCTCGCGCTGGAGGTCGCCGGCCATCCCGAGCCCGCCGCGCTGTACGCGGGTTCGTGGTCGCACTGGTCTCGCGATCCGGAGCGTCCGGTGGCCACCGGCGACCTGCCCGGCTGACCCGCGGGCGGTCCGGGACGGGGCACGAGCCGCTTCCGGGCACTAGAGTTCGGACCATGCGAGCACCGGCCGTCGTATGGGACTCCTCGCTGCTGGGTTACGACCTCGGCGGCGAGCATCCGTTCAACCCGGTGCGGCTCGAACTGACCATCCGGCTCGCCACCGAACTCGGCGTGCTCGACGGGGTCGAACTGCTCGTCCCCGGTCCCGCCGGGGACGACGAACTCCGCCGTGTCCACATCGGCGAGTACATCGAGGCGGTCCGGCAGGCGCCGATGACCGGCGCGGATTTCGCGCACGGGCTCGGCACCGAGGACAACCCGGTGTTCACCGGCATGCACGAGGCTTCGGCGCTGGTCGTCGGCTCGACGCTGCTGGCCGCGCGCAAGATCGCCGACGGCGAGGCGACCCGTGCGGTGAACATCGCCGGCGGGCTGCACCACGCGATGCCGGACAGGGCGTCGGGGTTCTGTGTCTACAACGACTGCTCGGTCGCGATCTCGTGGCTGCTGGACCACGGTTTCGACCGCATCGCCTACGTCGACACCGACGTGCACCACGGCGACGGGGTGCAGGCCGCGTTCTACGACGATCCCCGCGTGCTGACCGTTTCCCTGCACCAGCACCCGTTCACGCTGTGGCCCGGCACCGGTTATTCGGCGGAGACCGGCAAGGGCGGCGCCGAGGGCACCGCGATCAACCTCCCGTTGCCGCCCGGTACCCGCGACGGCGGCTGGCTGCGTGCTTTCGACGCCGTCGTGCCGTCGATGCTGGAGCAGTTCCGGCCGCAGATCCTCGTCACGCAGTGCGGGGTCGACTCGCACGAGGAAGACCCGCTGGCCGACCTTTCGCTCTCGGTCGACGGCCATCGCGCGATCTACCGGCGGCTGCGTGAGCTGTCCGAGGCGTATGCGGACGGCCGCTGGCTGGCCGTGGGCGGCGGGGGCTATCAGCTGATCCGCGTGGTGCCGCGCTCGTGGACGCATCTGCTCGCCACGGTGCTCGACCGCGACGTCGACCCGTCGACGGCGCTGCCGCCGAACTGGGTCGCGTCGATCTCCAGGGCGGCGCCGAACGCCGAGATCCCGCCCCGGATGTCCGACGACCGCGACACCGCGTTCGTCCCGTGGGGAGACGGGGCGGACGAGCCGGTCGACATCGCCATCCGCGACACCCGTCGCGCGATCTTCCCGCTGCACGGTCTCGATCCGGACGATCCGAGGGACTGACATGACCACCGAGAACACCGGGCTCAGGGATCCGTTCGACTACCCGCGCGAGTGGGAGGCCGACGTCCTGCTCTCCGACGGTGGCACGGTCCACCTGCGGCCGGTGATCCCCAGCGACGCCGACGGTCTCGTCGCCTTCCACGGGCGGCTGTCCGAGCGCACCCGGTACTTCCGGTACTTCGGCGCGTATCCGCGGATCCCGCAGCGGGACCTCGAACGGTTCTCCGTCGTCGATCACCACGACAGGGTCGCCTTCGTCGCGTTGCTGGGCGACGACATCGTGGCGGTCGGCCGCTACGAACGGCTCGACCACGGGCCGTCGGCCGAGGTCGCGTTCGTCGTCGACGACGCCCATCAGGGCCGTGGGCTGGGGTCGATCCTGCTGGAGCATCTCGCCGCCGCGGCTTCGGAATCCGGGTTGCGCCGCTTCGTCGCCGAAGTGCTCGCCGAGAACGCGGGGATGGTCCGGGTGTTCCGCGACGCGGGCTACCAGGTCAGCCGCGAGATCGAAGAAGGCGTGCTGCATCTGGAGTTCGACATCGACCCGACCGAGGAGTCCCTCGCGGTCGCCCGGGCCCGCGAGCAGGCCGCCGAGGCGCGCAGCGTGCACAACCTGCTACATCCCCGGTCGGTCGCGGTGATCGGCGCCTCCACCGATCCGACGAAGATCGGCTACGTCGTTCTCACCAACCTGCTGAGCGCCGACTTCGCGGGGACCGTCTACCCGGTCAACCCGGAGCACAAGTCCGTCCGCGGTGTCCGCGCCTATCCGTCCGTCGTGGACATTCCCGACGTCGTCGATCTCGCGCTGGTCGCCGTGCCCGCGGAAGCCGTCGAGTCCGTTTTGGACGGTGCGCTGGCCAAGGGGGTCAAAACCCTCCTGATCGTCTCGGGCGGGTTCGCCGAAGCCGGTCCGCACGGCCTGCACGCCGAGCTGCGGCTGGTGGGGGAGGCCAGGGCGCACGGAATGCGCGTGGTCGGCCCGAACGCGCTGGGTGTGCTCAACACCGACGCCTCCGTTCGGCTCAACGCCACCCTCGCGCCACGCCTGCCCGCCCGTGGCCGCACCGGGTTCTTCTGCCAGTCCGGCGCGCTCGGCACCGCGATCCTCGCCGACGCCGAAGCGCGCGGCCTCGGGCTTTCGACGTTCGTCTCGGCGGGTAACCGCGCCGACGTCTCGGGCAACGATCTGTTGCAGTACTGGGAAACCGATCCGGCGACCGACCTCGTGCTGCTGTACCTGGAATCGTTCGGCAACCCGCGCAAGTTCGCGCGGCTGGCCCGGCGGCTGGCGCGGACGAAACCGGTGGTGGCGGTGAAATCCGGCAGGCACGCGGTGCGCCCGCAGCTGGCCGCGACGTCGGCCGAGGTCGACGAGTCCAGCGTGCAGGCCCTGTTCGAGCAGGCGGGCGTCGTCCGCGTCGACACGCTCGCGCAACTCTTCGACACAGCGTTGGTCTTCGCCCATCAGCCGCTGCCCGCCGGCCCGCGGATCGCCATCGTGGGCAACTCCAGCGCCATCGGTCTGCTGGCCGCCGACACCGCGCGCGCCCAGGGCCTGCGGCTGGCCTCCGATCCGGTCGACGTCGGACCGCAGGCGGGTCCGGAGGAGTTCGCCACCGCCGTGCGGGAGGCGCTCAATTCGCCGGAAACCGACGCCCTGGTCGTGGTGTTCGTACCGCCGCTCGCGATCCCCGGCACCGCCTACGCCCGCGCTTTGCGGGAAGCGGTCGTCGAGATGGACAAGGACAAGCCGATCGTGTCGACCTTCCTCGCCGTCGAGGGGGTGCCGGACGAACTGGCCGTGCTGTCCGAGGACGGCGTGCCGACGCGGGGTTCGGTCCCTTCGTATCCGAGCCCCGAACGCGCGGTGAACGCGCTCGCGCGGGTCGTGCGCTACGCCGCCTGGCGGCAGCGGCCGCAGGGCAACCTGGTGCGGCCCGCGGGAGTGCACACCGAGCAGGCACAGTCGATCGTCACCGAACTGCTGTCCGCGGAGGACGGCAAGACGACGCTGCTGTCGGACGACGACGTGGTCCGGCTCTTGGCCTGCTACGGCGTCGACGTCGTCCCGTTCCGTGTCGTGACCTCCGCGGACGAGGCGGTGAAGACGGCCGAGGACCTGGGTTTCCCGGTCACCCTCAAGGCCGTCGACGAGCGGCTTCGCGGCAGGCCGGACCTCGCCGGGGTGCGACTCGACCTGTCCTCTGTGGACAGTGTGCGGCGCGCGTACGCCGATCTGCGGGAGATCTCCGGCGACGACGAGGTCTACGTCCAGCGGATGGCGCCCAAGGGCATCTCGTGCGTGATCGGACTCCAGGACGACCCGTCCTTCGGCACGCTCGTTTCGTTCGGGCTCTCCGGGCTGGTCAGCACGCTGCTGGGGGACCGGGCCTACCGCGCCGTCCCGCTCACCGACGTCGACGCGGCGACCCTGCTGCGGGAACCGCGGACGTCGCCGCTGCTGACCGGCTACCGCGGCGACGAACCGGCGGATCTGGCCGCGCTGCAGGACATCGTGCTGCGCGTCGCGGCGCTCGCCGAGGACAACCCCGAGGTCCGCTCGATGACCCTGGACCCGATCCTCGCCTCACCGGACGGCGCGTTCGTCGCCAACGCCCGGATGGTGCTCGGCCCGCCGCCGACCCGCCCCGACACCGGGCCGCGGCGGCTGCGGCCGATCAACGCCGCTATTTGAGCCCTGGGAGTACGACGCTGAGCACGCCCGTCAGCAGCGGCGCGAGGATCCCGAACGCCGCCGTGACGGTCTTGCCCACGGTGTTGTCCGTGCCCATCAGGTGCGTCAACCTGGCGCGTCCGGCCTGCCAGTCCTCGGTGGGGCGGGCGTCGGCGGGCAGCGGATAGATTTCGTCGACCACCCGCAGGCAGCGCGCCTTCCAGGCCAGGAACACCGGCACGTAGAGCAGCAGTGAGATCGCGGTGAACAGTGCGCCGTAGAGCAGCACTCCTTCCGGCGGAAAGGCTTCCTTCGGGGTGCCGGTGGCGAGGAACGCGCGGCGCTGGGCACCGGCGTCGATGACCGCCGTCGACACGATGAGCGCCAGCACCATGAGGCAGCTTCCGTTGGCGCGTTTGCATTCGAGGAGTTCGCCCAGCACGTCGACCGCGCGTTCCCGTTCGGTGGTCTCGCCGTCGAGCACGCGGGAGATCCGGCGCAGCCGGGTGTGGTTGAGCCAGAGTCCCAGGACGGCCGGTGCCGCCGCGACCAGGCCGAGGGCGAGCAGGGTCCGCGACACCCCGATGGCCGTGGTGGGTTTGAGATCGCCGATCGGTGAACCGATCTTCCATTGGAACGCGAAGAGGATCGCGGCGAAGACGACGTACGCCAGCGCCGGTTTCCAGACGGCGACCCCGGCCAGCCGGAGCCAGGCCGTCAGGGGGACCGAGTGCGCGAACAGGAAGGCGAAGAGCACCGCGGACGCCGCAATCAAGAGCGACCACACCACGAACTCGCCGGAATCCGCCAGCGCCCGGTTGCCTCGTGAGGCGAGCACAGTACGGGTCAGCAGGCCGAGACCGGCGAAGGCGCCGAGCGCGAGCACGCTGACGACGAGTGGCCAGAGCCAGTGGTTCCTCAAGCGCGTCACGACGTCAGTCTGCCGCGAACGGCACGGTTCAGGAATCCCACTCCTGGGGCGAGCGGGCGGCGAGGTCCGCGTCGTGGCCGGCGAACGCCGCGATATCGGTCCTGATCGTGTTGTGGAAGGCGACGATCTCACCGTCGCGGATGAGCTTCGTCTGTACCGCTCGTGCTTCCCCGGCGAGGGGGCCGGCCGGGATGGTCAGCACGGTCGCGGTATGCACGAGGTCGATCCCGCCGCCGAGCGGACGGCTCGACACCTGGCGGATCTCCAGTGTGCTTCCCCGATAGATGGTGTCGAAGATGTTCTGGCTCTCGCGGGCGATCGTCGCGCGGCCGCGCTGGATGCGGCCGACGACGTCGACGAATTCCGCGTCCTCGGCGAACCGGGCGGCCCACGCCTCGCCGTCGCCGGTGTTCCAGGCGCGCTCCAGCGCGGTGATGATCTCTTCCGTGGTCATCGCTATCCTCTCCATGGAACATCGATCAAGTAGCTAGAACAACGTTCTAAGTTTCGAGGAGCATACATGCCAGCGGACCTCCCCGGCATCGTCCGGTTGCGCGACCGGCGCGAGGCGCTGACGTTGCGCACGATCCTGACCGCGGCCCGCGGGCTCTTCGCCGAACGCGGGTACGCGCGGACGCCGATCCGCCTCATCGCGCAGGAAGCGGGCGTGTCGACGCAGACGGTCTACGCCCATTTCGGTTCGAAGGCCGGGGTCCTCGGCGGGCTCGTCGACCTCCTCGACGACGAGGCCGGGATCCACGACCTCGTCGCCGAGGCGCGGCGGACCGACGATCCGGTCGCGCTGCTCGGCCTGCTGGCCACGGTCGCCCGCCAGGTCCGGGAACGCTGCGGTGACATCGTCACGATGCTGGGCTCCGGTGCGGCCGTCGATCCGGACATCGCCGCGACGCAGGTCGAGGGCGCGCGGCGCAACCGTCTCGGGATCGAGATGGTGATCGACCGCGTCCGGAAGGGCGGCCGCGAGGTGGTACCCCGGGCGGCCGACATCGCCGTCGCCCTGATGGGCGCGGGCGTCCACGCCGACCTCGTCACCGAGGCCGGCTGGAGCCACGACGACTACGAAACCTGGCTCAAGGACACCTTGGTCACGTCGCTGCTTCGGTGACGCAAGGTCTTGTCGAAGAACGCCGAGAGGTGGGCGCGCTGGGTGGCGACGCTCCGCGCCGGGTCGACGGTGCCGATGAACGCGGCCGGAGCGTTGCCCAACTGCGGCAACAGGGTCTGGTAGTCGGTGTAGCTGAAGTGTTCACCGTCCGGTAGACGGGTTTCCCGGGTCCAGCCGCGCTGGTTCTTCTGGAACTCCTGCCACGACGTGTCCGACGCGGCACTGTGGTCGCCCGCGCTCATCAGCAGGAACGGCCGGTCCAGCCCTTCGTTCACGACGCGCCCGAAGAGCCGCTGCGACTGCGAGTAGGCCATGCTGCCGTCAAGGTTCGCCCCGGCGTCGACGCGCCGGTCGGACACCATCGTCTCGCCCGCCGTGAACCCACCGGCGGAATGGCCGAACATGCCGACCCGGGACAGGTCGACGCCTTTCCCGGCCAGCGAGTCGAGGACGAACCGCGTGTCCTGGACACGCGTCTCCATGAGCCGCTTCGACACCTCGATGCTCGAAGGCGGCAAGGCCTTCTTCGCGACGCGGCCGCCGGGGAACTCGACAGCCTCGGCCTCGTGCGTGTGGTCGATGGCGACCACGACGTAACCCTCGCTCGCGAGCTGTTCCATCTGCGTGGTGCCGTGCGACCGCGACAAGGTGCCGCCAGGCGAATAGAGCACGACGGGCCGTTTGCCGCCGATCGGGGGCGCACCGACGCGGGCGTTGGTGGGGAACCGGTAATCGAGCCGATCCGCGTCGATGCCCAGCTTGACGGCGTCACCTTCGGCCACCGCTTTCGCGACACCTGGCGCCATGTACGGCGCCTTCGGCTTCACGCTCGGCAGCGCCGGATACCGCACGGTGAGCATCAGTTCCCGCGTGACACCCGGAACCCAGGGATCCCGGCGGGAGTGATCGATCAGGTGGAGGTCGGTGCTGCCGACCAGGTACGGGCCGGTGGGCGCGGGCAGGCCGAGGCGGACGGGGGCCGCCGACGCGGACGGCGTGACGAGGGCGGCGGGCAAGGCGAGAGCGGTGGCGAATACGCCGGCCCGGCGCAGAGTTCGTTTCATGGCAACGAACGTAGGGACCGAGCGGGTGCCGGGACATCGGGAAGATCACCCGTCCCGACCCTGGGATCACCTGCGGGTGACGCCCTCACCCTCGCCCGCGTTTAGTCCTCTGGATGCGGTAGTTGCACGCGCAAGTACCGCATTCAGAGGACTAAACGCGGGGATCAGGGGTATCGCAGTTCCCAGGCATCCCCGACACCCTCGGCGGCCAGCTCCCGTTTGAGTACCTTGTGTGTCGCGGTCCGTGGCAGCTCCTCGACCACCCGCACGAACCGGGGGCGTTGCTTCGGGCCGAGATCACCTTGTGCCGCAACGAAAGCGGCGATCTCGGCCGCGTCGACCGGCGTCCGGCAGACCAGTGCGGCCATCACCTGGTCGCCCACGCGCGGGTCCGGGACGCCGTACACGGCCGCCTCGCTGACGGCGGGATGCCGGACGAGCGCGCGTTCGATCGGGGCGGTGCCGAGGTTCTCGCCGTCGACGCGCAGCCAGTCGCCGAGCCGCCCGGCGAAGTGGCAGTAGCCGTCCGCGTCGAGGTAGGCCAGGTCGCCGGTGTGGTACATCCCGTCGCGCATCCGCTCGGCCTCGGCCTCGGGATCGCCGTAGTAGCCCGCGAAGAAGCCCGCGCCGCCGGTGTTGACCAGTTCGCCGACCGCCTCGGCGGCGTTGAGCAGCTTCCCGCCGGAGTCGAATTCCGCCGGGGGACAAGGCTTCCCGGTTTCCGGGTCGAGCACCGCGACGCCGTCGAGCAGACGCCCGAGCGAGCCTGGGGGAGTGGTGGCGTCCCGGCCGAAGTTCACACCGCCTTCGGTCGAGCCGAACGCGTCGACGACGTGACAACCGAACCGCCTGCCGAAGCGGGCGAGGTCGGCCTCCGCGCCTTCGTTGCCGTAGACCAGTTTCAGTGGGTTGTCGGCGTCGTCGTCCCGCTCGGGTGTGGCGAGCACATAGGACAGTGGCTTGCCGACGTAGTTCGCGTAGGTCGCGCCGAACTTCCTGACGTCCGGAAGGAAACCGGAGGCCGAGAACCGCCGCCGCACCGCGATGCCGGCGCCCGCGGCGAGCCCGACCGACCAGCCCGCCATGATGGCGTTGGAGTGGAACATCGGCATCGACACGTACACGGTGTCCTCGGTGGACAAACCGAACCGGGCGGCCAGCATCTCACCGGGGAAGGCGACCTTGGCGTGCGTGCAGCGGACGGCCTTCGGATCACCGCTGGTGCCGGAGGTGAAGATCAGCATCAGCAGGTCTTCGGGCTTCGCCGTCACCGGCACCACGGCCTGCCGCAACGGTTCGAGGTCGTCCAGCCGCAGCACCGGGACGCCGACCTCGGCGAGAAGCGGCAGGTGGTGGTCCTCGGCGAACACGATCTCGCAGTCGGCCAGCGCGACGTCGCGGGCCAGCGCCGCGCCCCGGCGCGTCGGGTTCAGACCGACCAGGACATGCCCCGAGAGCGCGGCTCCGCCGAGCAGGAACGAGAACTCGGGCACGTTGTCCGCCAGCAGCCCGAAATGCCCGCCGGGACGCAGGATCCCGGCGAGCGCGGCGGCGTACCCGGTGCAGGCTTGGACGTGGTCCGCCCAGGACCAGCGCCGGTCCTCGAACAACAGCCCGGTCGACGGGTCCTCCGCCCGCGCGAGCAGGAGTTCCGTGACCGTGGCGGTCATGCCGGATCCGCGGCCAGCAGGTCGCCGAGTCCGCGCAGTTGCGCGGTCGCGCCGCCCAGGGTGAACTCGAGCCGTTTCGCCGCCACGAAATAACGGTGCAGCGTGTGGTCGACGTCGATCCCGACGCCGCCGTGGACATGGACCGCGGTGTGCGCGACCCGGTGCCCGGCCTCGGCCGCCCAGAACTTCGCCGTCGCGACCTCCTCCGCCGCCGGAAGTCCCTCGCTCAGCCGCCAGGCGGCCTGCCACAACGTCAACCGCACGGCCTCGACGTCGACATACGCGTCGGCGAGCCGTTGCCGCACCGCCTGGAAGCTCCCGATGAGATGGTCGAACTGCTTCCGTTCACGCGCGTACGCCGCGGTCAGTTCCAGTGCGCGCTCGACGACGCCGAGCTGCTGGGCGCACACACCGATCGTGCCGCGCAGCCGCAGCCATTCGCCGATGTCGCCCAGGGAAACCGCGGATTTCGCACCGGTCAGTTCGACGAGCGCCGCGTCGGCGTGGTCGACCGTTCGCTGCGGCGAGACGGTCACGGCGTCCCGGTCGAGCAGGAACACCTGGTGTCCGCCGTCGATGGCCGCTTCGACGAGGAACCCGTGGGCGAACGCGCCCGAGGCCACCGCGGTCTGCGCGCCGGTCAGCCGCCAGCCGTCGCCGTCGGCTTCGGCGGTGAACCCGCAGGGCACGCCGAAGTCCGGCAGCGCCACCGCGAGCACCTGCTCGCCGCGGAAGACCGGGACGATCCAGCGCTCGGCCAGCCGTCCGTCGCCGAACTCGGCGACCGCCGCCGCGCCTTGGACGACCGACGTCAGATAGGGAACGGGGGCGACCGCGCGGCCGATCTCGGCCAGCACGGAGCACTGCTCCAGCAACCCGAAACCACCGCCACCGACGGTCTGCGGCAGCGCGGCGTCGACGACCCCGGCCTGCGCCAGCGCCTTCCACAGCGGGGCGTCGTAGCCGCCGGAACCGTGCGGCCCCAGGACGTCCGGGGTGACCTTGTCCGTCAGGATCCGCCGCGTCAGCGACGCGAGGTCCGTCTGCGCTTCGGTGAGCGTGAAGTCCATCAATGCCTCCTAGCGCGTGACGGGCAGGCCGAGGGCGGTCGCGGCGATCATGTCCCGCTGGATCTCGTTGGTGCCGCCGCCGAAGGTGAGGATCAGCGAAGACCGGTGCAGCCGTTCGATCCGGCCGCGCAGCAGCGCGCCGGGGGAGCCTTCGCGGACCACGGCGCCCGCACCGAGGATCTCCATCATCAGCCGGTACGCCTCGGTGGCGAACTCGGTACCGAACACCTTGGTCGCCGAAGCCTCCGCCGGGCCCAGTTCGCTGCTCGCGGCCGCCCAGGCGATCCGCCAGTTCCGCAGCTTCAGGTACTCGGCGTGGGTGTGGATCCGTGCCAGGTGCAGCCGTACCCACGGCTGATCGATGACCCGGGAGCCGTCGGGCAGCTTGGTCGTCTGCGCCCAGGTCCGCACATCCCGCAGCGACGTCTGGATCGGCGCGGCGGAGGTCAGCGCGACACGCTCGTGGTTGAGCTGGTTGGTGATGAGCGGCCAGCCCTCGTTCTCCCCGGCGACCCGGGAGGTCACCGGCACCCGGACGTCGTCGTAGTAGGTCGCGCTCGTCCCCGGGCCGGCGACCGTGCGCACCTTGGTCCAGGAGAACCCGGGTGCCGACGTCGGCACGATGATCATGCTGAGGCCCTTGTGCTTGCGGGCCTCGGGGTCGGTGCGGGCGGCCAGCCAGATGTAGTCGGCGTACTCGATCAGGCTCGTCCACATCTTCTGGCCGTTGATCACGTAGTCGTCGCCGTCGCGGACCGCGCGGGTGCGCAGCGACGCCAGGTCGGTCCCCGCGCCCGGCTCGGAGTAGCCGATCGCGAAGTGCAGTTCGCCGGCGGCGATCTTCGGTAAGTAGAACGCCTTCTGTTCTTCGGTGCCGTAGCGCATGATCGTCGGGCCGACGGTGTTCACCGTGAGGAACGGGACGGGCACCCCGGCCGCGGCCGCCTCGTCGGTGAAGATGAGCTGGTCGAGCATCGGCCGGTCCTGTCCGCCGTACTCGCGCGGCCAGCCGAGCGCGAGCCAGCCCGAGCTGCCGAGGTCGCGGACGATTTCCTTGTACACCAGGCCGTCGCCGTACTCGCCGCCGTCTCCGGCGAGGGCCTCGCGGCGTTCGGGGGTCATCAGCCCGGCGAAGTACTCCCGCAGTTCCCCGGCCAGTGCGCGCTGCTCCGGCGTGTAGTCGATCCGCATCCGTCACCTCTGCCGTCGGTGCTCGTTACTGGTGCCATAGCCGCTCGCGGCGGTAGGGTAGAACCTGTTCTAGTTGTACCAGGTGTGGCGGCGAGGAGGGAATATGGAGATCGACGTCGACCGCTCGCTCTGCGAGGCGAACGCGATCTGTGTCGGCTTCGCGCCCGAGGTCTTCGATCTCGACGACGAGGAAGAGCTGGTCCTCGCGTCGGCCGAGGTTCCTCAGAATCAAGTAGAACGTGTTTCTCAAGCTGTCGCGAGTTGCCCGAAGAATGCGCTGCTCATACGTGGTTAGCGGTGTTCATCTGGGCCTTGCGTGTAGCGAGAACAGATTCTAGTGTGTCCGAGAGGCAAGGAGGCCCGGAGTGAGTTTGGACGGCAAGACGGCCATCGTGACCGGAGCCGGGGCGGGACTCGGCCGGGCGGAGGCGCTGGCGCTGGCCGCGGCGGGTGCCTCGGTGGTGGTCAACGACGTCTCGGCCGCGGCTCGGACCGTGGCCGACGAGATCGAGGCCGAAGGTGGCAAGGCCTTCGCGGTCACCGGTGACGTGTCGGAATCCGCGACGGCGGACGCGCTGCTCACCGCCGCCGTCGACCATTTCGGCGGCCTGCACATCGTGGTCAACAACGCGGGCGTCCTGCGCGACCGGATGCTGTTCTCGATGTCCGACGACGACTGGGACACCGTGCTCGGCGTCCACCTGCGCGGGCATTTCCTGCTTTCCCGCAACGCCGGGGCGTACTGGCGCGACAAGTCCAAAGTAGACGGCGTGCCGGTGTACGGCCGCGTGGTCAACACCGCGTCGGAGTCGTTCCTGCTCGGCGCCCCCGGTCAGCCGAACTACGGTGCGGCCAAGGCCGGGATCGCCGCGCTGACCGTCTCCACCGCGCGCGGCCTTTCCCGCTACGGCGTCCGCGCCAACGCGATCTGCCCACGCGCCCGCACCGCGATGACCGAGGCCGTCTTCGGAGCCGACGCACCGGAGGGGCTCGACCCGCTCTCGGTCGACCATGTCGCGCCGTTCGTGTCCTTCCTCTGCGGACCCGAGTCCGACCGGATCAACGGCCAGGTGTTCCTCGTCTACGGCGGGATGGTCGCGCTCATGCGGCCGCCGTCGGTGGAACAGCGGTTCGACACCGTCAACGGCACCTGGACCACCGACGAACTCGTCGGATGCGTGGGCGGCTACTTCGCCGACCGCGACCCGGAACGCATGTTCTCCGCGTCCGAAATCATGTCGCTGCCATGACCGAGGAGATGATGTAGTGGGCAGGCTCGATGGCAAGGTCGCCCTGATCACCGGCGGTGCCCGGGGTCAGGGTGAGGCGGCCGCTCGGCTGTTCGTCGCCGAGGGCGCGCGTGTGGTGATCGCCGACATCAACGACCTCGACGGCAAGAAACTCGCCGCCGACCTCGGCGAATCGGCCGTCTACCAGCATCTCGACGTCGGTGACGAGGCCGAATGGGATGCCGCGATCGAACGCGCCCAGAGCGAGTTCGGACCGCCGACCGTGCTGGTCAACAACGCCGGCATCCTGCATTTCTCGGAACTGGGCAAGACGACGCTGGCCGACTACGAACGCGTCATCCGGGTCAATCAGATCGGGACGTTTCTCGGGATGCGTTCGGTCGTTGAACCGATGACCGGGGCCGGAGGCGGCTCGGTCGTGAACGTGTCCTCTGTGGAAGGACTCGCCGGGATGCCTTTCCTCGTCGCCTACACCGCGAGCAAGTTCGCGATCCGCGGCATGACCAAGGTCGCGGCGCTCGAACTCGGCGCGAAGAACATCCGGGTCAATTCGGTCCATCCCGGCGCGATCGACACGCCGATGGTCGCCGCCGCGGCGGGCGGGCAGAAAGTCGACATGTCGTGGGTCGGCAAGAAGGTCGCCCTGGGCCGGGTCGGGCAGCCGGAGGACATCGCCAAACTCGTGTTGTTCCTGGCCAGTGACGAGAGTTCGTACTGCACGGGCGCGGAGTTCGTCGCCGACGGCGGCGCCACCGCGACGCACGCACTCAAGTTTTGATCGGGCGCGAAGCGCCTCCGTTGAGGGTGGCGGCGGGGGCATGGATGGATTGAGGCGGAGGTGCCGAGAGCAGAGTGAACACCGCTAACGCAATGGGGCGTCGGCGGGTGGAGTAAGACTCGGGGCAAAGGACTGGGAGGTTCTGTGGGAGCGACGGCGTCTGCCCCGGGAATCGGTGCGCTCACACAGGTCGGCAGGCTCGCGACCTTGTCGTGGGAGGTCCTGCGCGCGATCTTCAAGCGTCCGTTCCAATTCCGCGAATGGATCCAGCAGTGCTGGTTCTTCGCCAGCGTCACCATCCTGCCGACGGCATTGGTCGCGATCCCGTTCGGCGCGGTCATCGCACTGCAACTGGGTTCGCTGACCCAGCAGATCGGCGCGCAGTCGTTCACCGGCGCGGCCAGCGCGCTCGCGATCGTGCAGCAGGCGAGCCCGCTGATCACCGCGTTGCTGGTGGCGGGCGCGGGCGGCAGCGCGGTCTGCGCCGACATCGGCGCCCGCAAGATCCGCGAAGAGATCGACGCGATGGAGGTGCTCGGGGTCAACCCGATCCAGCGCCTGATCGTGCCCCGCGTACTCGCCGCGATCGTGGTTTCGGTGCTGCTGAACGGTTTGGTCAGCGTCGTCGGTGTGCTCGGCGGCTACTTCTTCAACGTCGTCATGCAGGGCGGGACCCCGGGCGCGTACCTCGCCAGCTTCAACGCGCTCGCGCAGGTGCCGGACCTGTGGATCAGCGAGATCAAGGCGCTCCTCTACGGCTTCGTCGCCGGGGTGGTCGCGGCGTTCCGCGGGCTGAACCCGGCGGGCGGGCCGAAGGGCGTCGGCGACGCGGTGAACCAGGCCGTGGTCATCACGTTCCTGCTGCTGTTCCTGATCAACGTCGTGCTGACCGCGATCTACCTGCGGATCGTGCCACCGAAGGCGATGTGAAATGGCCGCCGAACCCGCTGTCACGGACCGGACTCTCGAGATCATCGCGCGCCCCGGCGCGATGCTGGAGGGATTCGGGCGGCAGCTGTCCTTCTACTTCCGGGCGCTGGCCTGGACTCCGCGCACGATCCGGCGCTACGGCCGGGAGGTCTTCCGCCTGCTGACCGAAGTCAGCTTCGGCACCGGCGCGCTCGCGGTGATCGGCGGGACGCTCGGCGTGATGATCGGGATGACGCTGTTCACCGGGCTCATCGTCGGCCTGCAGGGCTATTCCGCGCTCAACCAGCTCGGCACCGCCGCGCTGACCGGGTTCATCTCCGCCTACTTCAACACCCGCGAGGTCGCGCCGCTTTCGGCCGGGCTCGCGCTCTCGGCCACCGTCGGCTGCGGGTTCACCGCGCAACTGGGCGCCATGCGGATCTCGGAGGAGATCGACGCGCTCGAAGTGATGGGCGTGCCGAGCATGCCGTACCTCGTGACGACGCGGGTGATCGCCGGCGTCACCGCGGTCATCCCGCTCTACGCCGTCGGCCTGCTCTCGTCCTACCTGGCCTCACGGCAGATCACCATCTGGCTCTACGGCCAGTCCGCCGGCACCTACGACCATTACTTCACGCTGTTCCTGCCGCCCGAAGACGTGCTGTGGTCGTTCCTCAAGGTGATCATCTTCAGCGTGCTCGTCATCCTTTCCCATTGCTATTACGGCTACACCGCCAGCGGCGGGCCCGCCGGGGTCGGCGTCGCCGTCGGCCGTGCCGTGCGGACGGCGATCGTGCTCATCTCGGTGCTCGACTTCTTCCTGAGCCTCGCGATCTGGGGCGCCACGACGACGGTGAGGATTTCCGGTTGAACAGGGGGATACTGCTGCAGCGGCTCCGGCACCAGGTGCTGGGCCTGATCTTCCTCGTGGTCGTCGTGCTGTTCTTCGTCACCACGATCGCCTTCTACGAGAAGGTGTTCACCTCGGTGACCCTGGTGAAGCTGGAGACCGACCGCATCGGCAACCAGATGCGCGAGGGCGCGGACGTCAAGGTGCGCGGGATGGTCGTCGGCGAGGTACGGGGAATCCAGGCCCACGGCGACCACGCGACGATGGAACTCGCGCTGCAGCCGGACAAGACCAAGGTCATCCCGTCCAACGTGTCCGCGCGGCTGCTGCCGAAGACGTTGTTCGGCGAACGCTATGTCGCTTTGCAGATCCCGGAGAAGCCGGAGCGGCACATCGGTGAAGGCGACGTCATCCCGCAGGACCGCAGCAGCAGCGCGATCGAGCTGGAAACCGTGCTCGGCAACGTGATGCCGCTGCTGCAGGCCGTGCAGCCGGAGAAGATGGCGAGCACCCTGAACGCGGTCGCGTCCGCTTTGGATGGTCAGGGCAAGGAACTCGGCTCGACACTGGCGGGGCTTTCGGACTATCTGGGGAAAGTGAACCCGTCACTGCCCGACCTCAAGGCCGACATCTCCGGGGTGGCGAACGCCGCCGCGATCTACGACAAGGCCGCGCCGGATCTGCTGGCGGCGTTGTCGGATCTGACCACCACGAGCAGGACACTGGTGGAGAGCCAGCGCGGTCTCGCCGACGTCTACTCGACGGTGACCGCGGCCTCGATCGACCTGACGAGTTTCCTGAAGGTGAATCAGGACAACCTGATCCGCCTCACCACCAACCTGCGGCCCACGCTCGACGTGCTGGCGAAGTACGCGCCCGAGTACCCGTGCCTGCTCAAGCAACTGGCCGGTTCGGTGCCGCGCGCGGAACTCGCGTTCGGAAAGGGCACCGCGCATCCCGAGGTCAGCCGTGTGACGATCGAGTTCACGCCGAGCCGCGGCAAGTACCTCCCCGGCGTCGATGAGCCGAAGTACAACGACAAACGCGGCCCCCGGTGTTACCCCGAGGTGCCGCCACCCGGCCGCTGGCCGCAATACCCGCCCGACGGCGCGATCGACGACGGCTCTTCGAAACCCGCGCCGCCGCGTGATCCCGACGGCACGCTGCCTTCGAAGGGGACCGTGCCCTCGGGCGGGAGTGCGGGCGGCTCGGTGGTGAACACGCCGGACGAACAGCGGCTGATCGACCTGCTCGTGTCGCCGGCCCTGGGCACGACCCCGGACCAGGTGCCGAACTGGGGCAGCCTGCTGGTCGGGCCGCTGTACCGCGGCGCGGAGGTGGAACTCCGATGAGCTGGGAGCGGAAAGTGCGGCGGGCGGCGAACCTGCGGACACGTGTGGGTCGGGTTGGTCGTGAGTGGCGATTCGGGTTAGAACCCGAATCGCCACTCACGACCCCCTGTACCGACGCCTCAGGCCGCTCGACCGCGGGGCCGACGTTGCGAAAGCCACTTTCGCAACCTTCAACGTTGCGAAAGTGGCTTTCGCAACACGCTCGGCTCGGCGCTGGAGCAGCCGGAGTCGCTGGATCGGCGAGCGAGGTGGGGCTCAGGTGAGGTCCTTCGTCCCGGATCTGGTCAAGATCCTCATCTTCGCCGTCGTCACCGTCCTCCTGACGGCGGTCCTGGGCGCCACCATCGCGAACACGAACTTCGGCGAGACGTCCGGCTACGTCGCCAAGTTCACCGACGCGTCCGGGCTCAAGGAGGGCGATGACGTCCGCATCGTCGGCGTGAAGGTCGGGCAGGTCGGCCGGATCGAGGTCGAGGAGGGCGAACGGAACTTCGCCCAGGTCCACTTCGACGTCCAGACCACGCACCGGCTGCCGGCGTCGGTGACCGCGACCATCAAGTACCGCAACCTGGTCGGGCAACGGTATCTCTCGCTCGGCACGGACATCGGTGACGAGAAGTCGTTGCCGCAGGGCGGGATCATCCCCCCGGAGCGCACCAAACCGGCGCTGAACCTGACGGTGCTCTTCAACGGTTTCAAACCGCTGTTCCGCGCGCTGAATCCCGAGGACGTCAACAAACTGTCCTACGAGATCATCCAGGTGTTCCAGGGCGAGGGCGGCACGATCACCAGCCTGCTCGCGCACACCGCGTCGGTCACGTCGGCGATCGCGGGCAAGGACAAGATCATCGGCGACGTCATCGCGAACCTCAACACCGTGCTCGGCACGGTCGAGAAGCGTTCGCCGCAGCTGGGCGAGCTGATCGACCAGACCCAGCGGCTGGTCACCGGGTTGTCCGAGCAGCGGCGGCCGATCGGGGAGGCGGTCCAGGCGCTGGGCGATCTCACGGTCGCCACGACGGGGCTGCTCGCGGACGCGCGGCCCGCGCTCAAGGACGACGTCGTGCAGCTCGGCGCGCTGTCGCAGAACCTCGGCGATTCGGAACAGCTGATCGACCATCTCCTGCAGGTGCTGCCGGGCAACCTGCAGAAGTTCACCAGAACCCTGAGCTACGGCAGCTGGTTCAACTACTACCTGTGCGGGATCTCCGGCAGCATCGGCATCAAATCGCTCAACATCGAACTGCCGATCACGCCGCTGCCCGGCACGCAGCGACCGGAGAGGTGCGGGCCGTGAAGCCGCTCAAGCAACGCAACCAGGCCGCGGTGGGCGGGGTGACGCTCATCCTCATCGTCCTGATCACGGCGACGACGTACTTCTCCGACAAGATCCCGCTCTTCGGCAGCGGGACGACGTACTCGGCGTACTTCGGCGAATCGGCCGGCTTGGCTCCGGACAACGAGGTCCAGATCGCCGGGGTCAAGGTCGGCCAGGTCAGCTCGGTCGAGCTGGCGGGCAAGAAGGTACTGGTGAAGTTCCGGGTGAAGGACGTCCGGGTCGGCGACGCCACCGCGGCGTCGATCGAGATCAAGACGCTGCTGGGGGAGAAGTTCCTGGCGCTGACGCCGAAAGGCAAGGCGAGCCAGGACCCGAACGCCACCATCGGGCTGGACCGCACGCGGACGCCGTTCGAACTGCAGGACGCCTTCCAGCAGCTGTCCGGGACGGTCGGCGACATCGACACCGCGCAGCTGGCGACGAGTTTCACCGTGCTGTCCGACGCGCTCAAGGACAGCCCGCAGTACCTGAAGGACGCGCTCAGCGGCCTTTCTTCCTTGTCCAAGACGGTTTCCTCGCGTGACGGCGACCTGAAGACGTTGCTGTCCAACACGAGCAAGGTGTCCAAGACGCTGTCCGACCGCAACGCCCAGCTGAAACGGATCCTCGACGACGGCAATCTGCTGCTCGCCGAACTGCAGAACCGGAAGGACGCGATCAGCGCCTTGCTCAAGGGCACCCAGCAGGTTTCGGCGCAGTTGTCCGGACTGGTCGCCGACAACCGGCAGACGATGAAACCGACGCTGGAGAAGCTCGGCAAGGTCACCGATGTGCTGCAGCGCAACCAGGACAACCTCAGCCGCAGCCTTCAGCTGATGGCGCCGTTCGCCCGGGTCGGCGCGAACGCGACCGGGAACGGGCGCTGGTTCGAGGGTTACCTGTGCGGGCTGCTGCCGCCGACGATCATCGCGGGCGCCTTCCAGGTCAACCCGGAGGGCTGCACGCCGCCGATCGCCGCGCCGAACCAGGGAGTGGGGGGACGATGACCATCCACACACGCACCGGCCGCACGGTCTACACGTGGGTCGCGTTCGCCTGCGTCCTCGTGCTGATCCTGACCGCGGGCCTCTGGCTGGTGTTCAAAGAACCCGGCGGGACGCGGATCAGCGCGTACTTCGGCAAGACCGTCGGGCTCTACGCCGGCTCCTCGGTGCGGGTGCTCGGGGTGAAGGTCGGCGAGATCACCGGCGTCACGCCGCAGGGTGAGGCGGTCCGGGTCGACATGCGGATCGACGACGACACGCCGATCCCGGCGGACGCGGGCGCCGTCGTCGTCTCGCCGAGCCTGGTCAGTGACCGGTATGTGCAGCTGACCCCGGCCTACGAGAGTGGTCCCGAGATGGCCACGGACGCGGTGATCGCCAAGGAGAAGACGGCGACCCCGGCCGAACTCGACGATCTCTACACGAGTCTCGACAAGCTCTCGACGAGCCTAGGACCCAACGGCGCCAACAAGAACGGCGCACTGTCCGACGTACTCGACACGGCCGCGGCGAACCTCGACGGGAACGGGAAGAACCTCAACACCACCGTGACCCGGCTGTCCGAACTGGCCAAGACGCTGGACGGCTCCAAGGACGATCTGTTCAGCACGGTGCAGAACCTGAACTCCTTCACCTCCGCGCTGGCCGACAGCGACAAGCAGCTCAACGAGTTCTACCGGCGGGCCGCCGACGTCAGCGGGTTCCTGGCCGCCGATTCCGCCGACGTCGGCGCCGCGCTGAGTTCACTCGCGACGGCGATGGGCGACGTCGAGAAGTTCGTCGCGGAGAACAAGGACCTGCTCTCGTCCAATGTGGACAAGCTGGCCGGGCTGACCAAGGTGCTCGTGGACCAGCGCGCCTCGCTCGCCGAGGTGATCGACATCGCGCCGACCGGGGCGACGAACTTCATCAACTCCTACGACGCGGCGTCCGGCACGATCGCGGTACGGGACAACCTGAACGAGCTGACCCATCCGCCGATCCTGACCGTCTGCCGGCTGATCAGCGCGGGCACGCCGAAGCCGATCCCGGACACGCTGGGCGGCATCTGCAAGAAACTCGCGCCCGTCCTCGACGGCACGCTGAAGCTGCCGTCGATACCGCAGGTGCTGGCCTCACTGCAGAGCGGCGAACTGCCGCCGCTGCCGCTCCCGCTGGTCGACGTCCTCACCAAGGGAGTCCCGAAATGAGGCAGCGGCAGAAGATCGCGGGAGTGATGGCGGGCGTCCTCGTGCTGGCCGGGTGCAGTGACGGCGGGTTTTCCGGGCTGTACAACACCCCGCTGCCGGGTGGAGCGGGTCTCGGTGATCACCCGTTCCGGCTCACGGCGCAGTTCTCCGACGTCCTCGACCTCGTGCCGCAGGCGAGTGTGAAGGTCAACGACGTCCCGGTCGGCCGGGTCGAGAAGATCGACCTCGCTTCGGACACGCGCTCCGCATGGGTCGCCATGGTCGTCAACGGCGACATCGCGCTCCCCGCGAACGCGCGCGCCGAACTACGCCAGTCGAGCCTGCTGGGGGAGAAGTTCGTCGACCTGCACGCGCCGTCCGACGGCAAGCCCGAAGGGACCCTCGCCGAGGGGGCGAAGATCCCGCTGGACCGGACGAACCGCAATCCCGAGGTCGAAGAGGTCCTCGGCGCGCTTTCCCTGCTGCTCAACGGTGGCGGCGTCGAGCAGATCCAGAAGATCAGCCACGAACTCAACGACGCGCTCACCGGCAACGAGACCGAGGTCCGTGCCCTGTTGTCCAATGTGGACAAGCTCGCCACCGAACTCGACGGGCACAAGGGTGAGATCCTGCGGGCCATCGACGGTCTCGACAAGCTGTCCAAAACCCTGGTCGGGCAGACGCAGAACCTGACGAACGCGCTCGACCACCTCTCGCCGGGGCTCAAGGTCGTGACCGAACAACGGGATCAGCTCGTCGGCATGCTGCAGGCGCTGAACACGCTGTCCGGGGTCGCGACCGACACCATCGACGCCAGCCGGGAAAGCCTGGTCGCGAACCTCCGCGCGCTGCAGCCGACGCTGAAGAAGCTGACCGAGGCGGGCCAGGACCTGCCGACGGCGCTGCGGATCCTGCTCACGTACCCCTTCCCGGACTACGCGGGCAACGTGATCAAGGGTGACTACGCCAACGTGGAAGCCAAGATCGACCTGAACCTGGACACGCTCCTGGAGAACATGAACAACTCCTCGCAGCCGATCATCCAGCTGCCCGGCGCGAACGGGACCGGCGCGCCGGGCGCGATCCCGTTCTCCGGCGGCGCCGCGCCGCCGGTGCTGCCGCTGCCCACCGGTGATCTCCCGCAGGCACCCCAGGCCCCGCAGGGGCAGAGCGGCGACGTCCTCGGTGGCGTGCTCGGCGGGATCCTCGGGCCGATCCTGGGAGGTGGCCGGTGATCACGCGCAAGACCAAGATCCAGATGGCGGTGTTCCTCGTCATCGCGGTGGTGTCGGTCGTCTACGCGGGCGGCAAATACGCCGGGCTGGACCGCCTTTTCGGCACCCGTGGCTACCTCGTCACCGCCCAACTCGTGGACTCGGGCGGGATCTTCGTCAACGCCGAGGTGTCCTATCGCGGGGTCGCGGTCGGCAAGGTCAAGTCGATGACGCTCACCGACCAGGGCGTCGACCTCGGCCTGGACATCGATTCGGGCGCGCCGAAGATCCCGGCGGACACCAAGGCCGCGGTCGCGAACCGGTCGGCGGTGGGGGAGCAGTACGTCGATCTGCTGCCCATGCACGAAAACGGGCCGTACCTGGCGGAGGGGTCGGTCATCGAACGCGACAAGACCTCGATCCCGCTCGCGCCGGACACCGTCCTGTCCAATCTGGACTCCCTGGTGTCGAGTGTGCGGCCGGAGTCGCTGAAGACCGTCGTCGACGAGACCTACGAGGCCTTCGCGAACGCCGGCCCGGATCTGCGGCAACTGCTCGACAGCACCGGTTCCCTCACCGCGACGGCGACGCAGTACCTGCCCGACACCCAAGGACTGCTGGCCAGTTCGCGGACGGTGCTGGACACGCAGCAGCGGCAGGCGGACAACATCACCAGGTTCTCCAGCGGGCTCAAGACGATCGCCGCGCAGCTGAAGACGTCCGATCCGGATCTGCGGCGCGTGATCGACGAGGCGCCGAAGCTGAGCCGCCAGATCAGCGACGTGCTCGCGGTGTCGGGGACCGACCTCGGTGTGCTGTTCGCGAACACGCTCACCACCGCCCAGATCACTTCGGCCCGGACGGACGCGATCGAGGAACTGCTCGTCGCGTACCCGATCATCTCGGCGTTCTCGCGGTCGACGTCGCCGGACGGCACGGGCCACCTCGGCGTCGTGTTCAACTTCTTCGACCCGGTCTCGTGCACCAAGGGCTACGAGGGCACGAAACAGCGTCCCGCGAACGACCTCACCGAAGCGCCGGTGAACATGCAGGCGTACTGCGCCGAGCCGCCAGGAAGCCCCACAGGCGTGCGAGGCTCCCAGAACGCCCCGTACGCCGGGAAGCCGCCGACGGTCCCGGAGCGGCCGAAGCAGACCCCGCAGGCGGCGGAATCCGCGCAGCTGCCCGGGGTACTGAGCCTGCTCACCGGATCCGGGCCTGGTGGACTGGGCGCGTTGCTGGGCGGCAAGTAGTGCTCACCCGTGCTCTCGCTGTTTTCGCCGCCGTGGCGGTCCTCGCGGCCGCCTGGTCCGGCTGGTCGTGGTGGAGTGCCGCGGGGGACGACGGCCTGGCCCGCGGCCGTGAGCGGGAAGCCGTCCTCGCGGCCGCGTCCGGGCAGCTCGAAATGCTCAACACGATCGACTACCGCAGCGGCGCCCAGGACGTCGACCGCTGGCTCGGCGTCACCACCGGAAGGCTCGGCAAGGACCTCGCCGGCGACCGGAAGGTCCAGATCGACCGGGCGAACACGAGCAAGACGGTCGCGACGGCGAAGCTGAAGCAGGCCGCCGTCACCGAACTCGACGCCGTCGCCGGGACAGCACGGCTGATGGCGGTGCTGGACGTGAAGGTCAGCACCGGCGGCGGGTCGGCTACGCCCAAGGTGAGCAGGCTGACCGTGGACTACCAGCGCGTCGAGGACGGCTGGAAGGTCAGCGCGGTGCAGGCGGCGGGCTCGTGAACGCGCGGACACCGCGGATCCTGACCGCGATCATCGTCCTGGCCGTCGGCTGCGCGGTGTGGTTCGGGCTGGAGGCGGCGTCGCTGGGTTCGGACGGCAACGCGGCCATGGTGGACCAGTCCGCCACCGCCGAGGTCGCCGACCAGGTCGGCGCCGGGGTGAAGGCGGTCTTCTCCTACGACTACAGCAACCTCGCGCGGACCGAACGGGCCGCGGCCGACGTCCTCGTCGGCGAGGCCACCGGGCAGTACCGGGATCAGTTCGCTTCGGCGCGGAAGCGGGCCGAGGAGCAGAAACTGGTCCGCACGACGACCGTCCGCTCGCTCGGCGTCCGGTCGTTGCGCGGGGAACAGGCCGAGGTGCTGTTGTTCCTCGACCAGCAGACGCTCACCGCGGGCGGCGGCGCGCCGCAGTCGTCGGTCTCCCAGCTTTCGGTCACCGCGCAGCGAATCGACGGCCGCTGGAAGATCTCGCGACTCACCGCCTTGTGATCACGAGAGCCGTTTCATGTTCGCCGAGCTGATGGCCCCGCCGGAAACGGTGTAGGAGCCGGAGAAAGTGCGCAGCGAACCATCGGTCTGCCGGGCCGAAAGATCGACGTACACCGTGTTCCCTCTCACGCTCGTCACGGTGAGAGCGACCCAGGAAGTCGTCGCGTATCCCTTGGCGTAGGAGGCGAGAGTGCCGCCTTTGGCGAGCTTTTGTCCACCGAGGTTCCACGCGGTGGAGAAATCACCCCGGTTGATCGCCTCGTAGTAGGCGATCACCGTCTGGGCCGCCGAAACCGAGGGCACCGGCGCGGGGGCGGGATAGATCGTCTGCGTGGTCGGAGGTGCGGCGTAAATCGTTTGCGGCGGGACCGCGACCACCGGTGGCTGTACCACGATCGTGGTCGGAGGAGCGGCCACCGCGACCACGGGCGTCGCCGTACCCTGATTCGGGGTCGCGCACGCCGCCAGTGTGCCCGCGGCCATTAGCGTCATCGCCGCCCAGTTCTTCGCTCTCATTGCCAAGCCCCTCGTTTCTCACCTTTTCGTTCGTATTACCGAGAATGCGGGAAACGGGGTGTCGGCCACTAGAGGATTAGGCCTCGTTACGAATTCTGTAAAACGCACCGCAACCGTTATGGGATCTTGTGCGCGGCGGGCGTTGGGCACCCTCGTCTCACGCCGAATCCCCGCCGGGTTTAGCGTTAGGCATGACCACTGCACCTGTCGATGTCGAGAGCGCCCGCCGCGACTACGCGGCCCTCGTCGACCGTGGCCTCTCCCTGGACATCACCCGCGGCAAGCCGTCCCCCCGGCAGCTGGACCTCGCCGACGGGCTGCTCGCCCTCCCCGGAGACGTGCGCAAGGCCGAGGACGGCACGGACGTCCGCAACTACGGCGGCCTGAAGGGCCTGCCCGAGCTCCGCCGCATCTTCGCCGGGCCTCTGCAGGTCCCGGCCGAGCAGCTGCTGGCCGCGGGCAACTCCAGCCTGGAGCTCATGCACGACTCGATCGTGCAGGCCTTCCTCAGCAAGCTCCCGGGCGCCGAGCGCCGCTGGGCCGACGAGGCGACCGTCAAGTTCCTGTGCCCGGTGCCGGGCTACGACCGCCACTTCGCGCTGGCCGAGCGCTTCGGCATCGAGCTGATCCAGGTGCCGCTCACCGAGACCGGCCCCGACATGGACGTCGTCGAGCGTCTCGTCGCCGAGGACGCCTCGGTCAAGGGCATCTGGTGCGTGCCGAAGTACAGCAACCCGACCGGTGTCACCTACAGCGACGACACCGTGCGCCGCCTGGCCACGATGACCACGGCCGCCCCGGACTTCCGGATCTTCTGGGACAACGCCTACGCCGTGCACCACCTCACCGACGTCGAAGCGCCGCTGGCCGACCTGTTCGCGCTGGCGGGCGAGGCGGGCAACGCCGACCGCGTGTTCGTCTTCGGCTCGACCTCGAAGGTGACCTACGCCGGTGGCGGCGTCGGCTTCTTCGGCGCGTCCGAGGCCAACCTGGCCTGGTGGACCGGCCTGATCGGCAAGCGGACCATCGGCCCGGACAAGGTCAACCAGCTCCGCCACGCGCAGTTCCTCCGCGACGAGGACGGCGTCCGGGACCACATGCGCAAGCACGCCGAGCTCATCGGCCCGAAGTTCGCGGCCGTCGACGAGATCCTCACCAAGGAACTGGGCGACTCCGGCCTCGCGTCCTGGACGAAGCCGACCGGCGGGTACTTCATCTCGCTGACCGTGCCGTCCGGGACCGCCAAGGAGGTCGTGCGGCTGGCCAAGGAGGCGGGCATCGCCCTGACGCCCGCCGGCGCGACGCACCCGTACGGCGACGACCCCGAGGACGCCGTCATCCGCATCGCCCCGACGTACCCTGAGCCGGCCGAGGTCGAAGAAGCGATCCGCGGTCTCGCGGTCTGCGTTCGCCTTGCGGCGGCGACGAAGAAATAAGTTCGAGATCTTTTCCAATCCGGGTCACGGGTGGTTCCGAACGTCCGAGTGGGTGGGTGTGCACCGCAAAGACGAGAGGAACCACTCGTGTTCGGAAAGCCGTTCGTTCGTACCCTGATTTCGCGCAGTGCCGAGAACCGCACGGATCGTCGCCGGTTCTTGAAGGCCGCCGGCGCGGCGGGGCTCGGTGTCGTCGGCGCGACCTACCTCGGGGTCCAGGCCACTTCGTCCGCCTCGGCCACCGGTGACGCGGCCGCCGAAGCCGCCGAAGCGGGTGCCCCCAGTGACGCGGCCGTGCTCAACTTCGCGCTCAACCTCGAATACCTCGAGGCCGAGTTCTATTCGTTCGCCGTCCACGGGCATGGGCTGCCGGACGACATCACCGGCGGCGTCGGCACCCAGGGCGGGGTGCTCGGCGGCAAGAAGGTGATGTTCCACGACAAGGCGCTGCACCAGTTCGCGAAAGAGATCGCGGGCGACGAGATCGCGCACGTCAAGTTCCTGCGCGGGGCCCTGGGCGAGGCCACCGTGTCGCGGCCCGAGATCGACCTCAAGGACAGCTTCACCGCCGCCGCCCGCGCGGCCGGGCTGATCAGCGAATACCAGCAGTTCGACCCGTTCGGCAGCGAGAAGAACTTCCTGCTCGCGGCGTTCCTGTTCGAGGACGTCGGCGTGACGGCCTACAAGGGCGCCGCCCCGCTGATCACCAACAAGACGTTCCTCGACGCGGCCGCCGGGATCCTGGCCGCCGAGGCGTACCACGCCGCCAACATCCGGACGTCGCTGTTCGAACGGGACCTCGGCGACGCCGCGGCGAAGATCTCCAACGCCCGCGACGCCCTCGACGGTCCCGGTGACGACGACCAGGGCATCGTGCTCGGCAACCAGGCCAACATCGTGCCCACCGACAACAACGGCATCTGCTTCGGCCGCAGCGCCGACCGGGTGCTGAACGTCGTCTACCTGAACCCGGGCCCGGTGAAGGAGGGCGGGTTCTTCCCCAAGGGTGTGAACGGCGACATCGTCGCCAGCGGCGGCGCGTGACCCTGCTGTCGTGTCGCCGTTTCCCCGGTACCGTCGGGTGACGGCGACACGACAGGGGGTTGCGGTGAAGGCTGTGATCATCGGCGGCGGCATCTCGGGCACGGTGACCGCGATGGCGTTGAAACGGGCGGGGATCGAAGCGAGCGTCCACGAGGCCCATCCGACGGGCGGCGAGGACGCGGGCGCCTTCCTGACGATCATGCACAACGGCATGGACGCCCTGCGCGCGATCGGCGCCGACGGGCCGGTGGTCGAGAACTCCTTCGCCGCCGACGGCCTGGAACTCGTCACGCCGGACGGGCGGACCGTCGAGCGGCGTTCGTTCGATCTGGACGGTCTCGCCGGCCCGAGGACCCTGACCCGCGCGTCGCTTTATCTTGCGCTGCAAGAGGAAGCGATCTCGCGCGGGATCACCTTCGAGCGCGGGAAGCGGCTGGTTTCGGCCACCTCCGGGACCGCGCTGTTCGAAGACGGGACCTCCGCGGAGGGCGACATCCTGATCGGTGCCGACGGTCTGCACTCGATCGTCCGGAACCTCATCGACCCCTCATGCCCGCCGCCGCGCTCGACGGGCCTGGACGTCGTCTACGGCTACACGACCGACACGAGCGTCCCGCAGGCGCCGTCCCTCTATCGGATGGTCCAGAGCCTGCACGCCTTCTTCGGCTACACGAGCACGCCCGACGGCACGACCTACTGGTTCGCGCGTCTCCCCACGGCCGAAGGCGTTCGAAGTGGTCTTTCGGCCGAAGAGTGGCGCTCGACGGCTTTCGCGGCTTTCGACGGGGAACCGTTGCCTGCCGCGGAGATCATCCACTCGACCGGCGACGAGGTCTTCGGCGGTCACTCCTACGACGTCCCCTCGACGCCGGTGTGGTCCGACTCCACGATGGTGCTCGTCGGAGACGCGGCGCACGCGGCCTCGCCCGCCGCCGGGCAGGGAGCGTCGATGGCGCTTGAAGACAGTGTCGTACTGGCACAGTGCCTGCGGGATCTTCCTGATGCCCCAACCGCTTTCGCGGCCTACGAGCGGCTTCGGCGGGCGCGGGTGGAGAAGCTGGTGGCGAGCAGCGCCGCGGTGTCCTCGGGAACGACGTCCGACAGGGACCGGAACTGGCTCTATCGGCACCACATCGAATGGGACGCGAAGATCAGCGCGAGTTGATGCCGCCCGCGACCAACGGTCCGTGAAGGCCTCCTTACCTACCCTGAGGGTAGTGAAGGAGGCCTTCACGGACTTTCAAGACCAGCAGCAAGCTACTTCTTGTACAGGGCTTCGATGTCGGTCGCGTAGTTCTTGTTCACGATGTTGCGCTTCAGCTTGAGGCTCGGCGTGATTTCGCCGCCGGCCTCGGTGAAGTCCTTCGAGAGGATCGTGAACTTCTTGATCGCCTCGGCCTGCGACACCGCGCTGTTGGCCTGGTCGACGGCCTGCTGGACCTCTGCGCGCAGTTCCGCGTCGGCGGCCAGGTCCGACACGGTGGCGTCGGCGGGCTTGTTGTGCTGGGACTTCCAGGACGGGAAGTACTCCTCGTCGATGGTGATCAGCGCGCCGATGAACGGCCGCTGGTCGCCGACGACCATCGCCTGGCTGATCAGCGGGCTGGCCTTGATGGTGTCTTCGAGGCCGGACGGGGCGACGTTCTTGCCGCCCGCGGTCACGATGATCTCCTTCTTGCGCCCGGTGATCTTGAGGAAGCCGTCGCTGTCGAGCTCGCCGAGGTCGCCGGTGTGGAACCAGCCGTCCTCCAGCGCTTCGGCGGTCGCCTCGGGGTTGTTGAAGTAGCCCCCGAAGACGACGTCGCCCTTCAGCAGGATCTCGCCGTCGTCGGCGATCCGGACCGAGGTGCCGGCGACGGGCCGTCCGACGGTGCCGACGCGGAATCCGGTCTGGGTGCCCACGCAGGCCGCCGCGGACGTCTCGGTGAGGCCGTAGCCCTCGAACACCGGGACGCCGATGCCGCGGAAGAAGTGCGCCAGCCGCACGCCCAGCGGGGCACCGCCGGACACGGCCGCGACACACCGGCCGCCGAGTGCCGCGCGCAGCTTGCTGAAGACGAGCTTGTCGAACAGCGCGTGCTTGACCTTCAGGCCCAGCCCGGCGCCGCCGGTGTCCTGGGCCTGGCTGTAGGCGACGGCGGTGGCTTCGGCGGCGTCGAAGATCTTGCCCTTGCCGTCGCCGTGGGCCTTCTGCTTCGCGCTGTTGTAGACCTTCTCGAACACGCGCGGCACGGCGACGACGAACGTCGGCCGGAAGGTGCCGAGGTCGGCGACGAGGTTCTTGACGTCGGAGGTGTGCCCGAGGGTCACGCGCGCGCTGAGCGCGGTCACCGCGATGGCGCGGGCGAGGACGTGCGCGAGCGGCAGGAACACCAGCAGCGAGTTGCCCTGCTCCATCAGCTGCGGGAACGCGGCGATGTCGGCGCGGATCTCGGCCAGGAGGTTCCGGTGGGTCAGCTCGACGCCCTTGGGGCGGCCGGTCGTGCCCGAGGTGTACACGATCGTGGCGAGATCGCCCGCCTTCACCGAACGGCGGCGCTCGTGCAGGTCGTCGTCGCTCAGTTCGGCGCCCTGGGCGGTGAGGTCGTCGACGGCGGGCTTGGCGGCCTCGATCTGCCAGGTGTGTTCGAGCCTGTCGAGGCGTCCCTTGACGCTGTCCAGCGTCGCGAGGTGCTCGTCGGTCTCGACGAACACGGCCTTCGCCTCGGAGTCCGAGAGGATCCAGTGGACCTGCTCGGCCGAGGACGTGTCGTAGATCGGGACGGTGACCGCGCCGGCGGCCCAGATCGCGAAATCGATCAGGGTCCATTCGTAGCGGGTCTTCGACATGAGCCCGATCCGGTCGCCCGGAGCGATGCCCGCCTGGGCCATTCCCTTGGCCACGGCGAGAACCTGAGCGGCGAAGTCCTTCGCGGTGACGTCCAACCAGGTACCGTCGACCTGGCGTCGGAAACTCACGACATCGGAGAACCGCTCGGCGTTCGCCCAGACGACGTCCGCGAGGTTCTCGTCGTCGGTCACCGGATTGGCGGCGGGGGCGCTGTATTCGCGCACGAGGAACCTCCGTGTTCGCGTGCAAGTGGTGTGACCGGTGTTACCCGCCAGTCAACTTAGCGTGCCGTGCACCTTAAGACCATGCTGACGAATCGGCCATACCGAGGGCATGACATTCTGCCGCGTGTGAACCAGGCGCCGCCAGCTCTCGACATCGTCGACGAGACCTTCCTCGTGGTCCCGCCGTCCACCGTGGCCGCCGCCTTCGCCGATCCGCGATCTTGGTCACGTTACTGGCCGGACCTCGTTCTCGAGGTCTACACCGACCGTGGCGACCAAGGATTGCGCTGGACCGTGCGCGGAGCCTTGATCGGTACCATGGAGGTCTGGCTCGAGCCGGTGCTCGACGGCACCTTGCTGCACTACTTCCTGCGCGCCACCCCCGCCGGTCCCGACGGGGAGCCGATCGGCCTGGCACCGCGGGATCTGCGCCGCGAGTTCGACCGCCGTGCCCGCGCCGCCAAGGCGATCGCGCTCGGGCTCAAAGAGGTCCTGGAGGACGGGCGCGAACCCGGGGTCGGTCCCCGGAGCGAGTAGGGGAGAGCATGCGGGTTCACGTGGTGTCGGACGTGCACGGAAACGCCGACGCGCTCAAACGCGCGGGCGATGGCGCCGACGCGCTGATCGTGCTGGGCGACCTGCTGGACTTCGTCGACTATCGCGAGCACGACAAGGGCATCATGGGCGCGCTGTTCGGCGCCGAGAAGGTCGGCGAGTTCGCGCGGCTGCGGCGGGAGGGCACTCGTGATGAGACCGTTGCCTTCTCGCGATCGTTGTGGGCCACTTTGGCCGATCCGGCGGCCGCCGTCGGCGAGGCGATCCTCGACCAGTACTCGATCCTGTTCGGCGCCCTCACCGCGCCGACGTTCGCGACGCCCGGCAACGTCGACGACCCTTCGCTGTGGCCCGAGTTCGCCGGCGACGGCATCCGGGTCCTCGACGGCGAGGTCGCCGAATTCGGCGGACTGCGGTTCGGGTTCATCGGTGGCGCGCTGCTGCCGCCGAACGTGGTCCCGCGCCGCAACGGCTTCTGGCGGCCGTATCTGCGCACCCGCGAGGAGTACGACGTCGCGGTGAGCGCGTTGGAGAACGTCGACGTCCTGTGCACGCACATCCCGCCGGCGATCCCGGAACTGACCTACGACGTGATCGCGCGCCGGTCCGAGATCGGGTCGACGGCGCTGGTGGACCTCATCCGCGAGCAGCGGCCCCGGTGGTCGGTCTTCGGGCACGTCCACCAGCCGCTGACCGCGCGGACCAGGCTCGGCAGGACCGAATGCCGTAACGTCGGTCACTTCAAAGAGACGGCGCAGCCGTACGTACTGCGCTGGTGACCCTCGGCTCGCCTTACGCCGATCGGCGGCCTGCCTCCTCGAATCCGAGCCTTCGGCGAAAGAAACGCGCGCGTGTGGTCACCCGCCCGTCCAGGAACCGCACGACACGCTCTAGGCTTCACTCATGGCCGAGCAGTCCACGCAATCCATCGAGGTCGACGCCGAGCCCGAGCGGGTCATGGCCGTCATCGCCGACTTTCCCGCGTACCCGGAATGGGCCAAGGCCGTCCGGGAGACCGAGGTGCTCGGCGAGGACGACAAGGGCCTAGCCAAGCAGGTGAAGCTCACCCTCGACGCCGGACCGATCAAGGACGTCTACACCCTCGAGTACGACTGGGATGCCGACGGCCAGGGCGTCAGCTGGCACCTGGTCAAGGGGCAGATGCAGAAGGCCCAGAACGGTCGTTACGCGCTCGAAGATCTGGGCGGTGGCCGTACCAAGGTGACGTATACGCTGTCCGTCGAGCTGGCGCTGCCGATGATCGGGCTGCTGCGCCGCAAGGCCGAGAAGATGGTCATGGACACCGCGCTCAAGGAGCTCAAGAAGCGCGCCGAAGCGTCCTCCTGACGCCAGTCGAAGGGTAGGCATGCGGATCCTGCTGTTCACCGGCAAGGGGGGTGTCGGCAAGACCACGCTGGCCGCGGCGACGGCCGCCGCGCTGGCCGGGCGGGGCAGGAAGACGCTCGTGGTCTCGACCGATCCCGCGCATTCCCTCGGTGACGCCTTCGGCCGCGCGCTCGGCGCCGAACCGTCCGAAGTGGACGAGCTCTTGCACGCCGCCCAGATCGACACCCGCGGCCTCGTCGACAGCACCTGGCGCGAACTCCGGGCCGAGCTGCAGACCGCGCTCGCCGGGGCGGGTCTCGACTCGCTCGACGCCGAAGAGCTGACCGTGGTGCCCGGCGTCGACGAACTGCTCGCCCTCACCGAGGTCCAGCGCCTCGCCGAACACGGTCCCTGGGAGACGGTCGTCGTCGACTGCGGCCCGACCGCGGAGACCCTTCGCCTGCTGGCGCTGCCGGAAGCGGTCTCGGGATACCTGACGCGGATGTTCAAACCGGGGGCGAGGCGGACGGCGGCCGCGGTGCGGCGGCTCGGCGCGCATCTGGAATCGCTGCGCACCCTGCTCACCGATCCGTCGACGACGACCGTGCGGCTCGTGCTGACCCCGGAACGCGTCGTCGTCGCCGAGGCCCGCCGCACACTCAGTTCCCTGGCCCTGCGCGGAATCCTGGTCGACGGCCTGATCGTCAACCGGCTGATGCCCGCGCCCGGTTTCTGGCGTGGTGCCGCGGCCTCCTGGATGCGGACCCGGCGTACCCAGCAGAACGCCGTCCTCGCCGAACTCGCCGGCGCCGGTTTCGGGCCCGGGCAGGTTAAGCCCGTCGAGCATCGCGCCATCGAGCCGGTCGGGCTGGAGGCGTTGCAGGAAATCGCGTACGAGCTCTATCAGGGCCTGGATCCCTTGGCCGGAAACGAAAAGGGTGTCACCCCGCTGCTGCAGGTGTCCGAATCGGACACCGGGTACCTCCTGCGGATCGCGGTGCCGCTGCACCGGGATTCCGAAGTGGACCTGGCCAGAGTGGACGATGATCTCGCCGTCACCGTGGACGGTTTCCGGCGGCTGATCGCGCTGCCGGAGATGTTGCGCCCGTGCCGGATCACCGGTGCGGAATCCGACGCGCACGGCCTGGTCGTGAGCCTGGCCGGGAACCGGGGACCCGGGTGACCGAGCACCGCGAACACAGCGAAGACAGGGAACAAGCGAAGGCCGACGGCCTGAGCCTGGCCGAAGAGATCCGGCTGCTGGTGGAACTGGTCGTCGAACACGCCGCGCCGTGGCTGGAGAGCCTCATCTCCGCCGGGCACGGCTGCACCGAACACGAGTCCGGCGGGGACACCGGCTGGTGCCCGTTGTGCGCCATCGTCGAGGTGTTCCGAGGCGAGCGGCCCGAGTTCGTGGCCCGTCTGATGGACCAGGCCGCGCAGCTCGTCGCGCTGCTGCGGGCGGTGCTCGCGGACCGCTGGGAACCCGAGGGCGGGGTGCATATGCCGGGCTTCCAACCTGCGCGGAAGGAGCCCGCGCGGGAAGATTCGCCGGTGGGAGCTTCGCGGGTCCAGCACATCACGGTGACCCGGCGCGACGCTTGGCAGCCGGACCGGGAGAACTGAGTGCTGACGGTAGGGGTGGACGTCGGGGGCACGAGTGTGCGCGCCGGCGTGGTGGACGAGCACGGCTCGCTGATGGACACCGCCAGGGTCGGAACCCCCGGCGAGGAGAACGCGCTCGAAGACGCCATCGCCGGCGTCGTCGAAGACCTTCGCAACCGGCATGACGTCTCCGGTGTCGGGCTCGCTGTCGCCGGCTTCGTCGCCAAGGACCGGCGCACGGTGATGTTCGCGCCGCATCTGTCCTGGCGGAACGCGCCGGTCGCCGAGCGCATCGAGAAACGCGTCGGCCTGCCGGTGACGCTGGAGCACGACGCGAACGCCGCCGCGGTCGGCGAGTTCCGCTTCGGAGCCGCGCGAGGGGCGCACGTCGCCGCGCTGATCGCCCTCGGCACCGGGATCGGCGCGGGTCTGCTGCTCGACGGCAAGATCTACCGCGGCGCGCACGGCGTCGCACCGGAACTCGGGCATCTGACCGTCGTCCCCGGCGGACGGGCCTGCCCGTGCGGGAAGTACGGCTGCTGGGAGCGCTACTGCAGCGGGACGGCGCTGGCCGCGACGGCCGTCGAACTGCTCGCGCGGCACCCCGGCCGCTCGACCGTCCTGGCCCGTGAGACCAGGGGAGACCCCGGCTCGGTGACCGGGCGGCGCGTCGCCGGAGCCGCCCGCGACGGCGACCCGATCGCCCAGCGCGCGATGACCGAACTCGCGAAATGGCTGGCCGAAGGGCTGGCGCTGGTCGCCGACGTCTTCGACCCCGAGATCATCGTGATCGGCGGTGGCGTGTCCGAATCCGCCCCGCTGTTCCTCGACGAGGCCCGCGAGCACTACGCGGGCAAGATCACCGGCGCCGGGCACCGGCCGCTGGCCCGCATCCGCACCGCGCACCACGGGGACGACACCGCCATCGTCGGCGCGGCGGCGCTGGCCGTCGACGCGGCGAAGGCTCCCGGCGCCGAGGTCGGTGTGACAGGCTGAAGCCGTGACCCGTCAAGACGGCAACGGCTTCGTGAAATGCGAGTTCGGGCATCTTCACTGGGGTCTGAACGGTGCCGCCGGGCTCCTGCTGTCCGATCCCGGACGCGGTGTCCTCTTGCAGCGCCGGGCCTGGTGGGTGCACCACGGACGCACCTGGGCACTGCCCGGGGGAGCGGTCGAGGCGGGGGAGACCCCGCGTGACGCGGCCACCCGCGAAGCGCACGAAGAGGCCGACGTCCCGCCCGCCCGGGTCCGGCCGTTGTCGGCGTCGCGTGTGGATCACGGGAATTGGCGTTACACCACGATCCTGGCCGCGCCGATCGGCACGCTTTCGGCCAGGGTGAAGAACGCGGAGAGCGCGGAACTGCGGTGGGTCAGCCCGGCCGAGGTCGCGGATTTCCGGCTGCACCGCGACTTCGCGGTGGCATGGCCGGGATTGAGGGAACACTTGGATCGCAGGCTGGTACTGGTGGTCGACGGCGCGAACGTCGTCGGATCGCGGCCCGACGGCTGGTGGCGCGACCGGCGCGGGGCCGCGGAACGGTTGCGGGACAAGCTCGCGGTGCTCGCCGAGACCGGGTTCGCCGATCCGGCGTTGCCCGGGGGCGGGGAATGGTCGTGGTGGCCGAAGGTCGTGCTGGTCGTCGAGGGCAAGGCGCGGGGTGTCGAGCCGGTGCCCGGTGTCGAGGTCGTCGACGCCGAGTCCGACGGGGACTCCCAGATCGTCGCCGTCGCCCGGGCCGCCCGGGCCGAGAGCCCGGACGACCACGTCGTCGTGGTGACCGCCGATCGCGAACTCCGGTCCCGCGTCGAGGCCCTGGGCGCCTCCGCCTTCGGCCCCGGCACCCTCCTGGCCCACCTCGACCCCCGCGTTTAGTCCTCTGAATGCGGTAGTTGCGCGTGCAAGGACCGCATTCAGAGGACTGAACGCGGCATTAGGGGCGCGCGATCGTCCCGTCCCGCATCTCGGCGATGAGTGAAGCGACGACGGCGCGAAGGCTCCCGTTGTACTGCTTCGCGACAGCGCGCTGACGCAGGTAGCTGGGCCCGTACCGCAGGATCGTCTCCACGCCCCGCAGTTCCTCGGCGCAGTCCAGCCGCCGGGCCACCGGTTCGAGCCGGTCCAGCAGGTCGAGGGTGTCCTCGGTGACGGGGCGTTCGTTTCCGGCCGCGTCGAGGATGATGATCGCGTCGATGCCGTAGCGCGCGGCGCGCCACTTGTTCTCCTGGACGTGCCACGGCGGCAGGGTCGGCAGGATCTCGCCGTCGTCGAGGCGTGCGCTGAAGTCGTCGACCAGGCATTGCGTCAGCGCCGAGATCGCGCCGACCTCCTCCAGCGTCGGCAACCCGTCGCACACCCGCATCTCGATCGTGCCGAAATGCGGGGCCGGCCGGATGTCCCAGCGGATCTCGGAGAAGTGGTCGATCACCCCGGTGGTGAACATGTCGTCGACGTAGCTCTCCAGTTCCTCCCACTTCCGGAACTGGAACGGCAGCCCGGCCGTCGGCAACTGCTGGAACATCAGCGCGCGGTTCGACGCGTACCCGGTGTCCTCCGCGCCCCAGTACGGCGAAGACGCCGAAAGCGCCTGAAGGTGCGGCGCGTAGTTGAGCAGCGCGTCCAGCACGGGCAGCGCCTTGTCTCGGTGGTCCAGCCCGACGTGCACGTGGACGCCGTAGATCAGCATCTGCCGCCCCCACCACTGGGTGCGGTCGATGAGCTTCGCGTAGCGCTCCTTGTCGGTGACCTTCTGCTGGTACCAGGTCGAGAACGGATGCGAACCGGCCGAGAACAGCTCCACGCCCAGCGGGTCGAGCACCGAGTGCACGACGTCCAGCGACTCGTTCAGATCGGCCTTGACCTCGGCGATCGTGTCGCAGATCCCGCTGATCACCTCGATGGTGTTGAGCAGCAGTTCCTGCTTGATCTTGGGGTGCTCCTCCTCGCCGTCGGGACGGACCGCGTCGAGCACCTGCTCCGCGACCGAGGACAGTTCACCGGTCCGCCGGTCGACGAGCGCGAGCTCCCATTCCGCGCCGACCGTCGACCGGCGCGAGGGAGTGAAGTCGATCTTCATGGTCGGAATTGTCCGGCAGTTCAGACCTGGGCGCCGTTGTGCGGGTCCGCGCCGGGCGGCGGCCCCTGGCGAACCCGCAGCAGGAGCAGCGCGATCGCGGTCGCGAGGGCGAGGATGCCGAGCGGCGTGCCGAGGCGCGTACCCATGCCGATCAGGTTGGGCGCGATCAGGAGCAGCAGGCCGAGCAGGAAGAACAGCAGGACGATGAACGCGCCCTTGCGCGGACGCGGCAGGGGAGGCGGCTCCGGCGGCACGAAATGGCCTTCGTCGTCGCTCGAACCGGCCGGGGCATCCTCGAAGAGGGTCTTGTCCCAGCTGGTGCCGCCGCCGCGCCAGCCCGGCTCGGGTTCGGCTTCCGAAGGGTCGGGACGCGGTGTCTTCTCCGCGGGCTTCTCCGCCGTCTTGCCGGCGGGCTTCTCGAGGTCGTCCTCCGGGAACAGGCCGACGCCCTCCGCACGGAGGTCGGCCACGATCTCGGCGAACGTCGCGTCGACGTCCTCCGGCCCGTCCTTGCCTCTGCTCATCCGGCGTCCACCTGTCCCGCCCGGCGCACGGACCGGGCGAAGTCCACCGTACGCGTGAAGATCAGGTCGGCGTCGTGGTCTTGAGTGGCGACGTGGAAGCTGTTTTCGAGCACCACCTCGGTGACGTCCGCGCTCCCGATCCCGTCGAGGATGATCCGCGAGTTCTCCGGCTCCACCACGTGGTCGACGGCCGAATGCAGCAGCAGCACCGGCTGGGTCACCTTGGCCAGATCGGGCCGGACGACGGCCCACAGCTTCGCCAGGCTCGCGGCCGCGCGCACCGGGGTGCGGGGGTAGGCCAGTTCGGTCTCGCCCGGCTTCGCGATGTCGTTCGCGATCGCCTTCACCGACGGCACCATGTTCGCCAGCAGCGGCAGCAGCTTCGTGTCCAGCCCTCGGCGCATGATCGACGGGTTCACCAGCACGATGCCGGCGATCCGGTCGCCGAACTCCTCGGCCAACCGCAGCGTCAGCGTCCCACCCATCGACAACCCGGCGACGAACACCGAGTCGCATTCGGAGAGCAGTGCCAGCAATTCTTCACGGACCGCGCCGTACCAGTCCTCCCAGCCTGTCCGGTTCATGTCCTGCCACCGGGTGCCGTGGCCCGGGAGCAGCGGGCAGCGCACCGTGTAACCGGCTTCGGCGAGGTGGTCGCCCCAGGGCCGCATACTCGCGGGGGTGCCGGTGAATCCGTGGCACAGCAGGAAACCTGCTTCGGTCGAACCGGTGTGAGCGAACGGTTCCGCGCCGGCGAGGACGGCCATGCGATCGCCTTCCGTGAGAGCTGGGTAGGTCTCCTATGTTCGCACGAGCGGAGCGGCTTGTGGGCCCCCGGCCGCCGCCGGAATGAGGCCGGACCGGGTGTGAGATCCGTCGCTGGGTGCGGGTAACCGGGTGGACTTCGTTGTGCCGGGGGTGCGCGGTTCGTAGTCTTGACCATCGGGCGCAGGGGTTGAGCTGCTAGGAGGAGTTTTCGCAGTGCTGTACTGGCTCATGAAACACGTGTTTATCGGGCCACTGCTCAAGGCGCTGTGGCCCACCAAGGTCGTCGGCGCGGAGAACATCCCCGACGAAGGTGGCGTGATCCTCGCGGGCAACCACCTGGCGGTCGCCGACTCCTTCTTCATGCCGCTGCGGGTCAAGCGCAAGGTGACCTTCCCGGCCAAATCGGAGTACTTCACCGAGAAGGGCCTCAAGGGCCTGCTGAAGAAGTGGTTCTTCACCGGTGTCGGCCAGTTCCCGATCGACCGCTCCGGCGGCAACGCGGCGCAGGCCGCGCTCGACACCGCGACCCGCCTGGTCCGCGAAGGACACCTCCTCGGCATCTACCCCGAAGGCACCCGCTCCCCGGACGGACGCCTGTACAAGGGCAAGACCGGCGTCGCGCGGATCGCGCTCGACTCCGGCGGCCTGGTGGTCCCGGTCGCGATGATCGGCACCGACAAGGTCAACCCCATCGGCTCCAAGATGTGGTGGCCGCGCCGCCTCGAGATCCGCTTCGGCAAGCCGCTCGACTTCTCGCGCTACGAGGGCCTCGCCGGCGACCGTTTCATCGAGCGGTCCATCACCGACGAGATCATGTACGCGCTCATGGAGCTTTCCGGCCAGGAGTACGTCGACATCTACGCGGCCAAGGCGAAGGAACTGCTAGCCGCCGAAGAGGCGGGCATCCGCCCGAAGGTGCCCGCGCAGCCGTCCGCCCACGACGTCGCCCGCATCCCGGACACCAAGGTCGGCTGAGGTCCCACTAGGGTTCTGCGGTGCGCTTTTTCTACGACACCGAATTCATTGAGGACGGCGTGACGATCGACCTGGTGTCGATCGGTGTCGTGGACGAAAGAGGTCGCGAGTTCTACGCGGTCTCGACCGATTTCGATCCCGGCAAGGCGGGCCCCTGGGTCCGCGACCACGTACTCCCGAAACTCCCGTCGCCCGCCGACCCGGCGTGGCGCAGCCGCGAGAAGATCCGCACGGATCTGCTCGAGTTCTTCGGCAAGCCGCCCGGCGGGATCGAACTGTGGGCCTGGTTCGCCGCCTACGACCACGTCGCGCTGGCCCAGCTCTGGGGGCCGATGCCGGCGCTGCCGCGTCAGCTGCCGCGATTCACCCGTGACCTGCGGCAACGCTGGGAGGACGCGGGCAAGCCGAAGCTCCCGGCCGCCCCGGACGACCAGCACGACGCCCTGGCCGACGCGCGGCACAACTACCAGCGGTGGCAGATCATCGAGTCCTACTGGCACCGCTGAGGCCTTCCCGCGCGCTATGAACGGCCCGTTACTTGCAAAATTTGCAAGTAACGGGCCGTTCATAGCGCGTGCCGGAGGCGAAACGGGCACTCAGCGCCGCGCGTCGACGGCCGCGGCCAGCGTGTCCAGCAGCTCTGCCGTCGTGTCCCAGCCGAGGCACGCGTCCGTGATCGACTGCCCGTAGGTCAGCGAGGACGCCGAGCCCAGCGTCAGGTCCTGCCGCCCTTCCACCAGGAAGCTCTCCAGCATCAGCCCGGCGATGCCCCGCTCCCCGGCGCCGATGCGGTCGGCGAGTTCGCGCACGACCGTGGCCTGTCGCACGTGGTCCTTCGCGCTGTTGCCGTGGCTCGCGTCGATGATCACGCGCTCCGGCAGGCCCGACTTCGCGAGCCGCGCCAGCGTGTCGGACACGGTCGCGGCGTCGTAGTTCGGGCCGGACGCGCTGCCGCGCAGGATCACGTGGCAGTCCTCGTTGCCGCCGGTGGTGATCAGCGCGGCGAGGCCGTCGGGGTTGATGCCGGCGAACACGTGGCTCGCGCCGGCCGCGCGGGTGGCGTCGACGGCCACCTGGACGTCGCCCTCGGTCGAGTTCTTGATCCCGACCGGCATCGAAAGCGCGCTGCACAGCTGCCGGTGCACCTGGCTCGCGGCGGTCCGCGCGCCGATCGATCCCCAGGTCACGGTGTCGGCGATGAACTGCGGGGTGATCGGGTCGAGGAATTCGCAGCCGACCGGCAGGCCGAGCGCGGAGACGTCGAGCAGCAGTTTGCGCGCCATCCGCAGACCCTGGTTGACCTCGTAGGTGCCGTCGAGGCCCGGGTCGTTGATCAGGCCCTTCCAGCCGAGCGTGGTGCGCGGCTTCTCGAAGTAGACGCGCATGACGATGTGCAGGTCGCGGCGGTGCTCTTCGGCCTTGGCGGCGAGGCGGCGGGCGTAGTCGAGCGCGGCGTCCGCGTCGTGCACCGAGCAGGGCCCGACGACGACGAGGAGCCGGTCGTCCCGGCCGTCGAGGATGTCGACGGCCGAGGCCCGCCCGGCTAGGACGGTATCGGCGATTTCCGCCGTCATCGGATGTTCGTGCCGCAGCATCGCGGGCGACAGCAGCGGGTTGATGGCCGCCGTGCGGTGCCCGTCGAGGGCGATCAGGGTGTCAGCGGAGGGAGACATCTCGGGTCTGGTTTCCTTTCGAAAGGGATACCGACCCGCGGGAACTCGCCGAGCCGGTGTGATTCCGGCTCGGGGTGGAGGTCAGCGCAGGTTCACGCCGCCGTGCCCACCCGGGGCCGGCTTCGTAAACCAGAAATAGCGCTGCACGGCGCCAAGCTAGCACATCCCGGACGTGGACCGATTTCCGAGGTGGTCCGCCCTGCACCGATCCAGAGAACTCCCGCTACGCTGGCGTCGGGACATGTGACTGTCATCTCTACGGAACACAAGACGGAGGCTTCTGATGCGTGTCGGTGTGCTGACCGGCGGTGGCGACTGCCCGGGGCTCAACGCGGTGATCCGCGGTGTGGTGCGCAAGGGCATCGAGGTGCACGGCTGGGACATCGTCGGGTTCCGCAACGGCTGGAACGGTCCCCTCACCGGGGACAGCCGCCCGCTCGGCCTGAACGACGTCGAGGACATCCTCACCCGCGGTGGCACGATCCTGCGCTCGTCGCGGACGAACCCGTACAAGGTCGACGGCGGCGTCGACAAGATCAAGG
This sequence comes from Amycolatopsis pittospori, assembly GCF_013870525.1. GTDB lineage: Bacteria > Actinomycetota > Actinomycetes > Mycobacteriales > Pseudonocardiaceae > Amycolatopsis > Amycolatopsis pittospori. Next base: position 129,918 of record NZ_JACBXD010000005.1, read on the forward strand.
CCGTGCTCGCCGAGCAGCAGGTCGACGCGCTGATCGCGATCGGCGGCGAGGACACCCTCGGCGTCGCGAAGCGGCTCACGGACGACGGCGTCGGCGTCGTCGGCGTGCCCAAGACGATCGACAACGACCTCGGCGCCACGGACTACACGTTCGGCTTCGACACCGCGGTGTCGATCGCCACCGAGGCCATCGACCGGCTGCACACCACCGCCGAGTCGCACCACCGCGCGCTGGTCGTCGAGGTCATGGGGCGTCACGCGGGCTGGATCGCGCTGCACTCCGGCCTGGCCGGCGGCGCGAGCGTGATCCTGGTGCCGGAGCGGCACTTCAACGTCGACCAGGTCGTTTCGTGGGTCGAGCGCCGCTTCGAGAAGGAGTTCGCGCCGATCATCGTGGTCGCCGAGGGCGCGCTGCCCGAGGGTGGCGAGGAGAAGCTGCTCACCGGTGAGAAGGACGCCTTCGGGCACGTCCGGCTCGGCGGGATCGGCACCTGGCTGGCCGACGAGATCGCCGCCCGCACCGGCAAGGAGTCCCGCGCCGTCGTGCTCGGGCACGTCCAGCGCGGTGGCACCCCGACGGCGTACGACCGCGTGCTCGCCACCCGGTTCGGTCTCAACGCCGTCGACGCGGTGGCCGACGGCGACTTCGGCGTGATGGTCGCGCTGCGCGGAACGGACATCGTCCGCGTCAAGCTCGCCGAAGCGACCGCCGAACTGAAGACCGTCCCGGCGGAACGCTACGAAGAGGCCGAGGTCTTCTTCGGCTGAGCGACGTTTCGAAAAGTTTCAGAAGAAGGCCCCTTACTTTGTGCTGAGCTCGGGTAAGGGGCCTTCGCTTTCCTTGCGGCTCCGCCCTCGCGACGAGTTGAATCGGCCACTCGGGGGATCTGGGTGGAAGGGCGGGGTTCTCATGGCCGGAGCGGGATCCAACAGGCGCGAATTCCTGAGATGGCTCGCCGCGAGCGGGGCCGGGGTGGCGCTCGCCGGGCTGCTGCCCGGTTCGGCCGCGGCGAGCGCAGCCGAGGAGATCCTCGTCATCACCCATGTCACGCTGATCGACGGCACGGGGTCGGCGCCGCGCCGCGACGTCTCCGTCGTACTCGTCGGCGACCGGATCGCCTGGGTCGGCAACTCCGCCCAGGTCCCGGAAACCGGTGGCGCGCGGGAGATCGACGGCCGCGGGAAGTTCCTCATCCCCGGGTTGTGGGACATGCACACCCACGGTGCGGACCTGGAGGAGATCGTCCTGCCGTCGCATCTGGCCTACGGCGTCACGGGCGCCCGCGAGATGTGGGGGTACGCCGAGAACCGCGCGACCCGCGACAAGATCGAACGCGGGGAACTGCTCGGCCCGCGCCTCGTGATGGGGAGCGGGATCGTCGACGGGCCGGTCACGCTGCTGGGCCCGCCGGTGCTCCAGGTGTCGACCGAAGCCGAGGCACGGGCCGTGGTCCGCGCGGAGAAAGCCGCGGGCGCCGAGTTCGTCAAGGTCTACTCCTACCTCGGTCCCGAGGCGGCGCGCGCGGTCGCGGACGAGGTCCACGAGCAGGGGCTGCGGTTCTCCGGGCACTGGCCGTACAAGCTGTCGCACTTCGAGGCGAGCGATCTCGGCCAGCACAGCTTCGAACACTTCTTCGGGGTGTCCGTCCACTGCTCGTCCCGGCGCGACGAGATCATCGCCAAGCTCAAGTCGACGCCCTTCGATCCCGCCGCGCCACGGGACTTCTTCAACCTGGCCCGCCGTCTGGAGTTCGAGTCGGTCTCCACCTACAGTCCCAACGCCGCGTGGACCTACTTCAACCGGATGCGGCGCAACGGCACCTGGCATTCGCCGACGCTGACGATCAACCGGATCGTCACGCAGCCCGCCGAGACCCACAAACAGGACCCGCGGCTGAAGTACGTGCCCGCCGACATCCGCGAGAGCTGGGCGATGGGCATCGAACGGTTCGCGCCGAAGACCTCCGCGGAGATCGCCCTGCACGAGCGGTACTACCAGGAGACGTTGCGTCTGGTCGGGGCCGCGCACGACGCGGGTGTCGGGCTCATCGGCGGCACCGACTGCCTCAACCCGTACACCTTCCCCGGCAGCGGTCTGCACGAGGAACTGGCCTTCCTGGTCGAAGCCGGGCTCTCGCCGGTGCAGGCGTTGAAGACCGTCACGGGTGACGCGGCGAAGTTCCTCGGCCGCGAGCGGACTTCGGGCACGATCGCGGCGGGGAAGGAGGCGGACCTCGTGCTGCTGGACGCGAACCCGGCCGCCGACATCCGGAACATCGCGAAGATCGATCTCGTGGTCACGCGCGGCCGTGTCCTGGACAAGCCGGCGCGACGGCGGATGCTCGACGACGTCGAGACCGCCGCGAACCGCCCGCCCGCCGCGGCCACGAACACGCGGATCCAGTCCCTCGCTCGCCGGGGCTGTTGCTGCTGACACCCCCCGCGTTTAGTCCTCTGAATGCGGTAGTTGCACGCGCAAGGACCGCATTCAGAGGACTGAACGCGGGGGTCAGATGAGCGCGAGGGTGTCCAGGAGGGACACGGCGCGCGCGATGTCCTCGGTGAGCGGCCGGTCCTCGACACTCGGGTCGAGCGCGGCGGCGGCGGTCTCGTAAGCGTCCCGAGCGGGGAGCGCGACGAGCTCGGCCTTCCGCATCCGCAGTGCCCGGACGGCCGCGACGAGTTCGCACGCCAGCACCTGCTGGTACGCCGCCCCGGCCGCGGTCGCCGCTCGCGCCGCCTGGGTGGAGAAGCTCGCGTGGTCCTCGATCCCGCGCGAGACGACGGCGGTGCCCAGCGTCGCCGGGAGCGCCGCCTGCCGCAGCTCCGTGAGCGCGTCGTGCGCGACGTACTCCAGGATCATCACGCCCGAACTGCCCGACGGCCCGGCCGCGAGGAACGGCCGCAGCCCGGTGAACTCGGGTTCCACCAGGTCACCGAGCCGGGCCACCGACAGTTCGGCGACCTGGTGCACCGTCGCCCGGACCTGGTCGAGCGCCGTCGAGACGTACGCGGTGTGGAAATGCGCGTGGTGATAGGCGTCCTGGTGCACCGTCGAGATCATCGGGTTCTCGGTGCTGGCGTTGATCTCCACCGCGAGCACGTCGCGCAGATAGTGGATCGCGTCCAGCGCGGGCCCTTGCACCTGCGGGAACGCGCGGAGCCCGAACGGGTCCTGGATGCGGCGCCCGGGTTTGGGCGTGCCCTCCATCCCGAGCAGCCGCCGCATCTCCGCCGCGCACGCGACCTGCCCGGCGTGTGGCCGCGCCTCGTGCACCGGCGTCGCGTACGCCTCCGGGTTCCCGTCGAGCGCGATGTAGGTCAGTGCCGCGACGACGTGACTCGCCCGCGTCAGCGTGTCGAGCCGCATGGCCGCGAGGGTCGCTTCGGCCAGCGTCGCGGCGTTGCTGCTCATGAACGCGAGCGCGTCACCCGCCTGCACCGGCACCGGCGGCACACCGCCCGCGAGCCATGGCCGTTCCCCGGTGAGGGCGAGCGCGGTTTCGGCGAGCGGGGCGAGATCGCCGGTGCCGATCGCGCCGAGCCGGTGCACCAGCGGCAGGGAGCCGGTCCGCACCGCGGCCGCCAGCGCGCCGATCAGTTCGGGGCTGAGCCCGGCGCGTCCGGCCAGCAGCTGGTTGAGCCGGATCAGCATCATCGCCCTGGTCTGGGCGGGGGACATGACGTCGCCGCTGCCGCCGGCGTGACTCCGCAGCAGCCGCAGACCGTGATCGGGCGACTCGCCTTCGCCGACCGGGTCCTCCTTATTGGCGCCGACGCCGGTGGTGCGGCCGTAGACGATCCGGCGTGTGCTCAGCTCTTCGGCGAGCTTCCACGCGCTCTCGGCGCCGCGCAGCGCGGCGATCGACACATCGATGTTCAGCGGTCCCTCGGTACCCGCGGCGGTCACGACGTCCGCGCAGCGCAGGGTCCGGCCGTCGACCCGGATCACGGCGGCCTCCTTTCACGACCGCCCCACTATGAACGCCTTCAGTCCGAGGGCGGCTGCCAGGGCGGGCGGTTGCCCCAGTCCCACTTCGGCATGGGCTCGGGGACGGTGACCTCGCGGCCGGGCTGGGAGAACATCACCGCGAGCCGGCTGCCCCATTCGACGTACGCGGCGAACGCGGAGCGGAACTCCGGGTCGGCCGGGAGCCCGGCCTCGTCGGCGGCGTCGAAGAGCAGGTTCACCCAGCGGCGCCGCTGCTGCTCGGTGATGGCCCGGCCGAGGTGCCGCCCGACCATGTGCCGATGGCCGCCGTGCTCGCCGCTGTAGGTCTCCGGGCCGCCGAAGACCTCGGCGAGCCAGACCGCGACGTGTTCGGGGTGGCCGGGGTCCATGTCGCGGAAGACCGGCTCCAGCAACGGGTCCTTCAGGACGTGGCCGTAGAAGACCTGGGTCAGCCGCCGCAGGGCGTCCAGCCCGCCCGCCCATTCGTACAACGTCGGCGTCTCGGTCACGTAAGGTCCTCCCAGCGGCGATGATCTTCCGGTCCGGCAAGGCAACCACTGCGAACCGCCGGGGGCAACCGCTTACTTTTCGGTGCGTACCAACGGGAGTGGCGATGAAGCGGTATCACTGCGCTGTCGAACTGGCCGTCGACGTCATCGGGGGCAAGTGGAAGCCGGTGATCCTCGCGCATCTGAAGGAGGGCGTGCACCGCTACGGCGAACTCCGGCGCCGCATGCCCGGCGTCAGCGAGAAGATGCTGACCCAGCACCTGCGCGAACTGGAGGCCGACGGACTCGTCCGGCGGGAGAGCCTCGGTGGCCGGGTCCCGCACGTCGAGTACCGCCTCACCGAGGAAGGGGAGCGGTTACGCCCCGCACTCCAGGCGCTCTACGACTGGGGGACGCGGCGGGCGGCCGACACCGGGATCACGTTCGAGCCGTTACCTATTCACTGACTGTCCGCGTCGAGGTGCTGTTCGAGCGCGTCGATCCGGCCCTCCCAGAACCGGCGGTACGGCGCGAGCCAGGCGTCGACCTCCGCGAGCGGCTCCGGGCGAAGCCGGTAACACCTCCGCTGCGCGGCGACGCGAACGGTGACCAGACCCGCTTCGCGTAGTACACGTAGATGCTTCGATACCGCCGGCTGGCTCAGTTCGAGGACCTCGACGAGCTCGTTGACCGACCTTTCGCCGTCCCGCAGGAGATCGAGGATGGTGCGTCGTCGCGGCTCGGCGAGGATCTCGAAAGTCTGCATCATCCAGGAAATGTGCCCTGTGGGGCATATTTCCGTCAAGGAATGTTCGAAAATGTCCATCCGAAAGTCTTGGTCTGAACCATTGACGGAGTGGTCTAGTCCACTTAACTTGTGCGTGTCCCGCCGCAGTCCTCTCGTCACCGGTGGTGACCTTGAAGGGAGAACGCATGTCCCGTTTGAGCAGGCTCACCGCGATCGTGGGTGCCGCGGCCGTCGCGCTGGGCGCGCTGGCCGTCGCCGCACCGGCGCAGCAGGCGACCGCCGCCCCCGAAGCGCAGGACGCTTCGGTCGGCAAGGTCCTCGGGTACTTCGCCGAATGGGGCGTCTACCAGCGGAACTACCATGTCAAGAACATCGACACCTCGGGTTCGGCGAGCAAGCTGACCCATATCAACTACTCGTTCGGCAACGTGACCGGTGGCGGTTGCGCCCTCGGTGACGCCGAAGCGGCGACGAGCAAGTTCTACGACGCGGCCTCCAGTGTGGACGGTGTCTCCGACACCTGGGACGACGGCGCGCTGCGCGGGAACTTCAACCAGCTGAAGAAGCTCAAGGCCAAGTACCCGAACCTCAAGGTGCTGTGGTCCTTCGGCGGCTGGACCTGGTCCGGCGGCTTCGGCGAGGCGGCGAAGAACCCCGCCAAGTTCGCGGAGTCCTGCTACAACCTGGTCAACGACCCGCGCTGGGCCGGTGTCTTCGACGGCATCGACATCGACTGGGAGTACCCGAACGCCTGCGGTCTCTCCTGTGACACCAGCGGCCCGGCCGCGATCAAGGATCTGGCGCAGGCCCTGCGGGCCAAGTTCGGCTCCAAGCTGGTCACCGCCGCGATCACCGCGGACGGCACCGACGGCGGCAAGATCGACGCCGCGGACTACGGCGGCGCGTCCCAGTACTTCGACTGGTACAACGTCATGACCTACGACTACTTCGGCGCGTGGGCCGCGCAGGGTCCGACCGCCCCGCACTCGCCGCTGAACGACTACGCGGGCATCCCGACCGCCGGCTTCCACTCCGACGCGGCGATCCAGAAGCTGAAGAGCAAGGGTGTCCCGGCGAACAAGCTGCTGCTGGGCATCGGTTTCTACGGCCGTGGCTGGACCGGCGTCACCCAGGACGCCCCGGGTGGCACCGCGACCGGTCCGGCGGCGGGCACCGAGCCGGGCATCCAGGACTACAAGGTCCTGAAGACCACCTGCCCGCCCACCGGCACCGTCGCGGGTACGGCCTACGCCAAATGCGGCAGTGACTGGTGGAGCTACGACACCCCGGCGACCATCGGCGGCAAGGTCACCTACGCCAAGAGCCAGGGTCTCGGCGGCGCCTTCTTCTGGGAGCTGTCCGGTGACACCGCCGACGGCGAGCTGATCACCGCTCTGGCCAAGTAAGACTCCGAAGTACATATCCGAAGTACATAAAGGTCCCCTTCCTTGCGCCTAGGTGCAGGAAGGGGGCCTTCACGTACTTGCCGGACCCGGGGATTAACGTCACCGCATGGGTTTCGAGGGTTTCGGTGAGTACGCCATCGACTTCTACGACGGCCTCGAGGCCGACAACTCCAAGTCCTATTGGGACGCGAACCTCGCCACCTACAAGGCCGACGTCCGAGCGCCGATGGAGGCGCTGCTGGCGGAGCTGGTCCCGGAGTTCGGCGACGGTTTCGGCGAGGGGAAGGTCTTCCGCCCGTACCGCGACGTCCGGTTCGCCAAGGACAAGACGCCGTACAAGACCCACTGCGGCGCGGTGATCGAACAGGGCCGTGGCGGCGGCGCGTACTACGTCGAGGTCGGCCCGGCAGGGATGCGCGTCGGCGGCGGTTGCTTCCACTTCGAGTCCGATCAGCTCGCCCGCTTCCGCCGGGCCGTCGACACCGAGGTGCACGGCACCGAACTGGCCAAGGTCCTCGCGAAGCTGGAGAAGGCAGGCTGGGAGATCAAGGGGGACAGGCTCAAGTCGAAGCCGCGCGGGTTCGCCGAGGACCACCCTCGCATCGACCTGCTGAAGTACCGGTCGGTGTACGCCGTCCGCGGCTGGGAGCCCGACGACGTCCTGCACGAGCCCGGCGCGCTCGACCGGGTCCGGAAGGCATGGCGGCAGGTCAGGACGTTCAACGAGTGGGCACGGGACCGGGTCGGGGCGAGCGAGAAACCTCGCCGATAACCCTCGAACCTTGTTCGGTGGTTGTCCATCGGCCAGGTGAACTGACACTTTTCTTGAACTTTCGGTATCGGTAAAGACGTACGCGCGATGAGGGACTACGCTGTGCGAACGTGAGCCGACGCGCGAAGATCGTTTGTACCCTTGGCCCCGCGACCGCTACGCCGGAGAAGATGCGGCAACTCGTCGACGCCGGGATGGACGTCGCGAGGATGAACTTCAGCCACGGGACGCACAGCGACCACAAGCAGGTGTACGACCTGATCCGGTCCGCCGCCGCTGAATCCGGCCGTGCGGTGGGCATCCTCGCCGACCTGCAGGGGCCGAAGATCCGTCTCGGCACCTTCGCCGGTGGCCCGGTCGAGTGGCACAACGGCGACATCGTGCGGATCACCGTCGAGGACGTCGCGGGCACCCACGACCGCGTCTCGACCACCTACAAGGGACTCGCCGACGACGCGAAGCCCGGCGACCGTCTCCTGGTGGACGACGGCAAGGTCGGCCTCGTGGTCAAGGACGTCGAGGGTCCGGACGTCGTCTGCGAGGTCACCGAAGGCGGCCCCGTCAGCAACAACAAGGGCGTCTCCCTGCCGGGCATGGACGTCTCCGTGCCCGCGCTGTCCGAAAAGGACATCGAAGACCTCGAGTTCGCGCTCGAACTCGGCGTGGACTTCATCGCGCTGTCGTTCGTCCGCTCGCCCGCCGACATCGACCTGGTCCACCAGGTGATGGACCGCGTCGGCAAGGGACGCCTGCCGGTGGTCGCGAAGATCGAGAAGCCCGAAGCGGTCTACAACCTCGAAGCGATCGTGCTCGCCTTCGACGCGGTGATGATCGCCCGCGGCGACCTCGGCGTCGAACTCCCGCTGGAGCAGGTCCCGCTGGTGCAGAAGCGCACCATCCAGATCGCCCGCGAGAACGCGAAGCCGGTCATCGTCGCGACGCAGATGCTCGAGTCGATGATCAACAGCTCCCGCCCGACCCGCGCGGAGGCCTCGGACGTCGCCAACGCGGTGCTCGACGGCGCCGACGCCCTCATGCTCTCGGGTGAAACCAGCGTCGGCCGCTACGCCATCGACGTGGTCAAGACCATGGGCCGGATCATCGAGGCCGTCGAGACCGACTCCCCGGTCGTGCCGCCGCTGTCGCACGTCCCGCGCACGAAGCGCGGCGTCATCTCCTACGCGGCCCGCGACATCGGTGAGCGCCTGAACGCGAAGGCGCTCGTCGCCTTCACGCAGTCCGGCGACACCGTCCGGCGGCTCGCGCGGCTGCACACACGGCTGCCGCTGCTGGCCTTCACGCCGGAGGAGAGCGTCCGCAGCCAGCTCGCGATGACCTGGGGCACCACGACGCGGATCGTGCCGAAGGTGGACTCCACCGACCAGATGATCCAGCAGGTCGACCACGCGATGCTCGAAATGGGCAAGTACGCCAAGGGCGACCTCGTGGTCATCGTCGCCGGCTCCCCGCCGGGAACGGTCGGCTCGACCAACCTCATCCGGGTGCACCGCCTCGGCGAAGACGACCACGCCTGACCCGCACCTGACGTCGGTCCCTCGCGCGGACCCCGCCACCGTCCCCGAAGTCCGTGAAGGCCTCCTTCCCTACCTTCAAAGTAGGGAAGGAGGCCTTCACGGCGTGCCGGCCGGCCAAGCGGCGCCGGAGAACGTCCCGAAGGTGGCCTTCGCGACAAACGTCCCGCCTCGCGGACGCCCGAAGCACCCTTACGGCCTAAGGTTCTGTACATGACTGAGATGGCCAGGGAGGCCGCGGCCGGATTCGACGAGACCGGGGGCGTCGGCGGGCAGCCGGTGCTCGACCGGCTGGTCGCGCTGCTGGACTTGGAGAAGATCGAGGAGAACATCTTCCGCGGCGTCTCACCGGCCCATTCGCCGGTGCGGGTGTTCGGCGGGCAGGTGGCGGGGCAGGCGCTGGTCGCCGCCGGCCGCACCGTGCCCGAGGAGCGGAAGGTCCACTCGCTGCACGCGTACTTCATCCGCGGCGGCGACCCCAGTGTCCCGATCGTCTACGAGGTCGACCGTATCCGCGACGGCCGGTCGTTCACCACGCGCCGGGTCGTGGGCATCCAGCACGGCAAGGCGATCTTCTCGCTGTCCGCGTCGTTCCAGAAGGACGAAGGCGGCATCGAGCACTCCGAAGGCATGCCGGACGTCCCGGATCCCGAGTCGCTCCCCACGCTGCAGGAGCGCGCCGAGGGCTACTTCATCGGGCATCACGACCGGCCGCGCCCGATCGACCTGCGGTACGTCAACGACCCGCCGTGGGTGACGCGGAAGTCCGGCGAGCTCCCCGCCCGCAACCAGGTCTGGATGCGGGCCGACGGCAAGCTCCCGGATCAGCAGCTGCTGCACGTCTGCGTGCTGACCTATGCCTCCGACATGACGCTCCTGGACTCGGTCCTGGCGCGTCACGGCGTCTACTGGGACCTCGACAAGGTGATCGGCGCGAGCCTCGACCACGCGCTCTGGTTCCACCGCCCGTTCCGGGCCGACGAATGGTTCCTCTACGACAGCGCCTCGCCGACGGCCTCGGGTGCCCGCGGTCTGGCGACCGGCCGGTTCTTCGCGGCGGACGGAACACACATTGCCACCGTTGTGCAGGAAGGCCTTCTTCGCGTCGTGTGAACGGTGACGTTCCGCCATCGAAGACCGGGTTCGTCCACCCTTTAGAGGGAATGGCGAAACGCATTAACCTCTGGAGCCAGAGCATTGTGCGCGCGCCCTGGACATAAAGGGAGGGCCGGAACCGATCGGGGGACGGCTCCGGCCCTGCACCGGGGGTGAATCCGGCTGCGACGGGTATCCTTACGGAAGCCCATCGGTGCAGCTCGCGGCCCCGCGCCCGTGCCGCGAGCGGATCCGCGCCCGCGGAGAGGGCGGGGCGTACCGCGTTGCACAATGCTCAACCTACAACGGCAATCTGCAAATTGCAGGATGAAAATCCGGACGTGTCGGAAAATGGTGGTGTGACCATCTCACCGAATGTGTCTCGGGCTGGTTAGATGTGCTTCGTGCGGGGTTCTAGAACACTGTTCTCCTCGCGGTGCGATCGGTGTTGCTCGGACAGCTTTGTGGAGGTGCCGTGATGACGAGGGGTCAGGGACCCACCGTGCGCCGCCGGAGACTGGCGAGCGAACTGAGGCGGCTGCGCGAAGCGGCCGACCTCACCATCGACGAGGTGAGCGAGAAGCTCGAATGCTCGGCGTCGAAGGTGAGCCGGATCGAGACCGGGCACGTCGGGGTCACGCCGCGCGACGCGCGCGACATGCTCGAGCTCTACGGCATCGCCGGCGACGAGCAGGAAGCGCTCGTCCAGCTCGCCAGGGAAGCCCGCAAACGCGGCTGGTGGCACGCGTACAACGAGGTGTTCACCGGCACTTTCGTCGGCCTGGAGGCGGACGCGAGTTCGCTCCGGGCGTTCCAGGCCCTGCTGGTACCCGGACTGCTGCAGACCGAGCGCTACGCCAGGGCCGTGATCAGGGCGATGCGGCCCGACGCCGAAGAAGCCGAGATCAGGCGCAGGGTGGCGGCGAGGATGGCGCGGCAGGAGCTGCTGACGGATCCTTCTCCGCCGGAGTACTGGGCCGTGATCGACGAGGCGGTCCTGCACCGCACCGTCGACAGCGCCGAGGTGATGGCGGAACAGCTGTACCGGATGGTCACGATGGCCGCGAGGGCGAACGTGACCGTCCAGGTCGTGCCGTTCGGCGCGGGGGCCCACCCCGGGATGGAGGGTCCGTTCCTCGTCATGGGCTTCCCCGAACTGGCCGACACCGACGTGGTCTACGTCGACAGCACCTCCAGCGGGCTCTATCTGGAGGAACCCCCGGACGTCCGGCGATACGCGTTGATGTTCGACCATCTGCGCGCCGCCGCGTTGAAGCCGGACGACTCGGTCGAGGTGATCGCCGAGGCCGCCGGAAGGTTCGCCGAGCTGGCGGCCCTGCCGGACAAACCGCAGTATCGGGACTCGGGCGGCTTCGGCCCGCTCGAAGTCCCCGGAAACGAGTAAGGAGTGGGGAGCATGACGCCCAACGATGATCTTTCCCAGGCCCGGTGGCGCAAGAGCAGCCACAGCGGGGGCGGCAACGACTGCGTCGAGGTCGCCTTCATCGCTTCCGGTGCCGCCTTGAGGGACTCGAAAGACCCTGAGGGAGGTGCCTTCCGCCTGTCGCCGCACGCTTGGCGGGGGCTGCTCGGCGCCGTGCGCCCGAGTGGCCCGGCACACGTCTAGAGACGCTGGAACTCGACCCCTTACGCCCCCCGAGCAGGGGATGGGTGGGAGTAAGGGGTCGAACCACGTCCGGGTGTAGGTGATCACCCGATGCCGCAGGGCACCCCTCAGGACGAATCTGGTCACTACCAAACCAGGTAGTGAGTTCCTAAGGGGAAACAGTGATGAACACGAACGACGCTCTGCTCACCGCGGTACTGGCCGAGGTCGATTACCGGCGGGAAGAGCTGCAGCGAGCGGGCCGCAGCGTATGGGTCGACAGGGCCCGCCGGGCCGGCAAGCGGATCCGCGCCCACCGCGCCGAGGTCCGGGTGCCCGCCCAGCAGCGCCGCGAGACCGGGCAGGTGCCCGCCCGCAGCGGCGAGATCACCCGGTAGAGGTCGAGTGCGATGAAGCTCTCGGCGAAAACCCAGGCGAAGTTGTCGGTCCGGTAGGCAAGAATGCACCTCGTGCCCCGTCTTGGCTCCGGTATCCCGATCGTCGCCCGCACTCAGGAGATGCGGCAGCTCCGCGCCGCCTTCGCCCGTGCAGAACGGGCCGAGGCCGGCGCGGTGCTGCTCTCCGGTGATGCCGGCGTCGGCAAGACCCGACTCCTGACCGCGCTCGGCGAATACGCCGCGGGTGCGGGCGCCCTCGTGCTCACGGGGCGCTGTATCGACGTCCGTGAGGGCGGCCTTCCTTATCTTCCGTTCGCCGAGGCCCTGGCGCCGCTGGCGACGACGTCGGATTCCGCGGTCACCGCCGCGGTCCGTGCCCGGCCGGCGCTGGGCAGGCTCTTGCCGCAGATGCAGCAGGCGGAGGACTTCCCCGCCATCGAAGACGGTCAGCTCACCGCGAGCGAACGAGTGTCGGCGCAACGCCTCGGGCCCGAACAGGACCTGGGTCAGCTCCAGCTCTTCGACGCGGTACTGGGGGTGCTGACCGCCATCGCGCAGCGGCGGCCGGTAGTGATCCTGCTGGAGGATCTGCACTGGGCCGACGGATCGACCCGGAACCTGCTGTCCTTCCTGCTGACGAGGCTGCGCACCCAGCGCCTGCTGGTGGTGGCGAGCTATCGCGAGGAGGACGTCCACCGGCGGCATCCGCTGCGGGCCCTGCTGTCCGAGGTGGTGCGGCTGGGCGCGGTCGAACGCGTCGAGGTCAGACCGTTCGGCGCCGAGGACGCGCGCACGTTCGTCGAGGCGCTGGCCGACGAGCCGATCGGCCAGGACCTGATCGCCGACATCGTCTCCCGATCCGAGGGCAATCCGTTCTTCGTCGAGGAGCTGCTCGCGTCCGCGAAGGACTGTCGCGACCTGCCTTCCGGGCTCGCCGAGGTGCTCCTCGCCCGGCTGGAGCAGCTGTCCCCGACCGCGCGCCGGGTGCTGCGCGTGGTCTCGGTCGCGAACGACGCGGTGGCGCACGCCGCGCTCACCGAGATCTCCGGGCTGGCCGAACTCGAACTCGACGAGGCCCTGCGCGAGGCCGTGCAGCATCACGTCCTGGTGATCGAGAACGGTTTCTACACCTTCCGCCACGCGCTGCTGCAGGAAGCGGTCTACGGGGATCTGCTGCCGGGGGAGCGGGTGCGCATGCACGCGGCCTACGCGGCGCGGATCCGGAACCGGGCGCAGGGGCGGGGGCAGGACGCGCGGCTCGCGCATCACAGCCTGGAGAGCAAGGACTTCGTCACCGCGCTGGCGGCGTTGCTGCGCGCGATGGACGAGGCCGAGAAACTGGGCGCGCCCGGTTCCGCGCTGCGTCACGTCGAGCAGGCACTGTCCATTTGGGACGCCGTACCGGAACAGGACCGCCCGGCGGACATCGACGAACTCCGGCTGCTGCACGAGGCGTCGTATTTCGCGAGTACGTCGGGAGAACCCGAGCGGGCGGTCGCTTATTCGAGGTCCGCGACCGAAGCGCTCGGCCCGGACACCGGGAACGAGCGTTCCGCCAAGGTCTGGCGGCGGCACGCGGAGGCACTGCTGTCGGTGGACGGCACGCTGGACGAGGTCGTCGAGGCGATCGACCGGGCCTGGGGGCTGGTCGAGCACACCGAGGCGAGCTCCGCGCGGGCCTGGGTACTCGCCACCAGGGCGGGCATCCTCCGCCTGATCGACAGGCACGAAGAGGCGCTGAAGTGCGCACTCGCCGCCGTCGCCGATGCCAGGGCCGTCGGCGCGGGCGGGGCGGAAGCGGCGGCGCTGGTCTCGCTCGGCACGCTGGCCGACTCCGCGGGCGACGTCGAAGAGGCTCGGGAACGCCTGAGCCAGGCGGAACGGAAAGCGCGCGATTCGGGGGCGCTCAACGGCGAACTCCGGGCGCTGCACTTCCTCGGGCTCAGCTACGACGACCGGGGCGAGATCCATTCCGCGCTGAAGTACTACGCCAAGGGCATCAAACGGGCCGAGGAGAGCGGGCTGACCTGGAGCTCGTTCGGGATCGAGCTGCGGACCAAACACCTCACGCTGCGGTACGTCAGCGGGGACTGGCCGAACGACGACGACGCCGGCCGCGCGGGCCGCGGTGTGTCGAGCGTCGTCGCCGGACGGTTCCTGGGGATCTGGGCGCAGTTCGTCGTCGGCCGGGGCCGGTTCGAGGACGCGGACAAGATCCTTCCCAGCCTGCGTCAGCACTGGAGCGCGGACTACTCGATCGCGCTCGCTGCGGGCGACGCCGCCATCCAGCTCGCGTCGTGGCGCCGGGACCATGCGGGGGCGGTGCGAGAGGCGCAAGAGCTGATCGACTGGCTCGAAGAGGTCGAACCCGCGGTGCTCGGCGGGATCCGGATCAGCGTGCTCGGCCTCGCGGCCGCCGTCGCGCAGGCCGCCGAAGCCCGGGTCCGCGGGGACCAGGCGACCGTGGACGCCGCGGTGGAGTCGGGCGAGAAGATGCTCGCCCACGGACGCCGTTGCGCCGAACACGGCATCCCGCGTTCGGTGTCGCTGGGTCCGGAAGCGCTGGCGTGGCTCGCCCGGCTGGAGGCGCTGGGCGGTTGCCTGCGCGGGGCGGGCGATCCGGCGCTGTGGGCGAAGGCGGTCGAGGCGTTCGAGTACGGCGCGGTGTACGAGCAGGCGATGTGCCGTCTGCAGCACGCGAAGTCCCTGCTGGCATCCGACGGCGACACCGCGCTCGCCGCGTCGGAACTGCTGGCCGCGTACGCCGTGGCCGACAAGCTGGGCGCGTGCCCGCTACGGGAAGCCGTCCGGGAGCTGAGCCACCGGGCGCGGGTCGAACTTCCCGGGGAGCCCGCGGCTCCGCGTCGCGACGTCGTCGATCCGCTGACCGACCGGGAACGGGACGTGCTGGAACGCGTCGCGCTCGGCCGGACCAACCGGCAGGTCGGCGAGGAGCTGTACATCAGCGAGAAGACGGTGAGCGTCCACCTTTCGCGTGTGATGGCGAAACTCGGCGCGAGCCGCCGGGCGGAAGCCGTCGCCATCGCCTACGACCGAGGCCTGCTGGCCGCCCCCACCACCTCCTCCTGACGCGTTTAGTCCTCTGGATGCGTTCCTTGCGTGTGCAAGTACCGCATCCAGAGGACTAAACGCGTGGGGAGCGTTACCGGCGCGGGAGGCGGCGAAGGGCCTTGAGGCTCGTGCTGAGGACTCGCGCCCACAGCTTCGGCGGGATTCCGCGACCGGGGCGCAGCGGCATACCGCGCTGCAGCGCGATGGCCTGCGCCTCGGTGTACTTCAGCAGTCCTTCGGCACCGTTGCGACGTCCGACGCCGGATTCCTTCATACCGCCCATCGGCAGTCCCACGGTCCCGAACGTCGCCGCGAAGCCCTCGTTGACGTTGACCGTCCCGGCCTTCAGCCGCGCCGCGACCTCCCAGCCCGCACGGCCGTTGCGGGACCACACGCTCGCGTTCAGGCCGAACTGCGTGTCGTTGGCGCGCTCGATCGCTTCGGTGACGTCGGTGTAGCCGTAGATCGACACGACGGGCCCGAAGGTCTCCTCGGCGAACAGCTTCACGTCTTCGGTGACGTCGGTGAGCACGGTCGGCTCGTAGAACAGCGGGCCGAGGTCGGGCCGGGCCTTACCGCCGGTGAGCACGGTCGCGCCTCGGGAACGGGCGTCCTCGACGTGCGCCGACACCGACGCCAGCTGGTCTTCCGAGGTCAGCGAGCCCATCTGCGCCTGGTAGTCGAGCGCGCCGCCGAGCCGGACTGCGGCGGTCTTCGCGACGAACGCCTGCGTGAACTCCTCGCGGATGGATTCGTGGACGTAGATCCGCTCGACCGAAACGCACAGCTGGCCCGCGGAGGAGAAGCAAGCGGTCACGGCGCCCGCGGCGGTCTTGGCGATGTCGGCGTCGGGCAGCACGATCATCGGGTTCTTGCCGCCGAGTTCCAGCGAGTAGCTCGTCAGCCGCTCCGCGACCTTCGCGGCGAGCCCCTTCCCTGTCGGCGTCGAGCCGGTGAAGCACAGGTAGTCCGACTCCTCGACCAGCGCGTCGCCGATCTGCGAGCCGCGGCCGAGCACGATCTGCCAGACGCCGGCGGGCAGCCCGGCCTCCTCGGCGATCTCCTGCAGCCACAGCGCCGAGAGCGCGGTCTGGTTGTCCGGCTTCTGCACGACGGCGTTGCCCGCGGCGAGTGCCGGGAGGACGTCCATCGCGGTGAGCGCGAGCGGGTAGTTCCACGGCGAGATGATCCCGACGACGCCCTTGGGATGCCGGATCTCGCCGACCTTCGTCAGCACCGGGATCAAACCGGCGGCACGGCGCGGCGAAAGGATCTTCGCGGTGTGCTTGCCGTAGTAGGCGGCCACCAGCGCCGTGGCGCTGACCTCGTCGAAGGCGTCCATGCGCGCCTTGCCCGCTTCGACCTGCACGAGGTCGAGAGCCTCTTCTTGGCGCTTCAGGACCAGGTCATGGAGGCGGATCAGGATGCGCTGCCGGTCCTCGACCGGGCGTTCGGCCCACGAGCGCTGGGCTTCGCGCGCCTGGTCGAACACGATGCGGACGTCGGCGTCGGTGGCCTGGGGGAGCGTCGCGATCGGCAGCCCGGTGAACGGCGCGCGCATCTGGACCGGCGCCGAATCCTTGCCGCCCACAACCCGGCGTACGAGCCGTTCCGCCCTGGCCGCGCCCGGCGCGCCGGGGATGCCACCGATGGTGGCCGGATCTTCGGTGTGGCCCGCGCTCGCCGGTGTCGTGCTCGTCATGCCGTCTCCGTTCCATGCCGCGCGGAGCCGGGAGGCGCCACGCAGAGCCCAGGTGTTACCGACGAGTACAGCATACCGCCGGTATGGAGACTGTCCAGTGTCGACGTGAATAAGTTTCACATATTGCCGGGGCGAGGCGGGTTGTCGGGGGACGGTCGCAGGATGTCCTGCTGCTGCAACGCCGACCCCGAGGGCGGTGTCGGAGGCGACGGCGGTTCGTAGGCCTGAGGCTGCGGTTGCTGCGGATACTGCTGCTGGGGGACGCCGGGCGCGTAAAGGGGGTAGCCGGCCGGGTAAGGGGCCTGACGCGGCTGCGCGGGCTCGCGCCGGTTCGCCACGATCGCCAGCGCGATGGTGAGCAACGCCACCAAGGCGCCGGCCAGCAGGATCCAGAACCCGCTCCCGGTGCCGTAGCGCGAAGTGAAACGACCGGTGTCCTGTCCGAAGCTCAGGCTCGCCGAGATGTCCATGCCGAGCATCCAGACGCCGAACGCGGTCCCCGCCCCACCCGCGACCAGCAGTGTCCTCGACGTGGTCGCCGCCAGCGAACCCGAGCTCCGCCGGTAGGAACCGAAACCGACCCCGGCACCCGCGATCAGGACCAGCGCCGCGGCGGACAGCGGGATGCCGTACCGGGCGACGTGGGTCTTGTCGTAGAACTCCTTCTCCTCCGCGGACGGCTCGATGTCGAACGTGCGGGTCCAGCCGGTCTCGGCGAACTTCGACACCGATTTACCGTCGGAGAGCTGTTCGTAGGTCGACTGCGGCAGAAAGGTCGCGACGATCACGAGAAGCGCGGCGAAGACGCCCATCATCGCGGCGAACAGCCGGGGGAGCCGGGCGTCCGACGGTGGCCGCGGCGCCGCGGCGGGGGCTTGAGGAGGGTGGATTGCGCTGAACGGGCCAGTCGGTTGGTACGGCTGCTGCTGCGGCGCGCTCATGGTCGGCTCCTCCGCCGGTTCTGTTGTCCAGCAAGGAATTCCACCACGGATCGGCCACTTAAATAAGTGTCACCTGTGCTCTGGTCAACGGCTTTCGCGCGTGCTACGCGGCAGGTGGTCCTGGGCGGACCTCGGTGCCCCGGTCTTTCGGCAAGCCCTGCGCAAGCCCTGCCCGCGACCCTGCGCCGGACAGGACCGCTACGGCGAGGCGTCCTCGTAAAGCATCACCGCGACACGCTTCCATTCGTCCAGCAAATGCCGTCGCCGCTTCGGGCCGCCGCCCAGTTCCGCGTCCAGTGCGAGGCCGCGGGTGAGGTTCACCGTCAGCCAGAACAGGATCTCCGCCCGTTCCTTCGGCAGGTCCCCGGCGATCGTCGTGACGAGCTCCAGTGTCGAGCGGCCCAGTGCCTTGTCGACGGGGCGGATGGCCTCGCGCAGTTCGGGATCGGTCCGTGCCGCGACCCACAGTTCGGTGGCGGCCGTGGACAGCGTGCCGGAGTAGCCCTCCCACAGCAGGTCGATCGCCGCCGCCACCCCCGAAGCGCCGCCGGGGAGCGTGGAGATCGACGCGGCCAGCTGTCCGCGCAGCTTCTCCGTCAGATGTTCGACGGCGGCCGCCATCAACTCGGCTTTCGCGGAGAAGTGGTGCTGCACGGCGCCCTTCGAGACTCCGGCGCGGGCGCAGATCTCCTGCACCGAGGTGCGCGCGTACCCGAGGTCGACCAGGCAGTCGATGGTCGCGTCGAGCAGCGCGGTGCGGGTCTGTTCACGTCGCTCGGCCTGCGTCCGGTGGGTCCTGCCGATCACACTCATCCGGCCTCCCCTTTACGTGCAGCTCGGTACGGATGTACATTCCGCTTGGAACTTACATCCTAAGCGTCATGTTTTCCAGGTGTGATCAGGAGGCGTTGGCCGTGCCCTTGCAGATCCAGAAGAGCTCGTGGAGCACGACGGAGCTCGAAGACCTCCGGGACCTCGCCCGGACCTTCTGCCAGAAGGAACTCGTTCCCCATCAGGAACGCTGGGCGCAGGAGAAGAAGGTCGACCGCGAGCTGTGGACGAAGGCGGGCGAGGTCGGCCTGCTGGCACTGTCCATCCCGGAGGAGTACGGCGGTGGCGGCGGCACGTTCGCCCACGAGGCCGTGCTCTACGAGGAGCAGGCCCGGTCCGGCGACAGTGCGTGGGGCGTCACCGTCCACAATGGAATTGTCGCGCATTATCTGCTGGAGTACGCCACCGAGGAGAAGAAGCGGGAGTGGCTGCCGAAGTTCGCGTCCGGTGCGATGGTCGGCGCCGTCGCGATGACCGAACCCGGCACGGGTTCGGACCTGCAGAGCATCAAGACCCGCGCGGTGCGCGACGGCGACCACTACGTGATCAACGGCGCGAAGACGTTCATCACCAACGGTTTCCACGCCGACCTCGTCGTCGTCGCGGTGAAGACCGACCCGGACGCGGGCGCGCAGGGCGTCTCGCTGATCGCCGTCGAGACCGACACCCCCGGCTTCAGCCGCGGCCGCGTCCTCGACAAGATCGGGCTCAAGGGCCAGGACACCGCCGAGCTGAACTTCGACGACGTCCGCGTGCCCGTCGCCAACCTCCTCGGTGACAAGGAAGGCCTCGGCTTCATCCAGCTGATGCAGCAGCTTCCGCAGGAACGGCTGATCATCGCCGTCACCGCGGTCGCCGGGATGGAGGCCGCGATCGACCAGACCATCGCCTACACCAAGGACCGTCAGGCTTTCGGTCGTCCGGTCTACAACTTCCAGAACACGAAGTTCAAACTCGCCGAGGCCGCCACCGAGGCCGCGGTTTCCCGCGCGTTCCTCGACCAGTGCATCGAACGGCATCTGCGCAAGGAACTCGACGTGCAGGGCGCGGCGATGGCGAAGCTGTGGACCACCGAGCGGGTCAACAAGGTCGTCGACGACTGCCTGCAGCTCTTCGGCGGCTACGGCTACATGAGCGAGTACCCGATCGCGCGGGCGTGGGCCGACATCCGGATCTCCCGGATCTTCGGCGGCACCAGCGAGATCATGAAGGAAATCATCTCCCGCACACTCTGAGGGAACCGTTGCCGTACAAGGAAAGGACGTGGCGATGAAGGCTGGGCCGCTGAGCGGGCTCAAGGTCGTCGAACTGGCCGGGCTCGCCCCGGCGCCGTTCGCCTGCACGATCCTCGCCGATCTCGGCGCGGAGGTCGTCCGGGTCGACCGGGCGACACCCGGCAACGACGTCATCGGCTTCCCGAACG
Organism: Amycolatopsis pittospori; assembly: GCF_013870525.1. Classification (GTDB taxonomy): domain Bacteria; phylum Actinomycetota; class Actinomycetes; order Mycobacteriales; family Pseudonocardiaceae; genus Amycolatopsis; species Amycolatopsis pittospori. The sequence goes on from NZ_JACBXD010000005.1 coordinate 149,883, forward strand.
ACCCCCTCGCCCGCGGCAGGCGGTCGATCGGGATCAACACCAAGACCCCCGAGGGGGTCGAACTGGTGCTGAAACTCGCCGACGACGCCGATGTGCTCATCGAGGGCTTCCGTCCCGGGGTGGCCGAGCGGATGGGCATCGGGCCGGAGCAGGTCCACGCCCGTAATCCGCGGTTGGTCTACGGGCGGATGACCGGATACGGCCAGGACGGCCCGCTGGCGCCCGTCGCCGGGCACGACATCAACTACATCGGCATCTCCGGCGCGCTCGAACCGATCGGGCACGCCGGGCAGCGGCCGGTGGTGCCGCTCAACCTGGTCGGCGACTTCGGCGGCGGTGGCCTCTTGCTCGCGATGGGCGTGCTGGCGGCGCTGTTCGAACGCCAGTCGTCCGGGAAGGGGCAGGTGGTCGACGCGTCCATGGTGGACGGCGCCGCGCTGCTGACCACCAGCCTGCACGGCCTGCTGGACTCCGGGCTCTGGCCGGGTGGACGCGGCGAGAACATGCTCGACGGCGGCGCCCCGTTCTACGACACCTACGAGACCGCCGACGGTAAATACGTCGCCATCGGCGCGATCGAGATGCGGTTCTGGGGCGACCTGGTGAAGGTGCTCGGGCTCGACCCGGAAGAGACGCCGGTGCACGTCGACAAGAACGAGTGGCCGAAGCTGCGCAAGATCGTCGCCGAAGCCGTCGCGAAGCACACTCGCGACGAGCTCGTCGCGAAGGCCGAGGGCACCGACGCGTGCCTGACGCCGGTCCTCGCGCCGCGAGAGGCGCCGTCGCATCCGCACAACGTCGCGCGCGGGACGTTCGTCGACATCGGCGGCGTGGTGCAACCCGCACCGGCGCCGAGGTTCGACCGGACCCCGGCGGAGACGCCGGAACCGCCGCGGCCCAAGGGCGCCGACACCGCCGACGTCCTCGCGGAACTCGGTGTGGACGCCGACGGGATCGAGCGGCTCAAGGCCGGCGGCACGATCGTCTAGAGGCGTTCCGGGTCGGGGTCCAGATCGGATCGCACCATCGAATAGAGGATGTGGTCACGCCAGGCCCCGTCCCGGAACCCGTAGCCGCGCAGCACGCCCTCCCTGGTGAAGCCCGCCTTCGTCAGGGAGCGCTGCTCGGCGACGTTGCCCGCTTCCGTCGACGCCTCGACGCGGTTCATCTGCGTATGCGCGAAGAGATACCGGACCAGCAGCCGCTGCGCCTCGGTCCCGTAGCCGTGGCCGCGGGCCTCGGGGATCAGCACCAGACCGGCGTTCCAGCAGTACGACGTCGATCCGCTCCTGGTCTTGTGCCAGGAGACGAACCCGAGGCGCCTGCCGTCGAGCACGATCATCAGCATCCCGTTGTCCGCGGCGAGCATGCCGGTCTCGGACCAGCGGCGGCGCAGGAAATGCGGGTCGTGCCAGCCGTGCCACTCGAACCTGCCGGCGGTCTCGGGATCGTTCGTCAGCGCTTCGAGTGTCGCCAGGTCGTCTTCGTATACCGGTCTGAGTGCGACTCCGGTTTCTGTCATCCGACAGACCCTAGGACGAGTGGTCCTCGAAGGTGCCGTGACGCCCCGCGCCGTCACTGAACCGGCTGGCGCCTTCGACGGCTTCTTCGGCGAGTCCTCCGCCGATCAGCGCGTTCGAGAACTCGGCGCGCAGGGCCTCCTCTTCGGTGAGCCCGTACTGGCCGTACGCGGATCGGCGGTCCGCACGCAGGCACGCCTGCGGGAAGGCGGCCAGTTCACGCGCCAGGGCCTGCGCGGCGGCCAGCGCCTCGCCGTCGGGCACGACCCGGTTCGCCAGCCCGATCGCGAGCGCCTCGTCGGCTTCGACCGCGCGGCCGGTGAGGATCAGGTCCATCGCCCGTGAGTGCCCGATCAGCCGGGGGAGCCGCACGGTGCCACCGTCGATCAGGGGAACGCCCCAGCGGCGGCAGAACACGCCGAAGACGGCCGTGCTGTCGGCGACCCGCAGATCGCACCACAGCGCCAGTTCCAGCCCGCCCGCGACGGCGTGCCCGCGGACGGCGGCGATCACCGGCTTCGACAGCGCCATCCGGCTCGGCCCCATCGGTGCGTCGCCCGCCGGGCTGAGCGAGTTCGTGCGGTCGGTGCCGACGGCCTTCAGATCGGCTCCGGCACAGAAGGTGTCACCCGAACCGGTGAGGACGGCGACAGCGGCGTCCGCATCGGCGTCGAAGGCGCGGAAGGCGTCCGCCAGCGCGGCGGCCGTCGGTCCGTCCACCGCGTTGCGGGACTCCGGCCGGTTCAGCGTGATCGTGGTCACCGGGCCGTCCCGGTGGACGAGGACGTTTTCCCTCATCGATCGCTCCCTCCTGCGAGTCCGGGTGGGCACAGGGCCCCGAATCTCCCTAAAGTGGGACGAAGTCCGCAGTGCGCGCGGAGTCATCGTCTGGACACTACGGTGTGATGGGATGGAGCCATGTCGCCCGGCTTGAAGAAATTCGTTGTGATCGCTGTCGTCGCGCTCGTGCTCTTCTTTCTGATCAGCAAGCCGACGCAGTCCGCCGACGCCGTCCACACCGCGCTCGGCTGGCTCCGGTCCGGTGCCGAAGCCATCGTCACCTTCGTGCGGAGCGTCTTCTCCTGACCTTGCCCGCGCCGCTACCGGTGTCCCTCGTGGCGCCGGTGATCACCGTGCGCAGCGACCTGCGGATATCACTCAGCGTCACCCGTCTCAGATTTCGGTCGGGCGACTCGACCATCCGGGTGGATTGACCCCGAAAACCTGCAGGTCGACGAATTCGTGCCCTGGAAGCTCTGGCGGAAAAGACCTCCGCGCCCCTACGGTGCTCACATTGCGTGATCGGTTGGTCCTCCAGGCGCCGGAGCAGGCCTCCTGGGCGAGGAGTTTCCGCAGGTGCAAGCCCCAGGGCTGAAGCGGGAACTTCCAGCCGGGCAAGTAAGTCAGGACTTGTCAGTCGGGGAATCATGAGGAGGCAGGGATGACCGGAGATCCCGGAGTCGATGCGTTGATCCGGCAGTGGGCCGCCGAGCGCGAGCAGACCCCCGAGGAGCAGGAGGTCGACCGCATCGCCTCCGCTTGGCTCGCCGATGTACCCCGCCAGGCGCCCGGGATCCCCGGGCAGCGCCAGCAGTCCGGCCAGGCGCGCTGGGCGCCGGTCGAAGCGGCCGATCCCGGCTACCTCGACGCCATGCGCAGCCGTCTCCCGGACGTCCCGCAGGACCTCCTCGTCGCGGCCGCCGGCTGGTGGCAGATGGTCGGCGGGGTCGCCGAGGCCGAAGCCTGGTGGGACGCCGGCATCAGCCCGCTCGACCAGCGCGCGCTCGACTACCGTGCGGCCGGGCTCGCCCCGTCCGATCTGAGCCGTCGTCTCGGACCCATGACCGTCTTGCAGCACCTTCGCCGCGGCAGTGCCCCGGCCTGGTGCGTCGCGCGGCTGGCGAGGCAACAGAAGTCCGCCTGATGAGAACTTCGCGCACGCGCGGGTGAACCGGCGTGGCAAGGGCGATCTCGGAGAACGCGTAACGCTAACCTGCGCGGGCTCGTTGTTCGAGCATCGGTCGTGATCGCCGCCCACGCTGGAGGACCCGCTTCGTGCGCACCACCCCGGAAAACGACGAGCTCGTCGCCGACCCGGCCACGCCCACCCCGCCCCGCGGGGTGGGCGCCGCCGTACTCGGCAGGCTGCTGATCGTGCTGGCCGTACTCGGCTTGGCCGGGGGAGGGATCTGGCTGGTGACCAAGGCGTCCGCCCCGGTCGCGAGCCCGACGACGATGGAGATCCCCGCCCTGCAGGTCAAGGCGGCGGACGTCAAACCCGGAACGGTCGTCCCGGTCAACGCCACCCCCGCCGGCGGCGCGGCCCAGCAGACCGCCCCGCAGCAGGCGCAGCCGAAACCGGGCAAGGACCCGCTGGCCGCCTGGACCGAGCGGGCCGCGCAGGCCACCGGCATCCCGGCCAGGGCGCTGCTCGCCTACGGCAACGCCGAACTCGCGATGCGCCAGATGCAGCCGAACTGCAAGATCTCGTGGGCCACCCTCGCCGGCATCGGCCGCATCGAGTCGAACCACGGCCAGTACGGCGGCGCCGTCCTCGGCCAGGACGGTCGCCCGTCGAAGCCGATCATCGGCGTCCCGCTCGACGGTTCGCCCGGGGTCAAGGCCATCGGCGACACCGACGGCGGCCAGTTCGACGGAGACGCGGCCGTCGACCGCGCCGTCGGCCCGATGCAGTTCATCCCCAGCACCTGGCGCCGGTACGCCGCCGACGGCAACCGCGACGGCGTCGGCGACCCGCAGCAGATCGACGACGCGACCCTGGCGGCAGCGCGTTACCTGTGCGTGAACAACCGCGACATGTCCGCGGCCTCGGGCTGGTGGGCCGGGATCCTGTCGTACAACAACTCGACTGAGTACGCCCAGAAGGTCTTCGGGCTGGCCGACGACTACGCGAAGGCCGTTCAGACCGCGAAGTGACGTTCGCGTGAGTATCCCCCCGGTGCGAGGGTCAGCGGGTGCTTCGTGTGGCGCCAGTGACCGGTGGGGCTCTGGTGGCTGCTGCGTCGGTGGTGACCTGCTCCCGCGGGGGTGAAGGTCGAGTTTTCCTCGGCTGAACCGAGGGATGGGGCCCTCACTCGCTGGCGCTGTGCTTGCTGGTGCGTCTGGGGCGGATGTGGCGATCAGGGGTCCGTGAAGGCCTCCTTCCCTACCCTGACGGTAGGGAAGGAGGCCTTCACGGACAGGAGAGCGATCAGCTGAAGCCAGAATCCAGTACACACTCGGCTCTAACCCAAATCGACACTCACGGCCACCTCGCCGCACGCTCACCCGTCCTCCCGTGCAATGAACGGCCCGTTACTTGCAAAATTTGCAAGTAACGGGCCGTTCATTGCACGCCGCGGGGGCCGGAAGAGGGCGGAAACGAGGGCGGAGCGGAGCCGGGACCAAGGTCCCGAGCGGCCCGGTCGCCGAACTTTCCCCGCGCGGCCAGTGCTAGCGTCGATGCGTGCCCGCATCGTCCGTCGCCCTGCGCCGCCTCGGCATCGCCGGCGTCTGCCTGGTGAGCCTGGCGCTGTGCTGCGGGCTCGCCTGGTGGCAGTGGGAGCGGTTCTCCTCGGCCAGCGGGACCTTCCAGAACCTCGGCTACGTACTCCAGTGGCCGCTGTTCGGGTTGTTCCCCGCGTTCATGTTCTGGCGGATCCGCACGCTCCGCAGGCGCGCCGCCGAGGCCGACGCCCAGGAGCAGGTGGTCGAGACCGCCGTCCCCGAGGTGCCCGCGCCCCGGCGCCGTACCGCCCCGGCGCCCGAGCCCGCCCCCGAGGACGACGAGCTCGCCGCCTACAACCGGTACCTGCGCGAACTCAACGCCCGCGACAAGTAGTTCCCCAGAGAGGTTCGAGATCCCTATGACCACCCGAACTGACGATGCCGCCCCGGCCCGCTCGGTCTCGTTGGGCGGGCCGCTGATCCGGTTCCGCGTCGCGGCGTACGCCACCGGTGTCGCCCTGCTCGGGCTGGTCGTGGAGATGCTGCTGCAGTACGTCTTCCGCGTGGAACTTCCCCAGTTCGTGAAGATGATCCCGATGGTCCACGGCGGGCTCTACCTGATCTACCTGCTGCTCGCCGTCGACCTCGCGATCAAGGCCCGCTGGTCGATGAAGGGCACCTTGCTCGTGCTCATCGCGGGCTGCATCCCGTTCTTCTCGTTCGTGATGGAGCGCAAGGTCACGCACAAGGTCCACGCCGGCGTGAAGCTCTAAGCCCGGCGCCGGAAACTCAGCGCCACCAGGAACGATGTCGCCGTCACCACGGCGGCGGTGCTGAACGCGGCGGTCATCCCGTCGACGGTGGTTTCCGCCGGGCTCCCGGACGGGGTCCGCGTCGCCGCGCCGAACACCGTGATCAGGATCGCGAGCCCCAGTGTCGCCCCGACCTGCTGCAGCGTCTGCAGGACGCCGCCCGCGGCACCCGCGTCGTCGGTCGGCACGGTCGCCATGATGATCACGCTGAGCGGGGAGAACGCCAGCCCCGCGCCGATGCCCATCAGCAGCATCGGGCCGAGCAGATGCGAGAAGTACCCGCTTTCGGTGGTGAGCGTGGTCAGCCAGACGACGCCGCCGGTCATCAGCGCGGTCCCGGTCAGCGCGAGCGGTTTCGGGCCGAACCGGGGGAGCAGCCGCGGGATGAGCCTGCTGAGCCCGAACATGCACAGCGCCATCGGCAGGAACGCGAAACCGGTCTCCAGCGCGGCGAATCCCGCGATGTCCTGCAGGAACTGGGTCAGGAAGAAGAACATCGACATCATGGCCATCGGCCCGAGGAAGAAGTTGACGTAGGCCGCGGCCCGGTCGCGTTCGGCGAACAGCCGCAACGGGATCAACGGTTGGCCGACCCTCGTTTCGATCGCGAGGAACGCGGCGAGCAGGACGAGTCCGGCGGCCAGGGTGCCGAGGGTGATCGTGTCGCCCCAGCCGTGTGACGCGGCGTGGGTGAACGCGAACACGAGCGAGCCGACGCCGAAGGTGCCGGTGAACGCGCCGGGCAGGTCCAGCCTCGCGCGGCGTCGCGGAGGATCGGCGACGTAGCGCGAGGTGAGCAGCACGATCGCGAGCCCGAACGGGACGTTGATGTACAGCGCCGCGCGCCACGAGATCCATTCGGTCAGCAGCCCGCCGAGCAGCAGGCCGATCGCGAAACCGCTGCTGGACATCGCCGAGAACAGCGCCAGCGCGCGCACCCTGGCCTTGGCCTCGGTGAACGTGCTGGTGATCAGTGCCAGGGTGCTCGGCCCGGCGAGCGCGGCGCCGACGCCTTGCACGATCCGCGCGGCGATCAGCAGTTCCGCCGAACCGGCGAGGCCGCCGAGCAGGGACGCGGCGGTGAACACGGCCGTGCCCACGACGAACATCCGGCGGCGGCCGAACAGGTCGCCGGCGCGCCCGCCGAGCAGCAGCAGGCCGCCGAAGACGAGGCTGTACGCGGTCATCACCCAGGACAGCCCGCTTTCGGTGAAGCCCAGGTCGGACTGGATGCGGGGGAGCGCGACGTTCATCACCGTCGCGTCCAGGATGAGCATGAGCTGGCAGGTCAGGATGATCGGAAGGACCAGCCGATGCGGAGGTGGTGGGGCCTCGGTCGTTTCGGGCCTAGGCTCGGTACGCAGGGTTCGTTCGGTCAAGGAATACTCCGAAGACGTAACGAGATGAAGCGGAGAGACTCTCCGTTTGAGGTCGTGAGCGATGATATGGAGACGGTCTCCGCTTACGCAAGCGGATTCGGAGAATGTCTCCGTTTTCGTCGCACGAGGAGGTGCAGATGGTCACGGCCGATCCGGCCCGCCCCATGCGCGCGGACGCGCGGCGCAACTACGAGCGCATCGTGGCTGTCGCGAAGGCGGCCTTCGCCGCGGACGGCGTCGATGTGCCCGCCGATGACATCGCCAAACGCGCCGGTGTCGGCGCGGGCACGTTGTACCGGCACTTCCCGACACGCGACAAGCTGATCGAGGCCGTCTATCGCGACGAGATCGACGGACTGGCGCAGCAGGCCTACGACCTGCTCGAAGAGCTGCCGCCGGGCGAGGCGCTCGAGACATGGCTGGCCACGCACGTCGTCTACGTCGTCGAGAAGCACGGGCTCGCGATGACCCTGAAGGCCTCCGTCGACGCCGGATCCGAGGTCTTCGCCTGGTGCCAGTCGCGGTTGCGGTCCGCGTCGGACACGATCGTGAAGGCGGCTCAGGCCGACGGCGTGCTCCGGGCGGACGTCACCGGCGTCGACATCCTGCGGCTCGGCCACGGGGTGGGATCCGCGGCGAGCAAGGCGTCCGAAGAGGACACGAAGCGCCTTCTCGCCGTCGTTCTCGACGGCCTCCGCGTGCAATGAACGGCCCGTTACTTGCAAAATTTGCAAGTAACGGGCCGTTCATAGCGCGCCGGGGGCGGAGGGTCAGGAGCCGATCCCGGTGAGGGACCGCACCTCCATCTCGGCGTGCTTGACCGGGTCGGCCTTCGAGCGCCCGATCAGCGTGCCGACGAAGCCGCACAGGAACGAGAACGGGATCGACACCAGGCCCGGGTTCTTCAGCGGGAACCAGTGGAAGTCGACGCCCTTGATGATCGAGTCGGCGGCCCCGGACATCACCGGCGAGAAGAACACGAGCAGCAGGCTCGCGATCAGCCCGCCGTAGATGCCCCACAGTGTGCCGGTGGTGTTGAACCGCTTCCAGAACAGCGAGTACAGCAGCGTCGAGAGGTTCGCCGACGCCGCGACCGCGAACGCCAGCGCGACGAGGAACGCGATGTTCTGCCCGTTCGCGAGGATGCCGCCGAGGATCGCGAGCGCCCCGACGACGACCGCGGTCATCCGGGCGACCCGGACCTCCGAGGCCGGTTCCGCCTTGCCGCGTTTGAAGATGTTCGCGTAGACGTCGTGCGCGAAGGAGGCCGAAGCGGTGATCGTCAGCCCGGCGACGACGGCGAGGATGGTCGCGAACGCCACCGCCGACACGATGCCCAGCAGCACGGTGCCGCCGATGTTCAGCGCGAGCAGCGGCGCCGCCGAGTTCTCGCCGCCCGGCGCGTTCTTGATCGCCTCCGGGCCGACGAGCGCGGCCGCGCCGAAGCCGATGACCAGTGTGCAGAGGTAGAACACGAACATGCACGCGGTCGCCCACACCACCGAACGCCGGGCCTCGCGCGAGTTCGGCACCGTGTAGAAGCGCATCAGCACGTGCGGCAGCGCGGCGGCGCCCAGCACCAGTGCCAAGGCCAGCGAGACGAAGTCGAGTTTCGTGGTTTCGCTCTTGCCGTACGAGCCGCCGGGCTCCAGCAGTTCACCGCCGAGCGGGCTCTTGTCGGCGGCCGCCGAGAGCAGGTTCGAGAAGCTGAAGCCGAACTTGCCGAACAGGAACACGGTGATCAGCGCACCGGTCAGCAGCAGGATGGTCGCCTTGATGATCTGCACCCACGTGGTGCCCTTCATGCCGCCGACCAGCACGTACAGCACCATGACGACGCCGACGACACCGATCACCAGCGCCTGGCCGAAGCCGCCGTGGATGTCCAGCAGCAGTGCCACCAGGCCCCCGGCGCCCGCCATCTGCGCGAGCATGTAGAAGAACGAGATCACCAGCGTCGACGTCGCGGCCGCGGCGCGGACCGGACGCTGCTTCATCCGGAAGCTCAGCACGTCGCCCATGGTGAAGCGTCCGGTGTTGCGCAGCAGCTCCGCGATCAGCAGCAGGTCGACCAGCCAGGCGACGAGGAACCCGATCGAGTACAGGAAGCCGTCGTAGCCGTGGATCGCGATCGCCCCGGCGATACCGAGGAAGGACGCGGCCGACAGGAAGTCACCCGAAAGCGCGATGCCGTTCTGGCGTCCGGTGAAGGCGCTGCCCGCCGCGTAATAATCCGACGTGGACTGGTTCCGCGTGCTGGCGCGATAGACGACATACAGGGTGATCGCGACGAACAGCGCGAACACCGCGATGTTCAGGACCGGGTCGTTGTCGGGGATGCTCATCGCTCACCCGCCTCGACCGAGGCCCGCAACCGCTCGACCTTGGGGTCGAGCCGCTTGTTGGCGAACTTCACGTAGGCGATCGTGATGACCACGGTGCTGGCGAACTGGCCGAGGCCGAGCAGGATGCCGACGTTGACCTCGCCGAACACCTTCTGGCTCATGAAGTCGTGCGCGTAGGCCGCCAGCAGCACGAACGTCATGTACCAGGTGAAGAACAGCAGGCTCATCGGGAACACGAAGCGGCGGAAGGTCTTGCGCAGCGCGACGAACTCCTTGCCGTGCTGGATCCGGTCGAAGTCCGGGCCGGTGCTGCGCGGCGGCGGGGGAGCGGGCTGGCGCTCGCGGACGAACAGCGCGGGCATCTGCCCGGTGTCCTCGAGGGCGTTGCTCGCCACGAACGGGCGCGCGACGTCGGGCATGGGGTCCTCCGGGGCTTGCTTGCATCCGTGGCGCGGTACGGGAGCGCACATACTAACTACGGCTTCACCTCCTCTGAATAGGCGACCCCGCTTCCCGGAACGCGAGAGCGGGTATTCGTTTTCCGGTCGCAATAGGTTTCCGAGAATTCGTTTCGGTCGGAATGATCCGGCTTTATCACTCGTAATAGTGAGCCCGATTGTCACGCGCGGTCGTCGCCCGAACGGCCCACTGCGGCAAACGGAGGAGATCCCCACTCTGCGTCCCCCGATTTGGTGACAGATCGTAGTTTCCCTTCCCCGCCGCGACGGCCTTCGATACCGTGCCCGCCATCGTGAGCCGGGGAAGATCCCCTGGCTCGGCGGTCGTCCTGAAAGGAATCACCATGTCGAGCGACATCCGCCCGACTTGACCGGCAAGGCCACAACATCGGGCACATATTTGGGCTTGACCCACCCATTGGGGGCACGGACAGTAGTTCGACCGGGCGACGCGACTACCGTACGTAGGCTGAACGGGTGACCAGGACACCCTGTGCATCGGCGCAACCGGTAACCGGAATTACCTCGTTTGTCACGCGAAGACGGTTTTCGGGCGTTGTACATCGTTCAGCCTTACACTTTTCCCTGGTCAGCCCCCGTTCACTGAACGGAATTGACGGTACCCGGATTGGTGTACGATTCTTTGGCCCGGCTGACCCGCTGTGATCGATTGGCAAAGAAAAGTTGATCTCGACGACCATGCACTTCGCAGGTTGCGACCTGCACGTGCAGGTGCAAGAACCGCTTGAGCGGAACGGTGTTCCTGGGGACACCGCGCCCGCCGGTCGGCGGCCCTCACGTCGCGGTCGATCACGTGGTCAGGCCGGGGCCGAGTTCCCCGCGGGAAGGTTCCTCGCGGGAACGGACGCCTCAGACCGTGCCAGGACGCCGGACAGGGAGTCACCTACGTGACCGTTGCAGGAGAAGGCCAAGTGCCTGTCGGGGAGCTGCTGGGACGCACTCCCCGGCCATCGCGGTGGGCCACCGGCTGGCGCGCGCTCGTGCGCTGGCGGGACTGGAGCCTGCCGGTGAAGCTGTCGGCCGTGACGCTGGTGCCGATCCTCATCGCGCTCGCGCTGGGCATCGCCACCATCGCCGGCCAGGTCGGCCGTTCCGACGGCTACCAGCGCCTCGACCGCCTCGTCGCGCTGAGCGGGCAGATCCGCACGCTCGCCGACGGGCTCGGACGCGAACGCACCCAGTCCGCCGCCGGGCTGACCGCCGGCACCGTCGGCGGCACCCTGGAACTCGGCTCCGCACGCGCCGACGTCGACACCGCCGTTCCTCTTTACCGGGCCGCGGCGGTCAGGGCCGTCGAGGCCGAACCGTCGCTCGCCCAAGCGAAGGACGCCGCGGCGGCCGAGCTGGACAAGCTGGCCGACATCCGGCAGCGCGCCTCCGCCGGACAGCTCGACCCCGTCCAGGCGATCGGCGAATACACCGAAGTCACCACCGCGCTGCTCGCCCTCGACACCGCGCTGGCCGCCGGCGCCAGTGAGGACGTCCTCGGCGGTACCCCCGCCGCGCTGCACGACCTCGCCGTGATGAAGGAACAGCTGTCGCTGAGCCAGGCGCTGGTCTCCTTCGGCATCGCCCGCTCCGGTCTCGCCCCGAGCGAACTGAACCAGCTGCGCACCGCAGAACTGCGGCTGGCCGATCGTTTCACCGACTTCCGCGCCGCCGCTTCCGCACAGCAGCGCCAGGAGTTCGGCGCCGCGGTCACCGACGACGCGATGGAAACCCGCGACAGGCTCGCGAAGACCGCTCTCGGCGACCAGGGCACCCCCGCCGATCAGGCTCTCCGCACCCTGTCCGCACAGGGCTGGACCGACGCCTCCACCTTGGTGATCACCAAGGTCGGCGAGGTCGCGAACAAGTTCGGCGGCCAGGCGAGCTCGGTGTCGGCCGAACTGGTCGACGACGCCAGCAGCGGCGCGGGCCTGCTCGCGGTCCTGCTGTTCGGCGCGATGGTGCTCGCCGTCGCCGTCGTCTTCCTCATCACCCGCCAGTTGCTGCGCTCGCTGAAGATGCTGCGCGCCAGCGCCCTCGACGTCGCCGAGAAGCAGTTGCCCGACGCGGTCCGCAACATCCAGGAGGGCCGCTCGCAGGGCACCGACGTCCAGCCGGTCCCGGTCGGCGGCGACGACGAGATCGGCGAGGTCGCCAGGGCCTTCGACAAGGTGCACCACCAGGCGCTGCGCCTGGCCACCGAGCAGGCCTCGATGCGCACCGGCTACAGCAACGTGTTCGTCAACCTCTCCCGCCGCAGCCAGAGTCTCGTGCAGCGCCAGCTGCAGCTGATCGAGCGGCTGGAACGCGACGAAGAGGACGCCGACCAGCTCGCCACGCTGTTCCAGCTGGACCACCTCGCCACCCGCATGCGCCGCAACAACGAGAACCTGATGGTCCTCTCCGGCGCCGAGCCGGGCAGGCGGTCCGGCCAGCCGGTCTCGGCCACCGACGTGGTGCGCGCGGCGGTGTCGGAGATCGAGCAGTACCAACGGGTCACCGTGCAGAACCCGCCGCCGGTCCGGCTGGTCGGGTACGCGGCCAACGACCTGATGCGCCTGATCGCCGAGCTGCTGGACAACGCGACCGCGTTCTCCGCGCCGGAGACCCTGGTGACGGTCGCGACCAGGCTCGTCGAAGACGGTTCGTTCGGCATCGACATCCTCGACAAGGGCATCGGGATGAACGAGGCCGAGGTCGCCGAGGCCAACGCCCGGCTCACCGAGGCCCCCAACGTCGACCTGACCACCTCGCGGCGGATGGGCCTGTTCGTGGTCGGGCGCCTGGCCAACCGGCATCGCATCGGCGTCTCGCTGCACGGCGGCAAGGACATCGTCGGCGTGCGCGCCACCGTCTCGGTCCCGGCGGATCTCGTGATGGCCGCGCCCGGTGATCCCGGTCCCGCCACCGGTCCGATCACCCAGCGCCTCGCGCCGCTGCCGCCGCAGCAGCCGGGCGGCCTGCCCCGGCGTCAGCGTCCGGCCAACGGCAACCGGGCGGGGATGCCGAGCGTGCCCCCGCAGGGTGGCGAGCGGTGGCCGTCCGCGAACGACCTCGCCGGGCACACCAAACCCGGGTTGAACGGGCATACGCACACCCAGGAACCGCGGCCGCCGTCGGATATGGAGATCTCGGGGACGGCGCTGTTCAGCCCGATCCCCAAGGATCAGACGACACCTCCGCCCGCCCAGCCGCCTTCGGCCGCGCCGCAACCCCGCCTGCCGGAGCCCGAGCCCGCTCCTGAACCCGAACCCGTCGCGAAGGTGGCGGAGAAGCCCGCCGAGCCAGAGCAGGCGGCGCCAGCGGAGCCGGCGACGTCTTCGTCGGCCGAAGGCGAGTTGCCCAGCGGCAAGGAACTGTTCGAGGCCAAGAACAGCACCACACTGAGCGAATGGTGGAACCAGGCGACCACGCCGCCGCCGGTGGCCGCCCCGGCGCCCACCGCGTCGGAGACGACGCCGATCTTCGACGAGATGCTGTCGGCGTGGTTCCGTTCGCCCGCGCCCCCTCCGGAAAAGCCCGCGGAGAAGAAGGGCAAGCAGGAGAAGAAGAAGGCGACCTCGGGCGAGGAGAAGAAGCCCGCCGAGCCCGCTGTCGCCGACGCCGAGGTCACGGCCGAGCAGGAGGCCCGCAACTGGGACTTCGCCAGCGACAAGGCCTTCCGCACGGTCCAGGAGGTTTCGCAGACCGCGCCGTCGACCTTCACCGACGCCGGGCTGCCGCGCCGCCGCAAGGGCGAGCAGCTCCTGCCGGGCAGCGCGACGACGTCGGCCCCGGCCGCCGCGCCCGCCGCCCGTTCGGATCTGCCGGTCCGCGATCCGGCGGACGTGCGCGGCAGGCTGAGCAGTTTCCAGCAGGGCGTCAAACGGGGCCGCAAGGAGGCCGCGGACAAGACCGCTCCGGCCACCACGCAGCTTCCGGCGACGGAGCCCATCGAGCCCACCGAGCCCGCCGCGACGGTCGTGACGCCGCCGGAGGTCGCGAAGACAGCCGAGGCCCCCGAAGTTCCTGCGGCCCCGAAGGCGCCCGAGACGGCCGCGCGTCCGGCGGCATCGCCCGCCGCCCTGCCGAGCCGCCGGCCGGAGAAGAAACCGCAGGCAGCGCCGCCGGAACCGGAGCCCGTCTCCGCCGTCGAGGAGACCGACGCCTGGAACTTCGGCTCCGACGACGGCTGGAAGGCCGCCCAAGCGGTGTCCCAGTCCGTGCCCTCGAAGATGACTTCGGCAGGATTACCCAGGCGCCGTCGCGGGGAGCAACTGCTCCCGGGCAGCGCGGGACCGCCCGCAGGGACGGTCACCCCCCGACCACAGCGAGACGCGCACGACGTGCGAGGCCGCCTGAGCAGTTTCCAGCAGGGCATCCAGCGCGGACGGCACCGCACGGCCCAGGCGACCGAAGCCAACCACGAAACCCTGGAGGGTGAATGACCTCGCCGAACCCGGCCCAGCAGCCCCAGAAGAACCAGTTCGGGTGGCTGGTCAATGACTTCGCCGAGCGAGTGCCCGGAGTGGCGCACGCCGTGGTCGTGTCGGCGGACGGCCTCCTCCTCACCGCGTCCAGCAGGCTTCCGCTGGACCGCGCCGACCAGCTGGCCGCGGTCGCGTCCGGCCTGGTCAGCCTGACCCAGGGCGCCGCGCGGTGCTTCGAGGCGGGCGCCGTCAACGAGACCGTCGTCGAGATGGAACTCGGGATCATGGTGCTGATGTCCATCAGCGACGGCTCCTGCCTGGCCATCCTCGCCGCCCCGAACTGCGACATCGGGCAGGTCGCGTACGAGATGACGATGCTCGTCGACCGCGTCGGCCAGATCCTCACGCCGGAACTTCGCGCGCAATTGCAGGGCGCCGGTGGGTCGCTGATCGGCGAACCGGTGGGATGATGTCTCGATGAGCACCGGGTCCGGATCCTTCGGCGAACCGCCGGGGACGGGTGAATACCAGCCTCCGCGCGCGGGGGCTGCCCATGCTGCCGGTTCCAGAGACGACGGTACCTTCGCCGACGTCCTGAACGGCTTCACCCTGGATTCGGGCCGTGGTCGTCGGAAGCGCAAGAAGAGCAAGCAGTCCGAAGATGCCCAGGCGGGCGGAGCACACGCCGCCGGGGAATCGTCAGTCCCGCAGCCGACCGATCAAGGAGACCGCGTGACCTCACTTGCTTCTCCACCCGACAGCGGCGCCGGTGCCGTCGGGCCGAGACCAGGTGGTCTGTTCGACCCGGGCCCGCCCAGCGGCGAGTTCATCATGCCCGCCGTCTTCGAGCAGGCGCCGTCGCCGCTCGAAGAGACGGCGATCGTCCGTCCCTATGCCCTCACCGGCGGCCGGACCAAGGCGAACTACGCTCTTGAGCTGGAAACGCTCATCTCCACCAAGGACCACGTCGCCACGGGTAGCCTCCCCGCGGTGGCCACGGAGCAGATCGAGTGCATTTCGATCATCGAGGAGTGCCGGACCCCGCGTTCGGTCGCCGAGATCGCGGCGACCCTGCGTGTACCGCTGGGTGTGGCACGCGTGCTGATCAGCGACGCGGCGGACGCGGGACTGGTCAGCGTGCACAAGACGATTTCGGGCAATGACGGCGCCGAGGCACATCTGGTGTTGATGGAAAGGGTTTTGAGTGGACTCCGTCGGCTTTAAGGCACCGCGGGAAACCGCGCCCCCGACCATGACATCCGCGAAGATCGTCGTGGCGGGTGGCTTCGGTGCGGGCAAGACGACCTTCGTCGGTTCGGTGTCGGAGATCGTCCCGCTCACCACCGAGGCGATGATGACGGACGCCAGTCGGGGGATCGACAACCTCGACCAGACGCCCAACAAGTCGACCACCACGGTCGCGATGGACTTCGGCCGTGTGTCCCTCGACGCGGACCTGATCCTCTACCTGTTCGGTACACCCGGACAGCAGCGGTTCTGGTTCATGTGGGACGACCTGGTCCGCGGCGCGATCGGCGCCGTGGTGCTGGCCGACACGCGACGGCTGGCCGACTCGTTCGCGCCGATCGACTTCTTCGAGGACCGGGGCCTGCCCTACATCGTCGGGGTCAACACCTTCGACGGCATCCTCGAACACGACATCAACGACGTGCGCGAAGCGCTGTCGATCGACCCCAACATCCCGATCGTCCGCTGTGACGCCCGGGAACGGGAGTCGACGAAGCAGACGCTGATCACGCTGGTCGAATACGCGATGCGGCAGTGGATCGCGTTGCGGGCGAGCAACGCCAGGTGAGGCTGACGGCGGCAGCGTAGGGGCTGCCGCCCTGGTTTCACCTCACTTCGTAGGTCGACAGCACCGCACGTCCGTCGAACGTGCGCGTGCCGGTCAACCGCAGGTCCGACCGGACGCCGCCGGCGAAAATCTGCTTGCCGCCGCCGAGCACCGCCGGATGCACGACGACGTGGAACTCGTCGATCAGGCCGAGGTCGGCGAGCGCGGTGGCCAGTTCGGTCCCGCCCATCAGCAGCAGATCCTTGCCGGGCCTGGCCTTGAGTTCGGCGACCCGCTCAGAGAGGTCGCCGGCGACCACTTCGGTGTTCCAGTCCGCTGAGGTGAGCGTCTTCGAAAAGACGACCTTCGGCGTCTTCCGCCAGATCGGGGCGAACCGCACGTCATGCGGGTCGTCCGACAGCGTCTCGGCCTGCGGCCAGAACGACGACATCATGTCCCACACCCGCCGTCCGTAGACGAAGGTGTCGGCTCGTTCGAGCAGTTCCTGGGAGTGATCCGACAGCTCGGGCCCCATGCCCGGCCAGTCGAACTCGCCGTTCGGGCCCTCGATGCGGCCGTCGAGCGAGGTGTGGACGAAGTACAGGAGCTTGCGCATTTCTGGATCCCTCCGGTGGGGCGCCCGGTTCCGGGCGCCGTCACCTGGGAGTCGGAGCCGCTTGGCGGTTCTCGACACGCGAATCCCGCATTCAGAGGACTAAATGCGGGAAGCTCAGTACTCGTCGTGCCGCTTCCACCAGCTTCCCGGCGCGTCGGTCCCGCGGCCGGATTCCTCCCACGCCTCCTGCCGCCCGAACGGCGTCAGATCCAGGTACCGCAGGGTCGACACCAGCTGGTCGCCGCCGCGGTCGGTGGTGAAGTACGTCCGGTACACGTCGTCGCCGTCGCGCAGGAAGACGCTGATGCCGAATCCGCCGTCGATGCCGGAGTCGGGGTTGAAGTCGTTGCCGTCGGTCGAGACCCAGGGGACGGTCCAGCCCATCCGCTCCTTGTACCGCTCGATCTCGGGCAGCGTCGCAGGCGCGACGACGTACAGCGTGGTGTCGCGGGCGTGCAGGTGTGCGAGGTGACCGATGTTGTCCACGACCAGCGAGCAGCCGGGGCAGCCCGCCTTCTGCCCGGGGTTGAGCATGAAGTGGTAGACGATCAGCTGACGCCGTCCTTCGAACAGGTCCAGCAGCGTCAGCCGTCCTTGCGGCCCCTCGAACTCGTACTTGCCGTCGAAGCGGACCATCGGCAGCCGTCGCCGTTCGGCGGCGACCGCGTCGGCTGCCCGGGTGAGTTCCTTTTCCTTGGCCAGCAAGGCGTCCCGGGCGACCTGCCACTGGTCCTGCGGGACGATTTCCGGCAGTGCGATGGTCTTACTCATCCTGATCACCTTTCTGAAGTTCGGCCAGGTGTCGTTCCATGCGGTCGAAGCCGCCTTCCCAGAAGAGCCGGTACCGCTCGACCCAGTCGGCGACGTCGCCGAGCGGTGCGGCCTCCAGCCGGCAGGGCCGCCATTGAGCGGTCCGGCTCCGGCTGATCAGCCCCGCGCGTTCGAGGACTTTCAGGTGCTTCGAAACCGCCTGGAGGCTGACCGGGAACGGTTCGGCCAGCTCGTTGACGCTGGCCTCACCGGTGGCCAGCCGGGCGAGGATGGCCCGGCGGGTGGGGTCCGCCAGTGCGGCGAACGTGGCGCTGAGCTGATCAGTGGTCATCGCTGCTCAATCATTCGGTTGTTTAACCCTAAGGTTGAATATACTGGTGCGAGTTGATCTGTCAAGGACGAGTGAGAGCGCCGTCACGCAAGTGGGCGGGTTTAAAATAGTCGGAAGTCCAAGTATTTTGGAGGGATGAGCGATCTGCACCGGCCCGTGAACCCCGTTCGCTTCGTGACGGCGTCGAGCCTTTTCGACGGACACGACGCGTCCATCAACATCATGCGGCGCATCCTGCAGTCGCAGGGCGCGGAGGTGGTGCACCTCGGGCACAACAGGTCGGTCGACGAGGTCGCCACCGCGGCCATCGCCGAGGACGTCCAGGGTGTGGCCATCAGTGCCTACCAGGGCGGTCATGTCGAGTACTTCAGTTACCTGGTCGAGCTGCTGAACGAACGCGGCGCCGGGCATATCAAGGTGTTCGGCGGCGGGGGCGGCGTCATCGTCCGCGAGGAGATCGACCTGCTGCACTCGCGCGGCGTCGCGCGGATCTTCTCGCCCGAGGACGGCTACGAGATGGGCCTCCCGGGCATGATCAACCTGATGATCAAGGCCTGCGACACGGACCTGTCCGCACAGTCGCCGGGCTCGCTCGACAAACTGCTTTCGGGTGACATCCCCGCGCTGTCGCGGGTCATCACCCAGCTTCAGCGCGAGTCCCTGCCGCAGGACTGGCTCGACAAGATCACCGAAGCCGCCAAGGCGCGGACGACGCCGGTCCTCGGCATCACCGGTACGGGTGGCTCCGGCAAGTCGTCGCTCACCGATGAGCTGATCCGCCGATTCCGCCTGGACCAGGAGGACAAGCTCCGCATCGCCGTACTGGCCGTCGACCCGTCCCGCCGCAAGGGCGGGGGAGCGCTGCTCGGCGACCGGATCCGGATGAACTGCCTCGACGGCAGCCCGGTCTACTTCCGCTCGCTCGCCACCCGGACCACCAGCGGCGAGATCCCGACCGGGCTTTCCGAGTCGATCCTCGCCTGCAAGGCCGCGGGCTTCGACCTGGTGATCGTCGAGACCCCGGGGATCGGCCAGGGTGACGCCGGCATCGTCGACTACGTGGACCAGTCGCTGTACGTCATGACGCCGGAGTTCGGCGCGGCGTCGCAGCTGGAGAAGATCGACATGCTCGACTTCGCCGACGCCGTCGCGATCAACAAGTTCGAGCGCCGCGGCGCGGAGGACGCTCGCCGCGACGTCGCGCGCCAGCTCGTCCGCAACCGCGAGGCGTTCAGCTCCTCGCCCGAGGACATGCCGGTCTACGGCACCAGCGCCGCGAAGTTCAACGACGACGGCGTCACGGCGCTGTATCAGCACCTGCGCGACACCCTCGCCGAGCGCGGCCTGGTCGTTTCGCCGGGCGTGCTCCCGAAGGTCGAGGGCAAGGTGTCCACCGACGCCAGCACGATCATCCCGGCCAACCGGACCCGCTATCTCGCGGAGATCTCCGACACCGTCCGCGGCTACCACACCAAGACCGAGCAGCAGGTCGCCGCACTGCGCAAGCACGAGCACCTCGCCGCCGCCAAGGAGGCGCTGGCCGCCGTCGACGCGAGCACCGACGCGCTCGACGGGCTCCTCGCCGCCGCCGAGTCCGATGTGGACGGCGAGTCGACGAACCTGCTGGCGCGTTTCACCGAACTCGCCGAGTCCTACCGCGCCGACGAGCTCGTCGTGAAGATCCGCGACAAGGAACTGCACACCCAGCTCTGGCGCGAGACGCTGTCCGGCAACCGGATCCCGCGGGTGGCACTGCCGCGGTACACCGAGTCCGGCGAGCTGCTGTCGTTCCTGCGCCGCGAACACCTGCCTGGATACTTCCCTTACACCGCAGGCGTTTTCCCGTTCAAACGCGAGGGTGAGGACCCGGCGCGGATGTTCGCCGGCGAGGGCGACCCGTTCCGGACCAACAAGCGGTTCAAGCTGCTGTCGGCCGATTCCGACGCGAAGCGCCTTTCGACAGCCTTCGACTCCGTCACGCTCTACGGGCACGACCCGCACACCCGGCCCGACATCTACGGCAAGGTCGGCACCTCCGGCGTCTCCATCGCGACACTCGAAGACATGGAGGTGCTCTACGACGGCTTCGACCTGACGTCGCCGAGCACCTCGGTGTCGATGACGATCAACGGCCCGGCGCCGACGATCCTCGCGTTCTTCCTCAACACCGCGATCGACCAGCGTGTCGAAGCGTTCAAGGCCGAGCACGGCCGCGATCCGTCCGAAGCCGAGGCCGCCGAACTGCGCGAGTGGGCGTTGCGCAACGTCCGCGGCACCGTGCAGGCGGACATCCTCAAGGAGGACCAGGGGCAGAACACCTGCATCTTCTCCACCGAGTTCAGCCTGCGCATGATGGCCGACATCCAGGAATGGTTCATCGAGCACGGCGTCCGGAACTTCTACTCGGTGTCGATCTCCGGTTATCACATCGCGGAGGCCGGGGCGAACCCGATCTCGCAGCTGGCGTTCACCCTGTCGAACGGTTTCACCTACGTCGAGAGCTACCTCGCGCGCGGGATGGACATCGACGACTTCGCGCCGAACCTGTCGTTCTTCTTCTCCAACGGGATGGACGCCGAGTACTCGGTGCTGGGCCGGGTCGCGCGCCGGATCTGGGCCGTCGCGATGCGGGAGCGCTACGGCGCCAACGAGCGCTCGCAGAAGCTCAAGTACCACGTGCAGACCTCCGGCCGGTCGCTGCACGCGCAGGAGATGAGCTTCAACGACATCCGCACCACGCTGCAGGCGCTGTGCGCGCTGTACGACAACGCGAACTCCTTGCACACGAACGCCTTCGACGAGGCGATCACGACGCCGTCGGAGAGCTCGGTGCGGCGCGCGATGGCCATCCAGATGATCATCAACAAGGAATGGGGCCTGTCGAAGAACGAGAACCCGTTGCAGGGTTCGTTCATCATCGACGAGCTGACCGACCTGGTCGAAGAGGCCGTCCTGCTGGAGTTCGACCGGATCTCCGAACGTGGCGGCGTACTCGGCGCGATGGAGACCGGCTACCAGCGCGGCAAGATCCAGGACGAGTCGATCCTCTACGAACGTCAGAAGCACGACGGCACGCTGCCGATCATCGGCGTCAACACCTTCCGTAACCCGAACGCCGGCGAGGACGACGTCGAGGTCGAGCTCGCGCGGGCGACCGAGGACGAGAAGGTGTCGCAGCTGAACCGGCTGGAGGACTTCCAGCACCGTCACCACGCCGACGCGCAGGTCGCGCTCAAGACGCTGCGCGAGGCGGCGACGCGGGGCGGGAACCTGTTCGGCGTGCTGATGGACGCGGCGCGGGTGTGCTCGCTCGGCCAGATCACCGAGGCGTTCTTCGAGGTCGGAGGCCAGTATCGCCGCAACGTCTAGGGCTTCGGGAATATCGCGCGGTGTGCCCGGGTAGTTACGGGACATGGACATCGGAATCGCCACGTTCGTGACCGACGAAGGCATCCGCCCGGACGTACTCGCGGCCGCGGTGGAAGAGCGCGGGTTCAGCTCGCTGCACATCGCCGAGCATTCGCATATCCCGGTCAGCCGGGAGACGCCGTATCCGGGCGGTGGCGACCTGCCGCGGGTGTACTACCGGACGCTGGACCCGTTCGTGGCGCTGACGGCCGCGGCCGGGGCCACCTCGGACCTGAAGCTGGGGACGGGCGTCGCGTTGCTGCAGCAGCGCGACGTCATCCACACCGCGAAGGAGGTCGCTTCGCTCGACCTGGTCTCGCGGGGCCGGTTCGTCTTCGGGGTCGGCGTTGGCTGGAACCGGGAGGAAATGCGCAATCACGGCACGGACCCGCGGACGCGGGGTGTGCTCGTCGACGAGCAACTCGCCGCGCTGAAGGAGATCTGGACCAAGGACGAAGCCGAGTTCCACGGCAAGTTCGTCGACTTCGACCCGATCTTCGCGTGGCCGAAGCCGGTGCAGAAGCCACATCCGCCGATCTACATCGGCGGCGCGGGGGAGAAGGCGATGCAGCGGATCGCCACGTACGGCGACGGCTGGCTGCCCCACGCCCACACCCCGCCGGAGGAACTTCGCCAGGCGCGCCGGTGGCTCGCCGACCAGGGCCGGAGCGACATCAAGTTCTCTGCCTTCGGTGCCACCCCGGAGGTGGACGCGCTGGGCAGGCTGGTCGAGGGCGGCGTCGACGAGGCGACGCTCTTCCTGCCGACCGAGCCCGAAGCGGCGACACTGGAACGACTCGACCAGTACGCGAAGGTCGCCGAGAGCTTTCGGAAGGGGCAACAGGCGTGACTGAGGTTCAAATCGGCTTGGCCGCGGCACTCGAGCAGTTCTCGCCGCGCGAGTCGATCCGGCTGGCGGCGCTCGCCGAACAGCACGGATTCTCCGGCCAGATGGCCGCCGACCACTTCCAGCCCTGGGTCCCTCAACAGGGTGAAGCTTCGTTCGTGTGGAGCGTTCTCGCCTCGCTGGCGGAGAACACCACCGGCGATCTCGGACCGGGCGTGACCTGTCCGTCGTTCCGGCTGCACCCGTCGATGGTCGCGCAGGCCGCGGCGACCCTGGAGGCGACGTACCCGGGCCGCACGTGGCTCGGGATCGGCTCCGGCGAAGCACTCAACGAGCACATCATCGGCGGCTACTGGCCCGAGGCGCCCGAACGCGTCCGGCGGATGTTCGAGGCGCTCGAGGTCATCCGGAAACTGTTCACCGGCAAGGACGTCAAGCACAACGGCGAGTTCTTCAAACTGCACACCACTCGCTTGTGGACACTGCCGGACGAGCCGCCGCCGATCTACATCGCGTCGGCCGGCCCGTACACCTCACGCAAGACCGGCGAACTCGCGGACGGGCTGATCACGCCGGGCGCGTCGATCGAGAAGCTGGCGGGGATCCTCGACAACTTCGGCACCGGCGCGCGCAAGGCGGGCAAGGACCCGGACTCGATGCCGAAGCTGCTGCAGGTACACCTGTCGTGGGCCGAGGACGACGAGACGGCGTGGGCGAACGCGATGGACCAGTGGCCCAACGGCGGGATGAAGTTCCCGAAGGCCGACATCCGCTCGCCGTTCGACTTCGCGCAGATGGCGAAACTGGTGCGGCGTGAGGACTTCGAGGGCCGCATGGTCGTCTCGTCCGATCCGGACGTGCACCGCGCGGCGCTGCAGAAGTACGTCGACGCCGGCTTCAACCGGATCTACGTCCACAACGTGGGCCGGAACCAGGACGAGTTCATCGAGACCTTCGGGCGGGACGTGCTGCCGAAGCTGACGGCCTGACGGGGGACGCGGCCAGTTGGTCCGTGAAGGCCTCCTTGAGGGACCCTGGGTCCCTCAAGGAGGCCTTCACGGACCGGAGAACACGTGCGCGGGCACGGTGTGTTTGGCTTGTCCCTCAAGGGAGCCTGAGCCGTCGGCACGTCACCCGGCGGCTGTTGCGAAAGTGGCTTTCGCAACACGTCTGGCTTGTCCCTCAAGGGAACCTGAGCCGTGGGCGCGTCACCCGGCGGGACGTTGCGAAAGCCACTTTCGCAACCTTCAACGTTGCGAAAGTGGCTTTCGCAACACGTCTCCGCCTCGGGCGCCGGGGCGGTCAGTCGTTCTTGTCCAGCAGCAGGTGCACCGAGAGTTCGAGCCGGTTCGCGACGTCGGCCGCGGACGCGCGCCGCGTCACCCAGGCGACCAGGTTCGCCATCCAGACGTCGGCGATGACGTGGAAGATGTCGCGGTCGGCCTCGGTCGGGTCCTCGATGCCCATGGCCTTGGCGAACATGTTCTCCATCAGCCGCCCGACCTGCTCGACCTCGGCGGCCGCGGTGGTGTCGGCGAACATGAAGGCGCGGACCATGGCCTCGGTCAGATGCGGGTCGCGCTGCATCAGCCGGGTGTTGCGGCCGAGGACGAACATCAGCCGTTCGCTCGCGGTGTCCCCGGGGATGGCGGAGCGTTCCAGTTTCTCTTGCGCGCGCTCGAATTCGCGGGCCAGGCCGGAAACGAGCAGGTGGATCTTCGAGGGGAAGTAACGGTAGAGCGTGCCGAGCGCGACGTCCGCCTTCTCGGCGACGGCGCGCATCTGGACGGCGTCGTACCCGCCCTTCGCGGCGAGCGCCAGCGTCGCGTCGATGATGCGGCGGCGCCGGTCGCGTTGTGCCGCGGACCCGAGTTCTTCGCCGCCCAGCGCGGAAAGACCGTTACCGCTTCGCGCCTTCGCGCTCGTGGGTGCCTTCGCCTTTCCTGGCATCTCCACGTCCCCCTTCATCGAGCCGATCTTCGAAACTTGTTCCACTTTCTCCGCGTAGCGTACCTAAGCGGACGAACTGTTCAAGTCGCGACCCACTGGGCAAGAAACTGTAACACGTTCTACACTCGCGGGTAGGTCACCGCGAGGAGGTCCATCCGTGTCGATCGCGATCACCGAGGAACAAGCGGCGCTGGCCGCGTCGATCCGGGCGTGGGCGGCTTCCGCCCGGCC
>NZ_JACBXD010000050.1 GCF_013870525.1 Amycolatopsis pittospori
CGGCCGGGCTGAACCTGCCCGATAGCACCCTCGACGCGCTGGTCGAAGAGACCGTCGAGCACGCCGTCCGGGTCGCGGCCGAGCAACGCGCCCGCGAGCAGCTGTCCGAAGCGGACCTGCCCGGTCTGGAACTGCCCGACCTCACCGACGGGGTCGACGTCGCCGCGCTCTACGACCTCGCCGAAGCGCTGACCGAGCAGGGGGTGCGCTGATGTCGGACCTCCTGGAGATCGACAAGCTGATCGACGATCCGGAGAGCAGGGTCATCGTCTGCTGCGGGTCCGGCGGTGTCGGCAAGACGACCACCGCGGCGGCGCTCGCGTTGCGCGCGGCCGAACGCGGACGGCAGACGGTGGTGCTCACCATCGACCCGGCGCGGCGGCTGGCGCAGGCTCTCGGCCTGCGCGAACTGGGCAACCACCCGAAGCAGGTGCAGGTCGAGGGCTTCGAGCCCAAGGGCGAACTCTGGGCGATGATGCTCGACATGCGCCGCACCTTCGACGACATGGTGCGCGTGCACGCCGGCCCGGAACGCGCCGAGCAGCTGCTGCAGAACCCCTTCTACCAGACCATTTCCACGTCGTTCTCCGGAACGCAGGAGTACATGGCGATGGAGAAGCTGGGTCAGCTCGCCGCGACCGACGACTGGGACCTGATCATCGTCGACACCCCGCCGAGCCGGTCCGCGCTGGACTTCCTCGACGCGCCGACGCGGCTTTCGAGCGCACTCGACGGGCGGATGATCCGGCTCCTCACCGGCCCCGCGAAGGCGGGCGGCTGGGGCTTGCGCAAGGTCGTCAACGCCGGGTTCTCGATGTTCGCGAAGGCCGTTTCGACGATCATCGGCGGGCAGTTGCTGACCGACGCTTCGGCGTTCATGCAGGCCTTCGACAGCATGTTCGGCGGCTTCCGCGAACGCGCGCGCAAGACGGCCGAGCTGCTGCGGTCCGGCGGGACGTCGTTCCTCGTGGTGGCCGCACCGGAGCCGGACGCGCTGCGCGAGGCGTCCTATTTCGTGGAGCGGCTTTCGGAGGAGAGCATGCCGCTGGCCGGGCTGGTCGCGAACCGGACGCATCCGGTGCTCGCCGCGCTGTCCGGCCCGGAGGCCGTCGCGGCCGCCGAGCAACTGGCGAAGAGCGAGACCAGCGCGCCGCTGGCCGAAGCCGTCCTCCGCCTGCACGCGGACCGGGTCGCGCTGGCCGAACGAGAAACGCGGCTGCTCGCCAGGTTCACGCGGGCTCATCCCGAGGTCCCGCTGGTGCGGGTGCCCGCGCTCCCCAGTGACGTGCACGATCTCGAAGGCCTGCGCGACATCGGGACCAAGCTGGGTGCCCGGTCCTGAAATCCGTGAAGGACCCCTTCCCTACCTTGGACTCAGGGAAGGGCGCCTTCACGAATTCCTGATCACGAGACTCGGACGCGTACGTCTTCCTCTTCGTCTATCCCAGTGAAACTGCGCTTCGCCGCTTCAAGCAGGTCCGCCCAGCTGGTCACGTCCGGCCGCCGCCTCAGCAGCGCCCGCCGTTCCCGTTCTGTCATACCTCCCCAGATACCGAAGTTGATCCGGCCATCGAGCGCTTCGGCGAGGCATTCCGTCCTGACCGGGCAACCGAGGCAGACCGCCTTGGCCCGGTTCTGTTCCGCCCCCCGGACGAACAAACCATCCGGATCGGTGTCGCGGCACGACGCATTGATTCGCCAGCTCGACTGGTTGGTTTCCATACCCCCAGCTCCCTACCCTGGTGTTCGACACACCACGGGGGGACGAAAAGCGTGCGCTCCTGCCCCCATGAGCGTGTCTCACTTGTGCTCACGTCGGTTGAACCCGGCACCTCCCCGGCGCCGGTGCCTCCGTTCGGACGAATGCGACTGCCGCTCGCACTCACCCGTCTGTCGGCTTTTTCATACGTGAGACGTTGACGGACTGTAAGGGCCCTCGGTTCCCTCCGCCAAGCCCTAGAATGCCTCCCATTACCAGAAGTCACCGCATGGGGTCGGTTTTGTCACCGAATTAGCACCGACAGCGAGGTGACGTCACGGTGGGCTAACGGCATCCGCGTACCCTGGTCCGCGTGCGCAAAACGGACGGTCTGCTGAAGCTCATTGGCCTGTGTGTGCTCGCTGGGGTGCTGGTCGCGGGGATGTTGTTCCCGGTGGCGGGCGCGGCGGGAGTGATCTCGAACCAGGCGAGCGAGACCGTGGACAAGACGTCTTCGGACCTTGCGGACATACCGCCGCCCCTGGTGACGACCATCACGGACAACACCGGCAAGCAGATCGCGACGCTGTACAAGCAGTACCGCATCCCCACCACCGAGGCGCAGATCAACGACGCCATGAAGTGGGCGCTGATCTCGGTCGAGGACAAGCGCTTCTACGAGCACAACGGGGTGGACTGGAAGGGCACGCTGCGCGCCGCGGTCAGCAACAGCACCGGCGGTGACACGCAGGGCGCCTCGACGCTGACCCAGCAGTACGTCAAGAACTACCTGATCAACGTCGTCTACCGGGACGACAAGCCGGGCCAGAAGCGCGCACAGGAGCAGTCGGTCGCCCGGAAGCTGAAGGAAGCCCGCATCGCGATCCAGCTGGAAACCAAGCTGAACAAGATGCAGATCCTGACCGGCTACCTGAACGTCGTGGAGTTCTCGCGCGAGATCTTCGGCGTCGGCGCCGCCGCGCAGGCGTACTTCAACACCCCCGTGGACAAGCTGACCGTGCCGCAGGCGGCGCTGCTGGCCGGCCTGGTGAACAACCCGATCCAGAACGACCCGTGGAAGAACCCGGCGAAGGCGACCGAGCGGCGCAACCTGGTGCTGGACCGCATGGTCGACAACCAGAAGCTCGGGAAGGCGGACGCGGAGCGCTTCAAGGCCGAGCCGCTGGGCGTGACCGAAGGCGGCCCGCAGAAGCCCGCGTCGAACTGCACCGGCGCCGGTACGGAGAACGGTTTCTTCTGCCAGTACGTCGAGGACTACCTCCTCAAGTCCGGTATGACGAAGGACGACCTCTACACCGGCGGCTACGTCGTCAAGACCACTTTGGACGAACGGGCCAACCACGAAGCCAAGATGTCGGCCGAGGCCCAGGTCAAGAAGACCCAGGACAACGTCGCGAACACGCTTTCGCTGGTGAAGCCGGGCAAGAACCGGCATGAGGTGGTGGCGCTCGCGGCGAACCGCGACTACGGCCTCGACGAATCACAGGGGCAAACGACTTACGCGTTGCCGTCGGGCGTCTACAACACCGCCGGCGCGGGATCGTCGTACAAGGTCTTCACCGCCGCCGCCGCGCTGGAAGCCGGCGCGGCCGGGATCAACAGTCCCTTGCCGGTGCCCAACTTCTACACCTCCAACGTCTTCGCCGGTGGTGGCAACAAGTGCGCCCCGACCGGGCCGCCGCTGCGCTCACGCTGGTACTGCCTCGGCAACGCGGGCGACTACGAAGCGGCCGGCGGGAACATGTCGCTGCAGCAGGCGCTGCAGACCTCGCCGAACACCGCGTTCGTGATCCTCGAAGAGAGGATCGGGAACACCGGCCCGGTCGTGGAGATGGCGCGCAAACTCGGGATGCGCGAGACCATGGCCAGCAACCTCGGCGGCGGCGCCGTCGACCCGAACTCCGACAACGCGAGCGTCAACACCAGCCAGCTCCAGGCGTACGGCCCGAGGCCCGGCTGGGCCGGAACGGGTGCGTTCACACTCGGCGTGAGCCCGCTGAGCGGACTCGAACTGGCGAACGTCGGTGCCACGATCATGAGCGGCGGCGTCTGGTGCCCGCCGACACCGCTGTCCGGCGTCACCGACCGGGACGGAAAGCCGGTCCCCGTCAAGGAAGCCGCCTGCGAACAGGTGGTGCCCGAAGGCCTCGCCAACACCCTGGCCGTCGGCATGAGCAAGGACGACCTGCCCGGTGGTACGGCGAACGTCGCCGCGCGGGGCGTCAACTGGACGCGGCCGATGATCGGCAAGACCGGTACGACCCAGAACAACGGCTCGGCGGCGTTCCTCGGCGCGACCCCGCAGCTCGCGGGCGCGGCGATGGTCTTCCGGCCGAAGGGTGGAAGTGGCGGTCTGTGCTACCTCGGCCCGGGTAACGTGACCACTCGCGGCTGCGAAAACATGTTCGGCGGCAAGACGCCGGCGCAGACCTGGTTCGGGGCGATGTCGAAGATCCTCGAAGGCCAGGAACCCGCGCCGCTGCCGCCGCCGGACCCGAAGTACATGGGCGGCGGACGCTGACCTTCTACGGTCGCGTTCACCAGCGCGAATTACCGTTAGTCACTCGAATTTAACTTTCAGTGAGCACGTGGCGGCCTTCCGAGGAACGTCGGTCGACGGAATCATGTCGATTGATCACCACACCCCTCGCCGACCACGCAAAGTGAAGAAAAGAGGCCATTCCAGCGATTTTCAGCCATCGCCGGAATGGGGGCGGACGATCACCCCGGATGAGCACGTAAACTGGACATTGTGAGCACGCTCAGTAACACCAGGACTTCCGGAGCGACAGTACGGCGCTTGGCCGTGGGAACCGTCGCTCTGGGAGCCGCGACCCTCGGTTACGCCGTCGGGATCGAAAGGCGCCGGTGGACGCTTCGCACCGCGGAGATCCCGGTCCTCTCCGCAGGGGCGAAGCCCTTCACGATCCTCCACATCTCTGACCTGCACATGCTGCCCGGTCACGTCAGCAAACAACGCTGGGTAGCCGCCCTCGACGAACTCGAACCGGACCTGGTGGTCAACACCGGTGACAACCTGTCACATCACCAGGCCGTCCCGTCCGTCCTGCGCGCACTCGGCCCCCTGCTGAACCGGCCCGGCGTGTTCATCTTCGGCAGCAACGACTACTACGCACCGAAGCCGAAGAACCCCGCGCGCTACCTCATGCCCAAGGGCAAGAAGAAGCGGATCCACGGCGAACACCTGCCGTGGCGGGACCTTCGCGCCGCCTTCGTCGAGCACGGCTGGGACGACCTCACGCACGTCCGCCGCACCATCGAGGTCGCCGACCAGTACGTCTTCACCGCCGGAGTCGACGACGCCCACCTCCGCCGCGACCGCTACGCCGACATCGCGGGCCCGGTCGACACCGCGGCCGCCGTGCGCATCGGCGTCACGCACTCCCCGGAGCCCCGCGTCCTCGACGAGTTCGCGGGCGACGGCTACGACCTCGTCCTCGCCGGCCACACCCACGGCGGGCAACTCCGCATCCCGGGCTACGGCGCACTCGTCACCAACTGCGAACTCGACCGCACCCGGGCCCGCGGCGCGTCGCGCTGGGGCGCCCAGATGTGGCTGCACGTCTCCGCCGGACTGGGCACCTCGCCGTACGCTCCGGCCCGCTTCGCGTGCCCGCCGGAGGCCAGCCTGCTGACCCTCGTCCCACGGGGCACCACCAGCGCGGATCACCGGAAAGCATCCCCCCGCAAAGCCCGAAACACGGTCCGCTAAACTTCTCCTCGACCCGCTAAGAAGTATCCGGGGTGTGGCGCAGCTTGGTAGCGTGCCTCGTTCGGGTCGAGGAGGTCGTGGGTTCGAATCCCGCCACCCCGACGCAAGATCGAAAGGGCCTTGCTCGCTCACGCGAGCAAGGCCCTTTCGCGTTACCCACCCTCTCTGCCGATGACGTCCGTCTGATCACGCGTGCCGTCCGCCTGATCACGCTTGCCGTCCGTCTGATCACGCGTGACGTCCGTCTGGTCACGTGAGGCGTGGGCCGGGTTAGCGGGTGGCGAGGAGTTCGATCCAGCATTGGGCGAAATCGCCGTCGCCGGAGCGGGCCCAGGACCAGGCCGAGCGGGCGGCGGAGGCGAGCTGGTCGCGATCCGGGGTCGTCGCGGTTTCCAACGCGGTCACCAGACGTGCCTCGACGTAGGTCGCCAGCGCACGGTACGTCGTGTCGGTGCGGTAGCGGGTTTTCGTACGCACGTCGGTGAAACCGGTGGCCGTGACCGCGGCGGGGATCGACCGGCCGGCGAACGGATCGCCACCCGCGCGACGGCACAACAGATAGTGCCCGCGAAGGGCGGCGTCCACGTTCGCCGTCTTCGGCCGGAGACGCGCCCGACTCCAGTCCGAAGTGGACAGTGCGAGCGAACCGCCGGGACGAAGAACACGACGGAACTCGGCGAGTGCGGCGCCCGGATCCTTCAGATGCTCGAAAACGGCGTGCGCGAAGACCACGTCCACCGAAGCGTCGCCGAACGGGAGCGCGTGCGCGTCGGCGGTCAAAAAGTCCACTGTGGACGCACAGTGGCCGTCACCGATACCGAGGGTGATCGAACCCGGTCCGCAACCGACGTCGACGACCCACATCCCCGGCCCGAACAGCGGTTGCGCGAACACGGCGCGTTCGACCGCCTGGCGCGCAGATCGCGCGGACACCGCGTCTCGCGCGTTTCCCTCCAGCACCCCGCACACAGTACGGCTCCGGAGTGGCAGGATCGAGGGGTGAGCACGCAGCCAGGCAACAAATATCCGTCCGCGGCGGTTCCGGACCGCCTGTTCGACGACGCCGAAGCCGAGGCCAGGTGGCGGGCCCGCTTCCACGCGCCGCGCATCTCGGTCCCGGAGTGGGCCATCGACGCGCCGGACGCGAACGTCTACGTCTCCAACGCCAGCGGCGTCTGGGAGGTCTACTCCTGGGATCGCTCGACCGGTGAGCACCGCCGCGTCACCGACCGGCCCAACGGCACCCTGCACGCGACCCCGTCCCCCGACGGCCGCTGGATCTGGTGGTTCAACGACACCGACGGCGACGAATTCGGCTCGTGGGTCCGCGAACCCTTCGCCGAAGCGGCGGGGGTCACCGCCGAACGCGCCGTCCCGGAAGTCCACGACGGCTACCCCGCCGGGCTCGAGATCGGCACCCGGGTGACCGCCGTCGGCGTTTCCACCGACGACGGCAGCGCACTCTTCGCGCATATCGGCGGCGAGACCACGCGCTTCTACAGCCACGACGACGACGCCGGGATCGCGTCGCTTTCCCGCGACGAATCCCTGCTCGCGATCTCCCATTCCGAGCACGGTGATTCGCGACACCCCGCGCTGCGCGTCCTGTCGACGGACGGCTTCGGCACGGTTGCCGACAAGTGGGACGGCGAAGGCAAGGGCCTCGGCGCGCTGGAATTCTCACCGGTCGCGGGTGACCAGCGGCTGCTGGTGCTGCATGAGCGGCGCGGCCGCGAGGAACTCCTGATCTGGGACGTCGCCGCCGACACCGAGCGGGAGATCGAACTCGACCTGCCCGGCGAAGTGATCGCCGGTTGGTACCCGGACGCGCACGCGCTGCTGGTCGTGCACTTCCATCAGGGCCGCAGTTCCCTTCACCGGTACGACCTCGCGAGCGACGAATTGTCCTCTTTGGACACCCCGCAGGGCCGGATCGGCGGCGCCGGGGTGCGTCCCGACGGCACCGTCGAGTACTCGTGGTCCAGTGCCGCGAAGCCGACGGCGGTGCGCGCGCGGACAGCGGACGGCACCGACTCCGTACTGCTCGAACCGCCGGGCGACCGGGCACCGGAATCCGCTCCGGTCACCGACGCGTTCGTCGAGGGGATCGGCGGGCAGATCCACGCGCTGGTGTCCCGGCCGGTCGACGCGCCCGAGGGTCCGCTGCCGACGATCTTCTCCCTGCACGGCGGGCCGCATTCCGCCGACGAGGACCGGTTCTCGGCCTATCGCGCGGTCTGGCTCGACGCCGGATTCGCCGTCGTGGAGGTCAACTACCGCGGCTCGACCGGGTACGGCTCGGCCTGGCGCGACGCCATCGAAGGCCGCCCCGGCCTGACCGAACTCGAAGACGTCGCCGCCGTCCACGACTGGGCGGTCCAAAGTGGACTTTCCGACCCGGGGAAGTGCGTGGTGAACGGGGCTTCCTGGGGTGGTTATCTCTCCCTGCTGGCCCTGGGCACGCAGCCGGCGCGCTGGGCGGCCGGGGTCGCCGGAGTGCCTGTCGCGGACTACGTCGCCGCGTACGAGGACGAGATGGAGCAGCTCCGCTCGTTCGACAGGGCGCTGTTCGGCGGCTCGCCGGAAACGGTTCCGGCGGTGTACCAGGAATGTTCACCGATCACCTACGTCGAGGCGGTGACGGTGCCGGTGCTGGTGCTCGCCGGGGACAACGACCCGCGGTGCCCGATCCGGCAGGTCGAGAACTACCTCGACAGGCTCGCGAAGCGGGAGATCCCGTTCGAGTTCTACCGCTTCGACGCGGGCCACGGGTCGCTGGTGATCGCCGAGACGATCAAGCAGACGGCGATCGAGGTGTCGTTCGCGATGCGGGCGGTCGGGCTGCGCTGACGTGTCATGAACGGACCTTTCATAACAAATCCTGTTATGAAAGGTCCGTTCATAACACAGCGAGGGTCGGGGTCAGCGCTCGGAGAAGAGCGTTCCGCCGGCCGCCCAGTGTTCGGCGGGAATCTCGTTGATGGTCACCCAGACGCCCTCGGCGTTGCCGCCGCAGGTGCGGACGAAGGCGTCGGTGACCTCACGGACGAGCGCCTGCTTCTGTTCGGCCGTGCGGCCGGGGAACATCGAAACACTGATCATCGGCATGGGCCGAACTCTAAAGGCCGCGGTCGTGCTTCCGCAGCCGGTCGACGGCGTAGGCGTCGCCCTCGAAAGTGATCCGGGCGGCGTCGCGGCCGAAGACGAACAGCAGCAGTTCGATCGGCGCGCCGACGACGGTTACCGTGTCCGGGCCTTCCTTCACCCGCGCTTCGCGGCCTTCAGGCGTCTTCAGGATCACGCCGACCGGCGACTTCCGCAGGTTCAGCTTCGACGCCTGCTTGGCCGACTTCCACGCCGCCGCGTCGCGCGAGGACTCGGCCGGACGCGGCTCCCAGCCGGGCTGGGCGCGGCGGACGTCCTCGTGGTGCACCAGGAACTCCGCGCTGTTCGTCAGCTCGTCGACCGCGCCGATCGACGTCGGCCAGAACCAGGCCGGACCGGAGCGGACCTTCCCGACGACGTCGGACCACGGGCGCGCGGCGTACGAGTCCTGCACCCGCTGCGTGTACGACGCCAGCGCGGGCACCAGGATCCCGGGCATCGCGTCCGGCCGCCGCTCACGCACCAGCAGATGCGCCGCGAGATCCCGCGTCTTCCAGCCTGTGCACAGGGTCGGCGCGTCCGGGCCGACCTCTTCGAAAAGCTCGCTCAACGCACGACGTTCGTCTCCGGCGACTCCCATACCCCCCGACGTTACGCGTCGGTAGGGCCCCGGGAAATCCGGCGTGACGCAGGGCACCCGGCTCAGTGATGGAAAGCGGTACGCCGTCGCGGGCCGTGATCGAGCTCGGGCAGCAGCCGCCGCAGGTCGGAGAGCAGCAGATCCGCGAGGTCGTGCGTGAAACCGTTGCGCACCACGATCCTCAGCACCGCGAGATCGGTCCGGTTCTCCGGGAACGTGTACGCCGGGACGAGCCAGCCACGCTCGCGAAGCCGCCGAGACACGTCGAAGACGTCGAAGCCATCGACGTCCGGCTTCGTCGTGAAGGCGAACACGGGCAGCTGATCGCCGCGTGTCAGCAGCTCGAACGGGCCCAGCTCGGCGATCCCGTCCGCCAGCTGCGTCGCCACATCGCGTGAAGCCTGTTGCACGGCGCGGAAACCTTCGCGCCCGAGGCGGACGAACGTGTAGTACTGCGCGGCCACCTCGGCGCCGGGACGCGAGAAGTTCAACGCGAATGTCGGCATGTCGCCACCGAGGTAGTTGACGTTGAACACCAGCTCTTCCGGCAGCGCCGCCTTGTCACGCCACACCACCCAGCCGACACCCGGGTACACCAGCCCGTACTTGTGCCCGGACGTGTTGATCGACGCCACCCTCGGCAGGCGGAAGTCCCATACGAGGTCCGGGTCCAGGAACGGCGCGATCATCGCTCCCGAAGCGCCGTCGACGTGCACGGGGATGTCCCAGCCGGACCGCTCCCGCAGCCCGTCGAGCGCGGCGGCGATCTCGGCGACCGGCTCGTAACTTCC
The DNA here is from genome assembly GCF_013870525.1 of Amycolatopsis pittospori. Classification (GTDB taxonomy): domain Bacteria; phylum Actinomycetota; class Actinomycetes; order Mycobacteriales; family Pseudonocardiaceae; genus Amycolatopsis; species Amycolatopsis pittospori. The sequence goes on from NZ_JACBXD010000050.1 coordinate 9,990, forward strand.
GTCGAAAGTGGATCCGAGGATCGCGACGACGCCGATCGTGTTCTCGTCGCAGCGCGCGATCGCCTCGTCCGCGGTGAGGTGGAACCGGTCGCCGTACATCGGCACCAGCCGCGGCTCGACCTCCCAGTACTCGCAGAACTTCTCCCAGCAGACCTGGACGTTCGCGCCCATCACCAGATTCGGCTTCCCGGTGCGGCCCAGCTTCGACCAGCGGCGCTTGAGCGCCATCCCGGCGAGCATGCAGGCTTCCGAGGAACCGGTGGTGGAACAGCCCATGATCTCGGCGGGATCGGGCGCGTGCCACAGATCGGCGAGGATGTTGACGCAGCGCCGCTCGAGTTCCGCTGTCTGCGGGTACTCGTCCTTGTCGATCATGTTCTTGTCGACGCATTCGGCCATCAGCTCGCGGGCCTGCGGCTCCATCCACGTCGTGACGAACGTGGCGAGGTTGAGCCGGGCGTTGCCGTCGAGCATCAGCTCGTCGCGGACGAGCTGGAGCGCGGTGTCGGGCGGCAGGGGATCTTCGGCGAGGCTGTCGTGCGGGAGCCGGATGCTCGCGGCGAGCGCGGGGTACGCGCCGGCGTACAGCGGGTTGGCTCCGCCCTGGCGGTCCTGATCGGTCGCTTTCCCCTTGTGCAGCACCATGACCCGAACCTATCCCCGGCGGCGTCACGGGGCACCTCGTCCAGTCCATCCCCGCGTGCAATGAACGGCCCGTTACTTGCGAAATTCGCAAGTAACGGGCCGTTCATTGCACGCCGCGAGGCGCGAAAGGGAGGGTCAGGCCTGCTGCGCCTGCCACATCCAGTGCGCCTTCTCGAGTTCCTGGGTGATCTCGATGAGGAGATCCTGGGTCACCAGGTCGCTCTTGTCGGTCTCGTCGATGCGCTTGCGCAGCCGCTCGATCAGCGCGGTGAGGATGTCCACGATCGCGCCGACGGTGGACTCGACGGACTGCCAGTTGTCGGGATAGGCAGGCAGGCCGGAGCTCTCGACGACGGCCTTGGCCTGGCCGTTCGGTGAGATGCCGATGGCGTTGGCGCGCTCGGCGACCTCGTCGGTGTACTGGCGCGCGGTGGCGACCAGCTCGTCGAGCTGCAGATGCGCACTGCGGAAGTTCGAGCCGACGACGTTCCAGTGGGCCTGCTTCGCGATCAGCGACAGATCCACCAGATCGACCAGCGTGGCCTGCAAGGCGTTACCGGTGATCTCCTTGTCGGCTTCGCTCAGCGGACTCTTGATCGGGGACTTGCCCATCTTCGGTCTTCCTTTCAGAAATTTGCCGGTACGGGTGGACCTGCCGCGGGCGGGATCAGACCGTCGCGGACAGCGCGACCTCGATGTTCCCGCGGGTCGCGTTCGAGTACGGGCACACCTGGTGCGCCTGCTCGACGAGCTGATCGGCCTGCGCCTGCTCCAGGCCGGGCAGCGAAACCTTGAGCGCCACGGCGAGACCGAAGCCTTCGCCCTGCTTCAGCACGCTGACCTCGGCGGAGACGGTCGAGCCGTCCAGCTTCACCTTGGCCTGACGCGCGACGAGCTGCAGCGCCGAGTGGAAGCAGGCGGAGTAGCCGGCCGCGAAGAGCTGCTCGGGGTTGGTCTTGTCACCGCCCGGTCCGCCCATCTCCTTCGGGATCGCCAACGACTCGTCGATGACGCCGTCAGAGGACGTGACCTCACCGTTGCGGCCGTCGCCGCGAGCGGTGGCCACAGCGGTGTACAGAGCCTCAGCCATTCTTCGCCTACCTCCTGGTCTTAAGACACGCCCCGTTGAGCGTCTCTGTGGTGCCAACGTCCCGCAACCGCGAAACCTTGCCACCCCATGGCAGGCATCACGTCCGGGAATACCCGGACGACGAAGGAGGCAAACGACTAGTGACCGGCGCGACTCAGCGCGAACTCCGCGACCTGGCTCCCGATCAGGCGAAGCGTGCGGACGGTCTTGTCGTCGGAGGCACCGCCCGCTTCGTCGAACTTCGTCTCGGCGGTGTTGATCGAACCACCCAATGGGGTGGCCCAGCCGCGCAACGCGTGCGTGATCGTGCGCAGCTGCTCCAGCGTGGTCACCGCGGCCTGCCAGCCGAACGCGACGGCGGCGAGTCCGACGGCGCGGCCGTCGAGGTACGGGCGGGCGTCGTCACGCAGGTCTTCGACGTAGTCCAGGGCGTTCTTGACCAGACCGGACAACGCGCCGTGGTAGCCGGGCGAGACCACGATGATCCCGTCGGCCCGGCGGATCGCCTCGACCAGCCGGACGGCGCGCTCGTCCCGTTCGCCCAACGCGGTGTCGTAGAACGGGAGGACCAGTTCCGGTCCCGCGATCAGTTCGGTGGTGACCCCGGCTTCGGCCGCACCGCCCAGGGCGATGCGCAGCGCGCGCTCGGATTGCGAACCCTCCCGGAGAGAGCCGCCGATACCGAGGACATGAACCGCGTTCGTCGAAGTCACGCGTTCGAGGCTAGCTCCTCTACTTAAGTGGAGGACCACGATCTGGAACGGTTGCCTGCGTCACACCCGTTCGACGCAAAGGGCCACGTCACCGCTGGACGACCTACCTACTCGCAAGTAACCTGACCGGAAGTCCCACCAGGAGGAAGCATGGCGATACCGCTCCAGATCCGTGCCGAGGCCGCGTTCTCCCAGCTCGCGTTCTGGCTCCCGAGCCCGGTCAGAAGGGCCATCGCCGGACCGCCGCTCCGCCTGGACGGGCAGGAACTCGCGCTCGACGCCCAGCTTCTGCTGCGGCTGCAGAAGCTCGCGAAGGCCTCACTGGTGCGAGGCAGCGTCGAGGAGTCGCGCAGCCTGCTCCTGGCGAGCCGTCACCTGGTCAGCGGAAAGCCCATCGAACCGGTCGCCACCCGGGAGCTGCTCATACCGACGGGTGACGGCGACGTCCCCGCGACGCTCTACACCCCGGCCGGACTGCCGGATCCGTCCGGACTGCTGGTGTTCTTCCACGGCGGTGGCTGGGTGGTCGGCAGCCGCGTCTCCCATGACAACACCGTCCGCTACCTGGCGAAACAGGCCGGCGTGCGAGTCCTTTCGGTGGAATACCGGCTCGCCCCGGAAACACAGTTCCCCGGCGCGACCGAAGACGCGATCGCGGCTTTCGAGTACGCCCACGCGAAGGCACGCGACCTGGGTGCCGACCCGGCGCGCATCGCCGTCGGCGGCGACAGCGCGGGCGGGAACCTCGCGGCGGTGACCGCGCAGCAGGCCGTGAAACGCGGCGGCGGGGTCCCGGCGTTTCAGCTGCTGTTCTATCCGGCGACCGATTTCACCGTGCGACGGCGTTCGCGGGAATTGTTCGCCGAGGACCTGTTCCTGACCGACTCGGACATGACCTGGTTCGAAGGGCATTACGTGCCGAAGGGCACCGATCTGTACAACCCGAAACTGTCCCCGCTGCACGGCGACGTTTCCGGATTGCCGCCCGCGTATATCGCGACGGCCGGATTCGATCCGCTGCGCGACGAGGGCGAGGCTTACGCGGAGAAATTGCGGAAGGCCGGGGTACCGGTGGCGCTCAGCCGCCAGCCGGACCTGATCCACGGGTACATCAACTTCCTCGGCGTCGGCCGCCGGTTCCGTGAGGCGACCGCCGAAGCCGCGGGCGCGCTGCGCCTGGGTCTCGCACCGAGGTGAAGCCGAAGCCCGAGTGGGGAGGAATGTCCCCACTCGGGCTTCGGCCCCCATATCGTGGCCCGCCGCCCTGCACGGCGGAACCAGACGACTCCCGCGGTCTAGGGCGTGGGGAGCGGCAACGGCGGAACCGGCAGCGGCGGGACAGGGAGTCCGCCGAGCAGGCCGCCCAGGATGCCGGTCACGGCAGCCAGCAGGGCTTTCACGAGGTCACTGACGATCTTCAGCGGCCCGGGCAGGTCCGGGAGCGACGGGATCGGCACCGGCAACGGCGGCAGTTGGCGCGCCTTGGCCGTCGGGTCGGTCAGCAGCCTGCTGGACTCGTCGGAACGACCCTTGGCCAGGTCGCCGAGTTTCTGCGTTTCGGTCTGGATCTGATAGCGCTTGCCTGCGGCGATGTCGCCGAGGACGGGGCTCAGCTTGTCCAAGTCCGCCCGGGTCTTCGCGACGTCACCGGCGTAGGCCACCTTGGTGAGGCCGTCACGCATCTGCAGGACCTGCGCGGCCAGCGCCTGCGTGTTCGACGAACCCTTCCCACCATCGGTGCTAGCCGTTGCGGCGCCGGCTGAGGCCACCGCCAACAGACTGCCTGCGGCGACCGCGGCAATCGTCCGGGCAATGTTGCCTTTCATTCCCTTACCTCCTGGCCTCTGGGACCTAACGAGGTAAATCGATACCCGCCGTATCGGCCGAACACCACCCGATCACCGGTTGGAGCCATTTTCTAACCCTTACGTGCCGGATTCATTATCCGCGAAGAACCCCACAATTGATTAACGTCGAAATCTTGTGCGTCCCCCTGAAGATCATCATTATCGATCCGTTTTATGACCACCTGTGACCGATCGACACGGTAGTGCGGTTCGTTCACCCACAGCGGTGTAAACGGTGATTGTTTAGCTTCATCACTCCGTCGGACAGGCGTGTCGCACTGCTCCACTCGGGTTGTCCCCCACGCACGCCACGCCATCTTCTGGCTTCACATGCGAGTGGGGACATGGAACGGCCCGGTACGCGGGGGATGACGCGTACCGGGCCGTTCGTGGTGGGAGCAGCCTCTTCGAAAAGAGACGTTTCTACTTGCGGAAAGCGTCCGCGACCTTGTCGCCGAGGTCCTTGTCGACGTTCCGCCAGTACTCGAAGACGCGTTCCAGCACGGGCTGGGAGACGTCGTTCGAAGCGTGGCCGATGATGTTGTTCGCGAGCCGCTCACGCTGCTCGTCGTCCATCACCTCGCGCACCAGCGTCCCCGGCTGGCCGAAGTCGTCGTCCTCGGCGTGGAGCTTGTACGCCGACCGGATGACCTCGTCCTCGACGCCGTAGTTCGACGAGGTCTCGGAGGCGATCTCCGCGTTCGCGTGCGGGCCGCCCTTGGAGTTCGGCGCGTAGACCGGGTCGCCCGGGTTGTTGTAGCGCATCGCGCCGTCGCGCGAGTAGCTGTTCACCGGGGACTTCGCCGCGTTGACCGGCAGCTGGGTGTAGTTCGCGCCGATCCGGTAGCGGTGCGCGTCCGGGTAGGCGAACAGACGGCCCTGGAGCATCTTGTCCGGCGACGGCCCGATGCCCGGCACCAGGTTGGACGGCTCGAACGCGGCCTGCTCGATCTGCGCGAAGTAGTTCTCCGGGTTGCGGTCCAGCACCCAGCGGCCGACCTTGATCAGCGGGTAGTCGCCCTTCGGCCACACCTTGGTCAGGTCGAACGGGTTGAAGCGATAGTCCGCGGCGTCGGCGTACGGCATCACCTGGACGTACACCGTCCAGCTCGGATGGTTGCCCTTTTCGATGTTCTTGAACAGGTCGCGGATGTAGTAGTCCGAGTCCTCGCCCGCGATGCGATCCGCGTCGGCCTGCGGCAGGTAGCCGATGCCCTGGTCGGTCTTGAAGTGGTACTTGACCCAGAACTTCTCGCCGCCGGCGTTCTCCCACAGGTAGGTGTGCGAGCCGAAGCCGTCCATCTCGCGCCAGTTCGACGGGATGCCACGGTCGCCCATCAGCCAGGTGACCTGGTGCGCCGACTCGGTCCGGAGCGTCCAGAAGTCCCACTGGATGTCGTGGTCGCGCAGGTGGTTGTCGGCGCGGCGCTTCTGCGAGTGGATGAAGTCCGGGAACTTGATCGGGTCGCGGATGAAGAACACCGGGGTGTTGTTGCCGACGAGGTCGTAGTTGCCCTCGGAGGTGTAGAACTTCAGCGCGAAACCACGCGGATCGCGCCAGGTGTCGGGCGAACCGTTCTCCCCGGCGACCGACGAGAAGCGGGCGACGCTCTCGGTGCGCACACCCGGCTGGAACAGCGCGGCCTTCGTGTACTGGCTGACGTCCTCGGTGACCTCGAGGAAGCCGAACGCGCCACCACCCTTGGCGTGCACGACGCGCTCGGGGACGCGCTCGCGGTTGAACTGGGCGTTCTTCTCGATCAGGTAGTGGTCCTGGAGCAGGATCGGGCCGTTGGCGCCCAAGGTCAGCGAGTCGTTGTCGCTCGCGACGGGGATGCCCACGTTGTTCGTGGTCGGCAAAGTCACGCCGTTGCCTCCTGTTTCGTGGTGGTGGAGCGGTCAGTGCAGTCGGGACAGGTCCCCCAGAAGACGACTTCGGCCTCGTCGATCGCGAAACCCGCCGTGACGGTGGGCTCCAGACAAGGCGCCGAACCGTGCACGCAGTCCACGTCCTCGGTTCGCCCGCAGCTCCGGCAGACCAGGTGGTGATGGTTGTCCCCGATGCGCGTTTCGAACCGTGCCGGGTGACCGGCGGGCTCGATCCGCCGCACCAGCTTCGCGCCTGTGCACGCTCCCAGCACGTCGTAGACGGCCTGGGTCGACACGGAGCCGAGGACGTCGCGCACGCCCGCCGCGACCTGGTCGGCGGTGGTGTGCGGATGTTCGGCCAGCCATTCGAGCACGGCGACCCGCGGCGCGGTGATCCGGAGACCGGCCGCCTTGAGGTCGCCCGCACGGGGGCTTCGCTGGTGATCCATGGCCCCCTCACCCTCCCGCGTATTCTGGAATCAGTCAAGAAAACACCCCGGGTTGGGTGAGCGACAGGCCCGCTGACCTGGCATTCGCGCCCGAAAGTGGCGTCTGTCACCAGGAAATAAAGTTGCACGCGCGTACCACGCTGCGCTCTCATCGGACGTATGGCCCTCGCTCCGTACCGTCGCGTGTTAGCCGTGCCCGGAGTTCCCAGTTCGATGTTGCTGATGTTCCTGGCGCGGCTCCCGATGACGGCCATGGGCGTGACGATGACGCTGTACGTGGTCAACGACCTCGGCCGCGGCTACGGAGCGGCCGGGCTGATCGGCGCCGCCACCACGCTCGGCAGCGCGTTCGGAGCTCCTCTGGTCGGCCGGTACGTCGACCGCTACGGGCTACGGCCCGTCGTCGCCGTCTGCGGCGTGGCCTCGACGGCGTTCTGGGTCGGCGCGCCACATCTGCCGTACCCGGTCCTGCTGGCGGTCGCGCTCCCGGCGGGTGTGCTTTCGGTGCCCGCCGGGACGCTGGCACGGCTGGTGCTGACCGCACTCGTCCCGCTGGAGCAGCGGCGCGCGGCGTACTCGCTGGACACGATCTTCGTCGAAGCGTCGTTCATGATCGGGCCGTCGGCCGGGATCATGGCGATCACCCAGCTGCCCGCCGTCTACGCGCTCACCGGTATCGGGGTCTGCTTCGCGGTGTCGGCGACGCTGATCTACCGGCAGAACCCGCCGATCCGCGCCGAAGCCGACGCCGAGGCGTCCACCGGCGAGCGGCCGCCGGTGCGGAGCTGGCTCGGCGGACGTCTGGTGATGGCGATGTTCATCGCGGCCGGCGCGCTGTTCTGCCTGGTCGGGATGGAACTCGCGGCGCTGGCGACGGTGCGCGCCAGCGGCGACATCGCCTGGACCGGACTGCTGATCACGCTCATGTGCATCGCGTCCGTCATCGGCGGGGCGATCCACGGCGCCGTCCGGCGCTCGCTTTCGCAGGGCACGCTGATGGTGCTGCTCGCCGTGCTCACGCTGCCGGTCGGCCTGATCGACCACCCGTGGTGGCTGCTGGCGATCGTGCTGTTCCCGAGCAACGTGCTGTGCGCGCCGACGCTCGCGGCCAGCACGGAGACGGTCAGCGCGGCCGCACCGCCGAGGGTGCGCGGCGAGGCGATGGGACTGCTGGACGCGGCCAGCCGGATCGGCCTGGCCGTCGGAAGCCCGATCATCGGGTTCGTGATCGACCACTCCAGCCCAGGCTGGGGCTTCGCGGCTTCGGCGCTCGGCGCGCTGGCGATCGCTTCGCTGGGCCTCTTCTGGCGGCGCTCCCGCACTCCCGCCGCCCCAGTACCCGCTCTCGCCTCCTCCTGACGCGTTTCGTCCTCTGAATGCGGTACTTGCGCATGCATCTACCGCATTCAGAGGACGAAACGCGAGGGGTGTCTGGGGCAGCCGCGGGTCGTGAGTGGCAAGGGTCGTTCTAACCGTCTTTACCGCTCGCGACCCTCTTGCCCGCCCACCGTCTGTGTTGCGAAAGCCACTTTCGCAACGTTGAAGGTTGCGAAAGTGGCTTTCGCAACACCCGCCACGCAGCCGGACGCAACGGCCGGCACGGGACACGACCCGTGCCCTACCCCTTGACAAAGGCGAGCGGTGTCTAGGCGCAGACCTTGCGGAGGGCGTCGAGCCGGTCGATGTTGCGCTTGGTCCAGTCCGCGATCTTGCCCGCGTCCTGGATGTTCTCCTTCTGGGCCTGCAGGTACGAATCGGCCATACCGGTGAGCGCGCCAGCGACGTCCTGCTCGCCGACGCTGGCCGCCAATTCACGCAGCCGCCGTTCCTTGTCCGCGGCCCGCTCCTTGAGCTTCGCCGGGTCCGGGTTGAGGTCGGCGAGGCTGAGTGCCTCGGCACACGCGCTGACCTTGGTCGCGGCCTTGTTCGTCTGATCGACCGCGTTCGTGACGTCTTCGCAGCCCGCCAACGCGAGCCCGGCGGCCACCGTCAGCGCCGCGATTCCCAACCTCTTCATGAAATCCAGCGTAGCGATTTCGTGGGTGGTATGTCGGGTTCTCCGCCCACCACCCACGAACCGCCCGGTAATTCAGCCCTTCACGCAGATGACCTGCTTCAGGTGCGCGACCACCTCGACAAGGTCGGTCTGCGCCTTGATCACCGTTTCGATGTCCTTGTACGCGGCCGGGATCTCGTCCACCACACCGGAGTCCTTGCGGCATTCCACGCCGGCGGTCTGCGCGGCGAGGTCTTCGGCGGTGAACAGCTTCTTGGCCTTGTTCCGCGACATCCGGCGTCCCGCGCCATGCGACGCGGACTGGAAGGACGACGCGTTCCCGAGGCCTCGCACGATGTACGAACCGGTACCCATGCTGCCCGGGATGATCCCGAGGTCACCCGAACCCGCGCGGATCGCACCCTTGCGGGTCACCAGCAGTTCGACGTCGTCGTAGGTCTCTTCGGCCACGTAGTTGTGGTGGCAGGAGATCGCGTCGTCGAACGTCGTCTGCGGGACGACGTCCTTCAGCGCCTGCTTCACGAGCGCGACCATGGTGGCCCGGTTGCGCGCCGCGTAGTCCTGCGCCCAGAACAGGTCGCGCCGATACGCCTGCATTTCCGGTGTGCCCGCGACGAACACCGCGAGGTCCGGATCCGGCAGGTCGGCGTTGTGCGGCAGCTTCCGCGCGACGGCCATATGGCGTTCCGCGAGTTCCTTGCCGATGTTGCGCGAACCCGAATGCAGCATCAGCCAGACGCGGCCTTCGTCGTCGCCGCCCTGTTCGAGGCAGACCTCGATGAAGTGGTTACCGCCACCGAGGCTCCCGATCTGGCGCGCCGCGCGGTCGTGCAGGTCCTGGACGCCGGTGTGCAGGTCGCCGAAGGACTTCCAGAAGGCGTCCCAGCCACCGACACCGTGCACCTTCGCCGGGTTCACCGGCGTCTTGTGCAGGCCGAAACCGACCGGGACGGCCGATTCGATCCGGCGGCGCAGCTTCAGCAGGTCGTCGGGCAGATCCGCGGCGGTGAGCGAGGTCCGCACCGCGCTCATCCCACAGCCGATGTCGACGCCGACGGCGGCCGGGGACACGGCGTCGCGCATCGCGATCACGCTGCCGACGGTCGCACCCTTGCCGTAGTGGACGTCGGGCATGACCGCGACGCCGTGCACCCACGGCAGGTTGGCGACGTTGTGCAGCTGTCGCATGGCCTGGTCCTCGACCGATGCGGGGTCCGCCCACATCCGGATCGGGACTCGTGCGCCTTCGACCGCCGTGTACATGACTTTCCCTTCGTGGAAAACGTTTTGTCGTCGTCGAGCATGCACCGGCCGGACGAACCGGACAAGGCAATTACCAGACTCCACAGTGGACAGTCCACACGCGACTACCACGCGTGAGGTGATGTTCATCGCGAAGTCGTCGATCGTATTCGAAAAGTGATCGGCCCCGGCGGGTGATTCGGGCACAATGAGCGCTCGGTGTCGGGGGTACACCAACTCTGGGGAAGGTCCGTTTCACAGTGAAGTCTTTTCGTGGGCTGCTCGCTGCCGTCCTGCTGGCGGGGTTCCCGCTGCTCGTGCTGGCATTCGTCGGCGGGATCGTGGCGCTCGAGGTGCTGGCGTTCCAGCACAACGTTTTCACGGCGGTGAAGCTCGGCATCGTCACCGTCCCGGTCGGGTGGATCCTGCTCAAGACCCTGCTCACCGTCGAGCGGGCGACCGACGACGACGTCCCGGGTGTCGAGGTGACGCCGGATTCCCAGCCCGCGCTCTGGGCGCTGGTCCGTGAGCTGGCGGCCGAGGCCGGTACCCGGCCGCCGGACGAGATCTACCTCGATCCGGACGTCAACGCCGCGGTCATGGAGCGGACGTCGTGGCTCGGGCTGCGCGTGCTTCGCCGCCGGATGATCATCGGCGTCCCGCTCGTCATGGGGCTGCGCCAGGACCAGTTCCGCGCGGTGCTCGCGCACGAACTCGGGCACTACAGCAACAAGGACACCCGGTTCTCCGCGTTGACCTATCGCGGACGGAAGTCGGTCGCGCGGGTCGTCAACGGCCTCGGCCGCGAAGGCTATTTCGAGCGCTTCGTCGGCTGGCTCTTCAGGCAGTACGCGAAGCTGTATTTCGCCGTCTCGATGAGCGTCTGCCGAGCGCAGGAACTCGCCGCCGACGCCGTCTCCGCGCGTCTCGCCGGCACCGAAGCGGCGGCCTCCGCGCTACGGGAGATCGAAGCGCTGGCCGTCACGTGGCGGTTCTTCATGAACAACTACGCCGCTATCGGCTGGGACGCGGGCTATCTCCCCGCCCGCTTCGGCGAGGGTTACCGCGCGCTGCTCACCGACCCGACCCGGGCCGAGCAGATGGAGGAAATGCGGCGGAACCCGTCCGAGGACAAGACGTCGCGCTGGGACACCCACCCGGCCACTCGAGACCGCGTCGCGAAGCTCGAAGCCGCTCAGTCGTTCCCGGTCCGCCCTGGCGGCGAACGTCCGGCGAGCGATCTGCTGACCGGCGCCGAGAAGATGCTCGACGAGGCGCTTTTCACCGTGTTCTCCGACGAGGCGCACACGAAGCGGCGAACGGACTGGGACTCCCTGGTCGCCCTCGGCCGCCGTCATGTCGCCGTCGAAGCCGCCGTCGAGATCCTGGGCGAACGCACTCTCGACATGGCTCTGGACCTGCTCGACGCGGGGAGGCACGAAGAACTGGCCGACCCTGACGAGAATCCGCCCGCCGGTGTCGGCGCGCGTGCCCGGCGCGAGTTCGCCGCCGTCTCGGTCCGACGGCGGCTGGGGATCGTCGTCTACGCCGCGCTCACCGACGTGGGTGTGGCCCGGTGGTCGCTGTCCTGGTCCGGCCCGGCGCCTTTCACCCTCGACGAACCGTTCGAGGAGCAGCTGTCGCCCGCGCTCGACAAGGCCACCGCGGCCGAATCCGACACCGCGCCGCTGCGCGCGTTGCTGACGGCCGCCGGGGTGTCCACCGGCTACCGGCCGTCACCCACTCTTGTTCGTTCCTAAGGAGTTTCCATGCTTTGGCTGCTCAAATCCCGTGAACGCAAGGCCGTCTTCGCGCTGATGAAAGAGGCGAAGCGACGCGGCATCAGCGTCGACGAACTCACCGACGTGATGACGCCGGAAGAGCTCGCCGCGATGCTGCCGCCGGAGAAGTCCAAGTTCAAGGGCAAGATCCCCGACGTCACGCGCTGGGGCCTCCCGGCCGACAACGAGGTTTCGACGAAGGAGTACTGGACCGACGAAGAGATCCTCGCCGTCCTGGAGTCGACCGCCCGCGGCGACTGGGAAGGCGCCGCCGCTCTCCTGGCCGGGACCTGGGGGAACTGGGACCGCCGCAACACGGTGAACGCCGCTCTCGGCGAGGCCGCCGCGCAGGACGACGAATGGCTGCGGGCGTGGCGGAAGGCCCGCCCCGGCGATCCGGGCGCGGCGCTCGTCAACGCGGAGTCGCTGGTGCACGTGGCATGGGAGGTGCGCAGCGGGCTGCAGGCGAAGCACGTCACCGAGGAGCAGTTCACCGCGTTCTTCCGGATCCTGGAGCAGGCGGAGGAGGCCGTGCACGAGGCGGCCGCGCTCGCTCCCGAGGATCCGACGCCGTGGGTGACCGCGCTCGCGATCGCGATGGGGCGGCAGTACGAGAACGACCAGTACCGGGCGGTGTGGGCGGAACTAGTCGCGCGCGACCCGCAGCATCGCGGCGCGCACTCGCGGGCACTGCAGTACTGGTGCCCGAAATGGTTCGGCTCGGACGAGCTGATGTGGGAGTTCGCCCAGACCGCCGCGGCGAAGTCTCCGAAGCTGGCTCCGCTGCTACTGGTCGCCGCGCACGAATCCGAGTTCCGCGACGTTCCCGCGTGGCGTGACCCGCGAGTCACCGACGCACTCGACGGGATCGTCGCCTGGCTCAACGGCGAAGGCCGCGATGCCGCTGCGACGCGCTCGGACCGGGCGTACGCGGCGAAGGCGCTCGTGGAGAACGCGCGCTTCGACGAAGCCGTCGAGCAGTTCCGGTTCTTGGGGACGCGGGCCGACGGCGGGATGTGGGCCTATAGCGGGGACGCGCGGGGCGAGTTCCTTGCTACGCGCTACGCGGCCTGCTTCGGGGCCACGAAGCCCTGAGTCACCGCGTTTAGTCCTCTAAATGCGGTGGTCCTCGGGCCGCGCGTGCAATGAACGGCCCGTTACTTGCAAATTTTGCAAGTAACGGGCCGTTCATTGCACGGGGCCCGGACCACTCCTCGGCGCAAGTAGTCCTCTGGATGCGAACGGAGCGTCAGGCGTTCGCGGCGACCAGCTCGGCGATCTGGACGGCGTTGAGCGCCGCGCCCTTCCGCAGGTTGTCGTTCGAAAGGAACAGCGCGAGACCGCGACCGCCCTCGACGCCCGGGTCGGTGCGCAGGCGCCCGACGTAGGACGGGTCCTGGCCGGCGGCCTGGAGCGGCGTCGGGATGTCCGACAGTTCGACGCCCGCGGCACCGGTCAGCAGCTCGGTCGCGCGGGCGACCGAGAGCGGCTGCGCGAACTCGGCGTTGATCGAGATCGAGTGTCCCGAGAACACCGGCACCCGCACGCAGGTGCAGGACACCCGCAGTTCCGGGATGCTCAGGATCTTGCGGCTCTCGTTGCGGAACTTCTTCTCTTCGTCCGTCTCGAACTCGCCGTCGTCCACAATGGACCCGGCCAGCGGGAGGACGTTGTGCGCGATGGTGCGCGCGTACTTCTTGGGCTCGGGGAACTTCACCGCCGCGCCGTCGTGGGTCAGTTCGCCCGCGTTCGGCGCGGCCGCGGCCAGCTGGCCTTCCAGTTCCTCGACGCCGGCGAGTCCGCTGCCGGACACCGCCTGGTAGGTGCTGGCGACCAGCCGCACCAGGCCCGCCTCGGCGTGCAGCGGCTTGAGCACCGGCATCGCGGCCATGGTGGTGCAGTTGGGGTTCGCGATGATCCCCTTGCGCGCTTCCTTGATCGCCTCGGGGTTGACCTCGCTGACGACCAGCGGGACGTCCGGGTCCATCCGCCACGCGGACGAGTTGTCGATCACCGTGGCACCGGCCGCGGCGAACCGCTCCGCCTGCGCCTTGGAGGTCGAGCCGCCGGCCGAGAACAGCGCGATGTCCAAACCGGACGGATCGGCGGTCGTCGCGTCCTCGATGACGATTTCCTCGTCCTGCCAAGAAAGCTTCGAGCCGGCGGACCGCGCCGAGGCGAAGTACCGCATTTCGGCGACCGGGAAACCCCGTTCGGCCAGCAGACGGCGCATCACGCCGCCGACCTGGCCGGTCGCCCCGACGACTCCTACTCGCAACCCGTCAGCCATCAGCGACCACTCCCCGCGTAGACGACGGCTTCTTCGTCGCCGCCGAGTTCGAATGCGTCATGAATCGCGCGCACCGCGTCGTCGAGCTGCGCGTCCCGGATCAGGACCGAGATCCGGATCTCCGAAGTGTTGATGATCTCGATGTTCACGCCCGACTGGGCGAGCGCCTCGCAGAACGTCGCCGTGACACCGGGGTGCGAACGCATCCCCGCGCCGACGAGCGACACCTTGCCGACGTGGTCGTCGTAGAGGACCGATTCGAAACCGATGTCGCCCTTGATCTTTTCCAGCGACTGCACGGCTTTCGCCCCGTTGGCCTTCGAAAGCGTGAAGGTGATGTCGGTCCGGCCGGACGACGTGCTGGAAACGTTCTGCAGCACCATGTCGATGTCGATCTCGTTGTCGGCGATCACGCGGAAGATCTTGGCGGCGGCGCCGGCGGTGTCGGGCACGCCGGTCACCGTGATCTTCGCTTCGGAGCGGTCGTGCGCCACACCGGTGATCAACGCTTGTTCCACGGGGATCTCCTCGATAGAACCGGTCACCGTGGTGCCCGGCTTGTCACTGTAGGAAGAACGGACTCGGATCGGGACGCCGTAGCGGCGCGCGTACTCCACCGAGCGCAGGTGCAGGATCTTCGAACCGCTGGCGGCGAGTTCGAGCATCTCCTCGTAGGCGATGGTGTCGAGCTTGCGGGCGTCCGGCACGACCCGGGGATCGGCGGTGTACACACCGTCCACATCGGAATAGATCTCGCAGACGTCGGCGTTCAGCGCCGCGGCCAGCGCGACGGCGGTGGTGTCCGAACCGCCGCGGCCGAGGGTGGTGATGTCCTTGGTGTCCTGCGACACGCCCTGGAAACCGGCCACCAGCGCGATGTAGCCCTGGTCGAGGGCTTCGGTGACGCGGCTGGGGCTGACGTCGATGATCCGCGCGTTGCCGTGCACCGACGTCGTCACCACTCCGGCCTGCGAACCGGTGAACGACCACGCCTCCGCACCCTGCGCCGAAATCGCCATCGCCACCAGCGAGTTGGAGATGCGCTCACCCGCGGTGAGCAGCATGTCCATCTCGCGCTCCGGCGGTGCCGGGTTGACCTGCTGAGCCAGGTCGAGCAACTCGTCCGTCGTGTCTCCCATGGCGGAGCAGACGACGACGACGTCGTTGCCCGCCTTCTTGGTGGCGACGATGCGTTCCGCGACGCGTTTGATCCGGTCGGCACTTTCCAGCGACGAACCGCCGTACTTCTGGACCACGAGGGCCACGCCCGAACCTCCTCGACGGGCCGGGCGTGCTCCTGGTGGGCACCGAGGAGCCCCCGCGTCCCTTATTTGGGCGAAAGCCTACCGGGGTCACGCACGCCCGCCACCCTCGTAAGTGGTCCTGACCACCAGTTCGAGGACTCTTGGAAGTAAATTTTCCTTAACACCAACGAAATAGTAGGAGGGCTTTCACTTTAGTGACGGAGAGCACCCCTTGTTATGGTCCCTCGATGCGCAAACCCGCCGACACGAGTACCCCGATCGCGTCGATCATGGCCCACCGATGGAGTCCTCGCGCCTACGACGAGGCCGCCATCGTCACCGAAGAGCAGCTCCGCGCGCTGCTCGAAGCGGCCAGATGGGCACCTTCGTTCGGCAACACCCAGCCCGCCCGCTACCTCGTCGGCCTGCGGGGGACGCCGTCGTTCGACCGGATCCTCTCGACGCTCAACTCGGGCAACCGCGCGTGGGCGCATCGCGCCGGTCTGCTGCTGATCGGCGTGATGGTCACCACGAACGAGAAGGGCGACGTCCCCTACGCCGAGTACGGGCTGGGGCTCGCGAGCGAGAACCTCGTGCTCCAGGCCGTCGAACTCGGGCTGATCGCGCACCAGATGGCGGGCTTCTCCGCCGACGCCGCGAAGGACTTCTTCGAGCTCCCGGACGACGTCGTCCCGAAGGTCGCCATCGCCGTCGGCTCGCCCGCTGATCCCTCGGTGCTCGAAGAGGACTGGCGGATCGAGCGTGAGAAGGCACCCCGAGAGCGCATCTCGCTCGCGGAGTTCGCCTACGCGGACACCTGGGGCTCCAGCGCCTTCTCCGACTGAGGGAGCCAGCGCAGTGCGAGTACTCCTAGAGCGACATGCAGCAGGCTCAGCACCACGACGACCGTGTGGAGCCCGGTGACGAAGGCCGCCTTCGCGTCAGCAGCGACCGCGGGCGCGATGCCGGGCACCTGGAGCGTTTCGTCGAGGGTCGGGGCGAGATCGGGACCGGCGAGGCGGAACACCAGGGCGGCGAGCGAGCCCATCAGCGCGATCCCGAGCGCGTTGCCGATCTCGTTGCTGGTTTCCGCGATCGCGCCCGCCGCACCCGCCCGCTCGGCGGGGACGGCGGCGACGGCCGTGTCCGCCACCACACTGAACGAGATGCCGTAACCGACACCCGCGACGACCGTCGAGGCGACGTACCAGCCAGCCCCGCCCGAGACGCCGGTCAGGAGCAACAGCAGCAGACCGGCGGCGATGGAGAAGTGACAGAGGATCAGCGCCGCCTTCTTGCCGACGCGGTCGACCAGTACCGGGGTGACGACGCACATCGCCGTGAGCACCACCGCGCCCGGCAACGCCAGCAGCGCCGCGTCCAGGACGGCCAGGCCGAGGACGGACTGCAGATGGATGCCCGCCAGGTAGGCCGCCGCCGACCACGCGGCCAGTGGCAGCAGCCCGGTCACGATCGCGATCGTGAAGACCCGGTCGCGGAACAGGGAGAACTCGATCAGCGGCCGGTCGAGGGTCAGCTGGCGGCGGACGAACCACACCACCAGGACGACGCCGGCGATCCCCGCGGCCACCGCGACGACGGACGGGCCTTCGGCGGCCGTGTGCTTGACGCCGTAGATCGCCAGAAGCAACCCGAGAGCGGAAAGCGCCACGCTCAGCGCGTCGACACGGCCTTCCCCGCCGGCCCGGACCTCCCGCAGCAGGACCGGCGCGAGCAGCAGGAACACCGCGATCACCGGCAGGTTGACCAGGAAGACCGAACCCCACCAGAACCGCTCCAGCAGGGCACCGCCGACGACCGGGCCGATCGCGAACCCGGCGGCGAACGCGGCCGCGAAGACGCCGATCGCCTGGGCACGGCGCCGAGGATCGGTGAACAGTTCGCTCAGCACCGCCAGTGCCGACGGCAGCAGCGTCGCACCCGCCAGCCCCATCAGCGCGCGGAACGCGATGAGCAGTTCCGGGCTCGGGGCGAACGCCGCCCCGATCGAGGCCGCGCCGAATACGGAGGCCCCGATCATCAGCAGTTTCAGGCGGCCGTAGCGGTCTCCGATGGCACCGAAGGCGATGAGCAGCGAGCCGACCGCGAAGCCGTAGACGTCGAGGATCCACAGCGCCTGATCGGCCGACGGCGTGAGCGCCTGGCTGATCCTGGGCATCGCGAGGAACAGGATCGACCCGTCCATCGAGACCAGGAGCACCGGGCAAAGGATCACCAGGAGGCCGAACCAGGCCCGGGTGTTCTGTCGAGTCATGAGGCTGACAGTGGAACGACGTCCGGCCGCCGGCCATCCCCGTGTCGTGGGTACCCCCAGCAGGTACACCCACGGACCGGCCCGGCGCGCTTAGGCTCGGAGACATGGAAAGCCTGGGGATGTTCCTGAAGAGCCGCCGCGACCGGGTGACGCCCGGTGAGATCGGCCTGCGCACCTACGGCACTTCACGCCGTGTGCCGGGCTTGCGCCGCGAGGAACTCGCCCAGCTCGCCGGGGTGAGCGCCGGGTACTACACGCGGCTGGAACAGGGCCTGGCCGACACGGCGTCCCAGCAGGTGCTCGACGCGCTCGCCCGCGCGCTCCGGCTCGACGACGTCGAAACCGGCCACCTGCACAACCTCGCCCAACGGTCCGCCCTTCCGAGGCTGTCCGACCCTGGGCCGGAAGACCCGCATCCCCGGGTCCTCGCGCTTCTGGAGAACCTCGGCGAGGCCGTGCCCGCCCTCGTCTTCGGCCGTCGCGGCGACGTGCTCGCGTGGAACCACGCCGGCAACGCGCTCATGGCCTCCCACATCGCGTTCGACGCGCCGCGGGACCCGGAACGGCGCCCGTCCCTCCCGAGGATGTTCTTCCTCGACCCGCTCACCCGCGATCTGTACCGGAACCGGGCCGAGCTCGCGAAGGTCCACGTCGCCTACCTGCGCTTGACTGCGGGCCGCTACCCCACCGACGCCCGCCTCGCCGGGCTCATCGGCGAACTGACCATGCGCAGCGACGACTTCGCGACGCTGTGGGCGACCGGTGACGTCGCCGACTGCACCGTCGGGCCCATGCGTCTGCGACACCCCACGATCGGCGCGGTGGACGTCGACTACCAGGTCTGGCTCCAGCCCGACAGCCCCGATCACCGGCTGGAGATCTACACCCCGCAGGACGCCGCTTCGGCCGACGCTTTGCGGCTTCTGACCCACTTCGATCGCTAACCTGGGGGTATGGGGGCTTTACGCAGTCATTTCCGGAACGAGGCCCGCACCATGGCCGGCCTCTGGCTCTACTTCCGCAAACGCCGGGACGGGGTCGGCGAGGACGCGGTGGCCGTGCCCTACCACGGTTCGGGCAAGGCGACCTTCATCGTGTTCACCGTGGTCAGCGGGTTCGAGGCGGGTCTGTTCTGGCTGATCGACTTCGGCCTCGTCGTCGACCTGCTGCTGCTCGCGCTCGGCGTCTACTCGGTTCTGCTGGTCTTCGGCGTCTACGCGGGCACCGTGGTCCGGCCGCACGTGATCTCGCCGCGCGAGGTGCGGATGCGTTACAGCTCGTTCTACGACGTCCGGATGCCGGTGGAGAACATCGTGAGCCTGCGGCACCTGAAGGAGAGCCACGATCCGACCAAGACGAGGACGTTCGTGGGCCGGATGATGATCAGCCACGACAACGCCTACGAGACGAACCTCGTCGTGGAACTGAGGGAGCCGATCACGGTGACCCGCCCACTGGGGAAGACGGCCACGGTCGACGTCGTGAAGTTCTGCGCCGACGACCCGAAGACCGCCGCTGAAGCGTACGAGCGGCTCTGCGTCAGGTGAGCTTGTACGTCCTCTTCACGATCGCGTACGCGAGTTCGGTGAGGCTCTCGTTCCGGGCGAAGGCGTGCGCGCGGATGAGGTCCAGCGCGTCCGCGGCCGAGCACTGGTGGGTGGTCATCACCACCCCGGTCGCCTGATGCACCACGACACGCAGATCCACGTCACCGAACAGGGGATGCACGGGAAGGCCGTCGACACCGTCGAGGCGGACGGCCGGGTGCAGCGCGGTGGCGGTGAGGGCTTCGGCCAGCACCCCCACGGAACGGGCCACCTCGGCGTTCGGCGCGGACTCGGGCCGGTACGCGGTGAGGGTCCCCATCGGGGCTTCCACCAGGCCCAGCTGGGCCGAAACCACCGCACGGACCCCGAGTTCCCGTGCGGCGGGGCCGAACTGGGGCCATCGGCTCGAAAGCTCCGGCTCGCCGCAGACCCCCGGTTTGAAGGGTCTTTCCCGTGAGGGCCCTTCGCCGAGGACGTACTCCAGATCGTTCGCCTTGGCGGCGACGGGATCCGACACGACCACCGACGCGTCGCTCTCGCCGATGTGGAACAAGGTCACCGCGAGGCTCCGGATGCCGGACGCCTCGGCCACCGCGGCCATGAACGCCGGGGGGACACCGCCCGGGTCCTCGGGCCCGGACGCCCAGCTCTTCACCGCGTCGGCATAGCCGGCGTGCAGGTCCGCGGCGGCGCGGTGCTTACGCTCGGTGGCGCGGTGGAGCTCCGCCATTCGCTGGTGGAACTGCCGCATGGACTCGATGGCCGTCTCCGTCAGGCCCTCGTGCCGCCTGGCCACCTTCGCCGCGCGGTCCGCCCGCCCATGCTCCGTTTCGACCAGTCTGCGCAGGGCCGACGGGTCGTATCGACCGCCGGTGCCGTCCCACATGGGGTGAGCCTACGCCCGCGCCGAACGCGGGGATGTGACCCGAACGGCTGAGCGCAGTCGCTTTCATGACCTCCCGAAGAGGACTAGCGTTGACGCCTCACGCGTTCTCGCCTGGAAGAGCCTCACGAGACTGCAGTACGCAGGAAGGCCGAATTTCTGATGCAGAATCGCGAAAAATGGGTCGCCGACACGTTGGTGGAGCTGGCGGACACCCTGGTCCCCGCGCTCGACCCGGCGAGCTACTGGCTCTGTGTGGCCGATCGCTACGCGCAGCTGGTCGCCTCGTCTTCGGTCCGGCTGGCCGCGGTCGGTGACCGCGCCGCGCGACCGGTCGTCGTCCACACCGACGAGCGGCTCGGTACCGCGCCGCTGGTCGATATCCTCGACGAGGAAGGACCCGGCGTCGAAAGCCGGGCCGGCGGGGAGCAGATCGTGAACGTGCTCCTCGAAGAGGCGACGACGCGCTGGAGACAGCTGGCTCCGGCCGCTCTCTCGCTCGGTTTCCGATCGATCCACGCTTTCCCGTTCGCCCGCCGCGAGGACGTACTCGGCGCGGTGACGATCCTGACCACGGACACCGCGCCGTTGCCGGTGGCCGACCTGCGGATCGCGAACGCCCTCGCGGACGTCGCGACCATCGGGATGCTCAACCACCGGGCGATCTCCGGGCTGACCGCGACGTCCCAGCAGCTGCAGGGCGCGCTCTCCAGCCGCGTGATCATCGAACAGGCCAAGGGACTGGTGTCCGCCCGGCTGGAGATCGGGCCGGACGAGGCGTTCCTGTTGCTGCGCCGCTACGCGCGCAGCCACAACCAGCGGATCGGCGAGCTTTCCGAGCGGCTCGTCAGCCGCCGGATGACGGCCGCCGATCTGGCCTCCTCGCTGCCGAAGCGCGCGATGAGGGCCGGCCGCCGGAAATAGTCACCGGCTCGGACGCTTCTCCATCAGCAGCACGACCCCGCCGCCCGGTCCCCGCAGCGGCGAACAGCTGACCGAGATGACGAGCGGCCTTCCCCGCCGGTCCATCGCGTCGATCTCGATCTGGCCCGGCCTGTGCCCGCTCTCGTTGCAGAGCTCGACGGCCTCGCGGATACCGTCGGTCGGCAGGCCGAAGTCGAGACCGAAGAACTCCTGCCGGTAGACCTCGTCGGCCCGCAGGCCCCAGAGTTCCTGCGCGCCGCGGTTCCAGCTGCGCACCTGGAGTTCGCCGTCCAGCACGACGACGCCCGCCTCGACACTGGAGAGGACCCCTTCGAAGAACATGCGCGTCTCGTCGAGTTCCGCGGTGCGGATGCGCATCTCCTCGTTCATCGTTTCGAGTTCTTCGTTGCCCGACTGGAGTTCCTCGTTGGTGGTCTCCAGTTCCTCGTTCGTGGACTGGAGTTCCTCGTTCGTCGTCTCCAGTTCCTCGATACTGGACTGGAGTTCCTCGTTGACCGTTTCGAGTTCGGCGTTCGTCGATTGGAGCTCGGCGTAGGCCGTGGCCAAGTCTTCCTGCACGCGTTTCACCTCATGCTGGAGCCTGGTGGCTTCAGTGGTGTCGATGAAAGTGATCGCGGCGCCGATGTCCTCACCGTCGATGGTGAGCAGTGGCCGGACGACGATGTCGAAGTACTGCGCCTCTTCGGCGGTCTTCTGCCGCCGAACGGATTCGACCCGGACGCTGCGGCGCTCACTGTGCGCCTGCTCGACGACGGACCGGAGTTCGATCGGGCGGTACGAGATCTCCAGGTCGTGGAACGGCCTGCCCACGTCGTTCGAGGAAAGACCGAACTGCAGCCTCGCCGAGCCGTTGATCAGCGCGACCGTGCCGTCGCGATCGATGCCCAGCACCGAATCGGGCGAGGAGGCCAAGGCGAGTTCGCTCACGTGACGCCGTCGGTTGGCGTCCCGGACCCCGGCTCCGGCCCGGACGTCGAAGCGTACGGGCCTCACGGTGCTACCACCCGTTCGCAGTTTGAACACCCGGTTGCGGATGTTGGCGACGTCGAACCGGACGCCGTCGGACAGAAGCATTTCGGCCTTCCCGAGGAACAGGTGGCCGCCTTCGTTGAGCGCGAAATGGAACCGTTCGATGATCTTCGCCTGCGCCTCGACGTTGAAGTACATCAACGTGTTGCGGCAGGCGAGCAGGTCGACGCGGGAAATGGGGGCGTCACGCGTGATGTCGTGCCTGCCGAAGATCACGCGGCGGCGCAGATCGCGCCGGAAGGCGAACAGGTTCCCGTTCGCCTCGAAGTACTTCTTCCGCATCTCCTCGGGCAGCCGTTCCAGCGCCTTCGAGGAATACAGACCGGTCCTCGCCTCGCGCAAGGCTTCCTCGTCGACGTCGGTCCCGTAGATCTTGACCCGCCGGGTGCTCTCCTCGATCCCGAGGTGCTCCGCGAGCATCATCGCGAGGGAGTAGGCCTCCTCGCCGCTCGAACATCCGGCACTCCAGATCCGGATCTCCTCGGTGGGGGGAACGTTCGCGACGAGTTCGGGGACGACGGTCGTCTGCAGGAACGTCCACGCCTCGGGATCCCGGAAGAAACTGGTGACGTTGATCAGAATGGTGTTGAAGAGCTCCAGGAACTCCTCGGCGTTGATCTCCAGGTAGTCCCGGTACTCCGCATACCCGGCGATCTTCACCGTCTGCATTCGCTTTTGGATCCGGCGGGCAAGCGAAGTCCGCTTGTAGCCGGTGAAATCGAAACCGCGGGAATCCCTGATGAAGCACAGGAGGGTCTCGAGTTCGCCGCCGTGGTCGATTTCGCCGTCCGGCGTGGTCATCGCGTCCTCGTTCCCTTGACCAGACCGACGAGAGCGTCGGCGATGTCGTCCAGCGGGAGCACGAGATCGACCGGCACGGCTTTCACGACGGCCTGGGGCATGCCCTTGAATTCGGCGGTCTCCGGATCCTCCGAGACCACGGTACCGCCCCGGGACTTCACCACTCCGGCCCCCGCCGCGCCGTCGGAACCCGTCCCGGTCAGGACACAGACCAGAGCCGACTCGCCGTAGACGTCGGCGATGGATTCGAAGAGCAGGTCGGCCGACGGCCGGACGAACTTGACCTGTTCGCTCGTCGAGAGGCTGAGTACACCACCAGGGTTCATCAGGAGATGGCGATCCGGCGGCGCGATGTAGACGGTGCCGGATTCGACGACGTCGCCCGGCTCGGCGAGCCGGATCCGCAGCCGGGACCGGCGGTTCAGGATGTCGGCGAGAACGGTGTCGTGGCGGGGGTCGAGGTGCTGCACGATGACCAAGGGCACGGGAAGATCCGGGGGAAGGGCGCCGAGCACCTCGATGAGTGCCTTGACCCCGCCCGCCGAAGACGCGATGGCGACGATCTCGTATGCAGCCTGTGGACGGCTGAGGTCGGGCATCTTCCGAGCGTAGTGCTCCGAAGCTACGCGGAACCGCCCGCGCGCCGGATGATCTTGGCGAGTATTCCCGAGACCACCATCCAGAAGATCGCCGCGATGCCGTAGTTGATCAGCACCCGCAGCTTTTCGTCGGCCGGCATGAACAGGTCCTTGAAGCCCAGCAGCAGCCCGTCGGCCCAGCCTCGGACGAACGAAACGATGCCGTTGTCGGGGTTCGCCTCGCCGATCACGAAGACCACGTGCAGCACCAGGATGGCCGCGAAGATCAGGCCGACCCAGCGGACCACGCCCGCCAGGATCCCGGCCGCGCGCCCGCCGCCCGCCCGCCAGTCGACCCTGCGCCTGGTCTTCTGATCTGCGGTTTCCTTCTCTTCAGCGTGCTCGCCCATGCCGGGCAGTGTGGCACGGCCACAGGTCCGATTGCTACCCGCGAGTAACCCGAATGGGCGCCACTCTGGTCACGGTTCGATCGCGGCCCGGGTTTCCTTTCGGGAGATCTCGCGGTTAAGGTGACCTCGTGGCTCGAGCTCTCCTGCTTCGCTGCCGCGACGGGGCCTGATCGGACCGGCTCCCCGTCGCGGGGCTTCGTGGTGCCGGTCGTCGCACCCGATTCTTCAGGAGAACCGTCCCCTCATGAGCATCCGTAAGCCCACGCGCCCGGCCCCGTCCGAGCAGGCTTCCTGGAACACCCAGCGCGGCACTTCGATGCCCGTACACCGCTACCGTCCCTGGTACGACCTGGTCGAGGACATCGACCTGCCCGACCGCACCTGGCCGGACAAGCGCATCGACCGAGCCCCGCTGTGGTGCGCGGTGGACCTGCGTGACGGCAACCAGGCACTGATCGACCCGATGTCGCCCGCCCGTAAGCGCAAGTTCTTCGACCTGCTGGTCCGCATGGGCTACAAGGAGATCGAGGTCGGCTTCCCGGCGGCGTCCCAGACGGACTTCGACTTCGTCCGCGAGATCATCGACGAGGGCGCCATCCCGGACGACGTCAGCATCCAGGTGCTGACCCAGTGCCGCCCCGAACTGATCGAACGCACCTTCAAGGCACTCGAAGGTGCGCCGCGCGCGATCGTCCACATCTACAACTCGACGTCGATCCTGCAGCGCCGCGTCGTGTTCCGCGAGGAGCGCATCGGCATCACGAAGATCGCTTCGCAGGCCGCCGAGCTGGTCGTCGACTACGCGGCGAAGCAGCCGGACACCGACTTCCGCTTCCAGTACTCCCCGGAGTCCTACACCGGCACCGAGCTGTCCTACGCCCTCGAGGTCTGCAACACGATCACCGAGATCTGGCAGCCGACGCCGGAGAAGCCGGTGATCCTGAACCTGCCGGCCACCGTCGAGATGGCGACTCCGAACGTCTACGCCGACTCCATCGAGTGGATGCACCGCAACCTGGAGCGCCGCGACTCGGTGATCCTGTCGCTGCACCCGCACAACGACCGCGGCACCGGCATCGCTGCCGCCGAACTCGGCTATCAGGCCGGTGCCGACCGGATCGAAGGCTGCCTGTTCGGCAACGGCGAGCGCACCGGCAACGTCGACCTGGTCGCGCTGGGCATGAACCTCTACAGCCAGGGCATCGACCCGCAGATCGACTTCTCCGACATGGACGAGATCAAGCGGACCGTCGAATACTGCAACCAGCTGCCGGTACCCGAGCGCAGCCCGTGGGCGGGCGACCTGGTGTTCACCGCGTTCTCCGGCAGCCACCAGGACGCCATCAACAAGGGCCTCGACGCGATGAAGGCCGCCGCCGACAAGGCGGGGACCCCGATCGACGAGCACCCGTGGGAAGTCCCGTACCTGCCCGTCGACCCGAAGGACCTGGGCCGCAGCTACGAGGCCGTGATCCGGGTGAACTCGCAGTCCGGCAAGGGCGGCGTCGCCTACATCATGAAGGCCGAGCACCAGCTCGACCTGCCGCGGCGTCTGCAGATCGAGTTCTCGAAGGTCGTCCAGCGGCACACCGACTCCGAGGGCGGCGAGGTCGACCCGACCACGATGTGGAACGCGTTCTCGGCAGAGTACCTGGAGCCGAAGACGCCGCTGGAGCTGGTCCGCCAGCACGTCAGGGACAACGGGGACGGCGAGTACGACATCACCGCGACCGTGCGGGTCGAAGGTGACGAGCACGAGGTCACCGGCCGCGGGAACGGCCCGATCGCGGCGTTCTTCGACGCGCTGTCGACCGTCGGCTTCGACCTGCGGCTGCTGGACTACAGCGAGCACACACTCACGCCGGGCGACGACGCACGGGCCGCGTCGTACATCGAATGCGCGATCTCCGACCGCGTGTTCTGGGGTATCGGGATCGACCCGTCGATCGTGACCGCCTCACTGCGGGCCGTCGTCTCGGCCGTGAACCGGGCGAACCGCTAGCACTTTGGTCCGTGGGTCGTGAGTGGTAAGGGTCGTTCTAACGAGCAGAAAGGCAAAGGTGGCGTGTTCTGCCGGTCGCCCGCACGCCACCTCGGGTGTTGCGAAAGCCACTTCCACAACGTTGAAGGTTACGAGAGTGGCTTTCGCAACACCCGGGACTCCGCCGCCCACGAGGACCGCAAGACCCGCGTCGAAGGGACCTTTCCCCTCACCGTACGAGCGGAAAGTCCCTTCACTCCGCTGATCACTGCTGATCACCGGTCCGTGAAGGCCTCCTTGAGGGACCCAGAGTCCCTCAAGGAGGTCTTCACGGACTCGACACCCGACACGACACCTTTGCCTTACCCCTCAATAACCCTCCTTATCACTCACGACCCCCTTCCAGAACGTGCTGCTAAAGGGCTTTCACCGCGGCCAGGACGTCGGCCGGGGCGGTGCGGGTGGTGTAGTCCGGGTGCACGTCGATGAACCGGATGACGCCGTCGCCGTCCACGACCAGGACGGTCGGGTACGGCAATTCCCACTCCTGCGCTCCGTTGATCTTCTCGACGTCGCCGATGAGCGTGTCGAACGCCGGCTTCGTCTCCGGCGACAGCCGGAACGTGATGCCGAGCGCGCGGCCGAGTTCGTTGTCCACATCGGACAGCACGGTGAAGGCCAGGTCGTTCGTGGACAGTGAGCCGTCCGGCAGCTGCGGGCTGATCGCGACCAGCTTCGCGCCCAGCTTTCCCAGCTCCGGCAACACCTCCTGCTGATACGCGCGCAGCGCGAGATTGCAATACGGGCACCACGCGCCGCGATAGAACACGACGACGGCGGGCCCGTCGGCGACCGAGACCTTGGCGCCGGACGCGTCCGGCAGCGCGAGGTCCGGCATCGCCGTCCCCGGTTTCGCCGCCGTCTCGGCGACGACGCCGACGAACTTCGCGCGATCGGCCTTGAGCACCTCCGCGATGTCCGCCGGAACGTGGCCCGCGACGTTGCCCCGCAGCTCGGCGAGGTCGGCGTTGAGATCCCCCATGGTCAGCTCCTTGAGTTGTACTGATCGGTACAGTGCGGCCGACTGTACTATTCGGTACATGGATGGTCAACCGGCTGCCTCGACCCCGCGGGGGCGCCTGACTCGGGACGCGATCGTCGACGCGGCCGCCGAGCTGATGTACGTCAACGGCGTCGCCGGGACGAGCGTCGACAAGGTGCTCGCGGCGAGCGGGGCCGGGAAATCGCAGATGTACCACTACTTCAAGAACAAGGAACAGCTTGTCGGGGCGGTCATCAAGCGCTACCTCGAAGGGATCCTCGGCAACCAGCCGACCATCTTCGAGCTGCACGAGTGGGCCGACTTCGAGCAGTGGGCCCAGGAGATCCTGGCCATCCAGAGCACGCCGAAGGGGCCGATCGCCTGCCCGCTCGGCAACCTCACCGGCGAACTCGGCGACGACCCGAAGTTCTCACCACTGCTCGACAGCGCGTACCGCGAATGGGAGTCCCATCTCGAACGTGGCCTGAAGTCCTTGCAGGCAAAGGGAAAACTAGCCGAGGACGCCGACCCGGCCCGGCTCGCGCAGACCGCGATGAGCTGCGTCCAGGGCGGTCTGCTGATGGCTCATCTGCGGCACGACATCACCCCGATCGCCGACGCGCTCGAACTGGCGCTGGGCCACCTCAGGAGTCACGCTCGCCGGTGAGCGTGGCGACCTCGTCGGCCAGTGCTTCGAGCACCTTCGCCACCGCGGGCCGCGAAGAAGCACCGAGCCGGCAGACCGCTTCGACGTGCCGCGCGGCCTTGATCCCGGCCAGCGGACGGCACACCAGACCGCTCCCGCGTCGAGTGTCCATTGTGTACCGGGGCAGCAACGCGATCCCGTGCCCGGCGGCGACGAGCCGTTCGGTGATGCGGAAATCGTTGATGCGCTGGACGACCTGCGGCCGCACGCCGGTGCGGATGATCAGCGACTGGAGGATGTCGTCGACCGGGAACCCGGCGTTGACGCTGATCCAGCGTTCGTCGGCCAGTTCGGCGAGTTCGATCCGGCGCCGCTTCGCGAGCCGGTGGCCCACGGGGAGCGCGACGTCGAGCGGTTCCCGCACCAGATGCCGCGACTCCAGCCGCTCCGAACCGAGCGGCGGCGCGTGTTCGTCCCGGTGCGCCACCACGATGTCGTAGTCCGCGACGAGCCCGGGAACGTCCGGCGGGGTCATGTCGATGTCGCGCACGATGATGTCCAGCCCCTCGAACCCCGCCGTCCGATGCAGCAGACCGGGCAGCAGCATCAGCCCGGCCGACTGGAAGATCGCCATCCGGACCTGTCCGCGCGGCGCGCTCCGGTAAACGTCCAATTCGGACTCCGCGCGGTCGAGCGCGGCGAGCACGTCGTCGGCACGGGCGACCAGCGCGCGGCCCGCGTCGGTCAGCCGCAGCCCCCGGCCCGCCGGCTCGGTCAGCGCGAGACCGACGTCGCTCTGCAGGGCCCGCAGCTGCTGGGAAACCGCGGAGGGCGTGCAGTGCAGCGCTTTCGCGGCCGCTGTCACGCTGCCGCGGTCGGCGAACTCCCGCAGGGTCCGCAACCGGCCGATATCCATACCGCCAGCATATGTGAAGCGAAACTGAACGGTCACTGAAAATATTATCGCTTGTCCTTCACGATATGCGCCCGTAAGAGTGAAGGCATGCCCGTCCGCGACCGCCTGCTCGCCCTGTTCGTCGCCGTCCTCTGGGGCTGCAACTTCCTCGCCATCCACGCCACCCTCGGACAGTTCCCACCCGTGTTCGCCGGCGGGCTGCGCTTCGCCGTCATCGCGATCCCGACGATCCTGTTCGTGCCGTGGCCGAAGGTGAAGATCCGCCACCTGCTCGGCTACGGGCTCGGTTTCGGCACCGGGCAGTTCATCTTCCTGTTCATCGCGATGGACATCGGCATGCCGACCGGCCTCGCGTCGCTCGTACTGCAGGCTTCGGCCCCGTTCACCGTCCTGCTCGGCGCGTTCTTCCTGCGTGAGCGTGTTTCCGGACGGCAGCTCGCCGGGATCCTGCTCGCCGTCGCCGGGATGGCGACGATCGCCTGGCAGCAGGCCGGGAACGCCGCCCTGCTGCCGGTGATCCTGACTTTGCTCGGCGCGCTGAGCTGGGCGTTCGGCAACCTGAGCACGCGAAAGGCGGCACCGGACAACCCGCTGAACTTCGTCCTCTGGATGTCCGTGGTGCCGCCACTGCCGATGTTCGCGCTGTCGCTCTTCATGGAAGGCCCCGGCGAGATCGGCCGTTCGCTGAGCACCCTCGGCACCTCGACCGGCCTGATCGGCCTCGCCGGGCTGGCCTACGTCGTGCTGTTCGGCACGATCGTCGGCTCCGGGATCTGGACGTCGCTGATGCGCCGGAACCCGGCGGGCGTGGTCGCGCCGTTCTCCCTGCTGGTGCCGGTGGTCGGGCTGTCCATGGCGTTCCTCGTCCTCGACGAGCAGCCGTCGCTGCTCGAAGTGATCGCCGCGGCCGTCGTCATCGGCGGGGTGCTGTTCGGTTCGGCGAAGCGCCGCGTGCGCGAACCGGACTTCCTCGCTGAAGCCGAAACACCTCAGCCCACTGGGGTGCGGTGAGGCTCTTCGGCAGCGCGGTGGGCGGGACGCCTTCCTCCCGGAGCCAACGCCGCGTCTCGCGAGACGCGGCCAGGATTTCGTCGATCCCCCGGCCGCGGCCGGTGAACGCCCGCCGCACGAACGCCTGATAGCGCTCGCGATCCGCGTGCCCGACCAGCGGACGCGTTCGACGGGTCATGGTCAGCACTCCGCCGTCGACGCCGGGCATCGGGCGGAACGCCGTCGCCGGAACCCTGGCGACCAGCCGGAACTCGAACCACGGCCACCATTGCGCGGTCATCATGGTCGCGCCGCCGACACCCGCGCGGCGGCGGGCGACCTCCCACTGCACGAGCAGCACGGCCTCGGTCCAGCCGGGAGCGTGCAGGACGTGGCGCAGCATCGCGGTGGTCAGATGGAACGGCAGGTTGCCGACCAGCACATGCGGGGTCGTCGGCAGGCTGAACCGCAGGAAGTCCGCGGTGACGATCTCGGTCGGTGCCGGAACGCGGCCCGCCAGCCGGGCGGCGCGGCGGTCGTCGAGTTCGATGGCGGTGAGGCGCCTGCCCAGCCGGTGCAGCGGCAGGGTCAGCGCGCCGTCGCCGGCGCCGATTTCGACGACCGGACCGGTGGTGTCCGCGACCAGGCCGACGACGGTGGCGATGGTCTTCCGGTCGATGAGGAAGTTCTGGCCGAGTTCATGACGGCCAGGACGTTGTGTGCGCAAGGGATCTCCGCGGCTTCGAGGTGAGCCGGGCAGCCTGAAGCAGGCCCGGCGATGACTCGCTCGGGCGGCGGTTCCTTGCTTTTATGCGTGGGATCCGCCGCTAGACGCGGCGGGTCCTGGTGAACGCGGAAGCACACATGGCGGCGAAACTACCTCGGGTCTTCGCTCTCCCGCCAATGGTTTTCTATCCGGCGATCCGGCTCGTGCCCAGGTGCTCGACCGGGCCGGAAAGCGCCGACTTGACCCGGCGGGTGAGGTCGTCGGTGAGCACCTCGGTCTCGCCCTTTTCGAGACCGTCGACGACCTGGCGGGCGACGTCGCGCGGGTCGTTCTTCTCCACCTCGAAGCCCTCGGTCATGTCCGTGTCGGTATAGCCGAGGTGGACGCCGACGACCTGGGTGCCCTGCTCGGCGAACTCGATGCGGAGCGAGTTCGTCAGTGACCAGAAGGCCGCCTTCGACGCGCCGTACGAACCCGAGCCCGACGCCCAAGACAGGACGGAGTGGACGTTGACCAGCGCGCCACCGTCCTTGAGCTGCGGCGCAAACGTTTGCGCGATACGCAGCGCACCGAAGACGTTCGTCTCGAAGACCGGACGGTGCTCGTCGACGTCATTGGCCAGCAGCGAGCCGAGCCCGAGGATCCCGGCGTTGTTGAAGACGATCGTCGCGTCACCCGCCTTCCCGGTCAGCGCGCGGACGGACTCCGGGTCGGTGACGTCGAGCGGAAGCGGCACGATCCGCGGGTCGCTCTCTTCACGCGGCGTCCTGGCCGTCGCGTAGACCTTGGCGGCGCCGCGGCTCAGCAGTTCGGCGACGAACGCCTTGCCGAGCCCGCGCTGCCCGCCGGTGACCAGGACTACGGCTCCCTCGATGGAGGTCATGTTCAGCTCCTTTGACAGAAGTGTTCGGCTTTTACCTCTGTCATCAATATGGCGACGGGTTCCGACAGAGTCAAGTACGCTTGACCTATGTCATGGACCGCGACGGACCGATACCGGTTACGCACCGCCCCCTCGGGGCTGGCGCTCGTTCAGGACTTCCTCAACACGAAGGCCATCAAGAGCCACGGCCTCGACCTGCTGAGCGATGCCGATCTCACGCGCCCTTGGGTCGCCGAAGCGCTGGCGGAATGGTCGCGAGCCCGGGACGCCGACGTGCCGGAGATCACGCTGGCCGACGGCGACCTTCGCGCGCTTCGCGACCTTCGGGAGTCGTTCGTGGCACTCGTCGACGACGGCGACGCTTCGGCCGTCAAGCCGGCGAAGGCAGATCTGGTCCTACGAGACGGCGTCGTCCGGCTGTTCCCGTCGGGCGCCGGGCGGCAGTGGCTCACTTCGGCGCTGTGGACGGAGACACTGCTCGCACAGCAGGCCGGGATCTGGCCACGACTGAAACTGTGCCGGCTCGACGGCTGCCGGTCGGCGTTCTACGACGTCTCGCGCAACAACAGCGGCGTCTGGCACGACGTGCGCACCTGCGGGAACGTCGCCAACCTCCGGGCTTCGCGGGAGCGGAGGAAAGCGCTCAGCTGAACGAGGACAGGGCCGACGGGATCGGGATGTCGCCGCCGATGACGTCGAAACCCTGATTCTCGGTGAGAGGCTCTTCGAGCGTGGCGACCATGACGGCGGCGACGTCGGCGCGGGAGACCCGGCCGGGTTCGAGGTGACCGGCGATCTTGACGTGCCCGCTCGGCTGGTCGTCGGTGAGCGTGCCGGGGCGGACGATCGTCCAGTTCAGGCTGGAGCGGCGGAGAACACTGTCGGAGATCTGCTTCGCCATCAGGATCGAGCGCACCAGCCGGTCACCCTGATCCGGCGAATCGGCGAACTGCGCGGAAAGCTGCACGAACCGCGAAACGCCCGCCTTCTCGGCCGCGCGGATCGCGGTGATCACGCCGTCACGATCGACGAGGTCGACCGACGCCTGATCCGGATCGGGCGCACCGATCGCGCTGATCACGACCTCGGACCCGACGAGCGCCTCGACGAGGTCTTCCGCGTCCGCCGTGACGTCCGCGACCACGGTCTCGACGCCGAGCCCCGCGACCTCCTCCGCACGGCGACGGCTCCGCAAACCCGCCCGCACCTGATGTCCCCGCCCCCGCAGAAGCCGGACCACGTGAATCCCCGTACGCCCCGAAGCACCCAGCACTGTGACCCGCATGACACCGAGTCTGCCCGAAAGCGGCGGCCCGTGCCTGGTCACGCGGGGTCGTGAGTGGCGATTCGGGTTAGAACCCGAATCGCCACTCACGACCAGCTGTACCGAACGGCGACGTAACCCTCGATACCAGCTAGAGGATCTCGGCGGCCGAGCCCACGTCCGGGAGTCCGCCGATGTCGGGGTTCAGGTCCCCGGCCTCGACGAGTTCCGCCTTGACCTCGTGCGGCCTGATCCGCCCGTCGCGGATGTCCTCCGCGTAGTGGCAGGCCACCCGGTGCCCGGCGCCGATCTCCCGCAGTTGCGGGCGGTCGGTGTCGCACAGGCTCTGCTGCCGCCACGGGCACCGCGTGTGGAACCGGCAGCCGGACGGCGGCCGCGCCGGCGAGGGCAGGTCGCCGGCGAGCAGGATCTGCTCCCGGTTGTCCTCCACCGTCGGGTCCGGCACGGGGATCGCCGAGAGCAGCGCCCGCGTGTACGGGTGCAGCGGGTTCTCGTACAGCGCGTCCGCGTCGGCTTCCTCGACGAGCGAGCCGAGGTACATCACGCCGATGCGGTCCGAGATGTGCCGCACCACCGCGAGGTCGTGCGCGATCACCAGATACGTCAGGCCGAGCTTCTGCTGCAGGTCTTCCAGCAGGTTGACCACCTGCGCCTGCACCGAGACGTCCAGCGCGGACACCGGTTCGTCGGCGACGATCAGGTCCGGCTCGACGGCCAGTGCGCGCGCGATGCCGATGCGCTGACGCTGACCGCCCGAGAACTCGTGCGGGTACTTCCGCAGCGAGGACTCCGGAAGCCCGACGGCCGCAAGGAGTTCACGCAGCCGCTGGGCGGTGGCCTCCTTGTCCTTGTCGAGACCGTGCGCCTTCATTCCTTCCAGCAGAATGGATTCCACCGACTGCCGAGGGTCCAAACTGGACATCGGGTCCTGGAAGATCATCTGCATCCGGCGGCGCGCCTTGCGCAGGTCCTCGCCCTTGAGCCCGGCGACGTCCGTGCCGTCGAAGACGACGTTGCCGTTCGTCAGCTCGGTCAGCCGGAGGATCGCCCTGCCCAAAGTGGACTTCCCGCAGCCGGATTCCCCGACCAGGCCGTAGGTCTCGCCCTTGCGGATGGCCAGATCGACACCGTCGACGGCGTAGACGTGCCCGACCGTCCGGTCGACCACGATGCCGCGTTTGATCGGGAAGTGCACCTTGAGGTCGTTGACCTCCAGGAGCACTTCCTGCGGCGGTACCGTGTGCGTCATCGGGCCCCTCCTCGTGCGGCCACGGCCGGGATCACCGGGTTGTGGCAGCGCAGCAGCCCACCGCGATCGGGGGTCAGCTGCGGTGAAACCTCCCGGCACACGCCGAGAGCGTTCGGGCAGCGGGGCGCGAAGGCGCAGCCGCCGTCCCACGGGATGTTGTCGGATACGGATCCCCTGATGGGAATCAGTTTCTCGCCGCGGCCCGCGTCGAGACGCGGGATCGAGGCGAGCAGACCGTGCGTGTACGGATGCCGCGGCTCGGCGAACAACGCGTGCCGTTCGGCGCGCTCGACGATCTTGCCGCCGTAGAGCACGTTGACCTCGTCGCAGAGACCCGCGACGACCCCGAGGTCGTGCGTGATCATGATCAGCGCGGTACCGGTGTCCTGCACCAGATCCCGCAGCAGCGCGAGGATCTGCGCCTGGATCGTCACGTCGAGCGCGGTGGTCGGCTCGTCGGCGATGAGCAGCCGCGGACGGCAGGCCAGCGCGATCGCGATCAGCGCGCGCTGCCGCATTCCGCCGGAAAGCTGGTGCGGGTACTCGGAAAGCCGCCGCGACGGGTCGGGGATGCCGACCTTGTCCAGCAGATCGATGGCCTCTTTCGACGCCACCTTGCGCGACATCCCGCGGTGCCGCTCCAGCACCTCGGTGATCTGCAGCCCGATCGGGATGACCGGGTTCAGCGAGGACAGCGGGTCCTGGAACACCATGCCGAGGTCACGACCCCGGCGGTCCCGCATTTCCTTGTCCGACAAGCGAAGCAGGTCCGTGCCTTCGAACGACACCGAACCGCTGACGTGGTTGCCGCGTTTCGCGAGCAGCCGCATGATCGCCAGGGAGGTCACGGACTTACCGCAACCGGACTCGCCGACGAGACCGACCGTCTGGCCGGGCTCGACGTCGAAACTGACCTCGTCCACCGCGGTGAACGGCTTCTCGCCACGTCGCTGGAAGACGACTTTGAGGTCGCGGACTTCAAGGAGTGCCATGGTCGGTCACCGCCTGTTCTTCGGATCGAGGGCTTCCCGCAAGGACTCGCCGAGCAGCGTGAACCCGAGCGCGACGATGATGATCGCGATGGCCGGGTAGTAAGCGAGCTCGGGGCGGATGTCGAGGAACTGCCGAGCGCTGCGGCTCAGCATGATGCCCCATTCCGCCCGGTTCGGGTCCGGGTCGCCGAGACCGAGGAACGACAGCGCGGCCGCCTCGAGGATCGCGGTCGCCAGGGTCAGCGTGGCCTGCACGATGACCGGGCCGAGCGAGTTCGGCAGCATGTGCCGCAACACGATCGAACCGCGTTTGACGCCGAGCGAAGTCGCCGCGAGCACGTGGTCGCTGCTTCTCTGCGCGAGCATCGAACCGCGCAGCAACCGCGCGAAGATCGGCACGCCGACCATCGACACCGCCACGATCACGGTCCACTGGCTCGGCTTCTGGAACAGCGCGGCGACCGAGATCGCCAG
This sequence comes from Amycolatopsis pittospori, assembly GCF_013870525.1. Lineage (GTDB taxonomy): Bacteria > Actinomycetota > Actinomycetes > Mycobacteriales > Pseudonocardiaceae > Amycolatopsis > Amycolatopsis pittospori. The sequence continues at coordinate 44,830 of NZ_JACBXD010000050.1, forward strand.
CAGCAGCGAAGGCACCGACAGCATGACGTCGACCAGGCGCATCAGCACCGTGTCGACCCAGCCGCCGAACGCACCGGCGAGACCGCCGATGATCATGCCGACCACGACGCCGATGATCGTGGCGAGCACACCGACGAGCAGGGTGTTCTGGGCACCGACCAGCAGGCGCGAGAGGTAGTCGCGGCCGAAGTCGTCGACACCGAGCGGGAAACCGGCCTGCGCGCCCGGGATGATGCCCTGGCCGAGGATGACCTCGCTCTGCAGGTACCGCTCGTAGGGGTCCTTCGGCGCGATGAACGGCGCCAGGATCGCCACCAGGATGAACAGGCCGGTGATCACGGCGCCGGTGATGGCCACCGGGCTCCGCAGCATCCGGCGCAGCGCCTCACCGCCGAGGCTGTGCCCCTTCGCCGACGACTCGGCGAGCCTGTCGATCGGCTCTTTCTTCTTGTTCAGCAATGTGTTCATCGGACACGCACCCTCGGGTCGATGAGCCCGTACGAGACGTCGACCAGCATGTTCACCAGCACGTAGACCAGCGCGCCGAACAGCAGCAGCGCCTGCAGACGCGGATAGTCACGCCGTTCGATGCCTTCGGCGAGCAGGAAGCCGAGGCCGCGGAAGTTGAACACCCGCTCGGTCAGCACGGCGCCACCGAGCAGCGCGCCGGTCTGGAGACCGATGACGGTGACCACCGGCAGCAGCCCGTTGCGGAGCACGTGACGCCGCCGGACGACCGGCTGGGTCAGGCCCTTCGAGTTGGCCGTGCGGATGAAGTCCTCGTTGAGCACGTCCAGCACCGACGCGCGGGTGATCCGGACGATCACCGCGAGCGGGATGGTGGCGAGCGCGAACGCGGGAAGGATCAAGTGGGTGATCGCGTCCCAGGCGGCGTCCCATTCCTGGGTGATGATGCCGTCGAAGACCGCGAAGCCGGTGACCGTGGTGGCGTCGAGCCCGGCCATCTGGCGGCCCTGCGAAGGAAGTCCCAGCGGGGCGGCCAGCACGTCCTGCATCATGTAACCGAGGAAGAACACCGGCACGGCGACGCCGACCAGCGAAAGCACGATGATGACGTTGTCGACGGCCCCGCCGCGGAACCGGGCGGCCAGGTAACCGAACGGGATACCGAGGCCCACCGCGATCAGCATCGCGCAGAAACCGAGTTCGAGAGTGGCGGGAAGGAAGTTCCCGATCTCCGACATGACCGGCTGGGCGGAGACCAGCGAGTTGCCGAAGTCGCCGGTGATGGCCCGGCCGAGGAATTTGAAGTACTGGACGAAGATCGGATCGTCGAGGCCGAGAATCCGGTTGAGGTCGGCGATCTTCTCCGGGGTCGCCTTGTCACCCAGGAGGGCGCCGGCGGGACCACCGGGCAGTGACCGGAGCCAGGCGAAGATCAAAATGGACAGGATCAAGAGCGTCGGTATCGCTTGTAGCAGCCGACGCACGAGAAAACGGAGCACGTGCGTTCCTTTGTTGCCAGCCCGGGAATGGGCCGAAGGGGGCGGGTGCGGTAGCACCCACCCCCTGCGACTCAGTGGTGGTGGATCAGTTGACCGTGACGGTGTAGAAGCGCTCGTCGGTCAGCGGGCTGGCGACCAAGCCCTTCACCTTCGGGCCGACGACGATCGCCGGGGGGCCGTAGGAGATGGGGATGGCGGGCAGGTAGTCCATGATCTGCTTGTTGACTTCCTGGTACGCCTTGGTGTGCGCCTCACCGGCGGGGGCGGCGTCGGCGGCGGAGAGGGCGTTGAACAGCTCGGGGTTGTTGAACCCGAACTCCGCCTTCTCACGGCCGAAGAACGTGCCGACGAAGTTGCCGGCGTCGTTGTAGTCGCCGGTCCAGCCGAGCAGGTGGACGTCCTGCTTGCCGGCCTTCTGGACGTCGTCCTTGTAGCCACCGTTCCACGGCTTGGCGATCGCCTCGACCTTGATGCCGATGGCCTTCATGTCCTCGGACAGCGAGGTGAAGATGTCGGCGGGGTTCGGCATGTACGGCCGGGTGACCTCGGTCGGGTAGTAGAACTTCAGCGTCATACCCTCGGCGCCGGCCTCCTTCAGGAGAGCCTTGGCCCTGTTGATGTCATACGGGTACTTGGTGACGGCGTCGTTGTAGCCGTCGATCGCCTTCGGCACGAACTGCGTCGCGGTCTCGGCACCCTCGGGGAGCTTCGACTTCACGAACTGGTCGCGGTTGAGACCGTAGGCCAGCGCCTGGCGGACCTTGAGGTCCTTCAGCTTCGGGTTGTTCTTCTGGTTGATGCCCAGGTACAGGATGTTGAACGACGGGCGGATGAGCACCTGCTCACCGTCGTTGCGCAGCAGGCCGTAGTCCGCGGGCGACGGGTAGTCGAAGCCCTGGATGTCGCCGGCCTTCAGCGCCTGCTTGCGGGCGTTCTCGTCCGGGATGACCTTGAAGACCAGCTTGTCGAGCTTGGCCGTCTGGGTCGGCGAGTCGGTCGCCTTCGACAGCGTGATCTCACCCTTGGCCTGGTCCCAGCTCTCGAACTTGAACGGACCGGTGCCGGTCGGGTGCGCCGTGGCGTACTCCGGGTAGGAGAACGAGTCACCGCTCTGGGTGACGTTGTCGGCGTTGTACTTCTTCAGCGCGTCCGGGCTCTGGATCGAGAACGACGGCAGCGTGAAGGCCGCCGGGAAGGCGCCCTTGTTCTTGTTCAGGTTCAGGATCGCGGTCGACTCGTCCTTGGCCTGGCAGTCCTTGAACACCGGGGCGCCGGAAGCGTCACCCTCGTTCTTGGCGAAGCCCTCGAAGACGTCGCCGTAGTAGATCATCTGGCTCTGGGCCGCCGCGCCCTTCATGTTGAACATGCGGTTGAAGTTGAAGCAGACCGCTTCGGCGTTGAACGGGGTGCCGTCGTGGAACTTCACGCCCTTCTTGAGGCTGAAGGTCCACGTCTTGCCGTCGTTGCTGCCTTCCCACTTCTCCGCGAGGCCGGGCTCGAGGTCCGCGGTACCCGGCTTGTTCATGATCAGGGTGTCCATCATCTGGCGGATGATGCGGAAGGTCTCACCGTCGTCGTTGAAGAGCGGGTCGAACGTCTTCGGGTTACCGGCGGCACCGAAGACCATCGTGCCTCCGGAGCCACCCCCTGCGCCTTCTTCACGCTTCGAATCGGCACAAGCGGAAATGGAGACCGCGAGTGCGCCGGCAAGCCCGATCAGGGCCACACGGCGTGCTCGGGTCACCCGCAGTTGCTGCATCTGGCACCCCTTGAGGAGAATTTCGGTGTTTAGTCACCGTCCGGTCGGTCGGAAACTCGAACTCCGCGGACGATCGGTGTGCTCGCCGACACTAGCGGGAACTCGGCCCGCACTTAAGCACGCGAGGTTACGATCGCGCTACACGAAGGCCAATACGACCGCAAAGTGTCGGCAATTCCGGACGGAGCGTAATCAATTCCGGACCACTAACGCGCAGAGTGCCGGGTCACTAACACAAATGGGTGTCCACCACTAGCCTCAATGGGTCACTGACAGAAGTGGACAAACACCGGCCGAGTAGCCAGAGCGGCGGTTGCGGCCTGGGTCACGGTGGTCGTGAGTGGCGATTCGGGTTCTAACCCGAATCGCCACTCACGACGTGACCACGCGGTCCGCCGCCGCCCGAGTTCCGTCGACGGCGAACCAGCCCCGTTCGAACCGCTGCCATCGCCGCAGTTCCGTCCGCGATTCCTCGCCGTCCCGTCCGGTGGCGCGGTCCAGGCGTTCGGTCTCGCTCCCGCCGTCCAGCCAGATCAGCGAGGACAACGACGACCGCATCCGTGCCCGGCCGCTGGAAACGCCTTCCAGCACCAGAATCCCGGGGACGTCGATGGTGACTTCTTCACCGGGAGCGGGCTCACCACCGGACCAATCCACGCGGCGGTACACCCCGGGCCTGCCCGCGCGCAGCGGTTCCAGGACACCGGTTTCCAGTCGCGACCACCACGAAACGGGTTCGTCCCAGGTGGCGAATTCGTCGGTGCTGACCAGGGCGACCCGGATCCCGCGCCCGGCGAGATCGGCGACGACCTTCCCGGCCAGGGTGGATTTCCCGGAGCCGGAAGGCCCGTCGATGGCGAGCACGCGGACGGCGCCCAACCTCGGCGGGGCCGCCAGAACGGCGTCGATCAGCGTGCGCGTGCGGTGCTCACTTCGGGGAGCCCTTTGACGTTGTCGGGAGCCGCTGTCTTCGCTTCGAGAGCGGCGACGCGTTCTTCCAGGTCACGGTGGGCATCGGCGAGTTCGCAGCGAAGCAGCGCGATCTCCTCGACAGAAGTCCGGACCTCTTCTTCGAGATGTCCGACCTCGGTCGAAAGATGCAACGCGACCAGTGCGAGCACCACACCGGCCAAGAGGAATACGAAGTTCGACGGTGTTTGGACGCCGGTTACGCGCGCCAGGAAATCGGCGGCCTGCGGAACGAGTGCGAGCACCACGACGCCGAGAGAGAGGACGAGCCAAACGCCCGCGTACTTCTCGCGCAGTTTCCGCCGTCGCATCATCTCGAGGACGGCGAACAGCACCAGACAGGCGACGACGATGCTGAGAATGCGCCAGCCGTCCATGAGCAGCTCCTTTTACGCCGAATCCGACGAGTCGACGGCGGGGCGGCGGCGCACCAGCGCCAGCAGCAGGGCAAGTCCGGCGCGGCCGAGGTAGACGGCCGACTTCACCGGCGAATGGCTCGGTGTCCCACCGATCCGTTCCCGCATGATCACCGGGATTTCCTTGATCTTCAGCTCGGCGCGGATCGCCATCACGAGCGATTCGACCGTGTCGCCGAGGTATTCGGCCGGGTAGTACGAGGCGAACAGTTTGATCGCCTTCGGGCCCATCGCCTTGAACCCGGAGGTCACGTCGGTGAGCTTGGTCTTCCCGAGCCGGGAGAAAACGAACGAGAGCACGACCATCGCGTATTTCCGCGGGCCGCTCGCCTTGTACGAGCCCTTGCCCGCGAACCGCGAACCGATCGCGATGTCCGCGTCGTCGAGCGCGTCGAGCAGGGCGGCGACCTCGTCGGGGTCGTGCTGGCCGTCGGCGTCCACCTGGACGACGACGTCGTAGCCGCGGGCGGCCGCGTACCGGAAGCCGGTGCGCATCGCCCCGCCGACGCCGAGGTTCACCGACAGACGGGCCACTTCCGCACCCGCGGCGCGGGCGAGCTTGGCCGTGTCGTCGGACGAGCCGTCGTCGACCACCAGCACGTCCATCCCCGGCAAGGACTGCTTGACCTGGGAAATGACCGCGCCGACGGTGGCCTGCTCGTTCAGGGCAGGCATCACGATGAGTACGCGACGGGTGGTCACGGACGTACTGGACACTGGATCACTCTATCTTCTTACTGGCCGTGAGCGGCGTCGGACCCGGTGGTGGCGCCGGCGGCGACCACACCTTGCTGACCTTCGATTTCGTAGACCGACGCGTCGGAGTTGTGGAAGACGCGCTTGAAACCCGGTGTGATGTCGAGGCGCTGGAGGCCCACCGCGGACTGCGCGTTGGGGGCCACCTTTCCCTTGCCGACCAGCACGTAGCGCACCTTGAGGTCGGTGAGCGCCTCCCGCACGCGCGGTTCGCGGTTGATGTCGTTGAGGAACACGCTGAGCCAGCCGGCCTTGGTGGTGAACTCGGCGCCGTAGTTGGTCCACTCGACCGGCTGAACCCCCGAAAGGGCGTACAACCACACCGAGCCGTCGGCCTTGTCGTTCATGACGCGCTCGCCCGGCACGACGTGCTTCCCGAGCCAGGCGTAGGCCTCTTCCTCGCCCTTGCTGACCGACGGGCCGTTGCTGCCGTAACTCTGTGCGAGCCGCGAGGAGTTGCGGCCGATGTAGCCGCCCCGGCTCAGCACCGACACGACCAGCCCGATCACCAGCGCGCCGACGATGGCCGCGGTGAACGGGTTCAGATTCGGCTTCCGCTCGCCTAGCTTCTCGGCGAACTTGCCCGACGCGGTGTGCACGAACTCGCCGAACGCGACCGCCCCGGCCAGCGGGACGAGCGCGCCGACGCGCCAGTGGTCGTTGTAGAACACCCCGGTCAGGGTGTGGATGAGCGGCGTCTCCAGCGAGATCGTCGCGGCGAACAGGCCACCGAGGACGACGTACGCGCCCACCATCCAGAGCATCCGCCGGTGCCGGACCAGGAAGACGACACCGATGAACGCCGGGATGCCGATCCACCACTGCGGGAAATCGGCCATCGGCGAGAACGTGATCGTCTGCCCGAGCGCGCCGGACACGCTGGTCTCCGACGCCCAGAACGCGCTGGTCACACCGCCCGCGTTGTAGAGCGCGGGCAGGACCTGCGGCACACCGAAGACGACCGCGAGCACGATCGTGGCCACCAGTGTGGCCGCGCTGCGGCGCCAGCTGATCTTCTCGAAACGGAACAGGACCGCGAGCAGGATCAGCAGGAAGTAGACCATGATCACGAAGATCAGGCTGGTGTGCAGACCGGCCAGTCCGGCGACGCCGACGCCGATCGCGACCGGTCCGGCGATCCCGCGCGGTTTGAGCAGCAGGCGGGCCAGCGCGAGCATCGCGGGCACGAGCGCCACACCGGCGACGTAGGGCCACAGCGGGCCGCGCCACAGCGAGTCGTACGGGAACGCGGTGAACCAGGTGGACACGGCCGCGGCGGCGGCGGTCGCGAGGGCCGGCATCCCCCAGGCGCGGCACATCGCGGCGACGCCGACCGGGACGGCCAGCACGACCATGAGCGCCGCCAGGTTCAGCGTCGGCATCATCGTCAGGCCGCCCTTGCCGAAGATCAGGGCGAGCAGCGCGTGGTAGGTGTCCGGGTAGAAGTAGTCGGTCTGGTTCGGCAGGTTCGCGATGGTGCCGACCGTCGACGCGCGCGCGTCGCCGTGCTCGGCGATCCAGCGCACCAGGTTGCCGTGGAACGGCGCGTCCCAGCCCTGCTGGACGTTCTCCAGGGTGTGCGAGCCGCGCAGGAAGGTCACCGTGCCGACGCCGAGACCGACCACGACACCGGCGCCGATCAGCAGGTGATCACGCAGGGAACGCTTCGGCGCTTCGCCCTCTTCGTCTTCGTCCCAGTCAGGGTGACGCTTCGCGGTGAAGCGGAGCACGAGGAATGAGAGTCCGAAGCCGACGACGGACAGCAGGAGGACCCAGAGGCCGACGTTCAGCATGTTCCAGCGGATGCCGAGACCGCCGAGGAGCGGGATGCCGATGGCGACGAGCCCGAAGGTCAGCAGCGGGGCCGCCGCGGCGAGGGTCCAGCCGCGCAGCCTGATCGCGGCGCCGAAGACGAGCCCCGGCAGCCAGAACGCCAGTAACACCAAAAGAACGTTCATCGAATTCGCTGTCCAACCCTATTCGGCGCTAAAGAACGCCACCCCGTTTCGCGGCGCGCGATGGCGCGGTCACATTACCGAGACGTTTCGGACGGCCGCGCGTTGCCCGTCTCGGGGGTGCCTCTCACCACGAAACCCATCACGACCAGAAGCCCGACCGTCGGACCGGCGGCGAGGCCGACGACGGCGCGCACGACGGTGTCGCCGGGGAAGAACAGCAGCACCAGCGCGGTCGCGACGACGACGGCCGCCCAGGTGATCAGCACCTTCGTGGCCTTGGCCTGCGCGACCAGCACGGCGGCGAGCAGTTGCATCGCGGCCAGCAGGATCGACGACCAGACCAGTCCGGCCATCCACCAGGCCTCGGGGTCGTTCTTGGCGCCGTAGACCAGTCGGACCACCCACGGGCCGATCAGCCAGCCGATCAGCGCGCCGAGGGCCGCGAGCGCCAGCGCACCGGCCGAACCGAGCGCGAGCAGCCGCCGCAGCCGGTGCTTGCCCTCCTCGGTGCTGGAAAGGCGCACGACGGTCGGGACCGCGAGCGCCTGGACCGGCGCCATCAGCGTCAGCGGCGTCCTGGCCACGAAGAGGGCGAGGAAGAGCACGCCGAGCTTGTCCTTGTCGCCGCCGGGCGCGAGCAGGCTGACCAGCGCCGGGTAGCCGGTGATGACACTCGCGGTGAGCCCGGCGCCCGCGAGGAGCATCAGCATGTTCGTGACGACCGGCTTCGCGGGCTCGTCGACGTCGAGCTTGGGGTCGACCAGGCGAGCGGCGCCGCGGGCGAACAGCAGCCAGGCGAACGAGCCCGTCGCGGCGGCGATGGCGAACCAGTAGAGCTGGGTGAGCCCGGCGACGACCAGCGCGGCGACCACGAGGATCCGCACGGCCGCCTCGACCAGGATCAGCCAGGAGTAGGACCGGACCTGGTTCTGGCCGATGAGCAGGCCGCGCGCGGCGAACTGGAAGGCGAACGAAAGCCCGCCCGCGAGCACGATCACGGCGAGGGCGAACTGGCCGCCGTAGACCTTGTCGGTCACCGGCGGGATGAGCGTGAAGAGCGCGGCGACGCCGACCGCGACGATGCTGGTGACGAAGGCGATCACCGCGGGTCGGCCCGCCTTGCGGCCTTCGAGCGCGGCGTGCGCCGACTGACGTGAGATCTCCTGTTCAAGCGGGGAAAGGGCGGCGCCCAGTCCCATGAGCATGCCCCAGAAGGAGAGCAGGACGGCGTTGTCCTCGGGTGGGAGGACCCGGCCCCAGACCACGGTGAGCGCGTAGCCGAGCGCGATCGCGATCAGCAGGTAGACGCCGATCCGACCGGCGGATTTCCCGGTGTCCTTGGCCAGTTCCTCGCTGCTCACGGTGGTGCTCGCCGACTCCGCGCTCATCGACGCAGCCGGGCTCGCAGCGCCATGAAGAGACCTCGGAGCGCTCCGGCGCCGAAGCCGGCGGCGAACACCGGGGTGAGCTGGGCGACCGCCTTGGCCTCGGCCTTGGTCGCGCCGAACTTCGTCACCGCGAAACCGGCGGCCGTCGAACCCGCCGCGGCCAGCGCGACGGCGGCCTTCGGGCGCTTCGCGGCGACACCGAGACCGAGCACGCCGACGGCCATCGCGGCGAACAGCCCGTTGCGCGCGGGGCCGGGCGACGCGAGATACGAATCGACGAACGTGGTGCCGCGGAAATACGACTGCCCGATGAACTTCTTGAAGGAATCGCGGCCGTGGTAAGTCGCGGAGAACTCCGGCGCCAGGAAGATACGGTGACGTTCGGCGATCCAGCGCAGAACACCGGTGTCGTCACTGGCGAAACGAACGTCTTCGAAGAGGGACTCGAACGCGTTGGACGAATCCTCGAGAACGTCCTTCGGCGCGGAAAAGAATCCAGTGCCTTTCGGGAAGACGTCGAACTCTTCGATACCGAACGACATCAACCGCGGGTCCGCGCAATAACGACGCCACGGGATCTTCACCAGCCCGGCCATGAATCCCGCGTACGGATTGTGTTCGGAGGCCACGTTGACGTGACCGTTCCAGACCGTGCGCTCGGGATGGTCCACGAGCTGGTCGCGGAGGAAGGTGAGTGAGCTCTGATCCACGATCACGCGGCTGTCGAGCAGCAGGATCTGCCGTCCGGACGCCTTCGCGATCCCCGCCCGGCGGGCCTCGAACCGGCCGCTGTTCGGCTGCGACAGGACGGTGATCCCGTACAGTTCCTGCAGCTGGGCGAGCTTGTCCGGGGTGGCGTCGGTGCTGCCGTCGTCGACGACGACGACCTCGACCGGCCAGTTCGCCGCCTGTGCCGACGCGATCAGCGCGCCCACACTGCGGTCGATCCAGTTCTGCTCGTTGTAGACCGGGATCACCACGGACAGGGCCGGGAGGAGCGAATTCGCACTCACCCCGGCGAGGCTACCTTGCGCGGCCCACCAGTATCCTTCGGGCACCGCAGACCCCGACAGAATGGCTCTTCCGGTGATTTCCTTCATTCTCGGCACCACGGCGGAACTGATCAAAATCGCGCCGGTCTACCACGGCATCCTCGAACGCGGGGTCCGGCCGAAGATCTGGTTCACCGCTCAGCACGTCGACGAGGTCTCCGACGTCCTCGCCGACCTGAACCTGCCGGAGCCGGACGTCTGGCTGGTGCCGAAGGAGAAGGCGCACAACCTGGAGTCGCCCGCGCAGGTGCCGGGCTGGGCCGCGCAGGTGCTGCGCACCGCGTGGAGCCGCCGGGCCGAACTGAAGGCCGCGCTGGTCGAGGACGGGCGTCCGCCGCTGGTGCTGGTGCACGGCGACACCTTCACCACGCCGTACGGCTCGCTCATCGGGAAGCGGATCCTCAAGTCGCGGGTCGGGCACGTCGAGGCGGGTGCGCGGTCGGGCAGCATCATGTCGCCGCTGCCGGAAGAGCTGAACCGGAAGATCGCCGCGAAGATCGTCGACATGCACTTCGCGCCGAGCGCGCGTGAGGTGAACAACCTCCGCAACGCCCGCGGCGTCGTCGTCGACACCGAGGCCAACACCGCGATCGACGCGATGCGGCTCGCCATCAACGGCCCGCTCGACGTCGAGGGGCTGCCGGAGAAGTTCGGCCTCGCCACCCTGCACCGCTTCGAGCTGGTCTCGCGCGCGGACAAGTACCGCGAAGCGCTGGAGATCCTGCGCGAGCAGAGCAAGCAGATGCCCATCCTCTACATGGCGGGCGCGCCCGAGCGCGAGAAGATCCGCGCGCTGGGCCTGGCGAACCTCTTCGACGAGAAGAACTTCATCATCCAGCCGAAGATGCGGTACCTGAAGTTCCTGCCGCTCGTCGCGCGCGCCGAGTACGTCGTCACCGACTCCGGCGGCCTGTCGGCCGAGTGCTACTACCTCGGCCTGCCGTGCGCCGTGCACCGCGAGCGCACCGAGACGCCGCAGCACCTCGGCGAGACCGTCGTGCTGACCGAGATGCGCGGGGACAAGCTGCAGAACTTCCTCGACACCTACCAGAACCGCCGCGGCGAGTCCTGGGTCGAGAAGTTCCACCCGTCGGAGATCATCGTCGACACGCTGGCGCGCCTCGGCTACTGCTGACGCTCCGGCGGTGGCGGCCTCGGTGGAGTTCACCCACCACCCGGAGTACACCGGCACCAGCGAGTACAAGTGGCACCTCGGGATGTGGGTGGGCGACGTCTGATCTCGCGCAACCGCCCCCTGCGCCTGCAATGAACGGCCCGTTACTTGCAAAATTTGCAAGTAACGGGCCGTTCATAGCGTTCAGTGGGCTGGGCTCAAGGACCTCAAGGCCGGCTAGAGAGCCCGCCTGCCGGAAAGCGCCCGGCCCAGCGTCAGCTCGTCCGCGAACTCCAGGTCACCGCCCATCGGAAGACCCGAAGCGAGCCGGGTCACCGACAGACCGGGGAAGTCGCGAAGCATCCGTACGAGGTACGTCGCCGTCGCCTCGCCCTCGGTGTTCGGGTCGGTCGCGATGATGATCTCGCTGATCTCCGCGCCACCGATCCGCGCGAGCAGTTCCCGCATCCGCAGCTGCTCCGGGCCGATGCCGGACAACGGGTCCAGCGCGCCGCCGAGCACGTGGTAGCGGCCCTTGAACTCGCGCGTCCGCTCGACGGCGAGCACGTCCTTCGGCTCCTCGACCACGCAGATGACCGTGAGGTCCCGGCGGGTGTCGCGGCAGATCCGGCAGGTCTCCTGTTCGGAGACGTTGCCGCAGACCTCGCAGAACTGCACGCCTTCCTTGACCTTGCCGAGCACTTCCTGCAAACGCGAGATGTCCGCGGGATCGGCCGCCAGCAGGTGGAAGGCGATCCGCTGCGCGCTTTTGGGACCGACGCCGGGCAGCCGCCCGAGTTCGTCGATCAGGTCCTGGACGACACCCTCGTACAAGCTAGCCGCCGAGCCCGGGGAAGCCGCCGAGGTCCGGCATCCCGCCGCCGAGGCCGCCGGCGAGCGGGCCGAGCTTCTGTTCGGTGAGCTTCTGCGCGTTGGCCGAAGCGTCCCGCACGGCCGCGACGACCAGGTCGGACAGCGTCTCGACGTCGTCGGGGTCGACCACCTTGGGGTCGATGGAAAGAGACTTGAGCTGGCTGTCGCCGGACACGGTCGCGGTGACGAGGCCGCCGCCGGAAGTGCCGGTCACCTCCGTGTTGGCCAGCTCCTCCTGGGCTTCGACCAGCTTCTGCTGCATCTGCTGCGCCTGCTGCATGATCTGCGACAGATCGAAGCCGCCACCGGGTTGCACCATGATCCGATCGGTCCTCTCCTGGAAAATCCTGTGCCGCCTCCCAGCCTAGCCGTCACGTGTGTGGCACCGTGGGCGCCGTGCGACGACGGCTGAGCGTGATGGTGGCGATCGGATTGGTGCTGTTCACGGCGTGCGGGGTGGAGACCCCCGCGCCGACGCCGTCGATCCCGCCCGCGCAGTCGGCGAGTTCGGCCCCGGCGACGAGTTCCGTACCGCCTTCGAGTGCAAAGCCGCCTTCGAGCACCTCGCAGCCGCCGCCCCCGACGCAGCAGCCGAAGACGGGCAAGGTCGTGGTGCTGGATCCCGGCCACAACGGCGGTAATTCCGGCAGGCCCGGCGAGATCAACAAGCAGGTGCCCGCGGGACGCGGCAAGACGAAACCGTGCAATACCACCGGCACGGCCACGAATTCCGGTTATCCCGAGCACGCGTTCACCTGGGATGTCTCGCAGCGGATCTCGGAAGCCTTGAGCGCCAAGGGAATCCGCGTCATCCTCACCCGGCGGAACGACACCGGCGTCGGGCCGTGCGTCGACGAACGCGCCGCGATCGGGAACGAGGCGAACGCGGACGCCGTCGTGTCGATCCACGCGGACGGCTCGAATTCCGCCGGTGCGCACGGATTCCATGTCGCTTATTCGGCTCCGCCGCTGAATGCGCAGCAAGGCGAGCCGTCGACGAAACTCGCGACGGCGTTACGGGACGGCATCCGCGCGGGCGGCTTCCCGACGTCGACCTACCTCGGTTCGAACGGGCTCGCCCCGCGCGCCGACCTCGGCGGCCTCAATCTCTCGACGCGGCCCGCCGCGCTCGTCGAATGCGGGAACATGCGCAACGCCGCCGAAGCCGCGGCGATGGCGAGTGAAGAAGGCCGCCAGAGCTACGCCGCCGTCATCGCGAAGGCCATCGAGGACTACCTCGCGGGCTGAGCGGCCGTACACGACGACCACCGCCTGCTTGTCCGGCAAGCCCCCGCGTTTAGTCCTCTGAATGCGGTTCACCGCTTTCAGAGGACTAAGTGCGTTCGTCGAGGGGGCGCGCGTTGAGGTGGTCGGCGAGGAGCTTCCGGGCGATCTCCTCCGGGTCCTTCTCGGGCGGGAGCGGCGGAGGCGGCGGCGCGGGGCTCGCGTCCTCGTTGTAGAGGTCCTCGTCCTCCTCGACCGGCTCGGGCGGGAGCGGGATGTCCGGCTCGCCGGTGGCCACCTTCGGCCGCTGAGGCTCCGGCTTCGGCTGCGGGGGTGGCGGAGGAGGCGCCGGAGCGGCTCCGGGCGCTTCGGCGGACCGGCGGGTGAAGGAGCGCTCGGGCGCGGGAGTCGTCGGAGCGGCCTTGGGAGCGGTCGCCTGACGGGCCTGCGCGGCGCCGTGGACGCACCGCACCTGCCAATCGCCGTCGAAGACGGCCTTGAACGCGGCCGCGATGCGCTCGGCGTGCTGAGGCTCGGAAAGCCTGCGTGCCACGGGTTCCGCGCTGTGCGTGAGCGTGACGGTGGTGCCCTCGACGGTCACCACACTGGCCTGCGTGAGCATCGCCCCGGTGACGGCGCCGCCCGGGACCTTGCGGATCGCGGCCTGTACCTGCGGCCAG
>NZ_JACBXD010000051.1 GCF_013870525.1 Amycolatopsis pittospori
GTTGCGAGGGCCGCTGGAACTCGCGGACGGGTTCACCCGACGGAGCGACCTGAGCCGGAGCCGGAGCGGCCTGGGCCGTCTGGACGTTCTGTACGGGCGGCGCGGCCTGAACGGCGCCACCGGCAACGGGCGCCGGAGCCGAAGCGGCACGACGCTCAAGTCGTTCGAGACGGGCCAGCAACGCGTCGGCGCCTTCGGCGACCGACGGCAGCAACATGCGCGCCGTCAGCAGTTCCAGCACCAGCCGCGGCGAGGTCGCGCCGCGCATCTCCAAGAGTCCATTGTGGACGATGTCGGCGTAGCGGGAGAGCGTGGCCGGCTCCAGTTTGCCCGCCTGCTCCTTCATCTTCTTGAGCTCGTCGTCCGGCGCGGAGACCAGTCCGCGCTCACCCGCGTCGGGCACCGAACGCAGCATCACCAGGTCGCGCAGGCGGTCGAGCAGGTCGGTGGCGAACCGGCGCGGGTCGTGCCCGGCCTCGGCGAGCCGCTCGACGGTGCCGAACACCCCGGCCGCGTCGTCCGCGGCCAGCGCGTCGACCATGCCGTCGATGAGCGCGACGTCGGTGACACCCAGCAGGGACACCGCCCGCGAGTAGTCGACGCCGTCCGGCCCGGCGCCGGCCAGCAGCTGGTCCAGTACCGACTGCGTGTCACGCGCCGAACCGCCGCCCGCGCGAATGACCAGCGGATACACCGCGGGCTCGACCTTCGCGCCTTCGTCGGCGACGTTGCGTTCGAGCAGCTCCCGCATCGAGCTCGGCGGGATCAGCCGGAAGGGGTAGTGGTGCGTCCGCGACCGGATGGTGGGCAGCACCTTGTCCGGTTCGGTGGTCGCGAAGATGAAGATCAGATGCTCGGGCGGCTCTTCCACGATCTTCAGCAGGGCGTTGAAACCCTGCGTGGTGACCATGTGCGCCTCGTCGATGATGAAGACGCGGTAGCGCGAGTCGGCCGGGGCGTAGAAGGCCCTGTCCCGCAGCTCACGGGCGTCGTCGACACCACCGTGGCTGGCCGCGTCGAGTTCGGTGACGTCGACGCTGCCCGGCCCCTCGGGCGCGAGGTTGCGGCACGAGTTGCACTCGCCGCACGGGTCCGGCGTCGGACCCTTCGCGCAGTTCAGTGACCGCGCCATGATGCGCGCGCTCGACGTCTTTCCGCAGCCGCGAGGGCCGGAGAAGAGGTAGGCGTGGTTGATACGACCGGCGGCCAGCGCGATGCGCAGCGGGTCGGTCACATGCTCCTGCCCGACGACCTCGGCGAAGGTAGCCGGACGGTACTTTCGGTATAGAGCTAGAGCCACGGCGTTGAATCTAACAGTGGTGCGAAGCGCCTCCTTTGAGGGCGGCGGTGGGGGCACGGATGGATACCGGGAGGGCACGACAGGTGAGACCAGCACCGACCCCCGGCAGGTATCCGGTCCGCTTCGGCATGGCCGAACTGCTCCGCGACGCCGACCGCCCCAACGCCTGGATGATCACCGTCGACGGCGTCGCGCAGTCGCACGTCAACCTCGACGACCCCACGGATCTCGAGTTCGACTACATCCGCCGGATCGCCGACGTCATCGACTGCCTCGGCGAAGGACCACTCGACGCGCTGCACGTCGGTGGCGCGGCCTGCACGCTCCCCCGCTACGTCGCCGCGTCGCGGCCACGCTCGCGCCAGCTGGTCTTCGACGCCGACGGCGAACTCGTCGCGCTGATCCGCGAGCATCTGGGTCTGAAGGGACTGAAGGTCCGTGTCGGCGACGGCCGTGAAGGCGTCTCCGCGAGGTACGACGCGTCGGCTGACCTGGTCGTCGTGGACGCTTTCGAGCGCGGAGTCTTCGCCGGTGGGCTCGCGACGGTGGAGTTCACGAACGAGGTCGCCCGGGTGCTGCGACCGGCCGGTACCTACCTCGCGAACGTCTCGGACGGCCCCAACCTGCCGTTCCTTCGCCGCTTCCTGGCGACACTGGCGACGTCGTTCCCGCATATCGCCCTGCTCGCGGAACCCGGCGTCCTGCGAGGCCGCCGCTTCGGGAACGTCGTGGTCGCCGCGTCGCGGATCGAACTGCCGGTCGTGGCCCTGACTCGCCGGGCCGCGTCGTCGCCCTACCCGGCGCGCTGCGTGGCGGGCGAGGACCTGCGGGAACTTCAGGGGAAGGCCAAACCGATCACCGACGCGGTTCCGATGCCCTCACCGGTGCCCCCGAAAGACGTCTTCGGGGTCTTTTAGCAACGCCCCAGAACCCGGTCACCTGGGCACCCGAGCCACCCAACGGCGGGGGTCCGGGGGGGGCGAAGCCCCGCCGGGCGGGTTTGGGGTTGCACCCCAAAAAATTGAGGGGACCCCGCGCACCCGTCAGAGCTTGCTTATCCTTGCTGCCTTCCGGCCCTGGGGAGGTTCACAAGATGGACGCCGCGCGGGGTCCGAGGACCAGTGTAGTCACTCCTGCTCCGGGGTGGAGGACAGTGGGGGTATGAGTAGTTCGTTCACGGCTCCGACCTGGGCCGATGTCCGTAAAGCCGCCGAAGCCGTCCGCCCGTTCGTGCGACGGACGCCACTGTTGCGCGCCGAGGTCGACGGGCGGCCGCTGGTCCTCAAACTGGAGCATCTGCAGCGGAGCGGGTCGTTCAAACTGCGGGGCGCGGTGAACGCGCTGGTGAGCGGGCAGTTGCCGGAGCGGGTACTGACGGCGTCCGGCGGCAACCACGGGTTGGGAGTGGCGACGGCGGCTTCGCTGCTGAATCTGCCTGCGACGGTGTACGTGCCGGAGTCGGCTCCGCTGGCGAAGGCCCAGAGGATCGAAGCCGCGGGCGCGAAGCTGATCCGGCACGGAGCGACCTACGCCGAGGCGGCCGCGAAGGCGCTCGAAGCGGCATCTGAGCCGGGTACGCGGTACCTACCCGCGTACGACGATCCGACCGTCGTCGCCGGTCAGGGGACCGTGGCGGCGGAGATCGTCGAGGACGCGCCGGACGTCGACGCGATCCTGGTCGCGGTCGGCGGTGGTGGTCTGGTCGCCGGGACGTCGCTGGCCGGGGTGCCGACGTTCGCCGTCGAACCGAACCGGTGCCGCGCGCTCAACGCCGCGCTGGAGGCGGGTGAGCCGGTGGACGTCGAGATCGACTCGGTGGCCGCGTCCGCGTTGGGCGCGACCAGGATCGGGAGCGTCCCGTTCGGGGTTCTCCGGGATCGGGTGACGTCCGTGCTGGTCAGCGACGCGGAGCTGCTCGCCGCGCGAGACCGGCTCTGGGAGGAGTTCCGCCTCGCCGTCGAGCCGGCCGCCGCGGTGCCGTTCGCCGCGTGGCTGGCCGGGCGGACCGAGGGTGACCTGCCTTGCGTGATCCTGTGCGGCGCGAACAGCGAGTGGACCCCCTGAGCCTCAAGCGGCCCGGAACCGGACCTGGAACTCCGTCCGCCCCGGACGGCTGGTCACCCCGACCTGACCGCCGTGCGCGGCGACGACGGCCGCGACGATCGCCAGCCCGAGGCCGGTACTGCCCGCCGCCCGCGACCGCGAATCGTCGCCGCGGGCGAACCGTTCGAAGACGTCCGGGAGGATCCGCGGCGGGATCCCCGGCCCAGTATCGACAATGGACAGTGTCACCACCGAGTCCATGATGGACAGAGAGGTGGTGACCTCGGTGCCTGCCGGGGTGTGCGTGCGAGCGTTGCCCAGGAGGTTGATCACCACCTGGTGCAGCTGGTCCGCATCGCCGGTGACGGTGATCGGTTCGGGCGGAACCTCCAGCAGCCATTTGTGCTCGGGGCCAGCGACGTGCGCGTCGGCGACGGCGTCCGCCACCAGCCGCGAAAGATCGACCGGTTCGTGCACCACCGGACGTCCGGAGTCGAGCCGCGCGAGCAGCAGCAGATCCTCGACCAGACCGGTCATCCGCGTCGATTCCGATTCCACCCGGCCCATCGCGAAGGCGATGTCCGGCGGCACCTCGGAACCGGACCGCCGGGTGAGTTCCGCGTAGCCGCGGATGGCCGCCAGCGGCGTCCTCAGTTCGTGACTGGCGTCCGCGACGAACCGTCGTACCCGGCTTTCACTGGCCTGGCGCGCGGAAAGCGCGTGGGAAATGTGGCCGAGCATGCGGTTGAGCGCGAAGCCGACCTTGCCGACCTCGGTCCGCGGATCGGTGTCCACTTCGGACACTCGTTCGGACAGCGCGACCTCGCCGCGGTCCAGCGGGAGTTCCGCGACCCTGGTCGCGGTGGCGGCCAGGCGGTCGAGGGGTTTCATGGTGCGCCGCACGGTCACCGCGCCGAGCGCGCCCGCGACCAGGATGCCGCCGATCGCGACGCCGCCGAAGATGAAACCCAGGTTCCACAACGTATCCGTGACGTCCTTGGTGGGCAGTCCGGTGATCGCGACCCCGCCGCCCGATGTCGTCTTCGCCACCACACGGTATTCCCCGAGCGAGGGGCCGAGGTCCACGCTGCGCGGTTTGTCGTCGAGCCCCGAACGCAGCAGGG
Source organism: Amycolatopsis pittospori (assembly GCF_013870525.1). Taxonomy (GTDB): domain Bacteria; phylum Actinomycetota; class Actinomycetes; order Mycobacteriales; family Pseudonocardiaceae; genus Amycolatopsis; species Amycolatopsis pittospori. The sequence continues at coordinate 4,468 of NZ_JACBXD010000051.1, forward strand.
TGCCGACCTGTACGGGGCTGATCTCGTCGTGCGGGAACGGATCGGTGATCTTGGCGTCGTAACTGGACCTCAGCACCGCCGCGAGCACCCGCCCGTCCGGGAACACGTTCACGAACAGCGATCCGGTGCTCTGCCCGTACGCGCGCAGGCCCTCCGGTACGCGGTCGCCGCCCGGACGGCCCGGGGGCGGCGGACGGCTGCCGCGTTCGCTGGTCTCGGCGATCCGCGCGTCGAGCTGGCCCATCAGGAAGTCCCGCAGCGCCAGTTCGGTCACCACGCCCACGACCAGGCAGACGAGCGCCAGCAGGCCCGCGACCTGCGCGATCAGCCGCCGTCGCAGGGACCACGGCCGCCTACCCCGCGGGCTTGAGGACATACCCGGCGCCCCGCATCGTGTGGATCATCGGCTCCCTGTCGGCGTCGATCTTCTTGCGGAGATAGGAGATGTACAGCTCGACGATGTTGGCCTGGCCGCCGAAGTCGTAGCTCCACACACGATCCAGGATCTGCGCCTTCGACAGCACACGCTTCGGGTTGCGCATGAGATAGCGCAGCAGTTCGAACTCGGTCGCGGTCAGCGGCACGAGATCGCCGCCGCGGTGCACCTCGCGGCTGTCCTCGTCCAGGGTGAGGTCGCCGACGACCAGCGTCGACCCGCTCGGCCCGGCCACCCCGCCCGCGCGCCGCAACAGCGCGCGCAGCCGCAGCGCGACCTCCTCCAGGCTGAACGGTTTGGTGACGTAGTCGTCGCCGCCCGCGGTGAGTCCGGCGATGCGGTCCTCCACCGCGTCCTTCGCGGTCAGGAACAGCACCGGCAGGTTCGGCACCTCGGACCGCATGCGGCGCAGCACCTCCAGGCCGCTCATATCCGGCAACATGACGTCCAGGACCACCGCGTCCGGCCGGAATTCCCGCGACACGCGGACCGCTTCGGTGCCGTCGGCCGCCGTGCGGATGTCCCAGCCCTCCATCCGCAAGGCCATCGACACGAGTTCGGACAAGGTCGACTCGTCGTCGACGACCAGCACCCGCACGGGGCTGCCGTCGGCACGGCGCAGGCCGGCCTTCGCGGAACCGGACGAAGGGACGCTCACACTGGTCATGCTGCCATCTTGGGCGGCGGCGTTGAGCCTTCCCTGTGTCCCTCCTGTGCGTTTCCTGTGAACGATCACCCGGCCGGGGAAGGTCACAGCCCGTGCCCACCAGCGGCACAGCTTCCGCACAGCGACGGCGCCGAGCATGGCCGCATCGAGCAGGAGCACACGGAGGCGACCAGATGACCGAACCGACCAAACCCGGAGAGCCGGCCGGCCCCGCCGAGCCCGCGACGGGAGAAAGCGCCACCTGGGGCGCGCCCGCCCCGGCCGACGCCCCGAAGAAGTCCTGGTCCGGCCGCAAGACCGCGGTCGCGGCCGGGGTGGCGGTGGTGATCGCCGCCGGTGGCGGTGCCGCGATCTGGGCCGGGACCGCCGCGAACGGCGCCGAACAGGGCCAGGGCGGGATGATGATGGGCGGCCCGGGCGGCGGCCGGATGATGGTCGGCGGCTTCCCCCGCGACGCGCTGCACGGCGATTTCGTCGTCTCCGACGGCAACGGCGGCTACAGCACCCAGCGGCTGCAGACCGGCGAGGTCACCGAGATCAGCGCGACGTCCGTAAGCCTGACCAGCAAGGACGGCTACAAGCAGGTGTACACGATCGACTCGTCGACGAAGAAGACCGGCGACCCCAAGACCGGCGAAACGGTGACGGTGACCGCGAAGGTCTCCGGGGACACCGCGACGGCGACGACGATCGGGCAGGCCGGGCAGATGCAGCAGCGCGGCCAGAACGGCGGACAGCCGGGGCAAGGCGGCCAGGGCGGGCCGCCGGGGCAAGACGGGCAGGGCGGTCAGGGTGGTCCTCGCCGCGGTTACTGACGTGATCGCAGGGACGGCACACGTGACTGGACGGACGACAAGCGTGACTGGACGGACGGCACGCGTGATCGGGCGGACGGCGGACACGACGATTTGCCCGCCTTGATCGCGTGCGAGGCGTCGCCACCGCCGCCCGCTTCCGCGACCCGGTCGTACAAACCCCAGGCGGTGGTCGATTTCCCGGTACCGGCGCTCCGGTCGTCCGGAGCATGATGGGAGGAAGGCGAACGTGTCGTGTCTCGAGCGAGGCGGTGGCCCGCGCGGCGTACTCGCGTGCTCGAAGACGGATCTCGCGTGCCGGAAGACGGATCTCGCGTGCTCGAAGCCGTAAACCCCAAGTGCGGTGACCAAGCACGCGAGTCACGTCTCCAAGCACACGAGATCCGGCCCCGAGCACACGAGACACGCGCCCGCGCCCACCCTCACCCCGGCGAACGGGCCCGCCCACGACCCCGTCACCCACCGGGCCCATCGGGTGTTGCGACCGAAGCCGACCACCCCACCCTTGCCTAACCGACCAAGGAAAACCCCTGTCCACCGAAATAGGGCAGAGTTGAGCGGGTGCGGGACATCAGTGGTTCGCTGGCGAGGCAGGCCTGGGCGGTCGCGGCCGTCTGCCTGGTCGCCGACGCCGGGCTGTTCCTCATCGCCGGGCCACCGCTCTCGGCGGGCTGGCAGGCGTGGGTGCTCCTGATCGGCGGCGTCCTCGCCAACGCCGCGCTCGCCGGGCCGTCGCGGTACTCCGGCTGGGTTTCGGGCGCGCACGGCGCACTGCTCATCGCCGCGCCGATCCTGTTGTTCCCCTTCGACCACTACCTGCAGCCCACCAACGCGGGGGTGCTGATCGCCGGCTATCGCGCGGGTGCCTGGCTGGCGACCAGACCCGCGCTCGCCGCGCTGGCCGCGATGATCGTCGGGCTCTTCGGCTGCAACATCATCCCCGCCGACCGCGGGGACCGGGACTGGCGGCTGCTGCTCATCGACGTCGGCGTCAGCGGACTGCTGCCGTGGATGGTCGGCCGGTACACGACCGCCCGGCGCGCGTACATCGCCGATCTCCAGCGCGCGGAGGAGCAACGGCGGCAACACGAAGCCGAGGCCGTGCGCCGCGCCGTCGCCGAGGAGCGGACCACGATCGCGCGCGACCTGCACGACGTGATCTCCCACCACGTCAGCGCGATCGGCGTGCACGCCGGCGCCGCGCGACTCGGCCTGCCGGACGGCGAACCCGCCGCGCGGCGTTCACTCTCGGCCGTCGAGTCGTCCAGCCGGGCCGCGATGGCCGACCTGCGGCGCCTGCTGGACCTGTTGCACGGCAAGGAGAACGGGGACGCGCAGCGACAACCGGGGCTGGACAACCTCGACGAACTGCTCGACAACCTCCGCACCGCCGGACTTCCCGCGCGGCTGACGAGTCACGGCGGACAGCGGGATCTGCCGGGCTCGGTGGACATCGCGCTCTACCGCATCGCCCAGGAGGCGCTGACGAACGCGCTCCGGCACGGTTCCGGCGGGACCGTGGAGATCGACCTCGCCTATCGGCAGACCGAGGTCGTCCTCGCGATCACGAACGAGATCGGCCGCCTGCCCCGGAAGGCGCCCGGCGAATCGACGAAACGCGGTCTCGCCGGGATCCGCCAGCGGGTGGCGTTGTTCGGCGGGCAGGCGGAATGCGGACCGCTCGACGACGGGCGGCACTGGCGGGTTCGAGTCGGATTTCCCTTGGAGGCCGAGTGATCCGGGTTCTGCTGGCGGACGACCACGCGATGTTCCGGTCCGGGATGCGCGCGGTACTGGACACCCAGGCCGACTTCGAATGCGTCGGCGAAGCGGCGGACGGCCGGGAAGCGGTGGCCCAGGCGGCCGCCCTGCGCCCGGACGTCGCCGTCCTCGACGTCCGGATGCCCAAATTGGACGGTCTGGCCGCCACCGAGGCGATCATGTCCGCGCCGGGCAATGACACCCGCATCCTCGTGCTGACGACCTACGACTCCGACGAGTACGTCTACCGCGCCCTTCGGGCCGGGGCGAGCGGGTTCCTTCTGAAGAGCCTCGCACCCGAGGAACTCGTTTCCGCCATGCGGGTGGCCGCGCGCGGCGACGCGCTGATCGACCCGTCGGTGACCCGGCGACTGGTGTCGACCTTCGCGACCAGCATCGAACCCCTCGACGAACCGGCCGATCTGAGCAGGCTCACCTCACGCGAACGCGAAGTCCTCCTGCTGGTCGCGGACGCCTCCAGCAACGCGGAGATCGCCGCGCATCTGCACGTGGGCGAAGAGACCGTGAAGACCCACGTTTCCCGGATCCTGGCGAAGCTCGGACTGCGTGACAGGGTGCACGCCGTCGTCTACGCCTACCGCAACGGCTTGGTCGGCGGCCGATGATCGGTTCGCCGGACGGGCCCACCGGTGCCAGAATCCCCGGAGAGCACGTCGAGGCGGGGAGCTGCGGATGAAGCGCTGGGTCACGCTCACGATCGGTCTGGTCTTCCTGCTGGTGGGCGGCGTCTGGGTACTCCAGGGCGCCGGCGTGCTGACCGGCAGCTTCATGACCGGGCAGAAGCTGTGGTTCCTGATCGGGCTCGTCGCGTTCCTGGTCGGGGTGGTGCTGGTGGCGGCCACCGCACGCCGGTCCCGGCGGACGCCTTCGGACGAAGACGTCAGCTGATCTTGAAGATCGGGTAGCCGGGCGCGATCTCCAGAAGCTTCTCGTCGGACGCCTTCGCGTCGACACCGTCGAAGAACACGCCGACCTCGAACTTCCAGCGCTTGAGGTAGGCGCGCAGGATCTCGGGCTTCTCGGCGTCGGCGAGTTCGGTGTAGGTGAACGTCTCCGTGCGGCGTCCGACGCTCAGCTGCCCCTCGCCGGCGGCGCGCAGGTTGCGCACCCACTGCGTGACGCCGCGCGGCGCCACCAGGTAGCGCTCGCCGTTCAGCTTCAGCAGGTTGACCGGGACCGACCGCAGCTCACCGCTCTTGCGGCCGCGGACCGAGAGCACCCGGCTGCCCATGACGCTGACCCCGAGCTTCGTCAGTTTGAGCACCATCTCGTTGAACGCGTTCGTCGCCTTCGCGGGCTTGATGTAGCGCGTGGTGGCGGGGGTCGTGGCGGTCGTGTCGATGGTGGTCATCTCGTCTCCTCGAGCTCCGGGAGAGCAGTGCTCTCTGTTAAGAGCAGTGAACACCAGAGCGGCGCACACTGTCAAGAGCAGTGCTCTCATTTAGGTGCGATGCTCTATAGTGAGAGCGTGCCCGCCACCCAGACCGCACGTGAACGCGCCCGTGCCGAGCTCACCCGCGAGATCAAGGACGAAGCCCGCCGACAGCTCGCCGAGGTCGGCGCGCTCGGCCTTTCACTCCGCGCCGTCGCGCGGGAGCTGGGCATGGTCTCGTCGGCGCTCTACCGCTACTTCTCCAGTCGCGAGCAGCTGCTGACCGCCTTGATCGTCGACGCCTACAACGCGGTCGGCGAGGCCGCGGAGAAGGCGGACGACCCGAAGAAGACCCCGCTGGAACGGTGGGAGTCGATCTGGCACGCGGTCCGCGCCTGGGCGAAGGCGTACCCGCACGAGTACGCGCTGATCTACGGCTCGCCGATCCCCGGCTACCAGGCACCGCAGGACACCGTCACCCCCGCGAGCCGGGTCGCTTTCGCTCTCGTCGCGGTCCTGCGCGACGCCGATCTCCACGTCGAGACCGAGGTCGGCGAGATGCCGGTCGAGCTGCTGCATCAGCTCGACGCCGTCACCGGGATCCTCAAGGTGAACCTGGCCCCCGAGACGGCGTCCCGGCTGATCATGGCCTGGACGCAGCTGTTCGGGATGATCAATTTCGAGCTGTTCGGGCAGTACGTCGGCTCGGTCGACCCGCCGGGCGCGTTCTTCGCGCACGGGGCGCGTCAGATGGCCGAGTTCACCGGGATCAGGATGACCGGCTGAGCGCGGTCCAGGAGCGCATCAGCAGTTGGACGGCGTCCACCACGTCCTCGTCGCCGGTCCCCTCGGGACTGAGGAAACGCTGAAGCAGGAGTCCGTCCTCGAGCGCGTGCAGGATCAGCGCGAGGAAGGCCGGGTCAGCGGGCGGCTCCACGCCCCGCGCGGCGAGTTCGCCCCTGACCGACGTCTCCAGCAACGCCCTTGTCGACTTCTCCCCTGCACCGACGAGCGGCCGTGCCTCGGGATTCCGGAGGGCGTAAAGGGCCAGCTCGGTACGCAGCGTCAGCCAGCCTTCGAGGTGTTCGGCGCGTTCGACGTTCCACGCGCGCAGCCGGTCCATCATCTCGGCGAAGGAGCCCACGCCTTCCCTCAGCGCCGTGACCTCCTCGGCCTCGCGCTGGGTCCGGCGTCGCAGCAGCTCGACGACGAGCTCGTGCTTGCCGTCGAAATTGCCGTAGAAGGCGCCGCGCGTGAAGCCGGCCCGTTCGGCGATCTGCTCGACGGACGTGCCGTTGACGCCGCGTTCGGCGAACAGCTCGGCGGCCGCCGTGAGCAGGCGCTGCCTGGTCTGCTCGCGGCTTTCTTCCCGCGTCAAGCGTTTCGCCGTCACATGGCGATCCTAAAGTTCGCGGCTGCTCTTACGTCCGCTCACCCACACTCCGCCCGCGAGGACGGCGACGGCGACCACGACGGCCAGCGCGGCGAGCGGCCACAGCGCCTGGCTCGCGAAGAAGGCGGCGACGGCACCGAAGAGCACTGCGACGAGGAGCAACGGCGTGGTCCGGACGGCTGCGGCGGCGGGGACGGTGGCCATGGGAGGTTTCCCTTCGAGGGTGGTGCGCGGAACACTCGGTTTTCGCGAGTGGGACAGCGCCGGATCGGTGGCCTTACGCCGAGTAGGGCACGGATCACCCTTCCGGGCGAGAAACCCACGTGACGGCTAACGTCACGCCGGACGACATCGAAGGAAAGGCGGCTCGCGGTGGAGAAGTGGGCGGAGCAGGTCGGCAGGATCCGGGTCATCGGCACCGGGGTGATGGGCCGGGGCATCGTCCAGCTCGCCGTGACGGCGGGGCTCGAAGTCGAACTCGCCGACGCCCAGCCCGAAGCGGTCGGCAAGGCCATCGATCACGTCGGCGCGATGCTCGGGAAGCTCGCTTCGAAGGGCAAGATCACCGAGGAGGCCGCCGCTTCCGCGAAGGAACGGCTGATCGCGGTCGACGGCCCGCTGGCTCCGGCCGACGGCGTGGACCTCGTCGTCGAAGCGGTCCGCGAGGATCTGGAGATCAAGCGCGCGCTGTTCGCCGAACTGGAACGCGTCTGCGGGCCGGACACCGTGTTCGCGACCAACACCAGTTCGCTTTCGGTCACCGAGATCGCCGCCGCGCTGACCGACCCCGGCAGGCTGCTCGGCCTCCACTTCTTCAACCCGGTCCCGCTCATGCGCCTGGTCGAGATCGTGCCCGGCGCGCGGACCGTCGGCTGGCTGCCGCCCGCGATGACCGAACTCGTCCGCGGCTGGGGGCACGAACCCGTGCTCGCCCGCGACGCGCCGGGCTTCCTCGTCAACCACGCCGGCCGTGGGCTGGGCACCGAAGCACTGCAGATCCTCTCCGAAGGGATCGCGAGCCCGGCCGAGGTGGACCGCATCGCGCGTGACGTGCTCGGCCTGAAACTCGGCCCGTTCGAACTGCTCGACCTCACCGGTCTCGACGTCTCGCACGCCGTCCTGGAGAGCATCTGGAGCGGCTTCCACGGCGAACCCCGGCTGCGGCCGTCGTGGCTGACGCGGCCCCGCGTCGCGGCCGGCCTCTTCGGACGCAAGAACGGCGAGGGCTTCTACGAGTACGTCGACGGCGCGCAGCGGGCCGAGCCGGAGCCGTCGGCGCCGGAAGCACCCACGACGCCGGTGTGGGTCGACGACGAACGTCTCGGCGCGCTGCTGTCGTCGGCGGGGATCCAGGTCGTGCACACGGCCTACCCGGACGCCGTCCTGATCGTGAGCCCGATCGGTGCGTCCACTGTGGACACCGCGCTGGCCGCGGGACTCCCGGCGGAACGGGTCGTCGGTGTCGATCCCTTCGGCGGCTACGCGAAACGCCTGACGCTTTCGGTCCACCCCGCACTCGACCCGGCCGCCGGCCGCACCGCCTGGGGCGCGCTCGCCGCGACCGGCCTGCCGGTGACCGTCGTCCGTGACGGACCCGCGCCGATCGCGCAGCGACTGCTCGCGTCGATCGTCAACACCGCCTGCTTCATCGCCGGGCAACGGCTCGCGACGCCGGAGGACATCGACACCGCCGTCCGGCTCGGCCTCGGCTACCCGCGCGGCCCGCTGACCTGGGGCGAGGAGGCGGGCGCGGAACTCGTGCTGCGAGTCCTGCGAGGACTCGTCGCGAGCACCGGCGACCAGCGCTACCGGCCGAGCGGCTGGCTCACCGAGCGGGTCGCGCTCGGCCTGCCGCTCACCTCCGCGGGCACCTCACCGGCCGATCTCCTTCGGTAGCAACGCCGAAAGGCCCCGTTCCCCAACCGGGAACGGGGCCTTTCGCCTATCGCGTCCGCTTACCAGGGCCGGTCGGTCACCGAGCCGTTGGAGGCGTTCCAGAACACGTAGCCGCCCTGGAAGTTGTTCTGTCTGCCGCCGTTGACGACCATTTCGGAGCTGGTCGGGTAGCGCAGGTACGAACGCTCCCAGCCGAGAGCGGCCCAGCGCTTCCGGATCTCACCCCATACGCCGTGCGCGTCGGTCGCCATGGACCAGTAGATGGAACCGGCCTTGGTGAAGTGGGTGTACCGGCCGACGTTGTCCGGTGTCGCCTGCTCGTCCGTGGTCGGGTAGCCCATGGGGCCGGCCTCCCAGCCGAGCGCCTCCCACCTCGCGCGGATCCGGCCGAAGATCGCCCTCGCGTCCGTCTGGACGGTGTAGTAGATCGACGCGGCCTTGCTGAAGTGGTTGTACCGGCCGAGGCCGTCCGGCGTGCCGCCCTCATCGGTGCTCGGGTAGCCCAGCGGTCCCCGCTCCCAATCGAGCGACGCCCACTTCTGCCGGATCCGGCCGTAGATCGGGTGTGCCCCGGTGTTCACCGTGTAGTAGATCGACGTCTGCAGGACGCCGGGCCAGACCGGGAAGTGGTTGAACCGGCCGACACCGTCCGGAGTGGACTGTTCATCGGTCGCCGGCGGCCCGAACTTCGCGTGCCCGCCCGCCGCGAGGTACTTCTTGAGGATCTCGCCCTCGATCTGCTTGACGCCCGTGTCCTTGGACCAGTACAGACGGCCGCGTTCGTAGGTGCGGAAACGGACCGTGCCGTCGACGGCCTCGGGTGCCGTCGGCGCGCCGAGTCGTTGTGCCACAGCGGGTTCGTCGCGGTAGCGCTTGTCGATCGGCGTGATGTAGTTCGCCGTGAGCGTCAGGTCGGTCGTGCCCATGGTGACCTCGGTCAGCCGCCCGGTCGCTCCGTTCGACCAGCCGGTGAACGTCGACGCGCCGTCCGACGCGACCTCGGCCGCCTGGATCTCCACCTTCGCGCCCTCGACCACCATCGCCGACGCGGCGCCGCCTTCCGGCGTGATGCCGAGTGCCGCGGCCACGGTGCTGGTCAGCGTGAGGCGGTGCTCACGCGGCTTCGCGATGTAGGTCTTGGACACGGTGACACCGGCGCTGTCGGTCGCCGACGCGGTGATCTCCAGGTTGGAGTCCGTGTGGTCGGTGAACGGCATGGCGAACTCGGGGCCGGTGGCGCCGTGGTCCGGATGCGCGTGGCAGACCGCGTTCTCCGGGCAGTGCCGGATCAGCGTGGTCCAGGTGACCGGCAGGTCGCCGTCCTCGGTGTCGGTGATGGTCGCACCGACCTTGACCTCCTCGCCGACCGCGAACAGGCGGTCGACAGGGTGGGTCAGGGTGAGCTTCGGCGAGTGGTTTCCGGGTGCCACGGCGATGTCCGTGCTCCCGGCGGCCTGCAGGGTGTCCTTCACCGTCAGCTTGGCGGTGAACTTCTCGGTGCCCGCCGCGTAGGTGTGGCTGACCTTCGCCCCGGTGCCGGTGGTGCCGTCGCCGAAGTCCCACGTGTAGGTCAGCGGGTCGTTGTCGAAGTCGTACGAACCGGTGCCGTCGAAGGAAACGGTCCGGGTCTCCGGGTTGGTCTCCGAGGTCGCGACCGCGACCGGGGCCTTGTTCCCGGTGGTGTAGCTGAGCCGGCGCAGCGAACCGCTGTAGAGGTCGGCGTACACGATGTCGCCGTTGGCCGCGGCCGCGAACTTGACCGGACCGCCGATGTCGGTGAACTTCGGCGGCGACTCCGGCTGGCGGACGACGCGGCCCTGCGTGTCGTACTTGGCCGTCCACAGCTTCTTCATGGCGTAGTCACCGAAGAAGTACGCGCCCCGGTATTCCTCGGGGTACGACTCTCCATTGTAGACAATGCCGGCGGTGATGCTGTTGCCGTTGTCGGCGCCCTCGCCGTGGCGGACGGCCAGCATCGGCGGGGTGTTCACGGCCGACGCGCACTGCGCCATCGTGGAGAAACCGTCGGTGGGCTGGTTGCCCTCGAAGCAGGGCCAGCCGAGGTTCCCGCCCTTCTGGACGAAGTTGATCTCTTCCCAGGTGCCCCACCCGACGTCGCCGACCACCGGGAGGCCGGTACTCGCGTCGAGGCTGAACCGGAACGGGCTGCGGAAACCGCTCGCGAACACCTTCGAGCGCAGGGAGTTCGGGTTCCCGGCGGCGTAGTACGGGTTGCCCGGCACACCGGCGCCGTCCGCGGTGATGTGGAAGACCTTGCCGTAGATCTTGTCGAGGTCGTACACGTTCAGCGCGAACGGGTCCGCCGCGCCCTGGAAGCGGGAGCTGTCCCCGGTGGAGACCCACACCGTGCCGTCGGGGGCGGCGACCACACCGGTGATGCCGTGGATGTCGGTGTTGGCGGGGCCCTCGATGAGCACCTTCTCGCCGGTCAGTCCGGTCGGCTGCGCGGTGCCGGACACCGTCCAGCGCGAGGCTCGCAGGGCGATACCGCCGGCGACGTTCACCGCGCGGGCGGTGTAGATCTGCCGCGAGGTGGCGTAGTCGGGTGCGATCGCGATACCGACCAGCCCCAGGTCACCGGTGCTGCGGGTGTCGGTCAGGTTCGCGACGGTCTGGACCTGTCCGGTGGTCGAGACCCAGGCGACCTTGCCACCCTTCCCGGTGGTCAGGATCGAGCCGTCGGGCAGGTAGGCGAAGTCGGTCAGGTCGAGTGCGGCCTGGCCGCTCGGCTGGTCCCGAAGGACGAAGCCGGGTGGCAGCGTCGGCGCCGCGGAGGCGGCGGTGGACATCAAAGGTACGAGCAACGTCGCCACCATCAACGCCACGACGGCGTGACAGAGCGCACGGAATCTCGAAGGCATGCAGAGGGCCCCTTTCCCCAGTCGAACGTCTCATCGACGGGGTCTAGGTGGGCATTTCACTCCTTCGAGTGCCTTTATCGAATTGTGATCACCACCGCCGGTCGATCACCTGCCCCGTGGTCCGGTTCCAGGTGATGTATCCGGCCTGGAAGCTGCTCTGCCGTCCGATCTGGATGCTGAACTCGTCCGTCGCCGGATACCGCAGGTAGGACCGCTCCCAGCCGAGGGCGGCCCAGCGCTGCCGGATGGCGCCGTAGATCGCATGGGAGTCGGTGGCCACCGTGTAGTAGACGGAACCCGCCTTGCTGAAGTGGTTGTAGCGGCCGACCCCGTCGGGCGTCCCGAGTTCGTCGGTCGTCGGGTAGCCCAGCGGCCCGTTCTCCCAGCCCAGCGCCGCCCACTTCACCCGGATCCGGCCGTACACCGGATGCGCGCCGGTCGCCGGGGTCCAGTAGATCGACGACTGCAGCATGCCGGGCCAGTTCGGGAAGTGGTTGTAGCGGCCGACGCCGTCCGGGGTGGACGTTTCGTCGGTCGCGGGCGGGCCGAACTTCCGGTGCCCGCCCAGCGCGAGGTACTTCGCCAGGATCTGGCCCTCGATCTGCTTCACGCCGGTCTCGGCGCTCCAGTACAGCCTGCCGCCCGTGTAGGGCCGGTAGCGCACGGTCCCGTCGGCGACCTCGGGTCCGGTCGGCGCGCCGAGTCGTTGTCGCAGGGCGGGTTCCGCCTGGTAGCGCTTGTCGATCGGGGTGAGGTAGGTCGCCGTGAGCGTCAGGTCGGCCGTGCCCATGGTGAGGGTGGTCAGCCGCCCGGTGGCTCCGTTCGACCAGTTCGCGAACGTCGAAACGCCGTCCGCGGCGACCTCGTCCGCCACCACCTCGAAGGTCGCGCCCTCGGTCACCATCGCGGTGCCGCCCCCGCCCTCGGCCGGGATGCCGAGCGCCGCCGGAACGTTCGCGGTCAGCGTCAGCCGGTGTTCGCGCGGCCTCGCGACGTAGGTCCTGCTCGCCTGGACGCCGGCGCTGTCGTTCACCGTCGCGGTGATCTCGACCCGGGAGTCCTGGTGATCGGTGAACGGCATGGTGAACGACGGCCCGGCGCCCGACGAGCCGGGATGCGCGTGGCAGGTCGCTTCCTCCGGGCAGTGCCGGATCAGCGTCGTCCAGGTGACCGGCAGAACGCCGTCCTCGGTGTCGGTGGCCGTCGCGCCGACGACGACCGGTTCCCCGACCGCGAAGGTCCGCGCGCCGAGATCCGTCATACCCAGTTCCGGCGAGTGGTTTCCCGGTACCACCACGACATCGGCGACGCCGATGGCACCGAGGCGGTCCGTGACGGTCAGCCGTGCGGTCACCCGGCCCACGCCCTCGGCGTAGGCGTGGGTCACCCGGGAACCGGTCTGACTCGTGCCGTCACCGAAATCCCAGTGGTGGGTGAGGAGATCGCCGTCGAAGTCGTAGGAGCCGGTGCCGTCGAAGGTCACCGTCCTCGTGGACGGCTCGGTACTCGACGTCGCCACCGCGACCGGTTCCGCGTTCGTCCCCGGATAGCTGAGCCGCCGCAGGTTCCCGGTGTAGATGTCGGCGTACACGATGTCGCCGTTGGCCGCGGCCGCGAACTTGACCGGACCGCCGACGGCGGTGAACTTCGGCGGTCGTTGCGGCGCCTGGACGAGCCGACCCTGGCCGTCGTACGTCATCGTCCAGATCTTCTGCGTGACGTAGTCGCCGAAGAAGAAGGCGCCGCGGTATTCGTCCGGATAGGAAGATCCACTGTAGACGATTCCCGCGGTGACACTGTTCCCTTCGTCCACCCCGGAACCGTGGTGGTACGCGGTGATCGGCGGGGTGTTGACGACACCGGCGCATCCGGCGAGGCCGGAGTAGCCCGGCGTCGGGGCGTTCCCTTCCCAGCACGGCCAAGCGTGATTCGCGCCCGGCCGCACGACGTTCACCTCTTCCCAGGTGTTCCAGCCGACGTCGCCGACGACCGGCAGACCGGTGCGCGGGTCGAGGGAGAAACGGAACGGACTCCGGTAGCCGCTGGAGAAGACCTTGGAGCGATTGGCATTCGGTGCCGCTGCCGAGTAGTACGGGTTACCCGGGACACCGACGCCGTCCGATGTGACGTGCAGGATCTTGCCGTAGAGCTGATCGAGATCGAGCGCGCGCAACGCTCCCGGATCCATCCTGGTGAAGTCGGCGGCGTCGCCGATGGAGATCCACAAAGTACCGTCGTCGGCCGCGATGAGCCCGGTGATGCCGTGGACGTCGTGGAAACCGGGGAGGTCGACGAGCACGCGTTCGTTCGCGAGTCCGATCGGGGCTTCAGTGCCGGTCACCGTCCAGCGTGCGACCCGCATCGTGAAGCCGCCTGGAGCATTGAACGATCTCGCGAGGTAGATCTGGCGCGACGTCGCGAAATCCGGGGCGACGGCGAGGCCGACGAGACCGAGGTCACCGTTGTCGTGAACCGGCAACGTCGCGATCGTCCGCGCCTGACCGGTCGTGGACACCCAGGCGACCTTGCCGCTCTTACCGGTGCTGAGCACGGAACCGTCTGGCAGATAAGCGAAATCCGTCAGATCGAAGGCCGCCTGACCACTCGGTTGGTCACGCAGGACGAACCCGGACGGCAGAGTGGGCGCCCCGGTCGCTTCCGGAGCGCCCACCCATCCCGGGAGAAGCAGGATTGAAACCGACAATGCCACGAGTGCGCGAGTGAGTCCCCGGCGTCTGATCATCGGTACTTCCCCATTTCCGGCGTGTCATGGCACGTCGCCGGAAACGGGGAAGTCATTGCCTGCCGGGGCTTTCATTTATCTCAAAGCAACCGAACCGCAACCTTCGCGGGAAGCGTCAGGCCACGACCTGCACCACGTCGCCGCTCCGCAGGGTCGTGAAGTACTTCTGCGAAGCCGCCGCGGCCAGGTGGATGCAGCCGTGCGAGTACACCGAGAGGCTGCCGGTGTGGAAGGCGATGCCCGGCAGGAAGAACACCGAGTTCGGCATCGGCGCGTCGAACTGCTTCGAGTGGTAGTTCTTGACCTTGGCCGAAACGTGGAAGACACCGGTCGGCGTCGCGTGGCCCTTCTTGCCGGGCAGCTGCTTGACGGGACCGTAGATGACCTTGCCGTCCTGCAGAAGCCAGGTCTTCAGAGCCGAGAGGTCCACGCACGCGCTCACGCCCGCCGAGGCCAGCGCGGCCTTGCACGGCACGTCCGCGGCGTTCGCCGCCGGTTTGGCCGCCGGCTTCGGAGTGGGCTTCGGCGTCGCCTTGGGCTTCGACGAAGTCGGCTTCGGCGTGGAACTGCTGCTGCTCGGCGTGGGCGTCGGTGTCGGCGACTCCGAAGAGGTGCTGGGTGCCGCAGACGTCGTCGGGAGATTCCCCGTCGTCGGGTCACCTTGCGCGACGGCGCCACCACCGGGCGCACCGCTGCCCGCGCCGCCGGAACACGCTGTCAGCACCAGCGCCGTGGCCAGTGCGGTCACCCCCACCAGGAACTTCTTCACGACCCTTACCCCCGAATGTCCGTAGTCCGTCTGACATGGGTAAAGACGGAGATCACCCGTCAGGGGTTGTTGGACGGAAGGTCACGATCCCGTCTCAAGGCCGTTGACCTGCGGAGATCAGCTCACGCGGCCGACGACGCGCGCGTACATCCTGCCCGGATTCGCCCCTTCGTCCAGATATCCGGGCAGCGGCGGCAGTTCCTTCACGAACACGTCCAGCCGCTCGTACAGCGCGTTCGCGTCCGCGGGGCGGCGTTCCGGGTCCTTCTCCAGCAGATCCGCGAGCAGGACGTTGAGTTCGCCCGGCACACCGTCCACTTCGGCCGGACTCTCCTTGACCTGTTTCTCGAACACCGCGTACGCCGTCGGACCGGTGAACAACTGCCTCCCGGTCAGCATTTCGTGCAGGACACAGCCGAGCGCGTACAGATCGCTGCGCGCCCCCGCGATCCCGCGCTGGATCTGTTCGGGCGCCATGTACGCGGGTGTGCCGAGGATCTGCCCGGCGCGGGTGAACTGGGCGACGTCGGTCTCGCGCAGCATCGCGAGGCCGAAATCGAGCACCTTCACACTGCCGTCGGGACACAGCATCAGGTTGGTGGGCTTGAGATCGCGGTGACAGATCGAAAGCGCGTGCGCGGCGGACAGTACGGCGCACGCCTGCGCCGCGATCGCGGCCGCCCACGGCACCGGCAGCGGACCGTGTTCGGCGGCGAGATCGGCCACCGTCACGCCCTCGATGAACTGCATGACCTGGTACAACCGCTCGTCGTAGGTGCCGAAGTCGTACAACGTCGGCGCGCCCGCGTGTTCCAGGGTGGCGAGGATCCGCGCCTCACGGATGAACCGCTGTTCCAGTTCGGGGTCCGGACCACCGGGGAGCCCGAGGAACTTCACCGCCACGCGACGGCCGAGATGCCGGTCGTGGCCCGCGTAGACCGCGCCCATCCCACCCCGGCCGAGCGGCAGCTCGTCGAGTTCGTAGCGGTCCGCGATAAGCACTTAGGTCTCCGGGATGAGCTGGCCTTCGGTAAGCCCGGCCAAGCCTAGCCTCACCAGCTCCAGGCCCGATTCCGCCGCCTCGCGCAAGGCGTCCTCGAAGGCCGCGAGACGCGTGAACGCCTCCCCGCGGGCACGTTGCGCCTCGATCGGGAGACGCGGGATCCGGGTGCGTTTGAGGTCGATCCTGGTCGAGGTGCCCGGCGTGATCTGCCCGGCGGCGCGCAGGCAGCCGGCCAGGAAGGCGGCGTCCATCCGGTCGGGATCGGTGCGGTACTTGGACATCGACGGCTCCACGACGACAGTCTCTCCACTGTGGACATACGCCGGAACGGCCGGTGACGCGACGACGTCCCCCTCCTCGACCTCGTCGGGCACGCTGAGCACACCGGACTTCAGCAACTCGCCGATGGTGGTGAACGCGGGCTTCTCGTCCGACACCTTCAGCGACGGCAGATCGAGCCGGACGTCCTCGAAGTGACGGCGAACCTCCATGAACGCCTCGCCGGCGTGTTCGTCCCGTGCCTGATGCCGCGCCGGGGAGAGGTCGATCTCCTCGTCGAGCAGGTCGATGATCCGGACGGCGCCGGGCACTTCGGCGCCACGCAGGTGTTCCCGCCACTGTTCCTCCACAGTGGACGGATCGGTCAGCAGGAGCAGCCGGGACGGCGGACGCTCACCCGGCTCCGGCCGCCGCAGCAGCCACAGGTCCGAACCACCGACCGTCACCACGGCGCGCAAAGCCCCGGCCCGCAACAGATTCCCGCGGATCCGGCGGCCGGTCCGGCGGCCGGCGGCGGCCAGCGGCATGAGGATCGCGACCAGTCCGCCGGGCTTCACATGCGCGAGACAATGCTGCACCCAGGCCAGTTCCGGTTCGCCGCGTGGCGGCTGGCCGTACTCCCAGCGCGGGTCTCCGACGAGTTCGTCGTAACCCCATTCCCGTTCGTTGAACGGCGGATCGCAGACGACGGCGTCCGCGAGCCGCCCTTCGAAGGAGTCCATCGGCAACGCGTCGGCGCCGTACATCTCCATGTCCGCGCCCGCGAGCAGCAGCCGGTGCGCGGCGATGCACGAGACGGTCGGGTCGGCGTCCTGGCCGAGCAGCCGGGTGCCCCCGGAGGCGAGCAGCAGCGTCCCGAGCCCGCACGCGGGGTCGAGGACGACGCCGGGTTCGGGGCCGATGAGCCGGGACATCAACCCGGCGACCGGTTCCGGCGTGACGGACAGCTGCCGTGAGTGCGCCTCGACGTAGCGCTCGCACAGGAACTCGTACGCCTCACGCGCCCCTTGCTCGTCGGCGAAGCGGTCCACGAGCGCGAGCAGGTCAGGATCGTCGTAGCGAGCGGAGAAACCCCAATCCTCGGAGCCCCGCCGCGACAGGAACGTGCCCACCCGGCCGACCCGAAGGCCGAGCGACAGGTCGTCACCGAGGTTCCGCAGCCGCTGCCAGATACGGTCACCGAGCGAGACCTCGAACGGCTTCCCGCGCTCGCGCAGCCAGCTTTCGACGTCGGGCAGTGAAAAGAGGGGGCTCGACGCGGTGCCGCCGACGGGCACCGGAAAATCCCCGTAACGTCGGCGCCAGTTGCTCACCGCGGCGCGGCCGACGCCGGCGATGCGTGCGATGTCCGCCGCGCTGACGGTGGCTTGCTCCTCCATCACCGCATCGTAACCGACAGCTGACCATTCCAGCCCTATGTTTGTGAACTCAGTACACAGATGCTTTACTGGGTTCCATGACGTACACCCTTCGGTACGCCGCCGGCTCCGATGTCGGGCGACGCCGTCAGGTCAACCAGGACTCGGTCTACGCCAGCGCCAGGATGCTGGCGGTCGCCGACGGTATCGGCGGCCAGCCGCACGGCGAGGTGGCGAGCGCCGAAGCGATCGGCGTCCTGTCCCGGCTCGACGCGGACCTCCGCGGCTTCGACCTCGCGGACGTCGACCTGATCGAGGTCCTCTCCGGCGGCGTCCGCGCGATCGACGACCGGCTGGTCGCGACGGCCGAGCGCGAACCGGAGACCCGTGGCATGGGCACCACCCTGACGACGGTGGTGTTCGACGGCGCGCAGTTCGCCGCCGCGCATATCGGCGACTCCCGCGGGTATCTCCTGCGCGACGGCACGCTTCAGCGCTTCACACGCGACCACACCCTCGCGCAGGCCCTCGCGGACGACGGGCGCATCGAGGCTTCAGAGGTCGAGGGACACCCTCGCGGCTCCCTGCTCATGAAGGCGCTTCTGAGCACCGGAAGCGGCGAAGCGGACATCTGGACCTTCGAGGCAGCCCCCGGGGACCGTCTTCTCCTGTGCTCAGACGGGTTAACGGCAACGGTTGTCGAAACCGTTATCAAGGACGTCCTGGGCGCCTTCCAAGATCCCGACGAGACCGTCCCGCGACTGATCCACCTGGCCAACGAGGGCGGCGGACCGGACAACATCACCTGCGTCGTCGCCGACGTCCTGGCCTCAACGGCGGCCTGACGCCCTCAACCCGGAAACCCAGGTCAGACCCACCTTCGAAAGGGTGAAAGGGCATCCGGTAAAGTTCCCCACGGAGGATTGGCCGAGCGGCCTAAGGCGCACGCTTGGAAAGCGTGTTGGGTTCACGCCCTCGCAGGTTCGAATCCTGTATCCTCCGCCATCAGCAAGGCCCCGGACGTTCCGACGTCCGGGGCCTTGTTGATTACTTAGCAAGACCTTCACTTAACAGAGTCAGATGATCACGCTAAGTTTAGTAGTGGTCGTTCCAGCCCCCGACGTCCCAAGGAGTCCGCCAAAATGGCCGGAGTCGAAGAGATCCGCGCTGGTATCGCGCTCGCGAACGAGAAGGCATCCGCGAGCATTCACGCACTTCAGCAGGCAGCGCAGTCTCTCGAAGAAGCCCAGCTTTCGCTTTCCCAGGCCACCCAGGGCAGCAGCCAGCACGAGGTGAGCCAGGCGCACGGGCTTCTCGCCGAGGCCCTGCAGGGCATCACCGGCATGCAGAGCACCATCCAGGCGGGCATTTCGTCGGCCGAGTCGTACTCGACCCGCCTCTAGAACATGTACCTCGAGGAACTGCACCAGCTGCTGACGGCCGTCCAAAGCGGCCTCGCCGACGGACGCGCTCATACCGAGCAGGCCAGGAGCCTGCTCGAAGAGGCCCGTCGCGCCATCGTGGATCCACAGGCCCAAGCCGTCCCCTGGGTGCCGTCGCAGCTGGCACAGGCCGATGAGGGAATAGAAAACCTCCTGACGCGCCTTTCCGCCGCTGACGACCTTGTCAGCGGTTACCAGTCCCGCCTCTAGATTGGCGCCGGTATGGGCAGCAAAGCGAGTGAACAGCGCAATCGCGTCGTCACGGCGCTGGAACGGGTCCGGCATCAGATCGGGCTCGTTCTCGGCGCCGCGGCGGGCGCCCGCCAGGCCGCCGAGGCGGAGCTGGCCAAATTGGAGCTGGAACGGCACATAGTCCGGGTGGGGATGAACAACTCCACCGCGGACCAGCACGCCGAATGGTCGCGGCATCCCGCCGCGGGCGAGGTGTTCGGCCTGCTCGGAAGCGTGCGGGGCCAGTTCTACGCGGACTGGGAAGCGGGGCCGAACGCGCTGCGCGAACTGGTCGCGAACAACGCGCCGGGTCCCGCCGGCCAGCCACCGGGCAACTGGCTCGGCCGCGTCGGCGGCAACCCCGGCATCACCGCGCCGGGGTTGTGGCGCGTCGGTTCGGCGACTGTGGCGGGCAAGGACGTCGCGCGCACGTTCGACGTCGCGATGCCCCTGCTCGACGAGTCGCATCTGTCCATCACGTCGGCGCCGAAGACCAGGGCCACCGTGGACGGCATCGTGCAGAACCTGCTGATGCGGGTGCTGAGCACGTTCGAGCCCGGCGCGGTCCGCATCCACCTGTGGGACGTCGGGCAGCTGACCGCGATCCTGCCGGACCTCTACCCGCTGAGCCGCACGAGCGCGCTCACGCTGTACGACCCAGGGCGGCTCGAAGACCTCCTCGACGAGCTGGCCGGGCACATCCGCCGCATCCACGCGACCGGGATGCAGGCGGGCCACACGTCACTGCGGGAGATCCGGCAGGCGAGCGGCCAGCGCGGCGAACCGTTCCGCGTCGCGGTGCTCTACGGCAACGGGGAAACCCTCGAACCGGAGCGCGCCCGGGAACTGAAACGCGTCGCCACCGGCGCGCTCGCGGCCGGGATCTGCCTGATCATGATCGACGTGCCGACCACGCTTTCGACGTCGGTGGAGACGTTGAGCCTGCTCGACGACCGTCGCGCGATCAGCAGCATGACCGGCACGGACCTGGTCGTCGACCTCGATCCGCCGATGCCGTCCGGGCAGGTCATCCGCGCCGCCGGACGGATCGCCGAGGCGCTCATCGCGAAGCAGGGCGGGCCTCGCTCGTTCGCGGACCTCCTGCCGACCGAGCTGGGCAAGGAGAGTTCGGCTCGCGAACTGCGGGCGCCCGTCGGGTTCTTCGAGGGCGAGGCGGTGGAGGTCGTCATCGGCGACGCCAGCCCGCACGCGCTCATCGGCGGGCCGAGCGGCTCCGGCAAGACGAACTTCCTGTACTCGCTGCTGGGAAGTCTCGCGGCGCGGTACTCGCCGGACGAACTCGCGCTGTACCTGTTGGACTTCAAGGAAGGCGTGTCGTTCGCCGGGCTCGCGCCGGGGCGACGGGACGCCAGCTGGCTACCGCACGCCAAACTGATCGGGGTCAACGTCAACACCGACCGCGAGTTCGGCCTGGCGTTGTTGCGGTTCCTCGCCGACGAACTGCGGCGCCGGTCGACGGCGGCGAAACTGCACGAGGTCACCAACCTCGCCGACCTGCGCGAGCAGGATCCCGGCGGGCACTGGCCGCGGATCGTCGCGGTGATCGACGAATTCCAGTACCTGTTCGCGGGCCGCGACGGCGTCACGGCGACGGCGACCCAGCTGCTGGAGGACATCGCGCGGCGTGGCCGGTCGCAGGGCATCCACCTGGTGCTGGCGAGTCAGGACGTCGCCGGCATCGAGGCGTTCTGGGGCAAACCGGCGGTGTTCGAGCAGTGCACCCTGCGGATCGCGATGCCCAAGGCGCGGCGCGTGCTCTCCGAGACGAACAACGCGGCGGTGTCGGCGCCGAAGTGGCATGCGGTGATCAACCACGATTCCGGTGTCGCGCACGGGAACCAGCTGGCACACGTACCGGACGCGAGCAGCAAGGACGTCTTCGTCAAACTGCAGCACCGGTTGTGGGAGCGGTACTCGGAAGCGTTCAAGCGGCCGCGGCTGTTCGACGGGGCGCATTCGCCGATCCTGGAGCAGTTCCCGGCGTTCAACGACCTGAAGCCGACCAGCAAACCGCGCGCCCTGTTGGGGCAGTCGATCGACGTCGACGAGGCCGCTTGCGGGGTCGAGCTGCCGAAGTCGCCGGGACGGAACGTCGCCGTACTGGGCGCGGCGACGGCGGAGGCACTGTCCATCATGGACTCCGCCGCGCGGTCACTGGCACGTCAGCATCCGCACGGGTCGGTGGAATTCGTGCTTTCGTGCCCGATCGAAGCGTCCGTCCCAGCGGTGACCGAGCTCGTCGAGCGGCTTGAAGCGGATGGTCACCGCGCGTCCCTGGTCGACGATCTTCCCGCCCGGGTAATCGATATCGCGGAAAACCTGTCCTCTTTGGACAGCGCGAAAGTGCTCCTGCTCTACGGCGTCGACGCTTCGATCCCTTCGCTGGAAGCGAAGGCTCCAGGGCAGCTGAAGAGTGGTTTGGATCAGCTGCGGGTCCTGCTGAAGCAAGGCCCGACGCACGGCGTCCACACCATCGGCTGGTGGCGCAGCATCGCGCGGCTGAAGGACACCCTCGGCTTCGCGGGCACCGACGACATCGGCACCTGGGCGGCCCTGGACGTCCAGGGCAACGAGCTGTCGCCGTTCGCCGCCGGACAGGTCGTGCACTGGTCACCGCGGCCGGGCCGCGCGCTGTTCTTCGACCGCACCACACACGGCGCCCCCGAGGTGATCATCCCGTTCCAGCGTCCGGAAGGGCTTCTCGATGGATGACGGCATCACCGCGGCCATGCGGTACAAGGAGATCGTCGGCCTCGCGCGCGCTTCGGCGGAGAACCTTCGCAACTGGGAGATCGGCCGCGCGGACGAACTCGAAGCGAAGCTCGCCGAGGCGCACCAAGCCGTCGCGGACGCCGCCGAACGCGAGCAGCGAGCCGTCGACAGGGCTTCGCGATGGTGGAAGATGGCCCAGCACAACGTCGAAGGCCTCAACTGGCTTCCGGACGACGAGGACCCGCAACCGGTGTCGACGGCGCGCGCCGGCTATCTGGAGCGGTACCTGGAAGAGGTCAAGCCGAGTTACCAGGAACTCGTGCAGGCCGTCCTCTCCCTGGGGTGGCGCGCGAAACGTTCCTGATCACCCGCATTTCGTCCTCTGGATGCGGTAGTTGCACGCGCAAGTACCGCATCCAGAGGACTAATCGCGCATCAGGGCTTAGGGAAGTACGGGCCCAGGATCTTCTCCAGGTAGTCGGCCAGGTCGTAGATCGCGTCCTGGACGGCGTTGCCCGCGCTCGGCCGGAACCGCAGCACCTGCGGGTCGTGGTCGCTCGCCTGCTGCGCGAACTCGGCGTTCAGGTGCACGACGTCGTAGTCGACCCCGCGCGGCGCCTTCGACGCGAGGATGTGGTCCAGCACCTGCGACTGGCCCTCGAACACGTAGCTGTACCGCTCGTTCTCCGGCAGCGAAGCGATGAGGTCCTTCAGTGCGCCACCGGCGGTCAGGGTCTTCACCGCGGGCGAGAACGGGTAGTCGTTCAGGTCGCCGGCCACGACGATGTTCGCGTTCTTGTCGGACGCGAGCACCTTGTCGACGAAGCCGCGGAGCACGGTCGCCTGCTTGGCCCGCTGCACCTCGGAACTCCGGACCGGCGGCTGGTTGCGGCCGTGGGTCGGCTGGTCGCCGCCCTTGGAGTTGAAGTGGTTCGCGATGACGAACACGGTGCGGCCCTGGAAGACGAACTCGCCGACAAGCGGTTTACGGCTGGCTTCCCACGCTTCGTTCGCTGGGTCGACCCGGCCGGGCGAAGCGGTCAGGTGGGTCTTGCCGCGTTCCTTGACCACGTCGACCGGAGTCGTCGCGTCGCCGCCCTTTCGGTCCACAAAGGACACCCGGGCCGGGTTGAACAGGAAGCCGACGCGGATGTTGCCGCCCGGCTGGCCGCCGTCCTTGCCGTTCTCCGGGTCGATCTGGCGCCACTCGTAACGCGGGCCGCCGGCGGCGACGATCGCGTCGACGAACTTCTGCAGCGTCTGGTCCGCGGCGACGACGCCGTCGTTCGCCGGGCCGGTGTTGTCCTGGATCTCTTCCAGGTTCAGGATGTCCGGCTTCGCCAGGTTGGTGGCGATGGCCTTGGCCAGCTCGCCGAACTTCTCCGCACCGTCCAAAGCGGACAGGTTCTCGACGTTGTAGGTCGCCACCGAAAGCTCGCCGCCGCGCTGCTTGCGGGTGCTCTCGCGCTGCAGACCGTTGTCCTTGGTCGCGCCCAGCTTCGTCGCGAACAGCGTGTACCCGCCGAAGTTGCTGTACTCGACCGGGCCGGAGGTCTCGCCGGTGAGCACGTCACCGGTGTTGACCTTCGGGAACGGTACCTCGGCGAACGGGATCAGCGACGCGACCTTGAGGACGCCGGTGTTGAGCCGGTCGTAGTCCAGGTACACCGCGCCACCGTGGACGCTCGGGTTCTGCTTCGGCTTGGTGGTCACGTAAAGCTCGTTGAACGACGACGTCGGGCCGACGACGCGCGCGTCGGAGACGCTGACGATCTCGCTCTCGTGCGTCTCCCAGAAGTCCAGCGAGTACTTCGCGGGCTCGAGCGGGAGCGGTTCGATGCTGCCGCCCGGCGCGGGGGCGACGGTGTCCGGGACCGAGTCCGGCGTGACGACCGTCGGCGCCGGCAGGGCGTTGCCGCTGGAGCCGACCGTCCACTGTGCACTCGTCAGCTCGGTGAGCGACTGGTACGGCGAGGTCGCGGGCGCGTCCGGGTAGAACTCGCGGACTGTGCCGGAGGCGGTCACGGCGTCACCGACGGCCACGGCGGGCGTGGTCGAGCCGGTGAAGACGAACAGGCCCTCGCTCGTCCGCGGGTCGGCGTCGGGAGCGGGGTCGGTGATCCAGAACCCGCGAGCCGAACCGAAGCTCCGGATCGCGGTGACGACCCCGGTGACCCCGGCGACCTTCCGGTCCTTGAACGGTGAGATCCGGGTGGTGCCCTGGATTTCGTGGATCTTGGCGTCGACCGGCGGCGGACCGGTCTCGCCCGGCGTCTCGCCCTTGCCGTTGGTCGGCGTGGGCGCGCCCGAGGTGAAGTCGGCGGCGTTGTCGTCCGTGTCCGCGAGCGCCGTCCCCCTGGCGACGGACGCGGTGTTGGACGGCGCGGCGGCCGCGGCACCCTCACGGATGGTGGCACCGCCGAAGCCGACCAGATCCTTGATCCGCACGTCGGCCGCGCAGTCGGCGGCGGTCTTGCAGGTCAGCGCCGTCGTGCCCTGGACGAGCGCGATGGTGCCGGCGGTCGCGGACAGCGGGATCGAGCCGGTGGCGTCCGGCGTCGGCAGCGCGACGGTTCCGCCCGCGCCCTTCGCCTGCGCGACGAGGTACCGCGCGCCCGGCGCGACACCGCCGGTCAGCGGCGTGACCTGCCAGCTGTTCCCCGACGCGGGCGCGTACTGCACGCTGAAACCGTCGAGGCTCACGGCGACCGTGCCGCGGTTGGCGAGTTCGACGAAGTCGTTGCTCAGCGTGGCGCCCGAGTTGCCGCCACCGCCGTAGACCTCGGCGATCACGGCGTCGGCACTGGGCGCGGCGAGCGCGGCCGGAGCGGCTGCGATGGCAGTACCGCTCACGACCAGGCCGGAGGCGACGGCCACGGTCAGGGCCCGCCTAGCAGCACGTCGGGATGTGGTCACGCTGAGTCCCCTCTTCGCAAGATCGGTCGAGGAATACTCCCCCGAACAAGTGAAATGAGGAAGTCGACGAGACAACGATTCGTGACCGCTGGGCCGTTCGGACCCACTCTTTCGTCGTTTTCAGGGCTGGTTTTGCCGTGTTCTTACGTGAGAGGATCAAGGTCCGCCGCCTGCCACACATCAGGAGGCGTCTTCATGCGCGGACTTCTTTGCGCGCTCATCCCACTCCTCGCGGCAGGTCTCGTGACTCCCGCTTCCCAGGCGGCCACCGAGCCACCGGAGAAACCAGCGTTCGAGGTGATGACCCCGGCGAGCACGGTCGCGTCCCGCACCGACCGGCGGCCGAACGCCGGCGGGGTCTACGACCCGGCCGCGCGCAAGACCTTCATCTCGTGGTCCGGCAAGGCCGCGGACACCTACGTCCAGGCCTACGACCACCGCACCGGTGTCTGGACGACGCCGAAGAAGATCGCCGACGGCGAGTCCGATCCGCACAACTACCCGACGATGCTGCTCGCCGGCGACGGCCACCTGCTGATCTTCCGCGGCATGCACAACACCCGCACCGTGATCAGCCGCGCGCCGCAGGCCCATTCGCTCGACGGCACCTGGACCGGCACGGAGGTCGGCGCGGGTGATTCGGCGAGCTATCCGATGCCGGTCAAGACGGTCGACGGCACGCTGTTCATGTTCTACCGCGAGACGACGAACGAGCTCGATCCGACGGCGAACACCGACTTCCGCCCGATGAAGTACATCGTGTCCCGCGACAACGGGAAGACGTGGAAGAACTCGGTGCAGCTGACCGGGAACCCGTGGGCGTTCGGTTCACTCGGGCGCGCCGACCACATGGACGAGATCTACGTCGGCCAGCTGCGGTACCTGCCGTCGTCCGGGAAGATCCAGTTCGTCTACACGCTGGCCGGCGGCGGGCCGACGCAGCACAAACACGACGTGTACCACCGGAACGTCTACTACCTGTCGTTCGACGTGCGGACCCTGCGCTTCTCCTCCGCGGCGGGCCGCGATCTCGGCACGCAGGTCGACGACGCCGAACAGGAGCGCCACCTCGAGGTCGCCGAAACCCCGCTCGAACTGCCCGGCGGGCTCAAGTCGCCGGACTACATCCTGCAGGTCGGCACGCAGCGCGACGGAAAGCCGTTCGTCACCTGGTTCCAGTTCGACGCGGCGGGCTCGCCGCGCGATTTCGCGGGCGCGTGGAACGGACGGAACTGGGAGATCCGCGAAGTCGCGAACGGGCTCCGATTGCGCGAGATCGAACCGATCAATGGCGGCACTTGGCGCGTTTACGGCACCCGGGACGGACAACCGAACATCGAAACGTTCTTGCTCGAGAACGGACGCGGGTGGAAGCCGGAAACCGTGATCACCACACCGAAACCGGTCCAGCGCGTCGAGGTGATCGGCGGATTCCGGGACCCCGCGCGCATTCTCGCGACCGGAGCATCCAGTGCGCGTGACGTCTCGGTGGCCGACGGTGACATTTATGTGGCGGGAACGCCACGGAAATAGACCATTGGTGTTCCCCTGCCTTAAATGAACCTCAAGTCCGGGTACAACCCGGCATTCCCGGAGTTACCTTGGGCGACGTGAGGGAGGCCACACAATCCCCCTCACGTCGCCGGAGGAGGTGTCCGATGGGCTGGCTCATCGCAGGTACGGCACTCGTTCTGCTGCTGGGAATCGCCTTGGCGACCGATCTGCGCGACCGGAAACGCGGCGGACGGACGGCGCCCTATTTCGGCGGGGCGCGACTCGACGTCGTGCTGCGGGAAGCCGACATGGGCGATCGGTTTTCCGCTCGGCATATGACCTTCTGACGTTCGCCGAGGGGGGCGAACGGGGGAACTGGGGGTGCACCGCCGGTGTACGGGATCCGTCGGGGGAGGCGGAACCCGTACACCGGCGGTGTATCACGTCCGGGGTTGCAGGGACGGGGTTGCGAAAGCCACTTTCGCAACCTTCAACGTTGCGAAAGTGGCTTTCGCAACACCCCGCTTCACGGCTCAGCGGCCGTGCTCGATCTCCTGCCGCGATCGGTACTTCCCGATGAGCGACTTCGCGCCGGCGACCGCCGCCTTGCCCGCGCCCTTAGCGCTCGCGGCCAGGAACGTCGTCCAGTCGAAGTAGTCGCGCCACAGCATGATGCGGCCGTCGCGCACCTCGAACGTGCCGCACACCCAGAACTCGGCCTCCCAGGAGCCACGGCGCAGGACGTCGGTGCGTTCGGTGAGCACGATCGGGCCGTCGGCGGCGATGTGGTGGGTGCGCGCCTCGAACCCGCTGCCGTAGCGGGCCATGGCGCGCAACTGTTTCTCCACCGCCGCGAGGCCGCGCGCCGGGGGAAGCGGGACGTTCTGATAGACGATGTCGATCGCCACGAACGTGAGCGCGCGGTCGATGTCGAGCTCTTCGAGGGCCTGAAGGAAACCGGTCACCACGGTCTTCGGATCCGTCATGCCCACCGAGGCTAATCCGTTTTTGAACCGCCCGAAGGTCACAGCCGTATCACAAGGCGGAGGGGCCGGTTCACCATGACTACGGAGGTCTCAATGCGACGGCGACTGCCGATGGCACTGTTCGGGCTGGTCGTCTGGGTGCTCGCGGGCTGCTCGACGGCCACGGGCGCCGCACCGGCGGCCCAGGGCACCCCGGGCGCCAACCAGGCCGACATCACGTTCTCCCAGCAGATGGTCCCGCATCACCAGCAATCGATCCAGGTCGCGAACCTGGCCTCGGAACGGTCGGCTTCCGAGTACGTCAAGGCCACCGCGGCCAAGATCATCAAGGCCGAGTCGGCCGAGGTGCAGACGATGACCGGCTGGCTGCAGTCGTGGAACGCCGCCGTGCTCCCCGCGGCGGGCCACGCCGGGCACTCGATGCCCGGGATGATCACTTCGGGGCAGGTCGCCTCGCTGCAGAACATGACCGGCGCCGAGTTCGACAAGACGTGGCTCCCGCTGATGGCCGAACACCTGCGCAACGGCGTCACGATGGCCAAGACCGTGCTGTCGTCGGGCGAGCACGCCGAGACGAAGGCGCTGGCCCAGGAGATCGTCGAGAACCAGACGGCGGCGATCGACGAGATCACCGCACAGATTTCTTGACCCCCTGAAGGGTCGGAAAGGCCCTCCGGTATTGTTCTCGGCGGTGGCGTGTCCGAGCGGCCGAAGGAGCACGACTCGAAATCGTGTGACGGCTAATAACCGTCCGTGGGTTCAAATCCCACCGCCACCGCAGCGAAGAGCCGGTCTCCCCTGGGAGACCGGCTCTTCTGCTTGAGGCCCTACTTGTTGAACTTGTCCTTGAGGTCCTGCACGCCGCCTTCGGCGCGATCACGCAGGTCGTGCCCGGTTTCCTTGACCTGACCTTCGGTCTGGTCGGCGCGGCCGGAGTTCGCGAGGTCCTGGTTGTCGGTCTTCTCGCCGAGCTTCTCCTTGGCGGCGCCGATGGCCTGCTCGGCCTTGTCCTTCGCCTTGTCGAAAATGCTCATGGCGGATGTTCCTCCTTCGACTGCGGCCACCGATTGCGACCGCCTGCCGACGGGGTACCCGGGGAGCGGGGTCCGACACATCTGTCACCCGGTGCGGTTACCCCGTTGCCCGTGGAAGAAGTCTTCGAGCAGGGCCGCGCACTCGGTCTCCAGCACGCCGCCGACGACCTCCGCGCGATGGCTGAGCCGTCGGTCGCGGACGACGTCCCACAGCGACCCCACGGCGCCCGTCTTGGGCTCCCAGGCGCCGAACACGAGCTTCGCGACGCGCGCCATCACCAACGCGCCGGCGCACATCGTGCAGGGCTCCAGTGTGACGGCGAGCGTGCAGCCTTCGAGCCGCCAGCCGTCGCCGTAGATCTTGGACGCGGCTCGCAGCGCGAGGATCTCCGCGTGCGCTGTCGGGTCTCCGAGCTCTTCGCGGGCGTTGCGCGCGGAAGCCAGCGGAGTGCCGTCCGGTGCCAGGACGACGGCGCCGATCGGGACGTCGTCACCCGCACCCCGCGCCGCTTCGATCGCCGCACGGACGGCGGCGATGTCGGCGGAGGCGGCGAAGGAGCTCAGATCTCGTCCAGGATCTTGGCGAACTCCGCGGCGAATCCACACCGCTGGGCGACCATCTGGAGTTGTTCGTCGGGGTAGAGGTCGACCTCGCCGACGATCACCTCGAGTTCGGCCCCCGGCAGTCCGAGATCGGTCAGGATCTCCAGATCGCCTTCCGGCCAGACCGCGTCGTCGTCCTCGTCCGGGGGATCGACTCTCAGCACGTCGAGCACGTCGGCTGCGATGTCGTAGTCGAGTGCCGCGGCGGCGTCGGACAGCAGCAGCGAAGGGCCTCTGGGACTCGGCCGGACGATCACGAAGAACTCGTCGTCGATCGCCAGGAGGCCGAACGCGGCACCGGTCGAACGCAGTTTCCCCAGCTCGGTGATCGCAGCGTCGAGTTCGGCGAGCGCCCCTGGATCAAGGGAGCTGCACCGCCACCGACCGTCCTCCCGCACCACGGCCACCGCGAACCCCGTGATCGGCTCTTGCACCGCCATGCGCACACCGTATTCCGCCCGTGTTCGGAACGCACGCACGGTGCGCCCGAAGCGCCTCATGCGCCACTATCGAGACATGACCGGACCGACCGACCTGCCCACCCTCCCCGATGCGCGCTTCGCCGGATTGCTGGAAGAAGCCCGCGCGCTCCAAGCGAAAACCGTAGAGCTCCGCCGGGAGATCCACCGGAATCCGGAGCTCGGACTCCATCTGCCGAAGACCCAGGCGTCGATCAAAGCGGCCCTCGAAGGCCTGCCGCTGGAGATCACCGAGGGCAAGTCGACCACTTCGCTGACCGCCGTCCTGCGGGGTGGGAAGCCCGGACCGGCGATCCTGCTGCGCGGAGACATGGACGCGCTGCCGCTGCGGGAGGACACCGGCCTCGACTTCGCCTCCGAAGACGACGGCGTGATGCACGCGTGCGGGCACGACACCCATGTCGCGATGCTGGCGTCGGCGGCGCGGTTGCTCAGCGAGCACGTCGACGAGCTGGCCGGGTCGGTGGTGTTCATGTTCCAGCCCGGCGAGGAGGGCGAGCACGGCGCACGCCACATGATCCACGAAGGTGTGCTCGACGCCGCCGGCGAACGCGTCGAAAAGGCCTTCGGCCTGCACATCTTCACGCAGGTCGAGTCCGGCATCGTGCAGACGCGACCGGGTCCGATCATGGCGTCGGCGAACAGCTTCCACGTGAAGGTCACCGGCCGGGGCGGCCACGGCTCGGCGCCGCATCAGGCGATCGACCCGGTGCCCGCGGCGGCCGCGATGGTCTCCGCGTTGCAGACGATGGTGACCCGCAAGGTCAGTGTGTTCGAACCCGCGGTGGTCTCCGTCACCCGCATCGAGACCGGGACGACGACGAACATCATCCCGGAGACGGCGTTCCTGGAGGGCACGATCCGCACGCTGTCCGAGCGGACGCAGGCGTTCGTGCGCGAGGAACTGCCGAAGGTGTGCGAGGCGGTCGGCGCCGCGCACGGTGTCCGCGTATCCGCCGAGGTCACCCCCGGCTACCCGGTCACGGTCAACGATCCGCAGGTCGCCGGGCGGGTGCTGGAGCTGGCGGCCGAGGTCCTCGGCGCCCGCAACGCCGAGGTCATGGAGAACCCGGTGATGGGCGCGGAGGACTTCTCCTATGTCCTGCAACGCGTTCCGGGCGCGTTCGCCTTCCTCGGCGCCTGTCCGCCCGAGGCCGACCTGGCCACGGTCGAGGCGAACCACTCGAACCGCGTGGTCTTCGACGAGGACGCCATGGCCAACGGCGTCGCGATGTACGCCGCGTTCGCCCTGGACGCGCTGCGATAGCCATTAGACAACAGCGTTGATTTAATAGGTGTCATGAGCGATGACACCTTGGCCGTGCTGGCCGCGCAGGAGGAGCGCCTGGCCTTCCGCCGATTCGACAACGAAACGGCACTGGAACTGGGCCTCCACCTGCTCGCGGCGGCACGGGACCGCGCCCTTCCGGTGACGGTCTCCGTACGCCGCGGCGGGCAGCGGCTGTTCCACGCGGCACTGCCGGGCACCTCCGCCGACAACGACGCGTGGATCGACCGCAAGAGCCGGGTCGTCGACCGCTACGGACACAGCTCGTTCCTCATCGGCGAGCAGTTCCGCGCGAAGGGCACGACCTTCGAGGCCGACTCACGTCTCGACCCGGATCTGTACGCCGCGCACGGCGGCGTGTTCCCGGTGATCGTCGAGGGCGTCGGCCCGGTCGGCACCGTCGGCGTCTCGGGCCTGCCCCAGGCCGACGACCACGCGTTCGTCGTGGAGCAACTGGAAGTCTTCCTCGACAGACTGTCCTAAATAGACTATCCACGGAGTTGTCCACAGGTTGTTCACGTGTGGACAACTCCGTACGACGGCGACAAAACCGGACGAGTTCCGGTTATTTCTTGACAAAGACCGTAGTGGTCTAGTCCAATCTCTGGTGTGAGGTGAACCACACCCGAGGGAGTCCCCATGCGCCGGAAAGCCGCCGTCGGCATCGTTTTTCTCTTACTGGGCCTACTGATGCCCGCCACCGCGCGGGCCGCCATCCCGGCGCACGCCCTGGTCGGTTACCTGCACGCGAGCTTCGCGAACGGCTCCGGTTACACACGCATCGCCGACGTCCCCGACGACTGGGACATCATCGACCTCGCCTTCGCCGAGCCGACTTCCGTGACGTCGGGCGAACTCCGGTTCGGCCTGTGCCCGGCCGCCGAATGCCCGAACGTCGAATCCGAGGCCGAGTTCATCGCCGGGATCAAGGCGCAGCGGGAGAAGGGCAAGAAGGTCGTCATCTCCGTCGGCGGCCAGAACGGCCAGGTGCAGCTGACCACCGAGGCCGCGCGAGACGCTTTCGTCAGCTCGGCGAGCGCGATCATCGACAAGTACGGACTCGACGGCATCGACATCGACTTCGAGGGTCACTCGCTTTCGCTGAACGCCGGCGACACCGACTTCAAGAACCCGAAGACTCCCGTAGTGGTCAACCTGATCTCCGCACTGAAGACGTTGAGGGCCAAGTACGGCGACGGCTTCGTGCTGACGATGGCGCCCGAAACGTTCTTCGTCCAACTCGGCTACCAGTTCTACGGCCCCGGCCCGAACGGCAGCGCCGACCCGCGGGCGGGCGCGTACCTGCCGGTGATCCACGCGCTGCGGGACTCGCTCACCGTGCTGCACGTCCAGGACTACAACTCCGGTCCGATCATGGGACTCGACGATCAGTACCACACCATGGGGACCGCGGACTTCCATACGGCGATGACCGACATGGTGCTCACCGGCTTCCCCGTCGCCGGCGACGCCGCGAACGTCTTCCCCGCGCTGAAGCCGGAACAGGTCGCGATCGGCCTCCCCGCGGCGCCGTCGGCGGGTAACGGGCACACGACACCCGCGGACGTGCGCGCGTCGCTGGACTGCCTGACCAAGGGCAGCGGCTGCGGCACCTACGAACCGCACGGCACGTTCCCGGCACTGCGCGGGCTGATGACCTGGTCGATCAACTGGGACAAGTTCAACGCCTGGGAGTTCTCGAAGAACTTCACGTCGTACTTCGGCTGACGCGAGCGGTCCGCGTGTTCGGCGGGACGGCACGCGTGACTGGACGGACGGCACGCGTGATTGGAGAGACGTCACGCGTGTTCAGACGGACGGCAAAGCACAAGGGGCCATCAGTCCATACATCCTGACTTTCAGGACATCCGGCCCATTGACGCCACCGTGCTAACGTGACATGTCACATCATATATCAGATCGGACATGTCAGTGGCGCCTCTTCCTAGCTTCGACCAGCGGAAACGACGGCTGTCCGGGGTCGTGGCCATCCCGGTGACCCCGTTCGACGTCCACGGCGCCGTGGAGCCGGAGGCCTACGCGAAGCTCGTGGACCGGTTGATCACCGGCGGCGTCGACGTCGTGACGCCGAACGGGAACACCGGCGAGTTCTACGCGCTGGACGAGGCCGAGGCCCGGCATTGCCTCGAACTGACGGTCAGGGCCGCGGCGGGGCGGGCGACTGTGGTCGCCGGCGTCGGCCACGACGTCTCGACGGCGATCCGCGCGGCGCGGCACGCGCGGGAGACCGGCGCCGATCTGCTCATGATCCACCAGCCGGTGCATCCGTACGTCTCCGCGGACGGCTGGGTCGAGTACCACCGCGCCATCGCGGCGGCGGTCCCGGAGCTGGGTGTCGTGCTGTACGTGCGTGACGCGAGGATCACGGGTGAGCAGCTCGCCCGGCTCGGCGACGCGGCGCCGAACGTCATCGGCGTGAAGTACGCGGTCGCGGATCCGGTGCGGTTCGCGTCGGTGGCGCGGGACGCCGGGATCGAGCGGTTCGTGTGGATCGCCGGGCTGGCGGAGCTGTCGGCGCCGGGCTACTTCGCCGTCGGCGCGACCGGGTTCACGTCGGGTCTGGTGAACGTCGCCCCGGAGCTCTCGCTGGAGATGTTCCGCACACTGCGGGACGGGGACTTCGGTGCGGCGATGGCCGTCTGGGAGCGCATCCGCCCCTTCGAGGAACTGCGGGCCGCGGACGGGAACGCCAACAACGTCAGTGTGGTCAAGGAAGCCTTGGCACAGCTGGGTTCGTGCCGTCCGGACGTACGCCCGCCGAGCCGCGCGCTGACAACCGGTGAACGCGAAAAAATCGCCGGGCTGCTCAGGAATTGGGGGCTCGTGTAGAGCTTTTCTGACCGTGTTCACGCCCGCCGAGGTGGGCGTGAACACGGTGACAGGTCAGAGGTCGTGGCCATCGACGATCGCGGCTTGGCCCTTATGGGCGCCTCGGAGCGCGCCGTGAGGCGCGGCGGGCGGCTGCTCACCGGGCAAAGCCGGCGGGACCATGAACGCGAGGGAAACGATGTCTGGCCGGTGCTCCTGTCCCCGGTCGAACCTCGCGACCGGACGGAACCGGGGGAAGTTTCCCTCGATGCCTTTGACTGTACGCCAGATCGTGCTGGTTTGGTGAATTGCTTCCACCGGTCTCGCATGGGACGCTGGGAGAAGACCACGGAGCGCCCGTGGCGTGTTGTGGGCCCCAGTGTCTTTCTCGCCCCGAACCAGACCCCTTCGGTGTTCCGAAACCCGTTGCTGGACTGACCACTCTCACGAAACCAGAACGGTGTGATCTCCCATGACCTCCACACAGACGAGGCAGGGAAGCGACTTCGCGGAACTGTCCAAATTGGTCAAGGACGCGGGGCTGCTCGAACGGCGTCGCGGCTACTACGCGTTGAAGATCTCCTTGAACCTCCTCGCTTTCGCGGGTGGCTGGGTGGCGTTCGCGCATCTCGGGGACTCCTGGTGGCAGCTGTTCCTCGCCGCCTTCTTCGCGATGATGTTCACGCAGCTGTCCTTCATCGGCCACGACGCCGGGCACAAGCAGATCTTCCGCAGTCGCAAGGCGAACGACGCCACCGGATTCGTCCACGGCGGACTGACCGGGTTGAGCTACGGCTGGTGGATCGGGACGCACACCCGGCACCACGCCAATCCCAACCACGAGGACGAGGACCCGGACGTCAACCTCGGGGCGCTGATCTTCACCAAGGCCCAGGGCTCCGAACGGCGCGGCTTCCTGCGCTGGATGGCGAAGTACCAGGCGTTCCTGTTCTTCCCGCTGTTGCTGCTGGAAGGCCTGAACCTGCACGTGTCGAGCGTGACGGCGATCTTCCAGCGCGGCTTCAAACGACGGAAGCTCGAATCCGCGCTGATGCTGGCCCACATCGCCGCGTACCTGACGGCGGTCTTCGTGGTCCTCTCGCCGGGCGTCGGCTTCGCGTTCATCGCGGTGCACCAATGCCTCTGGGGTGTCTACATGGGCTGCTCGTTCGCCCCGAACCACAAGGGCATGCCGACGCTGTCGGCCGGGCACACGCTCGACTTCCTCCGCAAGCAGGTGCTCACCTCGCGCAACGTGCGCGGCGGCCCGGTCGTCGACTTCGCCCTCGGCGGGCTCAACTACCAGATCGAACACCACCTCTTCCCGAGCATGGCGCGGCCGAACCTCAAGCACGCGCAGGTGATCGTGCGCGACTTCTGCGCGAAGCGCGGTATCGACTACGCACAGTGCGGCTGGGCGGCGTCCTACGGCTTCGTGCTGCGACACCTCCACGAAGTCGGGGCACCGTTGCGCGCCCCGGCGACCGCGGGTGCGCGATGACCGCCGCCCGTTCTCTCGGCGACGTGGCCGCACCGGCCGCCGACGACCGCTGCTCGAGCTGCCCGCATCCGCTGTCCGCGCACGACGCGATCGCCCGCCGGTTCTGCACCGCGACCGCGGCCGGCGGGTTCAGCCGGGGCTGCACCTGCGCCACGAAGCCCGAAACAACCGAATAGAGGATCACCATGAACGCCGACACCGTCCCCGTCTCCCGCTACGAGATCCGGGTCGACACCGTGAAGAAGATCGTCAACGAACACACCGACCTCGACAACGAGGCGGCGTTCTCCCTGGCCGTGCACATGGTGCGGGCACTGGACACCGTCCCGGAGCCGGTCCGCTGACACCGGCCTCCCGAACACTGTGGCCGGGGTTACTCGCGCGTTAACAACGCGTCAGCGAGAACCCTGAAGGCGTCAGGGAGGTGTTGGCGGAACGGCCGGGCCGGGTCGATCGGAGTTGTGCTGGCAGAGCACTGACCGATCGACGCGGAGGTAACCGTGACGCTCAGCGAGCTCCTGCCCAGCCTCGGTTGCGAGGCCGCCGACCATCTCGAACCCGGCGTCTGGCCCCGGAGCACCCGGCTCGGACCGGGCGGGGAACTGTTGTTCGCCGGCGCGCCGGTGTCCCACCTCGCCGCGAGGTTCGGGACACCGGCGTACTTGCTCGACGAGGACGAGGTCCGGCAGAACGCCCGCACCTACCGGCGGGCACTGCCGGACGCC
Source organism: Amycolatopsis pittospori (assembly GCF_013870525.1). Classification (GTDB taxonomy): domain Bacteria; phylum Actinomycetota; class Actinomycetes; order Mycobacteriales; family Pseudonocardiaceae; genus Amycolatopsis; species Amycolatopsis pittospori. Next base: position 40,124 of record NZ_JACBXD010000051.1, read on the forward strand.
GAAGTGGCGTACGCGAGCAAGGCGCTGTGCACCCGCGCCGTCCTGCGCTGGGTCGCCGAGGAAGGCCTCTCCCTCGACACCTGCTCGGCAGGCGAGATCGCCGTGGCGCGGTCGGTCGGCTTCCCCGCCGAGCGGATCCTGCTGCACGGCAACGCGAAGACCCCCGAAGACCTCAAGGCCGCGCTGTCCTACGGCGTCCGCCGGATCGTGGTGGACTCGCTCGACGAGATCGAGCAGCTCGGCGCGCTCGCCACCGGCGCGCAGCAGGTGCTGATCCGCGTGACGCCGGACGTCGCGGCGGGCACGCACGCGGCGATCACCACCGGGACCGAAGGGCAGAAGTTCGGGTTCTCGCTGCGCGAAGAGGTCCGCGACAACCTGGACCGCGCCGTCTCCGCCGTCCTCGCCCAGCCCGGTCTCCGCCTGGCCGGGCTGCACTGTCACATCGGCTCGCAGGTGTCGCGTGTGGACTTCTACGAACTGGCCGCCCGCAAGATGATCGGCGTCCTCGTCCGGCTCCGGGAGACTCACGGCATCACCCTGCGTGAGCTGGACCTCGGCGGTGGCCACGCCGTTCGCTATCTGCCCGGCGACACCGGTTTCGACATCGACGGCTACGTGCGTCGCCTACGTGTCGCGCTCGCCTACGAATGCACCTCGCACGGCTTCCCGCTGCCGAAGCTGACGATCGAACCCGGCCGCGCGATCGTCGGCCCGGCCGGTATCACCGTGTACCGGGTCTGCGCGGTGAAACGCGGCTCGCGCACGTTCGTCGCCGTCGACGGCGGCATGAGCGACAACGCCCGCCCCGCGCTCTACGGGGCCGCGTACACCGCGCGGCTGGTCGGCAGGCGCAGCCGTGCGGCACGCCGGCCGATGACGGTGGTCGGGCGGCACTGCGAATCGGGCGACGTCCTCGCCGACGGACTCGCACTGCCCGACGACGTCCACCCCGGCGATCTGCTCGCCGTGCCGTGCACGGGTGCCTATCACCACTCTCTCGCGTCGAACTACAACCTTGTCGGCAGGCCGCCCGTCGTCGGCGTCTCCCGGGGTACGGCGACCCTGCTCGTGAGGCGCGAAACCGAGGAGGACCTGCTGAAACGCGACCTCGGCTGATCCGCCTTCCGAAAACCTCGGCGCATGCGCCTCCGCTCGGCAGAATCCTTCGCAAGGAACCGTTGAGAAAGAGAATCGCGACAAACAACTTAACGGCGGTAGCATTCTGGACATTGATCGATACGCTGCGCGACAAGAATCGCATGCCGAAACAAAGGGAGGGACGGCATGGGTGACGAACCACGCGCGCAGATGGAGCAGCGCACACCTAGAGGTTTGGACAATACCGATCGCACTCTGATCGCCCTGTTGCAAGTCGACGGGCGGGCTTCGTTCACGGCGCTCGCCAAGGCCGTCGGCCTGTCGGAGGGCGCCGTGCGGCAGCGCGTCCAACGGCTGCTGCGGGACGAGACGATGCAGATCGTCGCGGTCACGGATCCGACGAACGTCGGACTCGGCCGCCAGGCGATGGTCGGGATCAAGGTCCAAGGCGATCCACGAGCGGTCTCCGACCAGCTCACCGGATTGCCGGACGTCCATTACGTCGTTCTCACGGCCGGAACCTACGACCTGCTCGCCGAGGTCGCCTGCCGGGACGACGAACACCTCTTGAGTGTGCTGAATGACGACATCCGGCCCATCCCGGGTGTCATCAGCACCGAGACCTTTGTGTACCTGAAGCTCGCAAAGCAGACATATGCCTGGGGCAACCTGACCCGATAACGCCCCCGGCCCAGTGACACGAACGGCCCGTTACTCGCGAAATTCGCGAGTAACGGGCCGTTCCTGTCACGACGGGAAGGCTAGACGCAGCGCAGGTACGCGTCCGGGGTTCGCCGCCTGGCGTCGAGGCCGCGGAGCACCCGGGGCAACGGGCCGCGGTGCAGGACACCGAGCCGCTGCGTCGCCCGCGTCAGCGCGACGTACAGCTCCGCCTCCCCGCTGGGCCCTTCCGCGAGGATCCGCTCCGGCTCCACCACCAGGACGGCGTCGTACTCCAGCCCCTTGGCCGCGGACGGCGCGATCGCACCCGGTACCCCCGGCGGCCCGATGACCACCGAGGTCCCCTCGCGTCCCGATTCCTCGCGGACGAACTCCGCGATGGCGTCCTCGATGTCCACTTCGGACAGTTGACGCGCCCACGGCCTTACGCCACAGGAACGTACCGAATCCGGTGGCACCGCATCCGGCTCGAAGCTCGCGAGCAGCGAGGCCGCCACCGTCATGATCTCCGACGGCGTCCGGTAGTTGACGGTCAGCTTCCGGTACACCCACCGGTCGGCGACGTACCGGGAGAGCATCACGTCCCACGACCGTGCGCCCGCCGGTGACCGGCGTTGCGCGAGATCCCCGACCACCGTGAACGACCGGCTGGGACAGCGCCGCATCAGTACCCGCCAGTCCATTTCGGACAGTTCCTGTGCCTCGTCGACCACGACGTGGCCGTAGGTCCATTCCCGGTCCGCGGCCGCGCGTTCGGCCAGATCCCGTTCATCGCGCTGGGCGAAACGGTCGGCCAGGTCCTCCGCCTTCAGCACGTCCGTCGGGCGGAGCGCGAACTCGTAGTCGTCGTGGTCCTCCTCGACCTCGATGAGTTCCAGGACGCGCTCCGCGTACTCCTTCTGCTCCAGCTGACGCCGTTCCTTCGCGAGGCGCTCGGCTGTGCGGTCCCAGCCGAGCAGCTCGACCGCCTCGTCCAGCAGCGGCACGTCCGACACCGTCCACGCCGCCGCGTCCTCGCGGTACAGCGCCGGATCCGCCCCGGCCGCCTTCAGCCGCTCCGGAGAGGCGTAGAGGTCGGCGAGCAGCCGCTGCGGTGTCAGCACCGGCCACAACCGGTCGAGCACCGTGCCGAGCACCACGCTGCCTTCGAGGTCGCGCCGGACGTTCTTCAGCATCTCCGGGCGGGTGTTCTTGTCGTCCTTCGGCAGCCAGCCCTCACCGATCAGGTCGACCGCTCGCACGGTGAGCGCCGTGATCACCTCGCGTTCGAAGACGGCCTTCGCCTCGTTGTGCAGCAGGCCGGTGTCCCTGGCCACCCGCCTCGCGGCCGCCGCGACCTCGGCGTCGAACGGCACGGTGACGTCGTCGAGTTCGATCCGCTCCGGTTCCGCGGGCAGTTCCTGCCGGTCCGTCACCGCCGCCGCGAGCACGTCCAGGATCGCCAGCGCGCCCTTGAGCCGCTGGACCTCGGGCGCGTCCTCACGTTCGGCGTGCAGGCCGGCGACGAGGCCGCCAGGCGTCGCGAAGACGGCACTGGTCTCGCCGAGCGACGGCAGGACGCGGCCGATGTGGTCGAGGAAGCCGCTGCTCGGCCCGACCACGAGCACACCGCGGCGCTCCATCCGCTCCCGTTTCGTGTACAGCAGATAGGCCACCCGGTGCAGCGCGACCGCCGTCTTGCCGGTGCCCGGGCCGCCCTCGACGACCACCACCCCCGGATGCTCCAGGCGGATGATCTCGTCCTGCTCGGCCTGGATCGTCGCGACGATGTCCCGCATACCCTCGCCACGCGGCGCGTTGACCGCGGCCAGCAGCGCCGCGTCGCCCCGTTCCTCACCCCATTCCGGACGCCCGAAGACCTCGTCGGTGAAATCGAGCACCTTGCGGCCGAGCGTGCGGAACTGCCGCCGCCTCGACATTCCTTCCGGCGATGCACCCGTCGCGCAATAGAACGCGCGCGACGCCGGCGCCCGCCAATCCAGCACCAGCGGTTCGTAGTCGTTCTCGTCGTCGAAAAGGCCGATCCGGCCGACGTACGCCCGTTCTCCCGAAAGGGCGTCCAAACGGCCGAAACAAAGACCCTCGTCGGCGATCTTCAGCCGGGCCATCTCCCGGGCCTTGGCGCCGACGGAGACTTCCCGGTCCGAGAGCGCGAACCCTTCTCCCCGCAGTGCACCGGCATACGCCTCGTTCACCCGTGCGCGTTCGGCGTCCAGCCGACCGTAGAGCGACGCGATGTACTCCCGTTCGGATCGCAATTCCTCGTCGTACCCCTGATTTGACAAGTTCCCCTCACAGCGTTTAGACTGCTAACAGGTTCGGCGTAGTGATCAGGCATTTTCCTGATTGCACGCCGATTTTTTATTGTCCACCACCTGTCAAGGGGAACCCGGTATTCCACCGGATACGACCGTGCGCGATAATGGGGACGAAGATCCACCATTACCGCGCACGATCAGGGCGACTCAACCGAGCATGAACTCGCGCGGATCCAGCGCCCTTCCCACCACGCGCACGTCACCCAGCCAGCCGTGGAAGGCCTGCTCGACGATCGAGTCGTAGGCGTAGGCACCGATCAGCCAAGGGCCACCGGGGTTCGCGATCCCCGACGCCGTCGTCTTCGGGTTCCGCAGCACCGGGCACCCGTCGACATACAACGTCGTCCGCCTGCCGTCGTTGACCGCGGCCACGTGGATCCACTCCCGTAGCGCCAGTTCGTGGCTCCAGCAGGTGGAGATCCCGTTCTGGTTCACCGGGAACACCGCCCACTGGAACGCCGCACCGTCCGAAAGGGACAGTGTCGCCGCGGGCTCGCCGGGATCGTCACCGGTCTTGCCCGCCTTGCCGCCGGAGCCCTGCCTGCCGAAGAGCGCGGCCCAGGAATGCTTGCCGTCCTTGAAATCCTCGGGCAGCTTCACGAACGCCTCGACCGTGTAACCGCGTGAGAACGTCTCCGCGTTCATCGGCGCGGAGTCCGCCGTGCGCAAGTACGCGCCGCGCGCCGGTTTCTTGCCGCCCTCGAACCGGAGACTCGACCTCGACGGCTGCCGCGAGGAGAACTCACCGGAGAACCGCAACGCCTCGTCGGGACCGCCGGGCAGGGTCACGCGGACCAGGTCGTTGCCCCGGCCGGACAGATCCCGGACACCGGAGACCGGCGCGCCGTCCCGCCCCTCGAACCGCCAGTACGCGACGGTTCCGCGGATCACCTGCCGCTCGGCGGGTCGGGCCGGCGGAACCGGGATCGGCGCGAACCCGGCGAACCTCGCGTCGAAGTCGACCTCCAGGCTGAAGTAGTCCGCCGGGCCGGTGCGCTCGATCTCCCGCCGCTGCAGCTCGTTCAGCCGCGGCGCCTGTCCGGCCAGCCACGGCGAGACGGTGCGGACGTCGATCACGTTCCGTGCGAGGTCGAACCGGTAGAGCCGGATCATCGCGCTGCCGCCGTAGTAGCGGTCCTGGTAGTTCGTGATGTGCAGGTGGACGTCGTGGCCGGCCTTGTTCTTCTTCACCGCGCGGCCTGGCGGCCAGTAGTGCCCGTTGAGTGTCAGGAAGATCTGGTCGTTCCCGTCGATCAGTTCGTCCCACACCTTCTGCCCGAACTCGGACAGCTGCGCCTGACCGGCCTCGTCGGCCCACACCAGTTCGTGGATGGTCAGGATCGCCGGGAGACGCGGATACCGCTCGAGCACCGACCGCGCCCAGTCCAGCCCGCCCGCGGACGGCCGCCAGTCCAGCGCCAGCAGCAGCCATTCGCGGCCGCCCGCACGGAACACGTGATGGCTGTTGTAGCCGTCCGGGCTCGCGCCGCGGAAGGTCCGCGAACCCCGTTGCCGTTGCGGGCCGAACGCGTCGAGGTACGGCGTGCGGCCACGCTGGTCGTCGGTCGAGGACTCGATGTCGTGGTTGCCCGCGAGCGTGCTGTACGGGAACCGGCGCCGGTCCAGGTGCTGGAAGGAACGGCTGATCTGGTCGAACTCGCCCTGCTGCCCGTTCTCGGTGAGGTCGCCCAGATGCGCGAGGAAGACGATGTTCTCGTCGCCGCCGGTGACGTACCGCAGCGTGGCGTCCAACGGCGCGGGGTCGCCGCGGTCGGCGTCGAAGAGGTACTGGGTGTCGGGCAGGACCGCGAGGGTGAAGCGGCCGTCTTCGGCGTCCGGGCCGTGATGGCCGAGGGTCGCCGAAGCCGCCGGGGCACCGAGCGCGGGCAACGCGGACACCGCCGCACCGGCGCCGAGCAGGCCGGCGCCGCGCAGGAAGGTCCGTCTGGAGGAGTCGTTCACGGCCGAAACCTACGGTCGCGGAGGCAACGTGTCCCGAACCGCGGGTGAACACTTGCCCCGCTCGGTAACTTCGTCTCATGGGGGAAACCGAAGCGCCCGTACGGGTCAAGCGGTGGCCGGTGCTCGCCGCCGTCGGTGTGGTGGTGGCCGCGGCCGCCTGGTGGATCGTGGACGAGATGCCGACGGTGGACGACGCCGTCGTGCGCGACGCGCTGCCGTCGATCGACGAGCACCTTCGAGGCAACACCTGGACCGGCGTACTCGCCGATTCCGGCCTGTCCGGCGTCCGCTGGGTGTGCACGCGGAAGGTGATCGAGACCCGGCCGGACGGTGACAGGGTCAAGGTCGGCCTGGTCGCGAACTGCGACGAGATCGCGCCGCAGGGCGGCGGGCTCGTCACGGGCAGCGGATTCCGGCAGCCGATGGTCTACCTCGTCGAACACGCCCGAGACGGCTACCGCGTGCTCGACCGGGAACTCGCGAAGGACGGTGCGGCCTACTCGCCGTCGGTCAAGGCGATGTTCTCGTGGATGGGCGCCCGGCGCGTACTCGACGGCCCGGGTCCGGACGACCCGGCGACGATCGCGCCCGCCGCGTTCGGCATGCCGGAGGGCACTCCCGTCCGCGCCTGGCGCTAGTCAGCGTCGTCGCTAGTCAGTGTCGTCGCTAGTCAGTGTCGTCGTCGTCGCGGACGATCCGTTTCGGTACGACGAACCACATCACGACGAACAGCAGTCCCGACACCACGCCGAGGACCACCATCGCGGCCGGGCCGAAGACGACCTTCGCGATGAGCGCGACGGTCGTCGTGATCGCGGCGGCGAGGCAACCGAGTCCGATGAGGACGGACCGGTTGCCGACGGTGAGGATCCGCTCACGATTCCCGGTGCGGAACAGCAACCGGTGCCACGCGGCCGGCGCCGTCAGCAGCACCGTCGAGGTCACGGTGAGCAGGACCGCCGTCAGGTGAACGGACTTCTCGAAGCCGCTCGCCTCGTGGAACTCGTCGGTGAAGACCACCGTGAGCAGGAAACCGAAGAGGATCTGGACCCCGGCTTGAGCGACCCGGAGCTCTTGCAGGAGCTCATTGACGTTGCGGGTCAGGCGTTCGTTCTTCGTCTCTCCGGTGTGCTCGACCACTGGGCGGCTCCAAGACCATCGGTTGACGCCTGACTTTTTCATGCCAGCCGAGCGAAGTCACCGAGACGACCACGACGGCGAGGCCCAGCCACTGGGTACCCGACAAATCGGCGTTCAAGCACAATACGCCGATAATCGCCGCCGTGACGGGAAAAGCCAGCTCCGCCAAGGTCGCCCTGGCCGCCGGGGTCGACCGCAGACCGAGGTAGTAGAGGCTCAACGCCAGCAAACCCGGTACCAGCGCGAGAAGTCCGAGTCCGAGCGCGTTGTCCCAGCCGACCGCGAACGCGCCGCCCTGGAACGCCACGATCCCCGCCGCGACCGGAAGGCCGACGGTGAACCGGAGCGTGGTCACCTCCTTCGGCGCGAGTTCGGTGGACAGCAACCGTCCGAGCACCGTGCCCGCCGCCCACAACGCGGCGGCCCCGATCGCGAGCAGCGCCGCCTTCGCCGCGGCGAGCTGGATGTTCAGCGGATCCTTGAACGCCAGCAGCCAAGCGCCCAGCAGAGCCGGGATCGCGAAGAAGGCGTATCCGGCACGCACCCGCTCACTGAGGACGAAGAACGCCGCGAGGACCGCGAACACCGGCTGGAGTTTCTGCAGCACCAACGGAGTCACCGGATCGCCCAGTTTGAAGGCGGCGGTGAACATCGCCGTCGCCAGCGCGGACGACCCGCCGCCGATCGCGAGCACGGCCAGCCATTCCCGCGGGCCGCACCGGCGCAGCGCCCGGAACGCGCCCGGGATGAGCGGGCTCAGCACGAGCACCACGAGCAGGTGCTCCCAGAAGACGACCGTGGCCGCCGGGAGCGCCTCGGCGAGCGGGAGACGCAGAAGTCCGTCGGTGCCCCAGAGCGCCGCGGCGACCGCGACCAGCCAGGTGCGATCCGGAGGGTTGGTGCTCACTTGACCCGCAATCCATGCCACACCACCGCCCGCAGGGACGGTATGGAAGGCACTTATAGTTCCATCGGTTTGAAATTCCTACACCCGTTCGAGTGGTCGTTCTGGCGGGACCGCCGTCGCGCAGGCTAGGCAGAAGGACATGCGCCCCGTCCCCGCACTCGCCCTCGCTCTGTCCGCCGCCGCCCTGGCCGTCACCGCCGGCTCCGCGTCGGCCGCCCCCACTCCCGGATCCCGGGTACACGTCATCACCGCCAAGAGCGGCCTTACCAGCTACAAACCGGAGTTGGTCCCACCCGGCGCCCGCGCGCACGTCTTCGGGCTCACCTCGAAGGCCTCCGGAACCTCGGTCGCGGTCCTCGTGACCGGTCTGCTGCCCGGCCGCGAATACGGCGCGCACGCGCATACGAACCCCTGTGGTGCCACCGGAGACCTCGCCGGCCCGCACTACCAGAACGTCGAAGACCCGGTGAAGCCGTCGGTGGATCCGGCCTATGCCAACCCCCGCAACGAGATCTGGCTGGACCTCACCGCCGACGCCACCGGCCGCGGCGTCGCCGTGTCCAAAGTGGACTGGACGTTCGGCGCGCGGCGGGCGAACTCGATCGTGATCCACGAAACGCATACGCACACCGACCCCGGCCACGCCGGGACCGCGGGAGCCCGGCTGGCCTGCGTGACCGTCGGGTTCTAGAACCCCCAGGTGCGTTCCGGCCGGATCCTGATGCGGACGTTGTACTCCCGGTCGAACTTCGGGGTGTCGTAGTCGATCGCCGGATAGTCCTCTTCGTACTTGGCGAGGAAACCCGGCTGCTCCGAAGCGACACCGTCCGGCAGGATCTCGGCCTTGCCGCCGAGCACCAGGATCGAGCCGCCGTGCTCGTCACTGTTGAAGTGGAGGCTGACTTCGGGGTTCGCCTCGATGTGCCGGGTCTTGGCGGTGTCGGGCTGGCTGAAGACGATGACGTCGTCGCCGTCGAGCACGAACCACACCGGGCGGGGAGAAGGCCTGCCCTTCGGGCTGATCGTGGTCAGCCAGGCGACCTTCTCCTTCGCCCGTTCGGCCAGCCGCGGGTCGGGTTGATAGCTCATGAAAGCGACCAACCACGACCCGCGGGTTTTTCTTCCTGTCCTGCTCAGCGAGACGCGACGAGCTTCGCGTAGCGGGTCCCAGCGCCCAGGAGCACCAGGCCGGCCAGGAGGAAGGCCGCGACCCGGGCCAGGCCGTCGAGCGCGCCGAGGTCGAACAGGACCAGCTTCAGCACCGCCGCGCCGACCAGCACCAGACCGATCACGCGCAGGCCGACCACCGAGATACCTCGGATGAGGAGGATGAGCGCGGCGACCGTCCAGGACACCGTGATCACCACGTGCCCGAGCAGGAAGCCCGAGCGGCCCGGGACGGCCAGCAGGGCGCCGCACAGGACCAGCGCACCCGCGCCGTAGAGGGCGCAGACGCCGGCGAAGAGCCACGGCACCAGGTTCTCCGACGCCGCCTTGAACAGTCCGAGCCGGTGCGCGACCCACGGAAGCGTGATCGAGACGGCCAGGATCGCGACGGCCACCAGCAAGGCGGCGGCGAGGTCGGCGTCCGGACGGTTCTTGACCAGGAAGAAGAGCGTCGGCGGCACGTCGAAGACCAGCGCGATGATCCCGCCGATGACCGCGAAGCCCAGCCCACCGAAGAGCGCGACGTGCTTCTTCGTCCACAGCGCGACCAGTGCCAGCAAGACACCTTCGCCGAGCAGGATCGCCGACTGGGCGCTGCCGTCGAAGAGCGTCATCGTCGTCTGAAGGGCCGCGAGGAGACCCGCGGCACCCGCGAGTTCACCCGTCCAGCCGTCGAGCCACTGCCCGGCCGCCCATACCGCGAGGAGCACCAGCGCCACCGAAGCGGTGACGATCACGGCCGACGTCTTCGGCAGGAACAAGGCGGCGAGCAGCGACGGCAACGGCGCGACACCGAGCAGGGCGAGCGCGGCGGCGTCCTTGGTCCGTTTGGTGGTGACGAGCACGGCGAGCACGAGACCGGCACCGCTCGCGGCCAGCGCGGCGGCGGTGTTCGCGGTGCTGCCGCCGAGACCGGCGAACGCGGTGCTGAAGACCGACGCGACCAGCGGCGGGATCCCCGCGGCGACCGCGACCGACGGCCACGACTGACGCAACTGCACCGGCGTCGAGGCGACCTGGACCACCAGCAGGAACGCGACCAGTTCCGGCTTGAAACCCTGCGTGATCAGCGGAGCGCACACCACACAACCGAGCACGACGGCCGTCGCGAGCAGCGACGACTTCCACCGCACGGCCAGCAACAGCCCGCCGACCGCGATCAGCAACCCGAGCGCGAGACCGGCGTAGGCCGGGAGGAACTCGTACATCGTCGTCGCGGCGATCGCGTCGAGGTACAACGTCCCGATGCCGGTCGCCGCGAGTGCGAACGCACCCGTGCGGCCCGCCGGCGTGCGGTGCAGCCGGAGCCCGATCCCGACCAGCGCCAGCCCGAGCACGGCGCCGCCGATCACCCTCGGCCCCGGACCGAACCAGCCGCGCTGGATCGCCAGGACGAGGAACAACACGATGCCGAGCAACGTGACCGCGCCACCGATCCAGGCCAGCAGCCTGCTGCCCGCGCCTTCCTTGCTCAGCTTCTGGGCGAGCGTCACCTTGGGGACGGGCCGGTACGGCTGGTGAGGCTGCTGCGGCGGCCCCGGCTGCTGGTACTGCTGCTGATATCCCTGGCGATAGTGCTGCTGGTACTGCTGCCATTGCCGCTGCGCCTGGGCTTGGGCTTGGGCGTACTGGGCCTGCTGGTACTGGGCGTGCTGGGGGTACGGGTACGCCTGCTGCGGCTGGGCCTGCGGCGGTGGGGTCTGCTGCGGGATCTGGGGTGTCGGCTGCTGGGCCTGCGGCTGCTGCTCGGCCTGCGGCTGCGTCGGCTGCTCGGCGGTCGGCAGCGGCGCCTCCTGAGCGGCGGTCTCCGGCCGCGCTTCGGGTGCCTGCTGAGGCGCTTCGGCCTGCGCGGGCGCCGCGTCGGCCTGGACGGTCCGCAGCTCGGTCCCGACCCGCGCGAGGCGGGCCCCAAGATCGTCGATCTCCCCGGCGAGCCTGAGGAGCACATCCCCATCGGTGGTCATGGCGAACAGCATGGATCCTTCCGGCCCCAGTCGGATCCGTAGCACTACTCAATCGTGATGACGATGTGGTCGCGACCTGCAAGATCATCACCGCTGGGACCGGTTCCGGCGCTCCTCCGAGCATGAATGGACGGGATGGGTGAGCGCGTGATCACTGTGTGGATTTCGGGACATCTGACGTCCCGAAATCCACACAGTCGCTCCCTACGAGGTCGTCTTCTTGGCCGCGTAGACGCGGAGCGCCCTTAGAAGATCCATTTCGCGAACCGTCTAGCCCGGCATTGACGGTTGCGTCTACCCAACCCTAGACATAAGCTGGTGAAGAGACGAGAAGTCATCAAGAAGATCGCGGTCGCCGCCAGGAGACAACATGCGGTGTGGGCCTTGGAGCGCGAAGGCGCCAACCCATTCCGCGCCATACCGAGTTGGGGGAGATCTTCGCCGTTGACATCTTCAAGGAGTGCGAGGACGTCCTCGGGAAAGGATGGTGGAGGAAGTGAAGACCTACCACGCCGAAGTCACCCGTGACGGCAGGTTTTGGCTCGTCCGCGTTCGCGAGATCGACCGCTCGACCCAGGCTCTCCGCTACAAGGACGTCGTGACGATGGCGAGTGAGCTCATCGAGATCATGGAGGACGTCCGCGGCGACGAGTACGACCTTCACCTCGAAGTGCACCTGCCGAATTCGGTGACGGATCATCAGGCGCGCGCCGAAGTCCTGCGCGAGGAGGCTCAGCGCAAGCAAGCCGAGGCGGCGGCCGAACATCGCGCGGCGGTGCAGGAGCTCCTCGCACTCGGAGTCTCGCAGCGCGAAGCGGGCGAGGTTCTCGGAATGTCGTTCCAGCGCGTCAGCCAGTTGGCGAAGTCGTCCTGACCGGCCCACCTGCGAGTGACAGACACCACAGGCGACAATGGAGGACGTGACAGCCACCCTGAGCAAGCCCAGCCTGAAGATCGGCCCCTACGAGGTCGATCCCCCGGTCGTGCTCGCTCCGATGGCCGGCATCACCAACGTCGCCTTCCGGCAGCTGTGCCAGGAGTACGGCGCGGGCATCTACGTCTGCGAGATGATCACCGCCCGCGCGGTGGTCGAACGCCACCCCGGCACGATGCACATGATGACCTTCGGCGAGAACGAAAAGCCCAGGTCCATGCAGCTTTACGGGGTCGATCCCAAGACGATGGCCGAAGCCGTCCGCATCATCACCGGTGAAGGTCTCGCCGACCATATCGACAGCAACTTCGGCTGCCCGGTGGCGAAGGTGACGCGCAAGGGCGGCGGGGCGGCGTTGCCGTTCAAGCGGAAGCTGTTCGCCGACATCGTGCGCGAGTCGGCGAAGGCGGCGGCCGAGGCGGGCGTGCCGTTCACGGTCAAGTTCCGCGTGGGCATCGACGACGACCACCTGACCTATCTCGACGCCGGGCGTATCGCGGAGGCGGAGGGGGCGGCCGCGGTCAGTCTGCACGCGCGCACCGCCGCGCAGCGGTACTCCGGTCAGGCCGACTGGACGAAGATCGCGGCGCTCAAGGAGGCCGTCACCAGCATCCCGGTCCTCGGCAACGGCGACATCTTCTCGGCCGAAGACGCGCTGCGCATGGTCGACGAGACCGGCTGCGACGGCGTCGTGGTCGGACGCGGCTGCCTGGGCAGGCCGTGGTTGTTCGGTGAGCTGGAAGCCGCCTTCGCCGGGCGCCCGCAGCCCACGCCGCCGAACCTCGGCGAGGTCGCGAAGGTCCTGCGCCGCCACACCGAACTGCTCGTCGAGCACGACGGCCACGACAAGGCCATGCGCGACATCCGCAAGCATATGGCCTGGTATTTCATGGGCTTCCCGGTCGGCTCGGAACTGCGCCGCGGCTTCGCGATGCTCTCCAGCCTGACCCAGCTGGACGACCTCATCGCGCAGCTCGACCACGACGCGCCGTTCCCGAGCGCCGCGACCGGGCCGCGTGGGCGGCAGGGTTCGCCGGGCAAGGTCACGTTGCCGCACGGCTGGCTCGACGACCCGGACGACGACTGCGTCCCCGAAGCCGAGGACATGCACTCCGGCGGGTAAGCCGTTTCCGGCGAAGAACAACTTCGCCGCCGGTCCCGCGTCTTCTTCCGAGAGGAAGACGAAAGGGGATCGAAATCCACATGACGACAACCACGCGCCGTTTCCTGGGTGGGGTGGCCGCCGCGGCCGCCACGTGCGCCTTGTTCGCCGTGCCCGCGACGGCGGCCGAAGTCTCGCCATGCGAGGCGAGCGACCTGTCCTACACGTTCGGACCGGTCGAGGCGGCCCTCGGCCACCGCTACGCGGATCTGAAGATCAGCCTGACGGACGGAAGCTGTTCTCTGCGGGGAGCGCCGTCCGACGTCACGTTCCTCGACGAGGAAGGCACGTCCCTCGGCACGGAACCACGCTACGAAGGCACTGAAACGCCGTACACGGTCTTGACCGCCGAGCAGCCCGCCGTCATCCATCTGCATTGGACGGTGGAGCACGGCTGGGAAGGCGGAGTCGTCCCGTCCGCGGTTTCCCTGAAACTGCCGGGATTCCCCGAAAGCACCGTGGTCGACTGGCCGGAGACGGAACTGATCGGCAACGTCCTCCGCTACACCGCGGTGGAACCGGCGACGGCCTGACCGAAAACGCTCCCGCCGGAAGATCCGGCGGGAGCGTTCGGACAGATCAGCAAGGGCTGTACTTGGCCCAGGCGTCATAGATCATCGGCCAGTCACCGAGCGGGATGATTCCGCCGGCGACGCATTGGTCGTGGTCTCGGATCCACGGCGGGGCGAGGTTCTCGTTGACCTCGACCCGGAGCATCACGGACGTGGCCCCGCCGCAGTGTCCGTAGAGCGCTTGGCCGTGTTCCGCGTAGAAGCCGCACGGGTAGGCGGCCGCCGGAGCGACCGTCACGGCGGAAACGCTCGCGGCCGTCGCCATCGTGGCCACGGCCAGCGCCAAGGCGCGAGCTGGTTTGCGCATGATTCTCCCCAGGTGATCGGATTCTTTGCTCCGAAGTGTCACTTCGTCATCGCGGGGCGGCAAGGTATTTCAAGGCTGCTTGAAACCGCCGCGAAAGCTCACAACGTAAAGTGCGGATCGTGATCGAGCAGCTGAGCATTCCCACCGAAGCCGGTTCCTTCGACGCCATCGCGGCGGGCCCCGAAGACGGCCGTCCGGTCCTGCTGCTGCACGGGTTTCCCGAAGCGGCGGTCGAATGGGAGCACCAGGTCGCGACGCTCGGCGTACTCGGTTATCGCGCGGTGGCACCGGATCAGCGCGGGTACTCGCCGGACGTCCGGCCGGAACAGGCGTCCGAGTACACCATCGACCACCTCGTGGGCGACGTCATCGCGATCGCGGATCGCTTGGGGTGGAAGGAATTCGACCTCGTCGGACATGACTGGGGCGGTGCGGTGGCGTGGTGGACGGCCGACGCGCATCCGACCAGGCTCCGCAGCCTCGCCGTCATTTCGACGCCGCATCCGGCCGCACTCGCGGAGGCCATGAAGACCGACGAGGACCAGCACCTCCGTTCGGGGTACATGACCGAATGGCGGCAGACCCGCGTCACCGAACGGCGGATGCTCGAGAACGACGCCGACGCGTTGCGGCGCATATTCGACTGGAAGGTGTCGCCGAGCAAGATCGACGAGTACGTCCGGCGACTGTCCGAACCGGGCGCGCTGACCGCCGCGCTCAACTGGTACCGCGCCGGCCGTCCCGGCGGGAAGATCGGGCCGATCGAGGTGCCGACGCTCTACATCTGGAGCACCGAGGACGCCGCCTTCGGTTCGACGGCCGCGCTCGACACCGGGAACCGGGTCACCGGCCCGTACCGCTTCGAAATGATCGAGGACGTCTCCCACTGGGTGGTGGAAGAGGCGCCCGAGGCCGTCACTTCTTTGCTCGTCGAGCACCTTTCGTCCCTCTAACAGGGGTAACTCTGGTCGCGGTACCGGTTACAGCGAGCCGTGTAGTTCAGTGGGTCCGGTGAACAACATGACCGAAGTGGACACCGAACGCATCGTCTATGTGACCGAGGACGGTGTGCCGACCGGGGAGACCGCGCCCAAACTGGCGAGCCACCACGAGAACACCCGACTGCACCTGGCGTTCTCCTGTTACCTGCTGCGCCGCAGTGACCAGGCCCTGCTGATCACCAGCCGCGCCGCGTCCAAAAAGGTGTGGCCGCGGGTATGGACCAACAGTGTCTGCGGGCATCCCGCGCCGGGGGAACCGATCGAAGAGGCCGTCCGGCGCCGCTCCGCGTTCGAACTCGGTCTGCCCCGGTTGGACGGACTCCGCTGCGTCCTTCCGGCGTACCGCTATCGGACGCCGCCGTTCGAGGGCATCGTCGAGAACGAGTTCTGCCCGGTCTTCGTCGCCTGGGTCGACGAAGATCCGCTGCCGCATCCCGACGAGGTGGGCGAGTGGCGCTGGATCGACTGGAATGATTACGCACTGTTGCTGAATGACGATGTGACTGACGTGAGTTACTGGGCAAAGGATCAGTTTGCGCAGCTCAAAGACGTCGAGCCGTTTTCAGCCTTACAGAACGGGACTTCGGTGCGTGACAAAGGTACGGAACCGTCGTCCACTTGAGCGATATTCACTTCCGACCGTACCGATACCTCAAGAGATCCCTCCTTTACGACGAAAACCAATTCGTGGCGGAGGTGAGCGTGGTAGCCGACGACGAGGCCGCGCTCCCACCGGGCGCGCCGGGTACCGATCTGCTCAGCCTCCACGAATCCATCGCCGGGGTGCTCGCCACCCAAGGTGACTGGCGGCGCGCGTACCACCACCTGAAATCCGCCTTCGACCTCGCCCGCGCCGGCAGCCTGCGGGACACGCTGACGTCCAGCTTCAACCGCCGCTACCTCGACCAGTGGCTGCACGGCCCGGACTTCGAACGGGTAAGCGAGCCGGGACTCGCGATCGCGCTGGTCGACCTGGACCTGTTCAAAGAGGTCAACGACACTTTCGGGCATCTGGTCGGCGACCGGGTGCTTCGGGAGGTCGCCGACCTGCTGCAACAGGGACTGCCGGCCGAGGCGTTCTGTGCCCGCTACGGCGGCGAGGAGTTCGCGCTCGTCATCCCGGACGTCGACGCCGCGCGGGCGGTGCGGATCGCCGACACCGCCCGCGTCCGGGTGGCCCGCCATCCGTGGACCCGGATCCGGACCGGCCTGTCGGTGACGATCAGCGTGGGACTCGCGCACGAGAACGGCTCCGAGCCGATGAAACCGGAACGGCAGTTGCGCCGCGCAGACGCTTTGTTGTATATGGCGAAACGGGCAGGCCGGAACAAAGTGGCCTATCGCGAAAAGGAATCGTCGCAGGTGATTCCCCGTTCCGGCCCGACCGCGGGCTAAGTCACGGCTAAGTCACCCACTCGGTTATCGCCACACTCTACGTAGCGGTTTCACTCCTTTTAACGCAGCTTTAACTCGGACCGCTCACCCGATCGCATGGACCGCTCGGCGCTTCTCGGTACCTTGGGTGAAGAAAATTCCGGGATGGTTGTCGTAACGAACCAGAGGTGTCCGTACGATAACGAAAAAGCTACGACCATGACTGGAGAGGAGACCGAGTGCCCGACGAGCACCACAACCCGGGGACCGGTCGCCACGGCAACAAGGACGGAAGCGCCGGTGAACGCGGCCGCAGGGGTCGCCGCCGGTCGATGGACACTCACGGCGGGATCAGCGTTTCCGACGTCGTCGCACGTCATACGGGTGAACGGCCCGTCTTCGACCCGAGTGCAGACGCACCGGCGCCGCCGCCCCGCCGTCTCCG
>NZ_JACBXD010000052.1 GCF_013870525.1 Amycolatopsis pittospori
TGCTGCCCGGGACGCGCGACGCCTGGCAGGGCACCACCGACGAGCTGTACCGCACCGAACTCGCGTTCCGCGCGGCGATCGACGAATGCGCGGCCCTGCTGGAAGGACGTGTGGACCTGCTCGGCGCGCTCTACGGCACGGCCGAAGCCGACGAACGAGCCGTGGTCTTCGCCGTCGAGTACGCCTTCACCCGCTTGCTGGCGGCGTGGGGTCTCGAACCGGCCGTCCTGCTCGGTCGCGGCACCGGGGAGTGCGTCGCCGCCGTCGCGGGAGGGCTGTTCGGCCTCGCCGAAGGCCTCGAACTCGCACTCGGCGGGCCGGTGCCCCAGGCGGGAACGCCGACGGTGCCGGTGATCTCGCCCCGGACCGGCGCGGTGCTCACCGCCGCCGAAGCCGCGGACGCGGCGCACTGGCGGATCGCGGACGACCGTTTTGAAGACGGCCTGCTGGCCCTCGCGAAGTACGCCGATGTCCTGGTGGAAGCCGGACTCGGGGACAAGGGCGCCGAAGCGGCCGGACGCTACCTGCCGCAGACGCCGGTCGTCTCGCTGCTGCCGGAGCCGGCGGCCGGAGTCGGCCGCCGCGCCTGGCTGGCCGCGCTCGGCGCGCTCTGGGAGCACGGCGTCGGAGTGGACTGGGCGACCGGTGCCGGACCGGACCGCCGCTTCGTTTCCCTGCCCGGGTACCGCTTCCAGCGCACCCGCTACTGGCCGGAGGTCGCTTCTCGCGGCAACGGCTGGTCGCTGACGCAGATGTCGGCCGGTGAGCCCGAGACCCCGGTCCGTGCGGGCCTGGCCGCGCACACGCCGACGTGGCATCGGGACACCACCCGCCGCGTGCCCGCGACGCCGGGCGACCTGGTGCTGTTCGCCGAGCCGGGCGCGTTCGCCGACGGTTTCGCGGCCGCGGCGGAGGCGGCCGGGCACCGCGTGACCGTCGCCGGTATCGAACCGTCCGATATGGACGGATACCGCCGGGTGCTCGCCTCGGTGAGCGGCGACGGACCGCTGCGGATCGTGCACGCCCACGGCCTCACCGCCAGTGACCTCGAGTCCGGGTTCTACAGCCTCATGTGGCTGGGCAAGGCGATCGGTGCCGAATGCGCCGGCCGCCGGGTCGACCTGCTCTCCCTGGGACGCGGCGGATTCGACGTCCTCGGCGGGGACGCCACCGACGCCTTCGCCCCGACGATCGCCGCGACGACCGACGCGATCGCCGCCGAGTACCCCCTGGTCCACGCGCAGTACGCGGACTTCGACCGCACCGGTGACAAGGTCGCCCAGGCCACGCACGAACTCGATCTGCTCGCGGTGTCCACTGTGGACACTGTCGACGGGGTCGCGGTCGCTGCCTGGAGAGGCGGACGACGCTGGCTGCGGGGCTTCGACGTCGTCGAGCTGCCCGAAACCGACGACTCGGTGGCCTGGAAGCCCGGCGGGACCTACCTGATCACCGGTGGTCTCGGCGTTCTCGGCCTGGCGCTGGCACGGCGGCTCGCCCCGCTCGGCGTGAACCTCGCGCTGGCAGGCCGTTCCGAACTGCCACCGGAGGAGACCTGGGACGACTGGATCCGCGACCACGGCGTGGACGACCGCACGAGCAGCGTGCTGCTGGCGGTCCGGGATCTGCGCGCCCTCGGCGCCGACGTGCTCACGCTGCGGGCCGACGTCAGCGTTCCCGGCGACGCCGCGGCGCTGCTGGCGGAGGTCCGCGGGTACTTCGGTTACCTCGACGGTGTCGTGCACGCGGCCGGGATCGCCGGTGGCGGGCTGATGCAGAACAAGACCCGCGAGCAGGCCGCAGCCGTGCTGGCACCGAAGGTCGACGGCACCCTCGCCCTGACCGAGGCACTGAGCGTGGAACCGGTCGACCTGCTGGTCCTGTACTCCTCGACGGTGACGCTCACCGTCGGCGTCGGCGAGATCGACTACTCGGCGGCCAACGCCTTCCTCGACGGCGTCGCGGCCACCGAGGCGGGCGGGCGCGGTCCGGCCAAGCAGGTCGTGTCGGTCGCGTGGGGGCCCTGGCAGCTGGACGCCTGGACGGCGTCCGGGCTGTCCGGTTCCGCCGAGGCGCAGGAGGGTTCCCGCAAGTTCCGCGAGGAATTCGGCATCGGCGCCGAAGAAGGCACCGAACTGCTCTCGCGGATCATCGTCTCCGGCGAGCCGCAGGTGACCGTGCTGCCGCTCCCGCTGACCGACGTGCTGGCCGCGCTGGCCCGGATGGGTTCGGTCGACGCGCTGGTCGGCGCCGACGCCGCCATCCCCACCGGCGAGCGCTACCCCCGGCCCGATCTGCGCACGGCGCTCGTCGCGCCGCGCACCCCGGCCGAGGAACGCGTCGCCGCCGCGTGGTGCGACTGCCTCGGCCTGGAAGAGGTCGGCGTGCACGACCCGTTCTTCGACCTCGGCGGCACTTCGCTGATCGGCCTGGTGCTGATCGGCCGCGTCGCCAAGGAATTCGGCGTCGAACTGGCCCCGGCGAGCCTGTTCGAGAAACCGACCATCGCCGAGTTCGTCACGCTGCTCGGCGAACCGGGCGCGGCCCCGGCGGCGGCCGCCGAGCCCGCCGAAGACGTCTCCGCCCGCGGCGAACGCCGCCGCGCCCGCGCCGCGAACCTCCGCAAGCGCCCGAGCCGGACCGGAAGGTGAACCACCCCATGACCACGCCCAGCAGGGACACCGGCGGCGACATCGCGATCGTCGGCATGGCCGGGAACTTCCCCGGCGCGCCCGACATCGGCAAGTTCTGGGCCGACCTGTGCGCCGGCCGCGACGGCATCACCCGGATGACCCGGGCCGAACTGCTCGCCGCGGGTGTCCCGCCCGAGGTGGCCGACGACCCGGCGTTCGTCCCGGCGGCCGGCCTCCTGCCCGGCATCGACCGCTTCGACGCCGACTTCTTCGGCTACGACCGCACCGACGCCGAGCTGCTCGACCCGCAGCACCGGCTGTTCCTCGAATGCGCGTGGCACGCGCTGGAGGACGCCGGTGTCGACCCGGACCGCATCGAAGGCCTGGCCGGGGTCTTCGCGGGCGGCGCGCCCAGTACGTACCTGCTGTCGAATCTGCTGTCGAACGACGTCACCGCGCTGACCGTCGGCCCGGACCAGCTGATCCTGCAGAACGAAAAAGACCTGATCGCGTCCCGGCTGTCGTACGCGCTCGATCTGACCGGCCCGTCGGTCAGCGTCCAGAGCTGCAGTTCGACCGCGCTCGCCGCGGTCGCCCAGGGCTGCTCCAGCCTGCTCACCGGCGAGTCCGACCTGGTGGTGTCCGGTTCGGTTTCCGTTGTCGTGCCCCAGGAACCCGGTTACCTCTACCGCGAAGGCAGCCGGTTCGCGCCCGACGGCATCAACCGGATCCTCGACGCCGGAGCCAACGGCAAGGTTCCCGGCAACGGCCTCGGCGTCGTCGTGATGCGGCGCCTCGAGGACGCGCAGGCCGACGGCGACCGGATCTACGCGGTGATCCGCGGCTGGGCCATCCACCACGAGGGCAACCGCGCACGCCAGGGCTTCAACCTGCCGGGTGTGCCCGGTCAGGCCGCCGTCGTCGCCGAGGCCATGGCCGCCGCCGACGTCGAACCCGCCGAGATCGACCATATCGAAGTGTCCACTTTGGGCACTCCCTTCGGCGACGTCGCCGAGATCTCCGCGCTGCAGAAGATCTTCGACGTCGACGGCGTCGAGCGGATCACGCTCGGCTCGATCGACGCGAACCTCGGCCACATCAACCAGGCGGGCGGGATCGCCCGGCTGATCAAGGCCGCGCTGGCGCTGCATCACGAGAAGCTGCCGCCCGCGGTCAACTTCGAGAAGCCCAACCCGCAGCTGGCCCACAGCGGCGACAAGCTGGTCGTCCAGACGGAACTGGGCGACTGGCCGCGCGGCGAGCGGCCGCGGCTGGCCGGGGTCAGCGCGTACGGCTTCGGCGGCACCGACGCCCACGTCGTCATCGAAGAGGCGCCGGAAGATCTGCCCGAACGTCCGGCCGCCCGGCCGCACCAACTGCTCGCCTGGTCCGCGCGGACCCCCGAAGCGGCCGACGCGATGACCGGCAGGCTGGCCGCCGACCGTCCTGAGTGGACTGATCTGGCCGACGTCGCCTACACGTTGCACAACGGCCGGAAGGCCTTCGAGCACCGCCGGATGACCGTGGTGTCCTCCGCGGACGACGCCGCCGACGCGTTCGCCTCCGAGACGCGCGTGGTCGCCGAAGCGGACTCGGCTCCGCGCGAGGCGGGGTTCCTGCTCGCCGGGGTCGGCGAACAGTACCGCGGCATGGCCGGCGGGCTCTACGACAGCGAGCCGGAATTCAAGGCCGCCGTCGACGAATGCGCCGCGCTGTTCAAGGCTCATCTCGGCACCGACCCGACGGCGAGCCTGCACGGCGCTCGCGGTTCCGGCGGCGGCGACCTGGCGCGCTTGCTGGGCCGCGCGACCGACACCGAGGACGCGGCACCGTCCGTCACCCAGCCCGCGGTGTTCACCCTCGGCTACGCGCTCGGACGGCTGCTGCGCGCCTGGGGTCTCCGGCCTTCGGTGCTCGCCGGATACAGTGTCGGCGAGTTCGCCGCCGCCGCGCTTTCCGGCGCGCTGACGCTCGAAGAGGCGACCGCGCTGGTCGCGACCCGGGCGAAGCTGATCGAGAAGCTCCCGCCCGGCGCGATGGCCGCTGTTCCGCTGGGTGCCGACGAACTCACCAAACTGGTCGGCGACGTGACCGCGTTCGGCGTCGACGTCGCCGCGCTGAACGGGCCGCGGATGATCGTGGTGTCCGGCGCGGGCGACGGCGTCGAGAAGCTGGCCGCCGCGCTCGCCGAACACGGCGTCCCGGCCCGGCCGCTGCGCACGACGCACGCCTTCCACTCGCGCGCCCTGCGCCCCGCCGCCGCGGAACTGACCGCGTGGGCGCGCAAGAACCTCACGCCGCGCGAGCCGGAGGTGCCCTACCTGTCCAATGTCACCGGTGCGCCGATCACCGCGAAGCAGCTGAACGATCCCGGCTACTGGGCCGAGCACATGTGCCGTCCGGTGCGATTCGCCGCGATGATCGAGCATCTTGCCAGTACGAACCCGGATACCGTGTTGCTGGAACTGGGAGCCGGGCAGTCGCTCGGCTCGATGTTCCGCGGCCACCCCGAATTCCCGCAGACCTCGTGGCCGCTGCTGGTACCGACCCTGCCCGGCGAGGCCGACCCCCGCCAGGACACCGCCGTGCTCACCGAAGCGCTCGGCCGGGCCTGGCTGTCCGGGGCGGACATCGACTGGCGGGCCTACCACGACGGCCGCGACCCGAGGAAGACGACGCTGCCGGGCTATCCCTTCCAGCACGACCGCTACTGGATCGAGCCGACCACGGCGCCCGCCGACGTCGCCCTCGGCGCCCGTGCGGCCGGCGAGAAGGCCGCACGGCCGGTCTACCTGGTCGAGGGCGAACTGGACGTCACCGCCCGCGACCTGGGTATGCGGCTGGGCGCCGAACTCGGCGCGACCGTCGTGTTCGCCGACGAGCACCCCGGCGGCGCGGACGCCGTCCGGGCCGCTCACGGCCGCCTCGACGGCGTGCTGGACCTGACCACGAGCAACGCAGCCAAGGAGGAACGATGACCCTCGTCGGAGTCGTCGGCGCCGGTGTGATGGGCACCGGGGTCGCGCAGAATCTCGCCACCAGCGAGCACGAGGTCGTGCTGATCGACGTCGACCCGGGCAAACTGGCCGACGCCCGCGACCGGATCGAACTCGAATGCCGGATGAGCCGCATGCTCGGCGGCCCGGAGATCGACGCGGCCGCCGTACTCGGCCGGATCACCTTCGGCACCGAGCTCGCACTGCTCGCCGAGGCCGAGGTCGTGATCGAGAACATCACCGAGAACTGGGACCTGAAGTCCCGTCTCTACCCCAAACTCGACGAGGCCTGCAAGGCCGACACCGTGTTCGTCGTCAACACCTCCGCCATCCCGATCACCAAGGTCGCCGCGCTCACCGGACGCGCGGACAAGGTGATGGGCGTGCACTTCATGAACCCGGTGCCGATGAAGCCGTCGTGCGAGTTCATCCCCGGCTACCACACCAGCGAGTCCACAAAGGACATCGTGCGCGAGCTGCTGCTGTCGATGGGGAAGAAGCCGATCCCGGTCAACGACGCCTCCGGGTTCGTCTCCAACCGCGTCCTCATGCTCACCGTCAACGAAGCCGCTTTCCTCGTGCACGAAGGCGTCGCGGACGCGGAGACCGTCGACGAGGTGTTCCGCGGCTGCTTCGGCCACCCGATGGGCCCGCTGGAGACGGCGGACCTGATCGGCGTCGACACGATCCTCTACAGCGTCGAAGTGCTCTACGACGAGTTCAACGACAGCAAGTACCGCCCGTGCCCGCTGCTCAAGCAGATGACCGCGGCCGGACTGCACGGCCGCAAGTCCGGCAAGGGTTTCTACAACTACAGCGGCTGATGGCGGTGCACGTGCCGGCTGGGTGGGTCGTGAGTGGCGATTCGTGTTCTAACCCGAATCGCCACTCACGACCCCCAGCCTCAGACGGTCGCGCGGGCAGGCCAGGTTGCGAAAGCCACTTTCGCAACCTTCAACGTTGCGAAAGTGGCTTTCGCAACACCGTCTGTCCCGGCAGATCGCGCTGGGTCGAGGGTCGTGAGTGGCGATTCGTGTTCTAACCCTATTTGCCACTCACGACCCCCTGGGCCCACCACATCACCATCGCCTGACCTCCCACTACCCACGAAAGGCATCCACCATGTCGCAGGACGTCCGCGGCGAGATCCGCGCCTTCATCGGGGCGAAGTTCCCCAGCCTGTCGTTCACCGACGAGCAGGACATCTTCGCCCTCGGCTTCGTCAACTCGCTGTTCGCGATGGAACTGGTCATGTTCATCGAGAAGGCGTTCGCCACGCGCATCCCCAACGACGAGCTGAAGCTGGACAACTTCCGCACCGTCACGCGGATGACCGAACTGGTCGAGCGGCGCACCGCCGCGGCCGCCCACTGAACGGCAGACGTGACGTGAGGGCGAGGACACGGCCCGAAGCCCCCGAAGTCGAGGTGGTCGGGCGTTTCGTCGACGAGGAGGTCTGCCCGCACGCGGACGCGTGGGACCGGGCGGAACGGATCCCCGGGGACGTGCTGCGGCGGATGGGGGAGCTGGGACTGTGGGCCCCGTTCCTCCCCGTCGAAGCGGGCGGCACCGGGATGGACATGGTCACCCTCGGCCGGGTGCACGAGGAGGTCGGCCGCGGCTGTTCGTCGCTGCGGAGCCTGCTCACCGTGCACACGATGGTGACCGCGACCGTGCAGCGCTGGGGTGACGACGAACAACGCGAGCGCTGGCTGCCGGAGCTCGCCGATGGTGGCACGCGGGGCGCGTTCTGCCTGACCGAACCGGATTTCAGCGGCAGCGACTCGACCGCCGCGGGGACCGTGGCCGTCGCCGAGAACGGTGTCTGGACGCTGCGGGGCCGCAAGACGTGGATCACCGGCGGCCAGGTCGCCGGGCTGCTGCTGGTGTTCGCCGGCACGGCCACCGGGATGAGCGCGTTCCTGGTGCCCGCCGATCACCCCGGTGTCACCGTGACGCCGGTCCGGCACATGCTCGGCACCACGGCCAGCATGCTGGCGACCATCGAGTTCGACGACGTCCGGCTCGATCCGTCCGCGCTGGTCGGGCCGCCGGGCTGGGCCGCGGGCACGGTGATGACCGGCGCGCTCGACCTCGGACGCTACAGCGTCGCGTGCGGTTCGGTCGGGATCGTGCGGGCCGCGCTGGCGGCGTCCGCGGCCTACACGTCGGCGCGTTCGGCCGGCGGCGGGCTGCTGCGGGACCTGCCGCAGATCCGCGCCATGATCAGCGAGATGGTCACCGCGCGCGACGCCGCCCGGCTGCTGTGCGAGAAGGCCGGAAGGCTCAAGGACGCGGGCGATCCGGCGACCATCATGGCGACCTGGGTGGCCAAGTACTTCGCCTCCACCGCCGCGGCCAAGGCGGGTTCGGACGCGGTCCAGATCCACGGCGCGAACGGCTGCGGCCCGGACTACCCGGTCGCCCGGCTGTACCGCGACGCGAAAGTCATGGAAATCATCGAAGGCAGCACACAGATCCAAGAGCTGACCATCGCGGACGAGGCGTACCGGGAGGTGGCGGGATGACCGCCGTTGCGGAGAAACCGAAGCGGGGCCGGATCAAATGCGTGGTGTGGGACCTGGACAACACGGTGTGGGACGGCACCCTGCTCGAAGACGGCGAGGTCACCGTGCGGCCGGAGGTCGTCGCGGAGATCAAGCGGCTCGACGAACTGGGCATCCTGCATTCGGTGGCCAGCCGTAACGACCACGAAGCGGCGATGACACGGCTGAAGGCGGCCGGGCTCGACGAGTACTTCCTGTACCCGCAGATCACCTGGAACCCCAAATCCGGCTCCGTGGAACGGATCGCGAAATCGCTCAACATCGGCCTCGACGCGATCGCGTTCGTCGACGACCAGCCGTTCGAACTGGCCGAGGTCGCCCACGCCCTGCCGGCGGTCAAGACCGTCGACGTCGCGAAGCTGGGGGAGACCCTGGCGTCGGAGGAGTTCCGGCCCAAGTTCGTCACCGACGAGTCGAAGGTGCGCCGCGACCTCTACCGCGCGGCCGCGGTGCGGGACCGGATCGAACAGGACCACGAGGGCACCAGCGAGGAATTCCTGTCCACTTTGGACATGAAGTTCACCATCGCCAGGGCCCAGCGGGAAGACCTGCAGCGGGCCGAGGAACTGACCGTCCGCACCAATCAGCTCAACTCGACCGGCCGGACGTACTCCTACGACGAGCTCGACGAGCTGCGGACCTCACCTGATCACGTGCTGCTCGTCGCGTCCCTTTCGGACAAGTACGGCGGCTACGGCAAGATCGGCCTCGCTCTCGCCGAACGCGGCACGGAGGCCTGGCATCTGCGGATGATGCTCATGTCGTGCCGCGTGATGTCGCGCGGCGTCGGCACGGTCCTGCTCAACCACATCATGGGGCTGGCGAAGGAAGACGGCGCGAAACTGCGCGCGGACTTCGTCGAGACGGGCCGCAACCGCGTCATGTACGTGACCTACGCGTTCGCGGGTTTCACCGAGATCTCGCGCGACGGCGACCGGCTCGTCCTGGAGTCCGACCTGAGCACGATCCAGCCGCCGCCGCCCTATCTGACGTTGGAGGTGCGATGACCGCACCGATCACGAAGCGGCCCTGGCTGCCCGGCGGAGTTCCGGCGGGCGCGGCGACCAGGTTGTTCTGCTTCCCGCACGCCGGGGCCAGCGCGGCCGTCTACCGCGAGTGGGGCGCCGCGGCGGGTGACGGCCTGGTCGTCCTGCCGGTCCAGCTGCCCGGCCGGGCCGAACGCGGTCGCGAGACACCGCACGAAGACGTCGAAAGCCTTGTCGAAGCGGCCATCGACGGTCTGGGCGACGCGCTCACCGGGGACTTCGCGTTCTTCGGCCACAGCGTCGGCGCCCTGACCGCGTACCTGCTCACCCGCAGGCTCGCCGAACGCGGCGCCACGCTGCCGAAGCATCTGTTCGTTTCGGGCCGGGCGGCGCCTCAGCTGCCCGACACCCGGCTGCAACTGCGAGCGCTGCCCGACGACCGGCTCGCCGCCGAACTCAACGCGCTCGGCGGGCTGCCGGACGTCCTGCTGCGCGAGCCGTCGCTGCTGGCGATGTTCCTGCCGCTGATGCGGGCCGATCTCGCGGTCAACGAGACCTACCGGCACGTGCCGGGGGAGCCGTTGCCGGTGCCCCTGACCGTATTCGGCGGCGACCGTGACCCTCGGGCCGATCTGGACGAACTGGCCGCCTGGCTGGAACTCGCCGCCGACGCGACGATGGTCACCTACCCGGGCGGGCATTTCTATCTCGAACAGCGTGTCCCGGAGCTGCTGGGCGTGATCCACCGAAAGCTCGCCCGATGACGACGCAGTGGTTCTCGGCCTGGACGCAGCCTTCGGGCGCGCTGTTCGAACGGCTCCGCCCCGGCCGGGACGCACACGTCTGGCGAATCCCGCTCGCCCGCGTACTCGCCCCGGGCTCGCCCGAGGTCTACGGCCTGCTCGGCGGGCTTTCCGGCGAGGAACGGCGCCGCGCCGCCGGGATCGCGGTGGACGAGGAACGGGCGGGATTCCTGGCCTCGCACGTCGCCCTGCGCGACATCCTGGCCGGCTACACGGGAATCGCGCCGACGGCGCTCGAGTTCACCCGCGACGGCGACCGTCCGGCGCTGGCCGGGGCTACGGGAATCGAGTTCAGTCTGTCCCGCTCCGGCGGGCTGGCGCTGATCGCGGTGGCCGCCGGGATCCGGGTCGGCGTCGACGTCGAGGAGGTCCGCGAGGTCGACCACGACGGGCTGGCCGCGCGGACACTGCGGCCCGAAGAGGCCGACGCGGTGCACGAGCCCGCGACGTTCTTCCGTTACTGGGCCTGCAAAGAGGCCTATCTGAAGGTCGACGGCCGCGGCCTGGCCGGACTGCCGGGGCCCGCCTTCACCCTCACCGGCGGCGACGTCGAACTCGACGACGGTCCGGAATGGACGATCACCGAACTGGACGCCGGCGCGGGCCACGCGGCCGCGCTGGCCGTCCCGGCGCGCGCGGTCACCGTGCGCGCCTTCGATTGGCTTCCCGGCAGGCGGCGACCGGCACGGGAGCACCGGAAAGGCGGAGTGAAATGAGCGACCCGAAAGCGGAGCTCGAAGAGTTCATCCAGACCACGGAATTCAGCTGTCTCGGCGCCCGCGCGGCGTTGAAGAAGGGCTCGATCGTCCACGGGCACTACCCGGCGCTGGGCGACGCGGCTTCGGCGCGTGCCCACTACCGCGACCTGCTCGCGTACGCGCGAGACATCCGGCCCACGTTGTCGGACAAGAGTTTCCGCACGTTCGTCTCCACCTTCGAGGAACCCGGCGGGATCCTCGACGAGGAGGAACACGAACGCCTGCTGTGGCAGCACCTCCAGTACATGCACGACATCGACAGCCGGACCTACGGCCTCGAAGAAGGCGCGACCTCCGACCCGAACGAGCCCAACTTCGGTTTCCACGTCGCGGGGCACTCGTTCTTCATCGTCGGCATGCACCCGGGCGCTTCCCGGGCGAGCCGCCGCTTCTCGCGGCCGGCCATCGCCTTCAACTCGCTGATGCAGTTCATGCTGCTGGGGGACAAGTTCTTCTCGATGCAGGACGCGATCCGCAAACGCGAGACGACCAACAACGGCTCGGTCAACCCGAGCTTCACGACGTACGAGTACCAGATGCCCTCCCGCCATTTCTCCGGCCGGATGACCGAGGAGGACTGGAAGTGCCCGTACACCTCGCGGCACGAGGCCTCGTCGGTCAAGTACACCTCGGACGTGATGCAGCGGCCCGCGAGCTGAGCGGTACCGCGAAAAGCCCCCGGTCGCCGAGCGACCGGGGGCTTTCGTCCTGGGCGGTTCAGGCGAGGGCCTCGACCAGACCCGGTCGCACGGCCGGACGCCGCGACAGCGCGGTGCGGGTCGCGCGCGGGATGCGCTGGTAGACGAGTTCGCGCAACGTCGCACGCCGGAAGGTGTAGCCGGCTTCGTCGTCTTCGCGGCGCAGGACCGCGAGGCTCGCGAGCCGCGACAGGGCTCCTTCGACTTCGGCGGTGTCGCGTCCGCAGACCGCCGCGACGTCCTCCGCGGTGAACGCGTCCCCGGTCAGGCTGGCGGCCTTGAGCAGGGACTTCTCGGCCGGGGGCAGGTTGTCGAGCTGCGCCGCGAGGGTCCGGCGCACCAGCGGGGGAGTCGCCGACTGGCCCAGAGCGGTGAACGGGGTGGTCCGGCCGTGCGCGCCCTGGGCGTACGCGTGCGCGAACCGGGGGTTCCCGCCGATCCGGGCGATCAGCTCGCGCCTGCCGCGGATCAGCCGGGCGGTGCCGGGCAACAGCTTGTCGAGCAGCTTGCCGACGGCGTCGTCCGAGAGCGAGGAGAGCGACACCGTCGTGCCGCAGCGTTCGCCCTGTCCGGTGTCCAGCAGACCCGGCCGGGCGGACGCCACGATCAGCACGGGCAGGCCCGCGCAGGCTTCGCCGAGCCTGTCGACGGCGTCGCGGGACTCCGGGTCGGCGCGGTGCAGGTCGTCGGCCAGGACCACCAGCGGCCCGTATGCGGTCAGCTCGGTGGCAGCACCCCTCAGCGCCGCGTCGCCGCCTTCGGCGCGCAGCCTTGAGGCCGTCTGGGGGAGCAGGCCCGGCATGACGGCGAACGCCTCGACGACGTCGGCGCGAGCGTCCACCACCCGGATCCGAGGGTGCTCCGCCAGCGCTTCCGCGAACTCGGCGAGAAGGCGCGTCTTGCCGATGCCGGGCTCGCCGAGCACCGTCACCCGGTGCGGGCGCCCGCCGCGCTCGACGAAACCGAGAAGGTGCCCCAGCAGATCGAGGTCGTGCTCGCGGCCGACGAAACCGCCGGGGTCGGCGGGCTCCGCCACCGGCTTCTGGCGAGCCGAAACGGCGTGCCACCAACCGGGGGAGTCCTCCGACGCCTCGTGCACCACGGTGGGTTCCGCGGCTTCGCGGACCGCGTCCGAAACGCGGACCCGGCCTTCCGGCGCACGCAGCGCGGAGCGGACGCAGCGGTCCAGCACGGGCCCGGCCACCTGCCCGGGGCCGGCGGTGGTGTACTCGACGAGCACGTCACCGCTGTCGACACCGACCTGCGAGGCGATCCCGGCCGAGGACAGCCTGTCGAGGATCCGCAGCGCGGTCCGGGTCGCGTGGACGGCGTCGTCGTCATCGGTCCGGGGCAGCCCGAACAGGGCCAGCACCACCGGACCCGAGTCACCGGGCAGGTGAGCGCCCGCCGCGGCGGCCTCCTCCTCGACGACGTCCCGCAGCCGCGCCTGGATCTCCACGGCCTCCTCGGGGTCGTCGTCCGGCGTGGCGGCGAGGGCGACGCCGATCGCGACGACCGGCTTCCGCTCGCTCTCCACCGGCTCCGTGCGGTGCATGGCGATCACCGGGGCCGGTGTGAACGGCAGTGGCGCGACCACCGGGGCGGGCGCGGGAGCCGGTTCGGGCCGCGGCGCCGGTTCCGGCCGCCGGGTGAGCAGGGTTTCGTCATGCTGGAGGATCGCGCGCTCCAGCTCCCGCAGCTCCTTGCCGGGCTCGAGCCCGAGCCCATCGGCGAGACTGGCCCGCGTCGCGCGGTAGACCTCCAGCGCGTCGACGTGGCGGCCGCAGCGGTAGAGCGCGGTCATCAGCTGGGCGTTGAGCCGTTCGCGATTCGGGTTGGCCTCGGCCAGCGGACGCAGATCGGGAAGCACCTCGTGGTGCCGCCCACGGTCCAGCTCCAGACCGAACAGATCCTCGTGGACCGCGATCCGCTGGTCCTCCAGCGCGACCAGCTCCGGCCACACCACGCCGGTCTCGGTGAGGTCGGCGAGCACCGGGCCCCGCCACAGGGCGAGCGCCTCACGGTAAGCCGTGACGGCCCGCTCGCCGTCGCCACCGGCCTGCGCCGCGCGGCCGTCCGTCGCCAGCTTGCGGAACCGGGCGACGTCGACCTGGTCGCTGTCGACGCGCAGCAGGTAACCGGGCGCGTGGGTGAGCAGCATCGCCTGCTCGGTGTCGCCGGTGCGCTGG
Organism: Amycolatopsis pittospori; assembly: GCF_013870525.1. Lineage (GTDB taxonomy): Bacteria > Actinomycetota > Actinomycetes > Mycobacteriales > Pseudonocardiaceae > Amycolatopsis > Amycolatopsis pittospori. The sequence goes on from NZ_JACBXD010000052.1 coordinate 13,631, forward strand.
GCCAGCGTGGAGCGCAGCCCAGAAACGGCGTTCTGCACCATCTTGCGGGCGGTGTTGGGGATCTCGTCCGCCCAGATCGCCTGCAACAGCGTGCTCGTCGCGATGACCTCGTTGTGGCGCAACAGGAGATAGGCGAGCACGGCTCGCTGGGTCGCCCCGCGCAGCACGACCGGACGTCCGTCGTGCACGACGTTGAAGGGGCCGAGGAGGTCGAAACGCACGGGTCACCACCTTGTTCGGAGCTTGCGAAGACGATCTCCACGGTGGCCCTCCACCCCCACCCCCGACAACGCTGAAGAGCCGATACTGGCTCGGTGCCAGTGGCACCCGAGAACGATGCCAGTTACCGCCCGATGTGTTGACTGTGGACATTCCACCTGCTACCCCGCGCGCGCCCCGCATTTCGCCCTCTAAATGCGGTTACTCGCGTCGCGGCCACGAAAAGCTCACGTGCTCCTAAGGGCAACTCGCGTGACCGAATGGACGTCACGCGCGTCGTCCATCCCATCACGGGTGACGTCCGCCCAGTCACGCGAGACGTCCGCCCAGTCACGGGTGACGTCCGTCCAGTCACGCGAGACGTCCATCGACAGGGACGCCTTCGGCCCTTGCTCACTCGCCCAGAAGGTCGCGATGGGGAGTGGACCGCAATTAGTCCTCTGAATGCGATGGGCGGGGGGAGGGGTCAGGTCAGGTATTCGCCGGTCAGGATCGCCGCCGCCAGTTCGACGCGGGAGGTGTACCCGGTGCGTGAGAACAGCCGGCTGAGTCGGCCTTCCACGCTCTTCTCGCTGGTTTCGAGGACGCCCGCGAGTTGCCGGTTGGTGAGTCCCTCGGCGACGAGGATCGCCAGCAGCCGTTCGTTCTCCGCCGTCGTCTCAGCTCGGCCCGGGCCGGTGAAGCCGTTGTCACGCAACAGTTTCCGCATGCGGGCGCGCCAGAACCAGGCGCCGACCTCGCCGAACAGCTCGTACGCCTCGGTCCACGAACGCTCCGGCTGGTGTCCGGCGTGGCCCGCCCGCAGCAACGTCATCGCCGATTCGTACGGGACGTCGCGGCGTTCGCGTGCGATCGCCGCGGCACGCCGGGCGGCGGCGGAGTCGCCGTAGACCGCCGCGCGGGCCAGGTAGTGGTTCTGGTGCGCGCGGGCGGTGTCGAGCTGTGTCGCCGTGCGCGCCGAGCGCCGGACCCAGTGCTCGCTCTCACGCTGTTTGTCGCGCTGCAGCGCGGAGCGGGCCAGGTCGGCCCAGAGGTCTTCGGTGCCGAGCAGATAGCCGCCGGCGTCGGCACCGCGCGCGGCCGAGTACAGCAACGCGTCGGCGCCTTCGCCGTCGCCGAGTTTGCTGAGGACGGTGAACTCCGCGTGGTCGATCGCGTGGGATATGCCGAACTGACGGCTGTCGGCGGCCAGCGCCCTGGCCCTCGAAAGCCAGCCCTGCGCGCCGAGGATCCGGATCGCGCTCTGCGTCAGCATGCTGTGCAGCGGACGCGCGGGGTCGTTGCCGCCCAGCATCGTCCGGCGGGCCAGCTCCATCGCCTCCGGCCAGTCCCCGCCCAGGTAGCTCAAGGCGAACCGGTTGGCTCCCGGAAGCTGATCGGACCTCAAACCGGCGTCGGCCATCCGGCGGCGGGCTTCCCGATATTCGCCGAGCTGCAGCAGCATCTCCACTTCGAACCGGCGCTGTTCGATGCTGTACTGCGGCAGATCCCCCGAGCGCCACAGTTCCGGATGCGCGATGAGCGTGCGCAGCTGGGACGGATCGCCGAGCACGACACCGCAGGCGGCGAGGAACATGGTGGCGAAGTCGGTGGTGATCGGGTTGCTGCCGGTCCACACCGTACGTTCCCGTTCGAGCAGATCGCGGGCCTCGACCCAGCGCAGGCTCAGCAACAGGGCGTAGGCCCGGTTGACCACCATCAGGGCGGGGTCGTCCGGCAGCACCGCGGACGCGCCCGCGGCGATCTCGGCGAGTTCACCGTGTTCCGAGCGGGCCGAGAGCCCGGTGATGAACACGGCCGAAAGTTCCTGCGCCTGTGCCTGTTCGAGGTGGGAGAGGTGCTTGCAGAGGACCTGGCGCGCGCAGTCCCCGGCCTCGGCCGCCCGGTAGTGCAGGGCCTTGGCGGCGCTCAGCAGCATCAGCACACCGGTGCGCTCGGGCGGTTCGGGCACCCAGTCGAGTGCCGCGTGGAGCCAGCGTTCCGCCTTGGCGCCGTCGGTGAACAGGACACGCCGTCCGTGCCGGAGGAGTTCGTCCGCCGACCGGCGTGTGTCGAGGAGCGAGCCCGCCTGGGCGATCCAGTCGAGCACCAGGTCCTCGTCGGTGACCGAAGCCGAGCCCTCCCACACCGCGTGGACCGCTTGGGCGGCCAGGCTCCGCCAGGCGTACGGGCCGATCTGCGCCAGCAGGGCCTCCTGCACGGCCGGGACCCGGAACCGGTGCCCGCCGTCCCGGTGCTTCACCAGGACGCGCTCGGCGACGAGCCGGTCGAGCACCGGGCGGAGGTCTTCCTCCGGGCGTCCGAGCGCGGTCGCGGTCAACCGGACGGCGGCCGTCTCGAGCGGGGCGAGCACCGCCATCGTCTCGGCGACCGTCCGCACGTCGTCTCCCGCCTCGGTCACCGCCCGCAGGAGCGGATGGTCCACCGTGGCCACCGGCAGGTCGACCCGTTCGACACGGTAGGCGGTGCGGTCCACTATCCGCAGGGCACCGGCAGAGCGGTAGCCGTGCACAAGCGCGGTCAGCGCGGCGGGGTTTCCCCTGGCCACCGTGTGCAGTTCGTCCACCAGGCCGGCGTCGGGCCTGGCCGAGACCAGCCCGGTCACCAGGGACCGGGACTGCGCTCGCGAAAGCGGCCGGAGGAACCGCAACCTGGCGAGGCCGCTCGCCCGCAATCGGGCGTAGGCCATCCGCAGCGCGGCATCCCCGGACATGCCGCTCCCCGGGCCGATGCGCAGCGTCGCGACCACGCTGATCGGGGTCTCCGGCGAAGATCGGTGCAGCAGCGGACTCAGGAGCCGTGCGCTGTGCTCGTCGACCCACTGCGCGTCGTCGATCAGGACGACCAGCGGGGTCTGGGTACGCAGGAGGGCGAAGACGGCCGTCGCGATCTTCGCGACCGTCTCCGGGCTCTGCGTGACCTCACCCGCCCTGGCGAGCATCGCCAGCACGGATCGCCGCGCGGGCTCCTCCTCGGCCCTGTCCGCGCCGAGGAGGACGAGGAGCCGGAACATCGCGCCGTACGGGAGCTCCCGGTCGAGTTCGGCCAGCCGCAGCACCAGGACCTTGGCGGACGCCGTGAGTTCCCCGGCGAGCCTGTCGAGCACCGTGCTGCGCCCGCAACCGGGTTCGCCCGCGAGCACGGTGAGCGGTGCCGTCCCGGGACCGGCCTCGTCCCGCAGGAGTCCGATGTCCTCGACGCGGACGTCCGCCCGCGGTCCGGTCCCGTTCTCCCTGTGCCTCGTGCCCATGCGCCCAGTTCACCAGGATCGGGCCGGGCGAACCGTCACCCAACCGTATGAACCGGGCCGAGGGGACCGTGGTAGATCACCGGTGACCGGTAATTCTCCCGGTCACCGCCCTGGGGTGGGCGGTTCGGCGCGCGGTGCGTCCCGTGCACCGGACGTCGACAAACCGGCCGGTATGCTGAAGCGTCCGCACGAGAAGGAGCCGGCCATGACACGAGCGACCACCCGCAAGGCGGGTACGGCCGAGGCGAGCGGCGACGACCAGGCCGCGGTACCTCGCCGGTTGCTGTCGCACGCCACGAAGCTCTTCGCGAAGAAGGGCTTCGACCGCACCTCCGTGCAGGAGATCGTCGAGGCGGCCGGGGTCACCAAGGGGGCGATGTACCACTACTTCGGTTCCAAGGACGACCTCCTTTACGAGATCTACGCCCGGGTGCTGCGCGCGCAGACCGAGCAACTGGAGAAGGTGGCCTCGAGCGAGGCGCCGCTGCGGGAGCGGCTGCGCTCGGCCGCCTCCGACGTCGTCGTCAGCACGATCGACAACCTCGACGACAACACGATCTTCATGCAGTCCATGCACCAGCTCAGCGTGGAGAAGCAGAAGGCCGTCCGCGCGGAACGCCGCAAGTACCACGAGCGGTTCCGCACACTGATCGAGGAAGGCCAGGAGTCCGGCGAATTCCGCGCGGACAAACCGGCCGACGTGATCGTCGACTTCTTCTTCGGTTCGGTACACCACCTCGGTTCCTGGTACCGGCGCGGAGGCGCGCTCTCGGCCCGCCAGATCGGCGACCACTACGCCGATCTGCTGCTGGCCGCGCTGCGACCCGAATAGCCCGCGGCTCAGCCCGGTGGCGCGGGCACGAGGCGTTCGGCGAACCACTCGCAGCGCCGTTCGAGCACCGTGCCCACCTCCCAGCCGGAGGCGAACGCCAGCAGGCCCGTCGCCACTTCGTCGGCGGCTTCGGGTGGCCAGCCCTGGTCGGCCAGACTCGATCTCAGTGCCTCGGTGTAGTCGGAATAGGTGAAGCCGGGCAGTTCCGCGACGAGAGCCGTCGTCGTCCCGCAGTGCGAGTTCAACCCGCCGAAAGCGCGGCTGCACCCGCATTCGGAATCGGGGGAGGTGTCGCCTTCGGTGCAGCTCGGGGCGATCCAGATCAGTTCGCCTTCGACGCAGTGGTCGAAGTCGTTCTCCCGCGCGCCCTGGGTCTTCGAGGTTGCTACGAGCAGTTTCATGATGACTCCCTGTTCGCTCTGATGTTCGAACAGGTTGTACCGGCGGGGTCCGACACTTTCCGGACCCCGCCGCAACGAATCAGGCAGGCAGGTCGATCAGCGGCGCGAGGGCCGCGCGATGCCGTCCTGGGGTGCCGAGGGCGATCTCGTCGCTCTTCGCGCGCTTCAGGTACAGATGCGCCGGGTGCTCCCAAGTCATGCCGATGCCGCCGTGCAACTGGATCGCCTCTTCGGCCGCGTGGACGGCGATGAGGGAGTTGCGCGCCTGTGCCACCGCGACGGCGATCGGGACGTCCTCGCCGGAGGCCAGGCAGTCCGCGGCGTACCGCGCCGTCGCCCTGGCGTTGACCAGGTCCGTGTACAGGTTCGCCAGCCGGTGCTTGAGCGACTGGAACGATCCGACCTGGCGGCCGAACTGGTAGCGCTCCTTGAGGTAGCGCACCGTTTCGGTCAGCGCCCACTCGGCGATCCCGAGCTGTTCCGACGCCAGCAGTCCCGCCGCGGTCACCAGCGCCGTGTCCAGGGCGGACGCCGCCTTCGAGGCGTCGGCGACGCGCTTCGCGGCGACGTTTTCCAGGGTGACGTCGGCGATGCGCCGGGTCAGGTCCAGCGAGATCGCCTCGGTGACCGTCACGCCCGCCGAAGCCGCGTCGACCGTGTAGAGGCCGGGTCCGTCGGGACCCACCGCCGGGACGACGATCAGCTCGGCGACCGAGGCGTCGGCGACGCTCCTGACCTGCCCGCTCAGCGTCTCGTCCGCGTCGGCGGTGACCGTCGACGGGAACTCGGTGCCGGGCGCGGCCGACAGCGGCACGGCCAGCGCGCCGATGAGCGTGCCCGCGGCCAGTTTCGCCAGTCGTTCGGCCACTTCGGCCTGTGACGTGTCGGTCGCCAGCAAGGCCGATGTCGCCAGGACGGCGCTGCCGAGATAGGGGACCGGGGCGACACTGCGCCCGAGTTCCTCCATCACGACGGCGACCTCACGCGCCGAAGCGCCGTGTCCGCCCAGTGCCTCCGGGACGGCGAGGCCCGCCGCGCCGAGATCGGCGGCGAGTGTGCGCCACAGCTTGAGGTCGTACGGTTCGGCCGTTTCGGTCCTGGCGATCAGCGCGGCCGGTTCCGCCCGGTCCTTGAGCAGGTCGCGGACGCTGGCGCGAAGGTCCTCTTCGACCTCGGAATACAACAGGTCGCTCATCGGGGCAGGTCCTTCCAGGCGACGTCCTTGTCGATCCGCGGCTCGGACGGCAGCCCCAGCACGCGTTCGGCGATGATGTTGCGCAGGACCTCCGAGGTGCCGCCCTCGATGGAGTTCCCCTTCGCGCGCAGGTAGCGGTAGCCGGCTTCACGGCCGAGGAAGTCGACGCCGTCGGGGCGCCGCATCGTCCAGTCGTCGTAACGCAGGCCTTCTTCGCCGAGCAGTTCGATCTCCAGCCCCGACGCGGCCTGGTTCAGCTCCGAGAACGCGACCTTGACCGCGGAACCCTCCGGCCCGGGCGCGCCGGCGGCGAGTTGCTGCCGCAGCCGCGAACTCACCAGGCGCAGGCTTTCACCCTCCACCCACAACTTGAGCAACCTGTCGTGCAGTTCGCCGGTGCGCAGTTCCGGACGCTCGCGCCAGGTGTTCGCGACGGCGCCGACCATGCCGCCGTCACGCGGGAAACCGGCCCCGCCGATGGCGACGCGTTCGTTCATCAGCGTGGTCTGGGCGACCTTCCAGCCTTCGCCGACCGCGCCGAGGCGGTGCGCGTCGGGAATCCGGACCTCGCTGAGGAAGACCTCGTTGAACTCGGCCTCGCCGGTGATCTGGCGCAGCGGCCGGACTTCGACGCCCGGAGCGGTCATGTCGCACAGGAAATACGTCATGCCCCGGTGCTTCGGGACGTCGGGATCGGTGCGGGTGACCAGGATGGCCCACTGCGACTTGTGCGCGCCCGACGTCCAGACCTTCTGGCCGGTGACGACCCAGTCGTCGCCGTCGCGGACCGCGCGGGTGCCCAGCGCGGCGAGGTCGGATCCGGCGCCCGGTTCGCTGAACAGCTGGCACCACACCTCCCGTTCGGTCCACAATGGACGCAGGAAGCGCTGGTGCTGTTCCGGGGTGCCGAAGGCGAGGATGGTCGGAGCGGCCATGCCCAGCCCGATGCCGATCCGCCGCTTGTCGTTGTCCGGAGCGCCCGCCGCGCCGAGTTCGGCGTCCACAAGGGACTGCATCGAACGCGGGGCGCCGATGCCGCCGAGGCCCTCGGGGAAGTGGATCCACGCCAGCCCGGCGTCGAACCGCGCGTCGAGGAACTCCTGGCGCGGTGTGCTTTCCGGCGGATACGCGACCAGCAGGTCGGCCACGCGCCGCTTGAGATCTTCCACAGTGGTCACTTTCCAGCCTCCGTGCGGTACTTCTTCAGCTCACGGTGCGCCAGCGAACGCTTGTGCACCTCGTCCGGGCCGTCGGCGAGGCGCAGCGTCCGTACCTGCGCCCACATTTCGGCGACCGGGAAGTCCTGACTGACCCCGCCCGCGCCGAACAGCTGCACGGCCTTGTCGAGGATCCATTCGACGGTGATCGGGGTGGAGATCTTGATCGCCTGGATCTCGGTGTGCGCGCCCTGGTTGCCGACGGTGTCCATCAGCCACGCGGTTTTGAGCACCAGCAGCCGCTGCTGTTCGATCTTGACCCGTGCCTCGGCGATCCAGTCCTGCACGACGCCTTGTTCGGCGATCGGTTTGCCGAAAGTCTCGCGAGACAGGGCGCGGCGGCACATCAGTTCCAGCGCGCGCTCGGCCATGCCGATGGCACGCATGCAGTGGTGGATCCGCCCGGGTCCGAGGCGGGCCTGCGCGATGGCGAATCCGTCGCCCTCGCCGGCGATGAGGTTCTCCGCCGGGACGCGGGCGTCGTCGAAGATCACCTCGGCGTGGCCGCCGTGGTCGCCGTCGGTGTAGCCGAACACGTGCATGCCGCGTTTCACCGTCATGCCCGGGGTGTCGCGGGGGACCAGGATCATGCTCTGCTGCTTGTGCGGTGGGCCGTCCGGATCGGTCTTGCCCATCACGATGAAGATCTTGCAGTTCGGGTTCATCGCGCCGGAGATGTACCACTTACGGCCGTTGATGACGTACTCGTCGCCGTCACGCCGGATGCTGGTGGCGATGTTGCGGGCGTCGGAGGAGGCGACGTCGGGTTCGGTCATCGCGAACGCGGACCGGATCTCGCCGTCCAGCAACGGTTGCAGCCACTGCTTCTTCTGCTGCTCGCTGCCGAACATGGTGAGGACTTCCATGTTCCCGGTGTCCGGTGCCGCGCAGTTGAGCGCGGTCGGGGCGAGCCGGAGGCTGCGGCCGGTGATCTCGGCCAGCGGCGCGTACTGCAGGTTCGTCAGCCCGGCGCCGTGGTCGCCGGGGAGGAAGAAGTTCCACAGACCGCGTTTGCGGGCCTCGGCCTTCAGCTCCTCGACGATCGGCGGCTGCGACCACTCACTGTCGCGCTCGGCCAACTGCTCCTCGAAGACCGATTCGGCGGGGTAGACGTGCGAATCCATGAACTCCAGGAGTTTCCCCCGCAGTTCCTCGGTTTTCGCGTCGAAGGCGAAGTCCATCTCTATCCCTCTTCCTTGAGAGTCTCGTTGCCATGCGCGATCAGGGGGACGACGCCCGCGCCGATGCCGTCGAATCCGGCGCCGACGGTCTGGCCGTTGCTGTAGCGGAGGTGGATGCCTTCCAAGATCACAGCCAGTTTGAAGAAGGCGAAGCCCACGTACCAGTTGAGCCGGGAGACGTCGCGGCCCGAACGTTCGGCGTACCGGGCGACGACCTCGTCGTTGCGCGGGTAACCCGGCGCCGAACTGGCGTTGGACACTAACTGCAACGAGACCGGCCTTCTCCCGCCCCCCTCTCCGAGGGACCCACCCCCCGTGTCGCGTTCGGCGTAGGCCACCAGCAGGGCGAGGTCGGTCAGCGGATCGCCGAGCGTGGACATCTCCCAGTCCAGCACCGCGGTGATCCGGTCGTCGGCGTTCACCAGCACGTTGTCCAGCCGGTAGTCCCCGTGGACGATCGACGGCCTGCCCGAAACCGGCACGGACGAGGCGAGCCGGTCGTGCAGTTCGTCCACCCCGGGCAGGTCACGGCTGCGGTTGCCGTCGAGCTGCTTCTTCCAGCGCCGCAACTGGCGTTCGAGGAAGCCTTCCGGCCGGCCGAAATCGCCCAGCCCCACCGATTCCGGATCGACGGCGTGCAGGTCGACGAGGGTGTCGACGAGCGCGTCCGCGATCGCCTTCGTCCGGGCGGGGCCGAGCGTGGCCAGTTCGGTGTCCGCGCGGTACGGCGTGCCCTCGACGAACTCCATCACGTAGAACCGCGAGCCGATGACGTCGGTGTCCTCGCACAGCAGGACGGTCTCCGGCACCGGGACGGCCGTGCCGCGCAGGCCGGAGATCACCTTGAACTCGCGGCCCATGTCGTGCGCGGTCGGCAGGACGTGGCCCAGCGGCGGGCGGCGGACCACCCAACGGGACCGCCCGTCGCCCACGATGTAGGTGAGGTTGGACCGGCCCCCTTCCACGACCTGGCCGCTCAGCTCACCGGTGACGAGCCCCGGCCGGTTCTCGTCCAGGTGGGCCCTGAGCCTGGCCAGGTCGAGGCCCGGCAGGTCGGTCTGGTTCATGGTGCCTCCAGAGTCTGACTTTCCGAGTACGGTACCGACCAGTCGGTATGTCCGGTAGTGGTGGCCCGTCGCGCGTGCCGCAGGTCACCTGGTCAGGCGATGAGCCGGACGACCATCTCCGCGACGCACGCCGGTTTGGGCTCGCCGTCGATCTCGATCGTCCAGCGCACGACGGCCTGTTTGCCGCCGGTGACGTCGGTGACCTCGATCAGTTCGGCGCCCGCCCGGATCTTCGCGCCCACCTTGACCGGCTGCGGGAAGCGGACCTTGTTGAGGCCGTAGTTGATGCCCATCGTGAGCCCGTGGACGCGGTAGAGCTTCCCGACGAACCCCGAAATGAGCGAGAGCGTCAGGAACCCGTGCGCGATCGGCCCGCCGAACGGTCCCTCGGCCGCCTTCTCGACGTCGACGTGGATCCACTGGTGGTCGTCGGTGGCGTCGGCGAACAGGTTCACCCGTTCCTGGGTGAGCGTCAGCCATTCGCTGTACCCGAAGTGCTCGCCGACGGCGTTCTCGAACTCCTGCAGGGAGGCGAATTCACGCATGACTCAGTCCTTCGGTCCGCCGGCGACGTAGATGACCTGGCCGGAGATGAACCCGGCGCCGTCGCTCACCAGGAACGAGGCGAGGTTGGCGATGTCGTCGGGCGTTCCGACGCGCTGCACCGGGATCTGCGACGCGGCCGCGGCCTTGAAGTCCTCGAAGGACATGCCGACCCGCTCGGCGGTCGCCGCGGTCATGTCGGTGGCGATGAAGCCCGGCGCGATGGCGTTCGCGGTGACGTTGAACTTGCCCAGTTCGATCGCGAGGGTCTTGGTGAAGCCCTGCATGCCCGCCTTGGCCGCGGAGTAGTTGACCTGCCCGCGGTTGCCCAGCGCCGAGGTGCTGGACAGGTTGACGATGCGGCCCCATTTCTCCTGCGTCTGGTACTTCTGCACCTCGCGGGTCATCAGGAACGAACCCTTCAGGTGCACGCCGAGCACCGAGTCCCAGTCCTGTTCGGTCATCTTGAACAGCAGGTTGTCGCGGGTGATGCCGGCGTTGTTGATCAGCACGGTCGGCGCGCCGAGCTCTTCGGCGACCCGGGTCACCGCGGCCTCGACCTGAGCGGCGTCGTTGACGTCCAGCGCGACACCGACGGCCTTGCCGCCCTCGGCGACGATCGCTTCGGCTCCCTGCTTGACGCCCGTTTCGTCGAGGTCGAGCAGGCCGACGGCGAACCCGTCGGAGGCCAGCCGCCTGGCGACGGCGGCGCCGATGCCACGGCCGGCGCCGGTGACGATCGCTACGCGGGAGGGGTGGTCGGTCACGGGTGACTCCTCGTCGTCGAGTACAAGTTGACGCCGAGTCTGCCGTACTAAGCGGTCGCTTTCCAGAGAGGGCAGGAGACCAATCCCGTATTCGATGATGACAGACGTACCAGGGCGGTCATCGGGGATGCCGCCGCGCCCAGGCCACTGGCTGGTCGCATGCTCACCCCGAGCTGCTCCGTACGAGAAAAGGCCGGCTTGCGGCGACGTCTTCGGACAAGGCGGACGGCAGGCCGTGCCGATCTGGTTTGGCGCCGACCTGCCGTGCTGCTCCGGAGCATGCTTACGAAGCCGCCCGCTCGGGTCGTGGACGCATCTTCCAAGCGGTCGAACCGGCGACGTCGACGGCCGAGCCGTCTACGATTCCCGTCTCGATCCACCTGTCGTCGAAGGCCAACGCGAGCGAGGTGGAACTCGCATTGGTCGAACTCTTGGACGCGTCCGGGACGGACGTCACGGACGCGATGCCGAGGGGGTTTCATGCTCGAACGAAGAAGCCGCAGGTCCGCTGTGAGCGATCGAGCCCCGGATCAGATCCGCGATGAGCGCGTCCTTGGCCGGTCCTGGTGTCATGTCCGCGAGGAGGATGATGCGGTTGATGTCGTCGCGGATCGCGCGTGCTTCGGCGTCGGCCTCGCGGGTGCGGGCGTAGAACAGGGTGGCGACCACTGTGGGAACAGTGCTCATGAGCGAGATGGCGAAACCGGCGCCGACAGTCCCGACGACCACGAGACCCAGTCCGGTCAGCAGTACAGCCGCCGCGCCGGCGCCGGCGATCGCGGCTCCTCGATTGCGTGCCCGACGGCTGCGGAGGACATAGTCGAACTCGTTCTCTCGACGCTGGTGCATCCCGTGCAAGGCATCCTCTTCGCGGCGCCGATGGTCGGTGACAGAGTCGACTGGCGTGGGGGAGTGGTCCTCGGCGAGGGGCGCTCGGTTCCATCGGGGCGCTCGGTCGTAGAGCCATAGGAGTACGGCACTGGTCACTGCGGTGGCCGAACCCACCAACGCGAGCACACGGTCGCCGCCGGGCAAGCCGGTCTCGGCTGCGAGGACGACGGCGGTCAGGCTCATGCGACTATCGCCGCCTAGCAGGCTTTCCAGCGGCTTGTGCCGAAAGAACCTGCCTGACCCGACGTGCGTGTGCCCTCTTTCCAGAGGTCTTACAGCGCCACAAGGACTTGTTTTGACGTCCGATCGGCGCCTTCGCGGTTGTAGTTTCGGCATGAAGCACAGCGAGGACGGTGTTCTGATTCGCGGTCTCCCACATTTCCCACAATGCTCTGCTGGATCGTGGGATCCACCCGGACGGCGCATCGCCGACGCTGTGAAGTACGGCGGGAAATGGGGGTGACGCGTTGCATGTGGCCATCTGAGCGGATCGGATCAGCGCCGTTAGGAGAGTGCGGCCATGTCAGTCCTGCCGCATTGGTGGATCGCAGTTCTACGTACCGCCTGCCAACAGGCCGAACTCGCCATCGCCGGCATAGTCCCGTGGCCCCGAGGACCTATGGGACAGCTCGTCGCCGGTCGAGGCCGTGGATCCCGACACCGAACTGGTGGGCCGCAGACCGGGGCGATCCGGTTCTGGCAGTGCGAGATCGAGCTTTGCCCGCCGCTGTTCTGGACGGGCTTCTTCGGCCAGGTATCGCGTGTGCCGGGTCCGACTGTCGATGTTCATCCCAACGGCGATGCCAGCGAGGTACCCATGCCCGACACCATCGAAGCCAGCGAGCCACCGACAGACGACCCGGTCAGACAGCAGGATTTCGCTGCCTGATCGGGTCGTCTGTCGGTGAGGCCTAACTCGCCCGGCTGCCGAGGACCTCGGTGATCAGCCGGGGCAGTTCGCCACCGTGCCACGAACTGGACGAGAACCGTTCCTGCGAGATCCCTTGCCACGGCTCGGTCGTCCCGCCGTCATCCAGCAGGATGCCCTTCTCGTGAGAAGTAAGCGCACCGATCTCGCGCGCAGTGACGCCCTCTGCCGCGAGGGTCTTCTTGGTGAGTTCGACGTCCTGCTGCCGGACGGCGACGACGAGCGTCCAGTCACCCCAAGCCTGCACGAGGTCGAACGGGCGGAGCTCGGTCTGGGCGCAGACGGCGGCGGGTCCGGGATCCAGCCGGATGTCCGTGGTGATGCTGGCGCCGAGACCGTTGGCGTCGCACAACGTCCGCACGGTCGGGAAGAGACCGTCGGACACGTCCATCGCCGCACGGGCCAGCCCGCTCGTGGCGAGGATCTTCCCGGCGGTCACCTGCGCCATCGGACGGCAGGCGCGCTCGCGGATCTTGGCGACGTCGCTTTCCGGAAGCTCCGCCTGTTTTTCTGCCAACAGCGCGTATGCCCAGAGATAGCCGGGTGAACCGACCAGCATCAGGCGGTCGCCGACGGTCGCGCCGCCGCGCCCGAGCCGCCCCTCCGGGACGCACCGGCCGATCGCGGTGGCGGTCAGTTGCCGGACAGGGCCGTCCCGGAGATCCCCGCCGACGACCTTGGTCCCGTGTATCGAGGTGCATTCGTCCACGCCGTCGAGGAACCGCCGGAATTCCCCGGCGGTGGTCGTCTTCGGCAGGGTGTAGTTGACGACCAGCCCGAGCGGGGTGGCCCCGGCCGCCGCCAGATCGGACAGGTTGATCGTCGCCAGCAGCCAGCCCGCGTGGTACGGATCCGTTTCACCCAGGATGGTGACCAGCGGCGTCGGACAGCTGTCGGTGGTGGCGACCAGCTCGCCGCCGCTCAACCCATCCGGGGCATCGAGAACGGCGCAGTCGTCGCCGAATCCGCGGATACCGCCGTAGCGTGGCCGCAGGATGTGTTTCAGGATCGCTTGCTCGCCGACGTCGCCGAGGAGGACGTCGTCTCCGACGGGTGAGGGCTCACTCACGACCTGCATGATCCGCCAATCGGGACGGCGCCACGGTGTGGTCGCTGGAGTAATTGTGCGGCATCGCGCCATAAGGACGTTCGCTTCCGGCGGAGGCGAACAGCATGAGATTGCAGATCCGCGTGCCGGGGTGCAGGAGCACCGCGTGCCGTAGGTGGTTCACGATCTCCAGGGTCAGCACGGCGCCGGTCTCGCTGCCGAAGCCGGGACTGACCTGACCACAAAGGACGACGCTGATACCGAGCCTGGCGTAGTCGCTCGTGCCGTCGAGGAGTCCGACGAGATTCTCCGAAAGCCCGATCTTTTCCAGCGTCGGCGCGAGGACCACCTCACCGGGCTCGACCCGCAGCCTGCCTTCGCCGTCGAGATCCTTCGGCCGGAGGTCTGGATACGTGGTCCGGTCGGCGATGTCCACGACTCCCGTGGACTCCAAGCCGAAGGCCTTGTACCCGAGCCGCAGGCTGATCGCGGCGGGACGGACCAGACGCGGGTCGAACGGGGTGATCGTGAGTTCCCCGCTTCCGTGAGCCCGCCTGATCGCCCGGTCGGTGAGGATGCCACGACGTGCGATCCGGCGTTTGGAGAACGAGATTCCCGTTACGGGCCAGGTCATCGACATGACACTGCCCCCTTGCTGAACGCCGCCACGACATCACCGACGAGCTTCCGGAAATCGGCTTCGGTCAGCTCGCCGTTGGGCTGGTCGTCCGTCTGGCCGGGCTCGCAGTAGACGACCGTGGTCGGAGTGCGATGAGGGCCTTGGATCACCACCGTCGCCGTCAAACCCGCGTCGATCGGCCGGACCGTGTGGACGATCCGGGTGTCGCAGGAATAGACTTCTCCGCGTAGGACGTGCGGCGAGTACACCTTCTTCAGCCGGGCTTCGCCGTCCGCGTGCAATGCGGCCGGATCGGCCGGATCGGCGCCGTACCGGTAGCGAGTATGGGGTTTCCCACCTTCGGTCGTTTCGCGATACTCCACCATGTGCATGCCTTCGCCGACGATGATGGTCGAAGCGAATTCCCATCGGTGACTGTGCGGATTGGACTCTCCGCGTGAGGGTTTCTCGGAGTCCGGCCAGACATGGAGCCGAATCCGGAAATCGGCGGACGCGTGGAGCACTATTTTAGCGAAACCGTTGGGATGCCAATAAGAACGCTTCGCCGCAGCGCGGACGGATTCCTCGTCGACGAGGATTTCCTCCAGCCAGGCAAGAAAAGTGCCGGGGTCGTCCTGGATCCGGCACGCGACCGCGCGTAACCAGGGGATATCCGCGTCGCTGTCGCTGGGCCGTTTCTCCATGATGGCAAGGAGAAAAAGGTGTGTGCCTGATGGATCGGCCAGGGCGATCGAAGGCGGATCATCGTTCATGGGTCGTTCCTGGAGGGCTGAGCGGGGGTGTGGCCACGGTAAGCGCGGCCACACGAAGAGCGGTGACGGCGTCCAAGGTCTGCCAGATTGGTAGGTCCCCGTTTCCCCACGCCCACAAGCCTTTGTCGGCGTCGTAACGCTCCCAAAGGGTCCCGAGTGCCCGGTTGAGCCGGGGGAGCGGCAGGAGGGGAGCGGCGGCGAGCGCTTGGACGACCCAGGCGGGAGTGAAGTGCCGGATGATGATCCGGGTCGTTCCGTCCCCGTCGGGGCGAGGTCTTTCCAGATCCTCGGCCACGCCATCGTCCGAATGGGACGGGTCGGTGAGCCATTGTGTGGCTTCGTCGGCCGCGTCCCGGACGTCATTGCGATCATCTCTACTGCGGAGGAAATCCCGGAGAGCGACGACGGACCGTGCGGTGTGCACGACCGACGCCTCCGGGCCGGCGAGGCCCGCCTCGTTCTTCTCCGGCCACAGGTGTGTACCGCCGAAGTCGAGCCGGGTAGCCAAGAGGTCGTCGACCAACTCGTCGGTCAGCGGGGCGTCCGGTCGCAGCCGGACAGCCGTGTGGAGCACAGCAGACAACAGATAGGGGCGGGTCTTGCTGTAGAGGTCGAGCGATTCCTTCAGTACGGCCAGCCCTTCGTCGGCCGACATCGTGCTCGTGCGGAACAACGCATCCACCACTGCCGCGGTGGTCTCCGGCCGTCGGCTGCCGGAGCGGCCTTGCCAGCCATGTTCTTTCTGTAGCCCGTAGAGATCTTCGGCGAGCAAATGTAGGTCGATGTAGGGTTCGCCTACCACCAGCATCGTGGTGATTCCGTACGCGGTGCTGAGTGCTTTCGGACCAGTGTTCTTCTGCAGGTTGTGCCGCCAGCCGAGGGGCCTGCCTTCGCCGTCGATGATCAGGCGTTCGACGAGACTCTTTCCGACCGTGTGGAAGACCTGCATCAGCGAGCGCGACGTGTCGACGATGTGCACGTCGACTGCGGCGGGCGTGTGGTCTTGAGGCGATCTGGCTGCTTCGACCAGGGAAAATAGAGAATTCGCGGCGCGGAAGTGATCGTCGAGTTGGCGGGCGTTGTGCGTGGACGGCAGGTATTTGCCGGTCTCCCATTGGGTGAGGTTCGCCCGGGTGACCCCGACGATCTGGGCGGTCTGTGCCTGCGTTTCACCGGCGGCTTTGCGCAGTCGCCGCAGCTCACGCCCGACACCCGAAGCGGTAACGGTTTCCGCACCAGGACTTACCGGCTGGTCACCGGCCGATGTAGGCTTCATGTAGGCACTAGACACAGGCTTACCTACCTCTAGTAGGCAACGTAAGGTGGTGACTGACCGTGCACACACCGGGGAGCGTACAGGACGAGAAACGGCTCGCGCGGTCGCACCGGCGAATGGTCGCTTACGGCGTGTTGCGAACTGTTCCACCAGGTCCTGGTGTGCGTGACCCGCCTGGCGACCGGGGCCGGTACGACCCGGGTTCGACCGGAAGACGGATGCTGTCAGCCATGTGAAGGTGACGCTGCGCATCCATTTCGGCTCGAGCCGTCTGCGGGCCACACGAATGCCGTAGTAGGCGTCGTGTGTGCCGACCCGAGTCCGCGCTTCGCAGCATCGGGGGTGAACCCCATGACCCACCACGAGAACAACACGGCCGCATCCCGAACCTGGTTCGACCGATTGCTCGACCATTTCCACAACTGGCTCTTCGCGACCGACGACGACGCCAGGGCCGCTGCTCGCGGCTGGCAGGTCACCCGAGTGCCGAACGGCAGACGTCGCGTCTATCGCGACCCCCGCTGGGACGGCCTGCACGCGTGTGAGCCGTGCGGCGGTACCGGTTGGTGGCCTTACGAAGACGCCGTTTGCCCGGACTGCGCCGGTGTCGGGGTCGTCCGCTCCATTCCCGTGGCGGCCGTGGCCGCCGAGCAAATCGCCGGACGGACAGGAGGAAGGTCATGAACCGTTGGCAGGAACCCCAGGCGATCGCCGATCTGGCCAGTGAGATCACCGAGGTCAGGCGACCGAATCCGGTCGCCGGCCTGTATCACTGGCGGTACGAGATCGCCGCGCTGATCGTGCTTCCCTACGCACTGGTCTCCCTGTTCCAGGCCGTCGGCCCGATCTGGGCGGCGGTGGTGCTGTTCTGTGTCGCGAACTGGCTGTTCTATTGGCGTTCGGCGCGGAGGTTCCTCCGTGACCGGCTCCGGTCGATCGTCGTGCAGCACCGGTTGCGGACGGGGTTCGCCCGGGCACGGGTCTGCACGATCGACGGCAGGCTCCCGATGATCCTGTGGACCAAACCGCGTGGCGACGAGGTCGAGGTCACCGTGTTCTGCCCGGCCGGGGTCGGCTACGACCGCATCGAAGGGCGGCGGGAGCTGCTCGCCGCGGCGTGCTTCGCCGCCGACGTCCACGTGTATCGCCATCACAAACGTGCCGACCTGGTGCACCTCTCGGTCTGTACGGCGCGATTCCGCAAGGACGCGGAGGAAACCCGTCCCGAAGTCACGCCGGGGATGGCGCCCTCGCGACGATATGCCGGGCAAGAGGCCGGTGGCGCCATTCGCCTGCCGGGGACCGTCTGAGGAACTCTTCGCGCAGGGTCGCGACGAACCGCTCGCCACGCGCCGTGGCGAGCGGCCTCATCGGTCCGGAGCGGGTGTGGGCCGTGAAGAAGGTGTCCGCGTCCGGATGGACCATCGGGAACGACACCTGCTCGTCCCGTTCGATCGCGGTGCGCTCCAGCGAGGACGTGAGCCGGGATTCCCACGAACGGTCCCCGGCCGGGATGTGCTCGCGGAGAACGTCCGACAACACCGTGAACGGTCCGCCCGGTTCGGTGCTGTGCGGCCAGTAGACGACCGAGAGCCATCCTCCGGGGCGCAGCGCGCCGGCCCAGGACCGGAGGGCGGCGTCGGGCTCGGGGAGTTGCTGGAGCCCGAAAACCGACACGACCGCCGCCGCGGTGAGGTCGAGTTTCGAGGCATCGCCTTCGAGGACGCGGACGAGCGGGTTACCCGCCGCCCGTCGTCGCGCCCGTGCCGCCATACCCGCCGACAGGTCGATGCCGACGATCTCGCGGCCCGGAAGATGCTCGGTGAGCACGTCCAGTTCCGGAAAGGTCCCGCAGCAGGGCACGAGAACGGGTCCGTCGGGCAAGGCTTCGGGAAGGGCACGGACCGCCGTGTCGACCCACGGCGCGAAGCGGGGCACGTAGTAGGCCTCGTACCCGTCGGCGGCTTCGTCCCAGCCGCGGGCGATGCGGGCCAGGTGTTCGGCGGTCAGGACGCGACCTGCAGGGCCTCGGCCTCATCGGTGACCGGTGCGGCCGCCCGGGCCGGGATGAGCAGCGACGCCAGTGCGATCAGCCCGGTCAGCGCCATCGCGCGTTCGACCAGGCCCAGCGGGATCGCCTGCCACCACGGCCTGCCGCCGTTCATCGAGACCACGATCGCTCCGAGGATCACGCCGAACCAGGCCAGCGCGGCCACCGCGAGCACCCGCGTCACCGCGCGGCGGGCGGGGGAGGAGGGGAAGACGGCCTTCGCGGCGAACCACACCGCCAGAGGCAGGCAGACGAAGGCCACGACGCTCGCGATCCGGTGCACGGTTCCGCCGGTGCTCGGCCCGATGGCCCAGTTGTTCTTGGGGAACGCCACGATCGCCACCAGGCTCACCGTCCAGAGCGCGCAGAAGATCGACGCCGCGGACAGGGCGGGGATGTGCTTGCGGCGGATCAGCGCGCCGAAGCCGATCGCCGAGCCGAACGCGACCAGCAGGACCGCGACGTCGAAGATCCACTTGTTCTCGCTGAGCGCGTATTCGCTGATGGTGCGGCGGACCGGGCTGATGTCGCTGGTGGCGGGCAGCACCTGCAGCAGCAGGATCAGCAGCGCTCCGCCGGCGACCGAGGCCACGGCGGCCAGCAGGGCCAGCGGGGTCCTGGCGGTGACCTGGGGCGTCGTCATGGTTGAAAGGTAACCACCCAACCTGAAGATTTTCTTAGGCCAACCTGTCGGAATCGACAGGAAAGTCCCATTCTACGACCCACGCCCCGGTGATCATTCCGGCACTGTCGGTGAGATCGTTGGGCCGAAAGGGGTGCAGGCGACTTGTGGCGGGTCCCTCCGACGGGGTCGCGGGTCTAGGGTCTCGCTACCGGTGACCTCACCCGGTCACCGGACTGTCCAAGGAGGTCAGTCTGTGGGGTATTCACCAAACCGGCGAAGAGCGGGATGGACGGCGGCGACCCTGGTGCTCGCCGGCACTTTCGTGGCACTTCCGTCGGCCACGACGGCGGGGGCCGCGGACAACGTGGTGCGGGCCAACCAGGCCGTGCCGCGGTCCTGTTTCGCCGCGTTGCAGAAGCCGGGTACCGCCGGCACCGACCGGCGGGAGTTCACGTCCACTGTAGACGGTCTGTTGCAGGCGCGCCTCGCGCCGCGCGGCGGCACCGAAGGTGACTGGGACCTCGCGGTCTTCGACAAGGCCACCGGAGCGGTCGTCGCCGCGTCGGCCGCGTTGCGCAGCCACGAGCTCGCCGAAGGATTCGTGAAGAAGGACCAGAAACTGGTCGTGCAGACCTGCCGGTACGACGGGCAGACGCGCGACGCGGTCCTGGGTGTCGACTTCCTCGCGCTCACACCGCAGGGAACGCCCACCGGCGCCGCGCCCGCGCCGCAGCGCGCCGAACTGGTCCGGGTCGAGACCCCGGCCAAGCAGGACAAGGACAAGCTGCTCCGCCTCGGCCTCGACGTCACCGAGAAGGCCGACGCCACCGGTGTCCAGGTCGTTCTCGCCAACGACGCCGACCGCAAGACGCTGGCGGACAACGGCTTCAAGTCCAAGGTGATCGACGCCGACCTTTCGGCGAAGTCGATCCAGAACGCCAAGACCGACCGCGAGTACGCCGCGAAGACGCCGGGCTCCACGCTGCCGTCCGGGCGCACGAGCTACCGGCACCTCTACGACTACCAGTTCGAGGTCAAGGAACTGGCCCGCAAGAACCCCAAGCTCGTCACGGCGTTCACGTTGCCGCAGCCGACCTGGGAAGGCCGCGACGTCATCGGCGTCGAGATCGCGAGCGACGTCAAGAACATCGCCGACGGCAAGCCCGTCAACTTCACCATGGGCGTGCACCACGCCCGGGAGTGGCCCGCCGGCGAGCACGCCATGGAATGGGCGATCGAGCTGGTCAAGGGCTACACCGGCAACAACGCCGAAATCCGCGGTCTGGTCGGCCGGACACGCAACATCATCGTGCCGATCGTCAACCCGGACGGCTTCGAAATCTCCCGGGAGGCCGAGCCCAAGGGCGACTTCTCGCGCTTCGACTACGAGATGAAGCGCAAGAACTGCAACGTCAACGACTCGCCCAAGGAGTTCGCGACCGGCGTCTGCAAGGCGAACCCCGCCGGCCGCGAACGCGGCACCGACCCGAACCGCAACTACGCGGGCTTCTGGGGCGGCGCCGGCGCGTCGACCCTGTGGCGCAGCGACACGTTCCGCGGCTCCGGCCCGTTCTCCGAGCCCGAGACGCAGAACATCCGCTCGATCGTCTCCAACCGCCAGGTCACCAACCTGATCACGCTGCACACGTTCTCGAACCTCGTGCTGCGTGTCCCGGGTGTCGCCGCCGTCCGGCCGCCGCTCGACGAGCCGGCGTACAAGGCGCTCGGCGACAAGATGGCCACGCGCAACGGGTACACCAGCCAGCCGTCGTGGGCGCTCTACGACACCACCGGTTCGACCGAGGACTGGTCGTACTGGGCCACCGGTGGCTGGGGCTTCACCTTCGAGATCGGTGACACCGAGTTCCACCCGCCGTTCCAGAACGGTGTCGTCGCCGAGTACACCGGCGTCGCCCCCGCGGCGGGCGCGGGCAAGGGCGGCAACCGTGCGGCCTTCGTCGACATGCTGGCCAACACCGCCGACCCGGCGGCGCACTCGACGCTGATCGGTTCGGCGCCGAAGGGCTACCAGCTGAAGCTGCACAAGACCTTCCAGACGCCGACCTCGCCGGTGGTGCAGCCGGACGGCTCGACGAAGCCGCCGATCTACGTGACCGACAACCTGAACTCGACGCTGGGCTCCACCGGCGGCCGGTTCGCGTGGTCGATCAACCCGTCGACCCGCCCCTACGTCGCGGGCCGCTACGGCCGCGAACCGCAGGGCCCGGCGCAGCCGTCGATCCAGGTGGCCAACCCGGCCGGGGTCCCGCCGATCAACACCAACTATCCGACCGACCCGGCGTCGGAGAGCTTCACCTTCCACGTCGACGGTCTCCCGAAGGTGGACAACGGCAAGTTCAGCGTCGACGTCAAGTGGGCCAGCCAGGACACCGACTGGGACCTGTACGTCTTCGACTCGGCGGGCAACATGGTCTCGTCGTCGGCGAACGGTTCGACCACGGAAGAGCACGCGATCCTGTACGACCCGCCCGCCGGGGACTACCGGGCCGTGCTGGTCAACTACTCGCAGGCCAGCCCGTCCACTGTGGACGATTGGACCGGCGGGGTCTCGTTCCAGTCGCCGATCCCGCCGACCTACGGCCCCAAGGAGGCGTACCAGCTGACCTGTACGTCACCGAAGGGCAAGCTCGTCGGACTGGCGGACGTCTACATCGACCGCGGCCAGACGGTCGACGTCGGTGAGGTCTGCACCCGTTCCGCGCGCGCCAAGAAGGAGCGCTCGGGCGGCCGGTAGGTCTCCTGTGCTCGTGAGTGGTAAGGGCGGTTCCAACCGCCCTTACCACTCACGAGACGCCGGGCTCAGACGGTGCCGACGACCCGGTCCCGCACGATCCGCATCGTCGCGGAGTCCACTGTGGACGGCTCGGCCGCCAGCCAGCCGCCGATCTCGTGCAGGAACTGCTCCGGCGTCATCGGCGGCGTGAGCGACGGGTCATCGTGGTCGGTGGTGACTTCACCGGTGCGGCTCGGGTACACGATCATCGCGCCGCGCAGCGTCACGCCGGGCAGGATCCGCCGGTATTCGGCGAGGCTTTCGGCCAGCCTGCTGCCGCCGCCGCGGAAGGCGCTGCCGTTGCGCAGCAGGCGGTCGTCGTCGTCGGTTTCGTAGTGTCCGGGCAGCCACAGCTTGGATTCGACGAGGACGAGCCGCTTTCCGCACAGGACGGCGTGGTCGACGTCGGCGAACACCGAGTCCGGCCAGGAGAGGCCGTGGAAGATCCGCGCGCCCGGCAGGCGGGTCAGGTAGCGCTCGAGCAGGTCGGCGGTGAGGCGTTCGGCGAGTTCGTCGGACTCGGTGCCGGGGCTGCCGAACACGCGTTTCCCGCCGAATTCGGCGGCGAACCGGTTCTTGGCGCGGGAGGCGGCGAGGTAGCCGCGCGCGAGGCGTTGCACCAGCAGGGCGGTTCCGGCGGTCAGGATCAGCCAGACGATCAGTGTCGGGGCGGAGAATCCGACGCCGGTCAGCACCGGCAGCAGGACCAGCACCATCCCGCCGACCGCCGCGACGACCGGGGTGTGCCCGGGACCGCGCCGTCGTCCGTGGCGCACGCGGTGGTCCTGTGCGGCGAATTCCCACCATTCGAGGTCGTCCGGATCGATCACGACCGCTTCGGGGACGTAGCCCGGTTCGTCACCGAAGCGACGTCTCGGCCGCGGCCGGATCGGCATGCGTACCGAGCGCCCGTCGGCGTCGTACCCCGCGCGCCGCATCGGATCGCTGAGCGTGTCGTAGGCCTCGCGGACCAGCTGGAACGTCAGCGCCGAGCCGCCGGCGTCCGGATGGTGCGATTTCGCGAGCCGCCGGTAGGCGGTCTTGATTTCGGTGACCGAGGCGGCCTTGCCCACACCGAGCACCTCGTAGTAGTCGACGTCGGGCACGGGCGGTTCACCTCCAAAGGGCCGGGCCGCAACACTATTCGGCCGCCGCGGCCGGGTCGCAACCACCTCCGCGGCGCGTCGGGGTGACCTCGTCGGGATACTGTTTCGCTTGTGGCGGAACGAGGTCCACCCCCGATGCGTCCTGGATATCGTGGAGATCGACGGAATACGGGGAAGGACAGTGGTGGGAGATCCGGTTACCGGCACGGCGGCGGGGGTGCCGTTCACCGCTTTGCCGCCATCGGTCGAGGTCAGCGGTCCGGCACCGGTGGTCGTCGCCTGGCATATGATCGATTCGCCGCGCACCGACGCCGCGTTCGCGGCCGCGTTGCCGCTGGCAGCGGTGCCCGCGTGGCGCGTGTACCTCGGAATGCCGTTGTGCGGTGCGAGAATGATCGACGGCAGCATGGACGCCATCGTCGAGAGGGCCGGCCGCGACGCGATGCTCGCCTACGCCGACCCGTTCGTCCGCCAGGCCGCGCTGGAGTTCCCCGCCGCCCTCGCTGAACTGCGGGAACGCCTTGGTTTCGACACTTCGCGAATGGCCGTCGTCGGCGGTTCCCTCGGTGGTGCGGTGGCCTTGACGATCCTGGCCACCCGGGAGATCCCGGTGCGTGCCGCGGCGCTGGTCAATCCGGCCGTCCGGGCGCGGTCGCTGGTCGGCTTGGTCGAAAACATGCTGGAGCAGCCGTATTCCTGGAACGACGAGGCGAACCAGGCGGCGGATCAGCTCGACTTCGTCGCACGATCGGGTGAAATCTCGGCCAGGGAAACGCAGGTTCCGCTTCTGGTCGTCAGCGGCGCGGAGGATTTCCCCTCGTTCCGCGAGGACGCGGACGAGCTCGTTTCCGCCTTGCGCGGGCAGTACGCCACACCGGACGACGTCCGCCTGAGCCGTGTCGCCGGGCTGGCGCATCCGCTGGCCGAAGACCCGGGTATCGAACCCGCGCCGCAACTGCCGATCGCCAAGGTCGTCGACGACGCGGTCACCGAGTGGCTGGCGCGCCGTCTGGGCTAACAACCGGAGGGCGGCGCCGACCGGGCCGGGCCGAATTCGAGCCGTAGCTTCTCGGTCTTCGGGAGCACGAACGCGACGCCGTTGCCCGCCCGCCAGTTCGACGGTACGAACACGTACTGGCCACCGGACTGCAGCAACAGTTTCAGTCCGGTGTACCGGTATTTGTACGCGGCGTCGGGATCCGCGCATTTCACCTGCAGGACGCCGGCGGCGGTGAGGTTGAGGCTTTCGGCGCTGTAGATCGTCGCGGCGGGCCGGACGGCGATCTGCGCCGCGACCTCGAAACCGCGCCGAGTGCCGACGGCGGCGGAATAGTCGCTGACCGCCCAGAACAACCCGATGCTGACCAGGACGTAGCCCAGGACGAGTTCCAGCAGGCTCGATCGTGGCGCCGAATCCCACTGACGCCAGGCGAACAGCAACATCAGCACGCCGAGCGCGAACCCGAGTCCGGGTAGCCCCGGCCGGTCGCGGAACGGCACCGGGTTCAGCGCGATCAGCACGGTCGCGACGATCAGCGCGGCACCCAGCCCGGCCGCGATCGGGGTGCAGATCCGGAGCAGCCGGGCCCAGCCGTTCTCGGTGAGGCGGAGGCGCAGGATCCGGACGGCGATCAGGAAGCCGAGCACCGTGCCCGCGGTCCCGGCGAGCGGCAGGAGCACGCCGTCGACGCCGCGCGCGAAGATCTCGTCCGGCGTCTGCCCCAGCAGCGTGTAGTGCACGCGGAAGTACGCGAAGAACACCTGCGTGTCGACGAATCCGAAGAAGTAGAGCAGCGCGGTGAGCAGGGTCGTGTTGGCCAGCACCGTGCCGACCAGCTTGAGCGCCTGCGGAGGCCCCGGATCAGGTTCGGGCGCCTTCGCTTCGGGCCTGCGCAGCCCGCGCCGCACGGTCATCCGGACGTGGTCTCTGTGGGTTGCTCGCTGGTCGAAGCCGGGCTTTCCGACGTCGTGGTCTCCTCGGTGACCTCGGGTTTGCACTCGACGGCCTTGATCGTGACGGTCCCGCCGGGTTCGACCGGCGAACGCGTGATGCTGCTGACGCACTCGCCGGAGCCGGTGATCACGACCTTGACGCCGCACAGGTCCGCCCCGCAGGCCTTCCTGATGTCGCCTTCGATATCCGATTTGGCGATCGGGGGAGAGGCGCCGAGCCGGGTGTGGTCGTAGACGATCGGGCTGCCGGGCACACCGGGCGGAGCGGGATCCTCGGTGCGGCCACCACCCTTGGCGGGTGGGGACGACGAGGAGGACGCCGTCGGCGCGGTCTCCGTCGTCACCCCGCTGTCCGCGGTCGAATCGCCCGGTGCGGTGTCCCGGGGACGGGAAGCCCCGCCGCAGCCCGCCGTGAACCCGAGAGCGGCGATCGCCATCGCCGCGCTGAACAGCCGTTTCATGGACCTCACCGTCCCTGGAAGACGCCCTTCTGGGTAAGGACGCGGAACGAGGGCTCCCTGATACGTCCCGGCTTGGTCCGTTCGGGGGTATTTCGCTGATTCCGCCCTTTAGGGCAGTTCCGGGCGGACCGGAGCGCGACAACTTTCCGGACCGGGCTTCCGACACGCTCGAAATTATGTTAAGAAACTTTACTAACTAACAGGGAGGCGCGTTTTGAGTTCACCCCCGCAGCCGGGGCTCGAGCGGAAGATCGGGCCGCTGCAGGCGACCGCCATCAACATGACCCAGATGTGCGGGATCGGCCCGTTCGTCACCATCCCCGCGATGGTGGCGACCCTCGGCGGCCCGCAGGCCATGTTCGGCTGGCTCATCGGCGCGATCATCGCCCTCGCCGACGGCCTGATCTGGGCCGAGCTCGGCGCCGCCCTCCCCGGTGCCGGCGGCACCTACGTCTACCTGCGCGAGGCCTTCGGCTTCCGCACCGGCAGGCTCATGCCGTTCCTGTTCGCCTGGAGCGCGGTGCTGTTCATCCCGCTGATCATGTCCACCGGCATCATCGGCCTCGTCCAGTACCTCGGGTACCTGATCCCGGGGGTGGCGGACGAGGGCGGGACCACCGCGCTCGGCAAGGTCATCGGGCTCGGTGTCATCGTGCTCGTGGTACTGGCGCTGTTCCGGCGGATCGGCGAGATCGGGAAGCTGACCACGGTCCTGTTCGCGATCATGCTCTTCGCGGCGCTTTCGGTGATCGTCGCCGCTTTCACGCATTTCGACGGCGCGCAAGCGTTCGCCTTCACGCCGGGCGCGTTCTCGTTCGGCGGCGGAGCCTTCTGGGCCGGGCTCGGCGCGGGCCTGATCATCGCGATCTACGACTACCTCGGCTACAACACCAGCGCCTACCTCGGCGGCGAGGTCCGCGACCCGGGCCGGACGCTGCCGCGGTCGATCATCTTCTCGATCCTCGGCATCATGAGCCTGTACTTCCTGTTGCAGCTCGGGGTGCTCGGCTCGATCCCGCTGGAAGAACTGAAGAACGCGACATCGGTCGCCTCCACCGTGCTGGAACAGGCGTGGGGCACGGGCGCGGCCAAGGTCATCACCGTGTTCATCGTGATCGCCGCGGTCGGCTCGGTGTTCGCCGGCCTGCTCGGCGGCTCGCGTGTCCCGTTCGAGGCCGCACGCGACAAGGTGTTCCTGCCGGTGTTCGCCGAACTGCACCCGAAACTCAATCTGCCGACCGCCGGTGTCCTCACGATGGGGCTCATCGCCGCGATCGGGTCGCTGTTCACCCTCACCGCGGTGATCAACGCGGCGGTGACGGTGCTGGTGATCGTCCAGTCGCTCGCGCAGGTCGCGGCGATCGTGGTGCTGCGCCGACGGCGGCCCGAGCTGGACCGCCCGTACCGCCAGTGGCTCTACCCGATCCCGACGATCATCGCGCTGCTCGGCTGGGTCTACATCTACTTCTCCGCCACGTGGCTCTCGATCGGGCTTTCGGTGGGGTGGATCGCGCTCGGCGTGGCCGCGTTCCTCGCCTACGCGAAGGCGGAACGCGTGTGGCCGTTCGGGCCCAAGGGGATTCAGGAATCGTTCGCAGGGGCGGCAGAGGGGACCGGGAAGTGACGGGGGAAGAGCTGATCCTGGGGATCGACTTCGGTGGTACGAAGGTCGCGATCGGGCTGGCCGACAGAGCCGGGAGCCTGCTGGTCACCCGGCGGCTCGAAACCGACGCGCAGGCGGGCGCCGAACAGGTGGTGAGCCGCGCGCTCGCCGCCGCCCGGAAACTGCTCGCCGACGAAGGCGCCGCCGACGACCTCGCCGCGATCGGCGTCGTGAGCCCCGGCATCGTGCTGGAGGACCGCATCCTGCTGGCCCCCAACGTGCCGGGCTGGGAGCAACTGCGGCTGCGGGAACTGATCGCCGAAGAGTTCGGCGGCGTCCCGATCTCGGTGGGCACCGACGCCAAGGCGGCGGCGCTCGCGGAATGGCGGTGGGGAGCGCTGGCGGACACCGATCCGGCGGTGTTCCTCTCGCTGGGGACCGGGATCGCGGCGGCGGTCCTGGTCGGCGGCCGGCTGCTGGCCGGCGCGAATGGCGCTGCGGGAGAGATCGGGTACAACCTCCTCTCGCCGCAGGACACCGACGGGTTCGCCAGCGGAGCGGCGCCGCTGGAGGAAGCCGTCGGTGGGCGTGGGCTGGGCGGCCGGGCGAGTGTGCTGCTCGGCCGCCCGGTAACCGCGGGCGAGCTGTTCGGCCTCGCCAGGGAGAACGCACAGGCCAAGGAACTGGTCACGGCCGCGCTCGACGAGCTTTCGATGCACGTCGCGAACCTCGCGATCTCGCTCGACCCGCGGCGGATCGCCGTGGGCGGGGGACTGGTGCGGTCGGCCGACGTCCTCCTGCCCGCGCTGCGGGAACGGCTCGCGCAGGCCGTCCCGTTCCCGCCGGAACTGGTCTCGGCGAAATTCGACCAGGACGCCTCCCTGCTGGGGGCGATCGCCATCGCGCTGGACGCCTGAGCGCGATCACGGACCGAAGCCGCCGGGCCTTCGCTAGATCCGATCTAGCGAAGGCCCGGCGGCTTTCTCGCGCCTGAGGGGTGAGGCGAGAGGAGGTCGGAGATGAACAAGAGCCCGCTGCGGGTCGCGGTGATCATCGGCAGCACTCGTGAGGGGCGGGTGGGGGACGCCGTCGGGAAGTGGTTCACCGGCCGCGCGGAAGCCAGGGACGACGTCGTCCTCGACGTCCTGGACCTGGTCGACTTCGACCTGCCGGCCGGGCTGCCGGAGCAGGCGACGCCGGATATGAAGCGATTCGCAGCCAGGGTGGACGACGCCGAGGCGTTCGTCGTCGTGACCCCGGAGTACAACCGCAGCTTCCCGGCGTCGCTCAAGCAGGCGATCGACTGCGCCTACGACGAGTGGCGAGCGAAGCCGGTCGGTTTCGTCTCCTACGGCTACCGGTCGCAGGGCCTCTACGCGGTGGAGCAGCTGCGCACGATCTTCACCGAACTGCACACCGTGACGATGCGGGACACGGTCGCCTTCAACCTCCTCGACGGGACTTTCGCCCGCGACGGGACCCCCTTCGACGCCGACGGCCAGGGACAGTCCGCGACGACCCTGATCGACGAACTCGTCTGGTGGGGCCTCGCCCTGCGCGAAGCACGCACCGCCCGCCCGTACGTCTGCTGAAACTTCTGAAAGGAACAAGGAAAATGAGTGAACTGGCCATCGAAGCCTCGGGGCTGGTCAAGGTGTTCGGGAAGAACCGGGCGGTCGACGGGATCGATCTGAAGGTCCCCGCGGGCTCCGTGTACGGCGTCCTCGGACCGAACGGCGCCGGCAAGACCACCGCGGTGAAGATGCTCGCGACCCTGCTCCGCCCCGACAGCGGCGAGGCACGGATCTTCGGCAAGGACGTCGTCCGCGACGCCGACGCCGTCCGGACCATGGTGAGCCTGACCGGGCAGTACGCCTCGGTCGACGAGGAACTGACCGGAACCGAGAACCTGATGCTGATCGGCAGGCTGACCGGGCACCGCAAACCGGCCGCGCGGGAGCGGGCGGCGGAACTGCTGGCTGCGTTCGGCCTGACCGAGGCCGCGGGACGGCAGGTGAAGAACTACTCCGGCGGGATGCGGCGGCGGATCGACATCGCCGCGAGCATCCTCAACACCCCGGACGTGCTCTTCCTCGACGAGCCCACGACCGGGCTCGATCCCCGCAGCCGCAACCAGGTCTGGGACATCGTGCGCGCCATCGTCCAGCACGGCACCACCGTCCTGCTGACCACGCAGTACCTCGACGAAGCCGATCAGCTGGCGTCCCGGATCGCGGTCATCGACAGCGGCAAGGTCATCGCCGAAGGCACCAAGGGGCAGCTGAAGGCGTCGGTCGGCGCGGGCGCCGTCCACGTCCGGCTGCGTGAGGCCGACCAGCGGCCCGAAGCCGAGGCGCTGCTGACCCGGATCCTCGGGGCGCAGGTGCAGCTCGAACCGGACCCGCTCGCGCTGACCGCCCGGCTTTCGGGCGACAGCACCGAACAGGGCGCCGCCGAGCACGCCGCGCGAGCCCTCGCCGAACTCGCCCGCGCGGGCGTCGTCGTCGACACCTTCTCCCTCGGCCAGCCGAGCCTCGACGAGGTCTTCCTGGCCCTGACCGATCGCACCGCCACGCCCGAGGAAAGTGCGGCATGAACACGGAGTTCGGCCGGGTGGCCGGATGGCCGGTGACCACAGAGCGCGCTTCGGCAACGCCCCGCTATCGGGGCGGCAGGGCGCCCTATCCGACGAACAGGAACTTTGTTTCCAAGACGCGCCCTGGCGACCCGATCGCGGACGCGCGCGCCATCGAGGAGGAAGCAGCTTGAGCACCACAACCGTCAAAGAGAACGAACCCGTCCTCGCGGCACCGAAGCCCGAAGACCTCGCCGCGATCCTGATCTCGAAGAATCGCCCGCGGCGCCCGAGCGCGTTGTCGGCTTCGGTCACCTTCGGGTGGCGCGCGATGCTGAAGATCAAGCACGTGCCGGAGCAGATGTTCGACGTCACGGCGTTCCCGATCATGATGACGCTGATGTTCACTTACCTGTTCGGTGGCGCGCTGTCCGGCTCCCCGACGGAGTACCTGCAGTTCGTGCTCCCGGGCATCATGGCGAGCAGCATCCTGATGATCACCATGTACACCGGGCTCGCGGTCAACACCGACATCGAGAAGGGTGTGTTCGACCGGTTCCGCACGCTGCCGATCTGGCGGCCGTCGGCGATGGTCGGCTACCTGCTCGGCGACATGCTGCGCTACCTCATCGCGTCGCTGGTGATCCTTGGTGTCGGCCTGATCATGGGCTTCCGCCCTGGCGGCGGGGTCGGCGGCGTGGCCGCGGCGATCCTCCTGCTGCTGGCGTTCTCGTTCGCGTTCTCGTGGATCTGGACGATGTTCGGGCTGCTGCTGCGGAGCGAGAAGTCGGTGATGGGGGTCAGCATGATGGTGCTGTTCCCGCTGACCTTCCTCAGCAACATCTACGTCAACCCGGAGACGATGCCGAGTTGGTTGCAGGCCTTCGTCGACGTCAACCCGGTGACCCATGTGGTCGCGGCGGTCCGATCGATGATGGACGGCAACTGGGACGGTGGCGAGATCACCTGGGTGCTCATCGTCGGCGGCGTAATCCTCGCCGTGTTCGGCACGTTGACGATGCGGCTCTACAACAGGAAATGATCCGGGGGTGACATGGTCCCCTGGTGGCTCACAGCCGCCAGGGGACCTTGTCGTCGGGCGAGTACCGGCACGACGACCCGGTGGTGACCGACGCGCGAAGATGCGCGGCCAGCGCCGGATGTTGCTCGTCGAGTTTGCGCAGGGTGTCCCGGATCCGGGCGGTCACCGTCTTGCGGGCGCGTTCGGCCTCGTCGCCGAGCCGCCGGGTTCGGCCGCCGAGCCCGGCGGCGGACCTCAGTTCCGAGAGGAGCGTGTCCCGCTCGCGATCCAGTGCCGCGGCCCGTTCGTCCTGGCCCAGGTCGGTCGCGGTGTCGATCAGTTCGTCGAGTTCGTCGAGCCGTGCGCGATAGCGGGCCTTCGCCTCGTCGTCCAGGACGGCGTCTCCGCCGAGGCTCTTGGCGGCGACGACCACCTCGCCGCCCGCGGGGTCGAGCAGTCGCACGGCCGTCACCTCCGAACCCGGCCTGCCGAGCAGGAAATGCAGATCCCGCAAGCCTTTCGAGTCGGGCAGGCGGGTGGTGACGCCGTCGAAGTGCAGGGTCCACACGGCGTCGACGCGGCGGAACTCCGCCGACGGCACCACCGGACCCCGCAGGCGTTTCCGGATCTCCGCGACGCGGGCCGGGATCTGCCGCATCCCGAGTTCGGCGGCTTCTCTGTCCAAATCGGACAGCAGGGCCGTCACCGTGGCCACGTCTCCTTCGAGATTCCGCCCGAGAAGCGCCTTCGCGAGCTGGGACCTGGCTTCGACCGCCCAGGGCGTGGCGTGCAGGCGGTCCGCGGAACGCACCGCCGCGGTGAGTCGCTCGATGGCGTCGTTCCAGCGCTCCTGAGCCAGGTCCAGCCTGCCCAGCCAGAGATCGACGGGCCCGCTGATGTCGCATCCGAACAACGCGATCACCCATTGTCCGCTGTAGGGCGCGAGCGCCGCACGTGCCGCTTCGCAGCGCGCGGGATCGGCCGACACCGCGGCGGTCTGCGCCTGGCAGCGGAGCCACAGCAGCTGCAGCTCGCGGGGATAGGGCTTCGCCTCGGCCACCAGATCGGTGAGCCGCACGGCTTCCTCGGCGTCTTCCCGCTCCGCGGCGGTGATCGCCTCCATGATCCTGCCGTAGGTGAAGCCCTCCCTCGCCACCTCGCGGTGCAGCTTGGCGAGGTCCTCGTAACGACCTTCGAGACACCAGCGCATCCACCGCTGCTGCCGGGTCATGTCGCCGAAGTGCGGGTGTTCGTGGTGGCCCTCGTGCCCCTGCAACGCCTGCTGGAGAAAGGCTTCGGCCTCGGCGAACCGGCCTTGGACCGTGGCGATGATGCTCTGATCGATCATCGAGGCCAGATGGGAACTCGGGACCTGGCCGTCACCGGACATGGCGATGAAATCCCGGTACTGGTCGAGGTAGCGGGGGTCGCCCTGCTCCAGCAGCGCGACCCATTTGAACGACGACGCGTAGTGCACCAGTTCCGCGTTGTCCGTGCGGCGGCCGACCACGATCAACTCGTCGGTGAGCCTTTCGCGTTCCTCGGCGCTGCCGGGGCCCCAGATCGCGTCGTGCCGGGCCCACAACCCGAACATCAGGGCGGAATCGTCGTGGTCGTCGCGGGCCGACATGGTGATCGTCGCGGTCAGTTCCTGGGTCATCCGGTCGACGGAGATCTCGTCGCCCGGTTTGCCGCCGCACAGCCGCCGGTGAGCTTCGGTGAGCAATGCGGCGGTCTCCGCGGCGCGCAGGCCCTTGTGATCGGTCCGGGTCAGGGTCAACGCGAGCCGGGCGAGCAGATCGTCCTCGTCGAGAGCGCGGATGACCGCGGTGACCTCGTCCAGTACCTGCCTGCCCTCCTCGGTCTCGTGGTGGCGGTTCAGCTGCGCGCCCAGTTCGAGCGCGATGACCGCCCGCCGCCGGGGATCCGCGGCAACGTCCATCGCCCGGCGATAGTGCGTCGCGGTCTCCTCGGTCGCCATCCGCCCGGTGGCGTCGACCGCCGCGGCCAGCAACAGATCGACGGCCTGGTCCGGATCGAGTTCCCGGCCGGCGAGCAGCGCGTGCCGGGCCAGGTCCGCGGGGAAGATCCGGTCCGGTGACTTCGGCATACCGCGGACCGCCGCGACGACCGCGGAGTGCAGTTTCTCCCGTTCCGATTCGGACAGGCTCGCGTACAGCGTCTCGCGGACCAGGTCGTGGGCGAACGCGAACCGGCCCTGCCCGTGCACCGCGACCAGCCGGGCGGCGACCGCCTGGTCGAGCAGCCTGTCCACCTGCGGCACCGGCGCCGACGCCACCCCCGCGAGCAGTCTGCGGTGGAACTCCCGGCCGAGTACGGCCGCGGTGGTCAGCAGATCGAGAACCGGTTGGGGGAGCAGGGAAAGCCGTCGCTGCAGGGCGTCGGCGACCCCGGGCGCGATCGTCTCGGCGGAACCGCCGCTGTGCCAAAGCCGCGCCGTCTGCTCGACGAAGAACGGGTTGCCGCCGGTGCGGCGATGGACTTCGGCGACGAGGTCACCGTCCGGTTCCGCGCCCGCCGTCCTCGCCATGAGCGCGCCGACCTCGTCCGGTTCGAGACCGGTGAGCGTGACCGAAGTGGCCTTCGCGAGCAGAGGCAGTATGAGCGAGCGAAGCGGGTGATCGGTCGTCTCGACCTCGACGTCCCGGTAGGTGCCGATCAGCAGCAGCCGTTCGAACCAGGTGTGCTGCGCGGCGAATTCGAGCAGCCGCAACGACGCGGTGTCGGCCCAGTGCAGGTCGTCGAGCACCACCACGACCGGCCGTTCCTGGGAAGCGGCCACCAGCGCGCTCGTCACCGCGTCGTAGAGGCGGAAGCCGTCCGCCGCTCCGTCGCCGCGTGCCTCGCCGAGCAGGACGTCCAGTTCGCTGTCGGCCATCGCGGTCCACCGGCCCGGCTCGACCGAACGCCGCAGCCCGCGCACCACCTGCGTCCACGGCCAGTACCCCGGTGCGCTGGCGGAGTCCCAGCAGGACCCGTTGAGCACCAGGGCGCCGAGACGCTTCGCCTCTTCGGCGGCGCCGGTGACGAGCGTGGTCTTGCCGATCCCGGCCTCGCCGGTGACCAGCACCAGCCCGCCGTGGCTTTCGGCGGCGCGGCCGATCTCCGCGCGGAGTATTCGCGCGGGATGGTCACGTCCGATGAGCGCGGCTGACATGCCCGAATCCTCCCAGTTGGGTCCGACAATCTCACGACGCGCGCCGGATGTCAGGCGTTACTCGCGGGTCGCGAACACTCTTCGTGATCGACGTCTCCCGCTCGCCGGGAACCCCGCACCGCCCGAACCCGACTTTCTGGACGTGACGAATCGAGTCGGACGGCGGGTGAACGAACGCCGAAATTCTTGCCCTGCCGGGCGAACACGGCCTGTTGTGCCAGGTCAGGTACTACGCGGCTGGAGTAGTGTGCGAGATATGGGGAGCATTCGCTCGCGCGTGCTGGCATGGATCGGCCGCCGCTACCTCGCGCGTCAGCAGAAGAACGGCTTCGACCTGTCCAAGATGTCCCTCATCCCGGACAACCTCCTGACGCCGCTCAGGCGCGACGGTCTCGACCCGGTCCCGGAACTGGGCCGGATCCGCGCCGAGGAGCCGATCAGCGAACTGGATCTGCCGTTCGGCATGAACGGCTGGCTGGTCACCGGCTACGACGAGGCCAAGGCCGTCCTCGGCAAGGTGACCGAGTTCAGCAGCGACTTCACGAACCTGGTCGGCAGCGCGGGCGTGACCGAGGACCAGAACCCCGGCGGACTCGGGTTCGCCGACCCTCCGGTGCACACCAGGCTGCGGCGGCTGCTCACGCCGGAGTTCACCATGCGGAGGCTTTCACGGCTGACGCCGCGGATCGACGAGATCGTCGCCGACCAGCTCGACGCGATGGAGAAGGCGGACGGCCCCGTCGACCTCTGGGAGGCCTTCGCGCTGCCGATCCCGTCGCTGACGATCTGCGAGCTGCTGGGCGTCCCGTACGAGGACCGCGACGACTTCCAGCGGCTGAGCACCGCGCGCTTCGACCTCTTCGGTGGCGCGGGCGCGTCACTCGGTGCGATGACCGAGTCGCTGTCCTATCTGGACGACATCGTCAAGAAACAGCGCGAGAACCCGGGCGACGGGCTGCTCGGCATGCTCATCAAGGAGCACGGCGACGAGATCGACGACCGCGAGCTGGCGGGCCTCGCGGACGGCGTGCTCACCGGCGGGCTGGAGACCACGGCGAGCATGCTCGCGCTCGGCGCGCTCGTGTTGCTGAAGGACCGCGAGCTGTTCGAAACCGTCCGCGGCGACGACGACGCCGTCCACAAGTTCGTCGAGGAACTGCTGCGGTACCTGACCGTCGTGCAGATGGCCTTCCCCCGGTTCGCCAAGGAGGACATGGAGGTCGCCGGCGTCCGGATCGCGAAGGGCGACATCGTGCTCGTCTCGCTCAGCGTCGCCAACCGTGACGGTGTTCTCGGCGAGGACATGGAGAAGTTCGACGCGACCCGCGAGCCGACGTCGCATCTCGCCTTCGGCTGGGGCATCCACCGGTGCATCGGCGCCGAACTCGCCCGGATGGAGCTGCGCACCGCCTATCCCGCGCTGGTGCGCCGGTTCCCGGAGATGCGGCTCGCGATCGAACCGGACGAGCTGGAGTTCCGGAAGGTCTCGATCGTCTACGGCGTCGAAGCGTTGCCCGTGCTGCTGGACTGAGTCTCAGGCGACTCCTCTCGGCCGGAACTGGATGCTGATCCTCGGCCCGACCGGCTTGGCCGTCTTGGGGATGGCGTGCTCCCAGGTCCGCTGGCAGCTGCCGCCCATGACGATCAGGTCGCCGTGGCCGAGGGCGTGCCGGATCGTCTCGCCGCCGCCGCGTGGGCGCAGGGCGAGCTGGCGGGCCGCGCCGACCGAGACGATCGCGACCATGGTGTCCTCGGTGCGCGAGCGGCCGGTGTCGTCGCCGTGCCAGGCGACGCTGTCCCGCCCGTCCCGGTAGTAGCAGAGGCCGGACGTCACGAACGGTTCGCCGAGCTCGTCCGCGTAGTGCGCGGAGAGCGTCTCCCTGGCTTCGGTGAGGAGCGGGTGGGGGAGCGGCATGCCGTCGCGGTAGTAGCTCAGCAGCCGGGGGACGGCGACGACGCGGTCGTACATCTGCCGTCGTTCGGCATGCCACGGCACGTCTTCGGCGAGGCGCGTGAACAGTTCGTCCGCGCCGGTGAGCCAGCCCGGGAGCACGTCGATCCAGGCGCCACGGGTCAGCTCGGTGCGCCGGAGCGCGCCGAGGGAGCCCAGCCCGAGGGTGGTGCACTCGTCGAAAAGCGAGGCTTGGAGCGCGGGGGTCATGGCAACCGAATCTACCCCCGCGATGCCCATTTGTCGAACGCGTGTTCGATTCCAATATTGACCTGCGCCGGACGCCGTCACCCGGCACGATGGGTCGCATGATCGACACAATCATCTCCGCCGACGGCACGCCGATCGTGGTCGAGCGCCGGGGCGCGGGTCCGGTCGTGGTGATCGTCGCGGGCGCGAGCAACGACCGTCATGGCGACGAACCGCTGGTCGCCGCGCTGACGGCGGAGTACTCCGTGGTGACCTACGACCGGCGCGGACGGGGCGACAGTGGCGACAACCTGCCCTACGCCGTCGAGCGCGAGATCGAGGACCTCGCCGCCGTGGTCGCCTCGCTCGGCGAACCCGTGATCGTGCACGGCATCTCTTCGGGCGGAGCGCTCGCTTTGCTCGCCGCGGCGAGCGGGGTGCCGATGGCTCGGCTGTCGGTCTTCGAACCCCCGTATCGCGGCGAGGTCGAAGAGGTGCCCGAGGGATACGCCGACGAGATGCGCGACCTCGTCGCGGCGGACCGCTGGGACGACGCCGTCGCACTGTTCATGATGTCCGCGGTCGGGTCGCCGGCGGAGGCCGTCGCCGAAGCGAAGGCGACGCCGATGTGGGCCGAACTCCGGTCGTTCGCCCCCACGCTGGTCTACGACGCCCGCGTCATGGGTGACTCCCAGGTCCCGGCGGAACGCTTGGCCTCGATCACGGCGCCGACGCTCGTGGTGAACAGCAACGGCAGCACGGACTGGCTGAAGACGGCGGCCGCGGTCACCGCGAAGGCGGTCCCGGGCGCGCGGCATGTCGAACTGGAGGGCGAGTTCCACAACGTTCCGCCCGAGCGGCTGGCTCCGGAACTCGGCGCGTTCTACCGGGATCCTCGCTGACCGCGCGGAGTCGTTTTCGAGGGCCCGCAGGAAGAAGTTCATCGTCGTTACCCGGTCAGCGGGAGGATGAGGCGCCGGCTCCTTGTCCGATGACGGTTCGTGCTCGTACAGTCGCAATCTGGTCCTGGTCTGGACCACCGCCGCCCTGAGTGTGCAGGAGGCAGGATGCGGAGACGACTTCGGACCGGCGGGGTGATCGCGGCGGCCGTCCTCGGCCTGATGGCGTCGGCGCTGCCGGCGAGCGCGCAGGTCGGAACGGGGCCGTGGACGGCGGAGAGTCCTTCGTTCAACGTCCAGGAACGCGGATGCGGCACCGTGGACGGGCTCAACTTCGAGCTGACCTGTTCCACCGGCAGCGGTGACCAGCGGGCGGAGCGCCGCTACGTGACCTACACCGGCGGAACCCGGCAGTTCGAGGGCTCGTTCCGGATCACCAGCATGGCGGGCACCCGGATCAGTCTGAAACAGACCTTCCGCGACGCGCCGAGCGCCGGACCGTACTTCATGCTCGCGGTCGAACGCGGCGGCCGGCTCTACGCCGTCCACGGCGGGGAGACCCTGGGCAGCGGGGCGACCGTCGGGACGTCGGTGCGGGTCAACACCGTCCATCAGGTCGGGAGCACGCACAAGGTCTACATCAACGGCTCACTGAAGCAGACCGTGAGCAGCAGCAGTGGCAGCTACTACGACAAGTTCGGGGCCTACCGGACGGCCAGTGGCGCCGGACCGGTGAAGGTGACGTGGAGTGGGGTCAAGTTCTGGCGTAAGTGAGCCCACCTGGCCTGCCGTGAAGGCCTCCTTCCCTACCTTGAGCGTAGGGAAGGAGGCTTTCACGGACTTGGGCGAGGAGCCGGTGTCACGGACCTCGGCGCCAAGCGTCGAGGTCCGTCCACGCCGTGAGGGTCTGCCCGCTCTCGAAACGGCGGCGTTCGTGGGTGAGCGGGTCGGTGAACTCGAGGACCTTGGCCAGCAACTGCAGAGGTTCGGTGAAGTCGTCGAGCGGGGTTTCGGTCAGCTCGGGGTAGAAGTCGTCGCCGAGGATCGGCAATCCGAGCCCGCTCATGTGCAGCCTGAGCTGGTGGGTGCGGCCGGTCGCGGGGAGCAGGCGGTAGCGGCCGAGGCCGTCGCGGTGCTCGATGAGCTCGACCCGGGTCTCCGCGTTGGGCGGCCCGTCGACCTCCTGTGCGGCGATGACCCCGCGTTCCTTGACGATGCGGCTGCTGATCTCGCGCGGCATCCCGACGTCCGGA
Organism: Amycolatopsis pittospori; assembly: GCF_013870525.1. GTDB lineage: Bacteria > Actinomycetota > Actinomycetes > Mycobacteriales > Pseudonocardiaceae > Amycolatopsis > Amycolatopsis pittospori. The sequence continues at coordinate 51,496 of NZ_JACBXD010000052.1, forward strand.
TCGTACCGCGCGATCGCCTCGTATTCCTTGTGTACCAAGCGATCCCGGAACATCGTCTGGTACTTGCCGCGGTGTTCGGGGGTGATCACGAACAGGATGAGCCCGGCGGTGACCCGGTCGAGCCGGTGCGCGGGACTGAGTCGCGGGAGGTCGAACTCGCGGCGGAGGCGGACCAGCGCGGTCTGCAGGATGTGCTGCCCACGCGGGATCGTCGCGAGGAAATGCGGCTTGTCGGCGATCAGGATGTGCTCGTCACGGTGCACGACGGAGACGTCGAACGGGACGTCCACCTCGTCGGGCAGATCGCGGTGGAACCAGATGAACGAGTCCGGCACGAACGGCGCGTCGACGCCCAGCGGTCCGTCGAGCCCGACGATGCGCTCCTCGCGGAGCATCTCCTCGATCCGCTCGGGAGCGACCCGGGGGAGCCGTTCGACGAGGTGCTCCCGCAACGTCGTCCACGGTCCCTCGGCGGGCATCTTCAGCCTCGCGGGATCGAGCCCGTGCCGGGGCGGAAGCGGCGGGCGGAGCTTGCGTCTCATCACCGCGCACTCTAGCCGGACGGGATCAGGGGCCGGGGGTCTGTGCGATCGGCGGCCGTCGCGGTGTTGCGGTGTTGCGAAAGCCACTTTCGCAACCTTCAACGTTGCGAAAGTGGCTTTCGCAACGTGCGGCGATCAGGCAGCTCGGCGTCGAGCAACGGCGGCTCGGTGAGCCGCGGCGAGTTCGGCGGCCACCTGCTTCGGTTCCGTTCGCAGTCGGCTGGGCAAGGTCTGCAGGACCGCGATACCCGCTGCCGCGTACCTGGCGTTCCGCGCCACTGTCGCGGCGTACTGTTGCTCGCCGAAGTGAAAATCGTAGGAATCGATCTCCCAGGCCAGCTGGGCTGCCACGAAATAGCCATCGGAAGTCGCGATGTACTCACCGGATTCATCACGCAATTCGTGATTCCACAGAGGCTCGGGCAAGCCGCTCAGGCGCCAGACCCTCATCGCGTCCACCTCCGCGACCGACCGCGCCCCGTCCGCGATCCGGTGCAACACCTGACGCGGGATCGCGGTGCCACGGCTACTCCCGGCATCGAGTTCGGCGAACAACTCCGGGAGACCCACGCCACGCTGAACCACTTCGGTGAGCAAGGCCGCGACGGCCTGTCGCGAGCCAAGGCGACGGCATTCGTCGAGAACCCCTCGAACCAACGGTGCCAGCGGTATCCCATCGTGGACGATCGGTTGCGGCATCCGGGTCGTCCGTTCGACGATCACGTGGCCCGACCCGGAGATCTTGTGTTCAAGGGGCACGAGAAGGTGGACACGGAACGGATGGTCCGGCAAGGCTCGCAACCCCTGCCGGCGACAGGCTGCCGCTCCCGTCACCACGGCATCCGGCCCGGCGTACAGGAGGGCGGCGTCGACCAAGTGCCGTCGCGTCGGCTCGCCGGAGTGCAACAGCACCACGCCCGGCAGCAGGCGTCGCCATGGCTTCCCCGGCCTGCAACGCCGATAGCACGTCATCGACGGAACGCCGAGTTCGCCGAGCCGGGCGACGGTGATCACGCCACCCCGGCTGTGTTTGTAGAGCCCTTCGGGATCGCGGGCCCAGTCTCCGGTTTTCACCCCACGATCGTCAGCCGCTCACCCCGTCGGTCGCCAGCCCCTTTTCGCCGACCTGTGGACAACTCGCCACATCAGCCCCACTGTGGATAACTTCCGGACGTTGCGAAAGCCACTTTCGCAACCTCCAACGTTGCGAAAGTGGCTTTCGCAACATCCGAAGCAGCCGCCCGGAAGCAAGCCGTCCGGGAGCACCCGGTCAGGATTCCGGCTGATCGCGATAGCGCGCGAGATACCGCTCGGTCACCTCGGCCTCGGCGATCGCGGTGGCTTCGGCGCGGATGCGGCGGCCGGTGCCCGGTTCGAAGCCGTGCTTGGCGAGCCGGTGCTCGATGCTCTCCTCCATGTACGCCGTCGAATAGAAGTACGCGACGAGCGCGGCCATCAGCACGATCGCGAGCCGCAGGGGGAGTGGTCCGGGCAGGAGCAGCCAGACCGCGCAGAGCGGCCCGATCATCACCGTGCTGCGGGCGACGTGCCGCCAGCGCCAGCTTCCGGCGGTCGCGTCGTGGAGGATCCAGTCGTGGTAGCGCTCGGGCAGCCTGCCGCCGAGCGAGTACCACAGCCAGCGGATCGCGTCCGGGCGCTTGCGGGGCATCGGGCGACTCCTTTCCTTCGACGTCTGCGACAGTACACTAATGGTTAGCGTGCTAATCATTAGTGTTGTCGACGCCACCGCTAGGATCGCGGCATGAGTTCGGAAGGGCCGGGGATGAAGGCGATCGATCTGGGCGAGGACCCGCTCGCGCTGGAGCGTCAGGTGTGTTTCGCGCTGTCGGTCGCTTCGCGCAGTGTCATCGCGATCTACCGTCCGCTGCTGGAGCCGCACGGGCTCACCCATCCGCAGTACCTGGTCATGCTGGCGCTCTGGGAGCGGGGACCGCAGGCGGTGAAGGACCTGAGTGTCGCCCTGCGTGCTGAACCCGCTACGCTTTCGCCGCTGCTCAAGCGGCTGGAGACGATCGGTTACGTCACGCGGCGGCGCCGTTCCGAAGACGAGCGCCTGCTGACGGTCGAGCTGACGGAATCGGGTCGCGCGCTCCGGGCCGAGGCGGAGAAGATCCCGTATCGCGTCGTGGAGAAGCTCGGGATGGAGGTCTCCGAGCTGGAGGCGCTGCACAAGGCGCTGTCCCGGGTCATCGAAGCCACGGCTTGAGCGAACCGAAACCTGGGTGTGACGAAATAAGGGTGTGAAGCCGCGCCCGGGTGGGTAATTCCCGTCACGCCGACTCAAGATGACAGGAAGCTGAGGACCGTGACGACCTCGACCCCCGCCCCCTCGGAAGCAGGTCTGGATCTGATGACCAGGCTGAACGCGTATCTGGAGGACGTGGCTTCGGCTTTGGGGATACGGATGGATTCGTGCACGGCGGACCTCACCGGTCCGGTCACCGCCCGTATGCGGCTGAATTGGCGTCTTCCCGGTTTTCCCGAGCGCGACGTCGACCTGCTGTGGCACGAGGAGCACGGCTGGTCCGCCGCGGTCGCGACGCATTCGGGCGACGACCACCACGTCGTCGTCGCTTACCTCGGTGGCCGGACGGCGGCGTCGCAGCCGCGGCTGGTGGCCCGGTTCGCCGAGACGCTGCGAACCGGTGACCACCAGGACTGCTGGCCTGGACCGCCGACGCTGCGCACCGCCGGCGGGTCGTCCGCGCTGGCCAAGGAACTGTCCGCCTGGGCCTGACGCTCAGCGGGGCGGGGTGAGGACGACGTCGAGCTCGATCGTGATCTCCCGGCCGATGAGGAACCTCGGCGCGCGGACACCGAGCGCCTGCCGGTCGAAGACCCCTCTGGCGTGAACCCGCCAGGTGCCGTCGCCGTTGTCCTCGGGCCCGGTCGCGGTCAGCGTGAGCGGACACGACTCACCTCGCGCGCCGAGAGTGCCTTCGACCGACCACGTGCCGGAGCCGCCTTCGACGCTGTCCGCCGCGAAGGTCAGCACCGGCTGCGTGTCGATCGCCAGCAGACCGGGTTTGCGCAGGTCGGCGTCGCGTTTGGCGTTGCCGGTGTCGATGCCGTCGAGGTCGAGCGCGGCTTCGACGGCGCTGACGCGGCCTTCGTCGACCCGCACCGACCCCAGGCTGACCGGGATCGTGCCGCGGACTTCGCGGAAACCGAAGTTCCGGACGGTGAAGGTGGCCTCGGTCCGGTCGGCGAGCACGGTCCAGGTACCGGTGCGCAAGGACGTCCCGGCGGTCATCGCGGCTCACCCACCAGGCCGAGCGAGGGCAGGGACGTGTGGAGCACGCGGTGCACGTCGACCCGGTCGGGGCCGGGCAGCAGCGCCGGATCCTCCCCGGGCAGCAGTTCGGTGCTCATGATCGTCTTCTGGACGGTCTCCATCGCCTCGATCGACTCGGTGAACCCGAGCACGAGCGTCGAGCGGTCTTCGGCGGTCAGGACGTAGAACCCGCCGACGCCGTCGAGTTTCCGGACGGCGGGCCAGATCCGCTCGCGTCCGCCGAAGTCGGCGGCGTCGGCCGCGGCCTGGCTGAGCGGCCGGTCGAACCAGGTCGCCTGCGCGATCCGGGGTTCGGCGGCACCGCCTTCGACGTCGGAGACCTCGAACACGCGGGCGTCGAGGGTGCCGTGGGTGCGGCGGTCGGCGGCGGCGAGCGCGGAGCCACGGTCGTGCCACAGCGCGACGACGAGTCCGGACAGCCCGCCGACCTGGGCCAGGGTGCAGGTTCCCGGCGAACCGGTGCCGGGGTGGAGTTCGGCGGCGAGGGCGTGGCCCCAGCCCTCGGATTCGTCGGCGTGCGAACGCCGGAACTGGTGGACGGTGGCGTACATGCGCTTTTCCTTTCCCGTTGGACGTGCTCGACTCTGCGCCGTCGCCGGTCCGGGGACATCAGTGCCAGTACGCAGTCCGGTACGGAATCGGCCCCGGGGAGCGATACTCCTTCCGTGAGCCGGGAACCATTCGTGGGCAGGGCAGGCGAGCTGGCGGACCTGCGTGGCCGGATCGTGGACGCCGCCGGGGGTTCCGGCGGGCTCGTCCTCGTCTCCGGGCCGCCGGGGATCGGCAAGACCCG